>JAZUSL010000001.1:0-100529 GCA_045606705.1 Bacteroidales bacterium
ATGTAAATAACCAAAAAGTCCTTCCCCACCTTGGGGGATTGACTTTTGGTTTTAAAAACTATAGTAACGGTAAAATCTCCTCCTCAAAAATCTTCTTCTCAATAATCCTGTAATGAGGATGATATTCAGAATTATAAACATCACTGTGATGAACCGCATATTTGCCTTGTTCCAAAATGGAATGTATCATCTCCAAATCTTCATCAAAAACTTCAAGATTCAAATCCATCGAAACAATTACAGATTCTATAAATGACCATTCGTCTTTCCATTCTGAAATATCTTCAAGATTAACGTTCTTAACACTTCTTAAGAAAGCATCAAAGTATTTATGATATGTTACTTTATTTTCTTTAAGAACCGAAAGATTTACTCTGTAATAATTTGTATCATAGCCTGTAGGTTCATAATACATTTTATGGAAAGAATCAGCATTATTTAATTCATAACGAAGATATTTTCCTGCAGTGGCAGTATCATTAACCAAATGTCCTGGACCGAATCTGTCTTGAAAGAAACTCTTATATAAATCCTGTAATGTCGATTTCGGATAATCACGCAACTGACGCTCAACGGCTTCTTTAATTTTGTCTACAGACAACGGACAACAATCAACTGTCCTCGTACAAAACAGAAGAAGAAAGATTATCAGATATTTTAATGCGCTTTTCATTTTATAAGCGGTCAGTTATCAGCCATCAGCTGTCAGTCTTTTTTGCTGATTACTGACAGTTAATAACTGATAGCTGAAATTAATCAATCTTAACAAGTTCATATTCTCTCGATCCCAATCCGATGGCTGCTGAATGTTCGATGATATGAACGCCGTGACGCGAGTTGATTCTTTCTATCAATGCCTTAGCGTCGTCGCCTTCTTGCGAAGGATAGTTGAAAACCAAATCGACGCATGCTTGGTCGAGAGCGACAGGATCTGTAGATGCCAAGATGCCGACATCTTTCATCTCAGGGTCGGCAGGATGATTGTTGCAGTCGCAGTCGACAGAGAGATTGTTCATAACATTGATATAAAGAATATTTCCTTTGAAGTAATCGTGAACCGATTGAGCCGCTGCTGCCATCGCTTCGATGAAATGATCTTGCGGGACGTCGCGATTTTCTTTCCAGATGAGATTTTTGTCTGCTGTCTTTCCTGCGGTATGAATGTAAGCCTTACCGTTAGCTGAAGCGACACCGATAGATTGGTTTTTCAATACGCCGCCGAATCCGCCCATAGCGTGACCTTTGAAGTGAGCGAGGTTGATCATGAAATCGTAATTATCGATATGGTCGCCTACGAGATTATATTTAATATGTGTCGTGTCTTTGACAGGAATCTTCTTCTCGCCGAATTCGTCCATGAGGTCGCAAGGAGCGATTTCCATAAAACCATGATCTTTAAATGTCTGCCAGTGAGCTTCATTGGTATTACGTTTACCGGCGTATGCTGTGTTACATTCAACCAATGTGCCGTTTACTTTCTGCACGAGGTCTTTGATAAGTTCCGGCTTGAGGTAATTCTTTCCGCCAGGTTCGCCGGTCGAAATCTTGACAGCTACTCTACCTTCAGGCTTAACTCCAAGAGCCTCATATACTTTAACGAGACCTTCAGGAGAAATGTCGGTCGTCATATAAACGACAGGTTTCTCATTCTGTGAATTTGTACAATTTACTAACATAGTAATCATAATAACTGCGATTGAAATTTGTCTTAACATTTTCATAATTATATTTCTTTATACATCAAAATTTCTCAATTTTTCAGATTTTCAGATTCTCAGATTCTCAATTTTAAGTTAAAGTCTTCCATCAACGATACTTCTATCTAAAAAACCTTTGACATCATAGATGACACTGTTTTCTTTCATCAAGGATTTAAGATTAATATCTGAAAACTTATCGTGAGAGACAGCCAAAATTACAGCATCGAACGATTCATTTTCAGGAAGATTATTAACTATTTCTATATCATATTCTTTCTTTACTTGATCTACATCAGCCCAAGGGTCGTAAATCGTGATATTATTTGTGAACTCATTTAAAGTATGGTGAATATCAACGATTTTAGTGT
Organism: Bacteroidales bacterium; assembly: GCA_045606705.1. Lineage (GTDB taxonomy): Bacteria > Bacteroidota > Bacteroidia > Bacteroidales > F082 > Limimorpha. The sequence continues at coordinate 2,069 of JAZUSL010000001.1, forward strand.
TACGTATGTCGGGACAATTTTCTTTGAACGTGATTCCAAGAATGAGAATCTTAGCATCTTTCACCATGACACCTTTTTTATTCATGAGTTTAATTGTCTGATTTGCGACATATTCCCCCATTCCATCGTTGAGATGACGAGCCGACGACATGATTCGAGGCAGCACTCCGTAGACCTGAGCTTTTTCGATAAGATAATAAGGATCGACACTGATGCAATGACCACCCACCAAGCCCGGATTAAGTTTAATGAAGTTCCATTTTGAAGAAGCAGCTTCTATGACATCGTGAGTATCAATCTCCATTGCATTGAAAATCTTAGCAAGTTCGTTCATAAATGCTATGTTGACATCACGCTGAGAGTTCTCGATAATCTTAGAAGCCTCCGCAACTTTTATCGACGGAGCTTTATGCGTGCCATTAATTAAAACCGTATTATAAACCTCATCAACGATGTCAGCTATTTCCGGGGTAGAACCAGAAGTAACTTTCTTGATTTTCTCTACGGTATGCAACTTATCGCCAGGATTTATTCTTTCGGGAGAATAACCCGCGAAGAAGTCGATATTAAATTTAAGTCCGGATATTTTTTCCACTACAGGAATACAAATCTCCTCGGTGACACCTGGATAAACCGTTGATTCATAAACTACGACATCGTCTTTATTTATAATCTTACCTACAGTCTCGCTCGCTTTAATCAAAGGAGTTAAATCAGGATGATTGTTTTCATCAATTGGAGTTGGTACTGCCACGACATAAAAGTTAAAATCTTTTAAGTCATCAATTTTTGTCGTACATCTAAATCCGTGATTATTAATTGCATCTTTCAGCAGTTTGTCATCGACTTCCAAAGTAGTGTCGCGTCCTTCATTAATTTGATTTACACGAGACTCATTAAGGTCGAAACCAATTGTCTCGAACTTTGTAGAGAAAAGTCGTGCTAAAGGAAGTCCCACATAACCAAGACCTATGACTGCTATTTTTATGGTTTTCATTGGATTATATTATTATATAAATCTAATTTGCAGATTCAACTTTAGAAAATACTCTCCGTTTTCTTCGTATATTTTCCCGAAGTTATGACGGCTTGTACTTGGTGTATCGAAAAAGGTATTATGATAAAGATATTCTTCCAAATCATTTCTGTCGAAAAAGTGATAACATATTATATCTCCGTCTTCTTTTACGATAATATAACCACCATTTGCATGAAACTGTCCGTACCAAGGTTTAGCAGATGTCATGCCGAGAGCAAATGCCAAAAGAAATTGTTTGACCTTGTATTCATACATCGGTTGATCGGTACTATCCATAATATTCAGAGGATCTGTTTCTGTTATCAGTTTTATAGTGCCGGATAATGATTTTGATTTCCCTGAATAATATAGCAACAAGGCTTCTGCAATAATTTTTTCTATACCTAAATCCAATAAGGTAAGATTATTATGAAAAACATTATTAGCAGTTGAGATATAAGAAAGTATTGTGTCGTGAGATTGCAGATAATGGAATTTCTCTTTAAAATTGTCACACGAATTAAATTCATTCATTTGTTCTGCAGAGATACCATTCACTCGATATATGAAATTTGTAGCGTCTTTGTTAGAATTGATTAGTGACGATTTAGCTCCTAACTTAGATTTGATACTGTAACCTAGTTCTGGTTTAGAACCTCTTTTCAGGTCGTGAATAACAATTCTAATATCTGCCTTATCCGATGACTTTGCTTTAACCGTGTGAATATCTATCATCTCCATGAAAGATTCAATATATGAAAAGTCGGTGTTATCATTCTTAGATTTAATAAGAGCTAACAATGCAGCAGCCTCATTCGTAAACCTATCTTGTGGAACTTCAATATCGATGTTATTACCTTTTATTATTATGCTTCTTCTTTCAGATTGTATCTTGTATGAATTCCTATCAGGTTTGTCATCTCTAAATAATTCTAAAACAGGATAGAATTTGTCATCATATCTATTTAGGTAAGCATCTCCACAATAAATACATCCATCTGAAAGCAATTTAAAGAAAGCATACAGTTCGCTCCATTCTCCTTTATTTCCTTTTAGTGCCATAATCTTTGGTTTTTGACAGATTAATTCTTTTAATAATTTCAGCAGCTGTCGCTTGAATTGCAGGGACCGCCACGGAATTTCCGAATTGCTTATAAGCCGAAGCATCTGCAACTCCAATTATAAAATTATCTGGAAATCCTTGCAATCTTGCCCATTCTCGTGGTGTCATTCTACGAAGTCCGTCTCTGTTAACCTCACCCTTTATACGTGTTACTGGCGTAAAGTCTTCCAAACGATTGTCAATTACTAAGTTTCTTTCTCTCCCCATGCCGCCAACTACAATGGCGTTTGCGACCTCATCATCATTGATTATTTCATAACCAAAACCATTGCCCTTTGAAGCATGGCGTTCCTTATGCGCAATAAGAGTCTTAATATACTGCGTGGATAAATAATATTTTGCAGAAACAGTTTCTTTTTCTTTTACATCAGAGAAAGTTTTGGTGGTGTCTGTTGGTTTAGGATATGTAAATTCATTAACATTTTGGTCTTTCCTAAAACCAACGATATATAATCTTTCACGATGTTGAGGGACACCGAAATTCATTGCATTTACTATCTGAGGTTCTGGAACATAATAATCTAAATCTTCTCTAAGAACTTTTAAGATTGTCTGAAGAGTTTTTCCTTTATCATGAATCAGCAGACCTTTTACATTTTCTAAGAAAAATGCTTTAGGTCTTTTACGGCGCAAGATTTCTGCTACATCAAAAAATAATGTACCTCTTGTTTCTTCAAATCCCAATCGTTTCCCTGCCAACGAAAACGCCTGACAAGGAAAACCAGCGCACAATACGTCAAAATTATCAGGTATATATGATTTTGTACTTTCTTTAGTTATATCACCAAATGGAACTTCACCATAATTTAAAAGATATGTTTTCTGCGCTTGGCTATCCCATTCTGAAGAAAATACACATTTACCACCAAGATTCTGCATCGCCAACCTAAATCCTCCAATGCCAGCAAACAAATCTATAAATGTAAACTTGTAATCATCGATAGGTAAAAAAGGTACAGACAAGAAATCGTCGAATAACGTATAATATGATACGCTCTCAGATGGATGAGATGTCATCTCCTCAGATATATCATAGTCATAAATATCTTTAATTATCTCTTTTGCCTTATCTTCATATCTTTCCACAAAACTGTATCCCCTATTTTGTATATAATGAGATACTATAGCAATTCGTTCCGTTCTTTCTTCGGTTTCTAAGTTTTTGTTCATTCTACTGCATTTTAAACGTATATCATCTTTTATCCGTTCTCGAGGAAATAATATTGTTACAACAACTCGCAAATATAAGATTTTATGATGAATTATTATTACTTTTATTTCAAGTATTTTGATAATCTTTTTTCCATCTTGTCACCATATACGGGATAGTAACATGTTTCACCTATAAGAATTAAGAATAGGTAATTAGTGTGTCTCAAATGAAAATATAAAATTGAAAATTAGCGGTCAGTCATCAGCTCACAGCAAAAAAAATTGTGAACAAAGTCTGTTGTCTGTTGTCCGTTGTCTGTTGACTTTTTCTTATCTTTGCAAATGATAAAAATTTGTAAGATGAAAGCGTGTTTCATGGGATTGGGTTACATCGGTTTGCCAACGGCGATCATTGCCGCGAAGCATGGCGTCGATGTGGTTGGTGTAGATATTAATAAAGATGTCGTAGAGACAACCAACAAAGGGCAACTACATATCATTGAACCTGGTTTGGAGGAATTGCTTAAAGATGTCGTAACAAACGGCAAACTAAAAGCTTACACCGAACCTCAAGTCAGTGACGCTTATTTTATCGTCGTCCCGACTCCTTTCAAAGGCGACCACGAACCCGACATCTCTTACGTCGAAGCAGCGACCCGCATGGTAGTTCCGCTTCTCAAAAAAAACGACCTCTTCGTCATAGAATCTACATCACCGGTAGGCACAACAGAAAAAATGATGAAACTCATTTATGAAACACGTCCAGAACTTAAAAACAAGATTTTCATCGCTTATTGCCCGGAACGCGTACTTCCTGGAAACGTAATCTACGAACTTGAGAACAACGACCGCGTCATCGGAGGCATCAACGAAGTTTCTACAAATAAAGCTAAAGAATTTTATCAGATTTTTGTTAAAGGAAATTTGCATTCAACAAACAGCCGCACCGCCGAGATGTGCAAACTGACGGAAAATTCATCTCGCGACGTACAAATCGCTTTCGCTAATGAGTTGTCGATAATATGCGACAAAGCAGGAATCAACGTCTGGGAACTAATAGATTTGGCTAACAAACATCCGAGAGTCAATATCTTACGTCCAGGTTGCGGTGTCGGTGGACATTGCATCGCCGTCGATCCTTATTTCATTACCGCTGACTATCCGAAAGAATCTAAGATTATAGCAACAGCAAGAGAGATAAATAATTACAAGGCTTTGTGGTGTGCGGAGAAAGTCAAGAACTGCATGCTTGAGTTCGAACTTAAAAACCATCGTAAACCTAAGGTCGCGATGATGGGACTTGCTTTCAAGCCGAACATCGACGATTTGAGAGAGTCGCCTGCGAAATCTATAACAACCAATGTGATACAAGCTTGTAACAATCCAGACATTATGGTCGTTGAGCCAAATGTTAAAGATAATAATCTTTTCAAACTAACTGATTATAAAGTCGCTTACGAAACTGCTGATATTGTAGTTTTTTTAGTTAATCATAGAGAGTTTGCGGAACTTAACTACAGAAAAGATATTATTGTCTTGGATTTCTGCGGTAATAATATGATAAAAATAAATTAAGAATCAGGTCAAATATTAATAAAAATGAAGAAAGTATTGTTGGTATTCGGAACACGTCCTGAAGCAATTAAAATGGCTCCGTTGGTAAAGAAATTCCAGGAAAACTCTGAGTTTCAGACTATGGTATGTGTCACCGCCCAACATCGAGAAATGCTCGACCAAGTTCTTGACATCTTCGAGATAAAACCTGATTACGACCTTAACATCATGAAACAAGGACAGGATTTGTACGACATCACATCAAGAGTCTTATTAGGACTTCGTGATGTTCTTGATGAAACAAATCCGGACTTCGTTCTTGTTCATGGCGACACAACTACTTCAACAGCAGCGGCTTTGGCGGCTTTCTACAAACAGATTCCCGTCGTTCATGTAGAAGCAGGATTGAGAACCAATAATATTTACAGTCCTTGGCCAGAAGAAATGAACCGCCGAATGACAGGACGATTAGCGACTTATCATCTCGCACCGACGGAACTGAGTCGTCAGAATCTTTTGAAAGAAAACGTCGATAATCAAAATATAGTTATCACCGGCAATACCGTCATCGATGCCTTGTTCTGGGTTATTAATAAAATTAAAGAAGACGACAATCTCGCCGAGACATTGCAAAAAAATATTAAGAATTGCGGTTACGATGTGAATCGTATCTCACGTAAAGATGCACGGACGTGCGTCTCTACAAGAAAACTAATCTTAATCACAGGACATCGTCGTGAGAATTTCGGCGAAGGTTTCAGAAATATATGCAATGCAATCAAGACGTTATCAATAAAATATCCAAGTGTCGATTTTGTATATCCGATGCATTTAAATCCTAACGTACGTAAACCTATTTCTGAGATATTCGGACAAGAAAACGAAAAATTATCCAATACATTCTTCATCGAACCACTTGACTATCTGAATTTTATTTTCTTGATGGAGAAAGCAGACATCATCTTGACAGATAGCGGCGGCATTCAGGAAGAAGCTCCGAGTTTGGGAAAACCTGTTCTCGTGATGCGTAACAACACTGAACGTCCGGAAGCATTAGAAGCCGGAACAGTAAAACTCGTTGGCACTGATTACGATAAGATTATCAATGAAGTTTCAGAATTATTGGAAAGTGAGGATTCATATAATAAAATGAGTAAGGCGGTAAATCCTTACGGCGATGGTTTAGCTTGCAAAAGAATCGTCGATTTTTTGAAAGAAATCTGATTGATATTGCATTTTATCCGTATTAGAAAATGATAAAATATGTCATTTATCCGTACTAACAAATGGCATTTCTTGCATTTTATCCGCATTAGAAATATACAAAATATGTCATTTATCCGTATTAGAACAAAAAATTTTTTATCTTTGCGTGGCAAATCTATTGTTTTAGTTTATGAATTTAACAGAAATCGAAAAAGTATTACTTGAGCAGCAGGATGAACTTGAAACTCTTGATAGTGAGGTGCTGATACATAGGCAGGAGGAAGATTTGATAAATCTGAATAGCAAGCTCGCACAAGTCGTAATAGGCGTTCGTAGAAGCGGTAAATCTACACTTTGTTTCAATGCGCTTAGAAAAGCTGGCGTACATTACGCATACGTCAACTTTGATGATGAACGTCTGATAAATTTAGAAACCAATGATTTAGATAATGTTCTACAAACACTATATAAAATTTATGGTAAGTTTGATTATCTTTTTTTGGACGAGATTCAGAATATTGATGGTTGGCCACTATTTGTCAATCGTTTGTTACGACAAAAAATACATATCCTAATTACAGGCAGTAATTCAAAATTACTGAGTTCCGAATTGGCATCCCATCTTACAGGTCGTCATCATAAGATTGAGTTGTACCCATTCTCGTTCAAAGATTGGTGCGTGATGAAGGAATTGGATTACACACGACTAACCACAAAAAACAGAGGCTTGATTTCAAAAGCATACGACGAGTATTTCAAACAAGGTGGATTTCCTGAACTAATAAATAGTGAAGAGAATCATAAAGAATATATAAATACATTGACAGACAATATCATATCACAAGATATCAGTAGACGTTATAAGATACGCAATATTAATGTATTAAAGAAACTTACTCATCACATCCTTAATGAGACCCCTACAATTATTGTAAAAGAAAGCCTTTTAAATACAATAGGTATAAAAAGTGAACGAACACTTGGCAATTATCTTTTATATTTGAATCAGACATATTTAATTTCTACTATAAACAAATATTCCGCAAAAAGTAGAGAAAGGACGAGAGGTGAAAAGTCGTATGCGATAGATGTAGCATTTATGGATAAGCGCGAAAATAGTTTTTCTGGAGAAAATCTCGGTTGGAGATTAGAAACCATAGTGTATTTAGAATTGTTGCGCAGAAAAGCTAATACTGACTATGACATATATTACTTCCAAAACAGAAACGCAGAAGCCGACTTCGTGGTATGTGATGGAAACAAAACCAGTGCCGTATATCAGGTTAGTTATGAAATATCAAATGAAAAAACAAGAAAACGCGAAATTAGAGGGTGCATTGCCGCTGCCAAAGCTACAAAATGCGATAATTTATTCATAATTACCGACCATGAAAATGAGATCATCGAGAAAGACGGATACAAAATTCAAGTGATTCCTGTATGGGAATGGCTGACGAAAGATGACGTATAAAACAGTCTTATTATTTTTCTCCCACAAATTACACTGATTTTCACTGATTTTTATCTGTGTTAATTTGTTCCAATCTGTAAGAGAAGTTTTAATTATTTTCTTATCTTTGCAATTATTCATTAAATCATATCAATTATGTAAAACTTTGAACGACATATAATTTAAAGATAGTGTTTACTATTTGTTCGGCATTTGCTCCTAAAACCTGAGAAATTTTAATTGCAATCCAAACGACGAATAAGTAAGGACGCCCGTACTATTTAGCATGGGTGATTCTTTTCTGTTTGGATAGGTAATCTCAGGACCTTGGAGCATGGATTAGAATCGTCCGTGCTTTTTTTATATGTCGTTATGAAACTAAAACAAATGAGGTCTGAAATTCACATAGGATTGATAATCAAAGAGGAGTTGCGAAGGCAGAAGAAAACCAACCGCTGGTTTGCCGAACAGCTCTGTATCAACATCCGCACGGTGAACAAGATTTTCTATAAAGACATAATAGACACCGAGCAGCTCTTTCACATTTCACACATACTGAAAACCGACCTCTTCCAATATTACTCCCAAAGATTGAAAAACCTGCCCAAATAAGGCAAGCTGCCCACAATAGGCATAATGCCCGATAAAGGCAATGCTTTGAAGATGTTGATGTTTGATAAAAGATTTTCTTTGCAGGAAAAATCAAATCATTAATCATTTAAAATCAAAACCGATGTCTCGATGGGATATAACAGAGGAAACAATTATGAAGCAACTATTTAAAACCTTTACGATGTTATTATTTGTATGTGTATTATTTACTAATAAACTGAATGCACAGATGACCTTGGAACATACTTTTGAAGATGTAGTTTATCCTACAATGTTTGGTGAGTATTATTTTAGCCTGGAGTATCCAGAAGATGATTCCTACGTAACGGTGAGAATATATAATCCCGATTATAGTCTACAAAAAGAAGTTACATTATATCCACTTGAGGGATATAGTGAAATAAATACAGGGGTATTTGCGCCAGACCTAATAATGGTAGAATCTTTTTATCATGATAATGATTATCAATATCATTGTTGTCTCTGCATGTACGATTCAAATGGTAATATCATAAAGAATTGGGGAGCGGATGTTTCTATAGATATGGATGATGATGTTATTATCCTTCAAAACAAATTGATGTTTTGGGTTGATAATGAAACGACAGGAGATCGTTATACAGAAATATATTCTATTGACGGATATGAATCTGTTAAAAATGTCAGGACTACATCGTTCGGTCACGCTTATCCTAATCCTGCAAGAAACACAATAAGTCTTCCATATAATTTGAATAAAGGAGAACAAGCAGAAATGTTGATATATGATGTCAATGGCAAAATGATAGAAAAAAAGACTATAGATTCTACTTTTGACAAAATATTATTGAATGTCGAGTCATATACACCTGGCATATATTTCTATTCTGTCAATGGCGTAAGTCATAAATTTGTAGTGAGATAATTGTTACATCATTATTATTTACGATATAAAATAACAGCATCCTGAAATTTTCAAGATGCTGTTTTATTTTAGGGGATTTCTATAAATTGCTTTGCAAGTGATTTATGATTTTATCTTTGAGAAGATTTTTGTTTTTCTCGAAAGAGCATAGCGAGCTATGTGATTGAGAGAAAGACGAAAAGATTCCAAGAAAAAGTTGCGTTTAAGCGAGTGAAGAACAATGCTCGCATTAGTTATTCCGAGTGCAAGCAACTTGGACGAAGTCAAAACATAAAGCACGCAAAAGTTTTTATCACAATTGTCAAAATTTATTTAAAGGGGGAATTTATAGAAGTCCCCTTTATTATTAAGTTTCTCTCAGCAACCATTCTATTGCAGAGACAATATGAATGGTCTTGCCTTCTAATTTCACATCATGCGTGTCAGTAAATGCTATTAACAATAAATTATCACATTGCAATGTCGCAGATGCATTTATCAGCGAAGAAGTTTCTCCTGACTTCGTCACTCTATTTTTAGTAAAAATACAAGTTTCAGATAAACAATAGTTTAACGTTCATGCGTCACCTATTTTGGGTGACGCGGTTGTTTTTTTACTATTTTTGTGATATATTTGTAAGAAAGAAGAAAAACAGATCAGGTAGCACAAGTGTAATTGTTGTAGAAAAAAACAGCAACAAATACAAAGAGCATATTTCCTTACGGCGATGGTTTAGCTTGCGAGAGAATCGTCAATTTTTTGAAGAAAAAATAGTCGTTTCTTAAAGTTTATTAATAATATTCGTCGTTGAAAAACCATCAACTAATTCTATCGTCTCAACTTTTCCTCCTTTATTAGTTACTATGTCGTAGCCGACGATATCTTCTGCTTTGTAGTCTTTGCCTTTTACAAGTACGTCAGGCTGAACGCATTTTATTAAATTATAAGGAGTATCTTCTTCGAAGAACATTATGGCATCGACGAATTCCAAAGCTGCCAAAACCACAGCGCGTGCTTTCTCGTCATTGACAGGTCGTGACGGACCTTTTAATCTTTTGACAGAAGCATCTGTATTTAAACCTATTATAAGAATATCGCCAAGGTCGGCGGCTTTTGACAAATATTCCACATGACCGCGATGCAAGATGTCGAAACAACCGTTTGAAAATACAATCGACTTGCCTTCCTCACGCCAGAGATTCAACTTTTCATCAAGAGATTTGTCGTCTAAAATCTTATCGTAAATCTTTTCCAAATGTTTCATGTTAATATATTTTTTTACTTTGAACTATGACAATGACTATGAACTATTATTAGGATTGTTAATTGTACATTGTTCACTGTTAATTTAAAGGAGAACGTCTGTCGATAAAGAACATTATCGCATACGAAATGACGCCCGTCACAAGATAAAATATCATCTGTGTCGTATGATTTATCGTCACGAAAGAGACAGCTGCCGATTCCGATATTCCGTAGAATCCGTTGAGTAACAAAATGCCAATGAAGTGATAGACACCCATTCCGCCTGGAACCGGAGCAACAACACCTAATGTCGCCAATCCTAACAAAGTGACAGCTTCTGTAAGTCCGAGATACGAGGTTTCAGGTAACATATAAAATGGTAACCAAGTCATCACGACATAAAATCCCCATATTAATAATGTATAGATTATGAACAGACCTTTCTTCTCCATGGTGAAGATACTCTTGATTCCATCTAAGAAACCGTTCCAAAGAGAAGCGATTTTCTGATATAATTTATTCTGAGAGATAAGATGTCTTTTCTTCTTGAAAATAAATACAATAGATAAAAATAAAACTATCATTATCGCAATGAGAGCGATTCCTATAACGACATTGGCTTTCAGTTTCGCCATCAAAGGATTTAGCCAAGAAGTTATCAGACTTCCGAGCAGATTCCATTGAAACAGAATGACTAACAGTGCCATACCGAAAAGTATCACAAGGTCGAGGACGCGTTCTGATATTACGGTTCCGAATGATTTGTCGAAAGGGATGTTTTCTTTTTTGGTTAATGTTCCGCAACGTGTCACTTCGCCGAGACGAGGGAATACTGTGTTTGCAAAATATGCTATCAAGACAGATTCGTAAGTCGTTGAGACTCTTGTTTTATATCCTAATGCTTCTATCAAGATATTCCAACGGAGAGCTCTGAAAAACAAAGATATTGCCAAGCAAACTAAACTCAGCAACATCCATGAATATTTTGCCGTCTTAATATAACCTACGACTTCAGAGAAGTCTATTTTTCTGAAGCAAAGCCAAAGAAGAAGAATCCCCAGAAAGAGGAAAATGATATACGTTATTGCGTTGGAGACATTCTTATTCAACACTTTGTCTTTTTAAATATTTATATTCTTGCTACTGATAGCTGACAGCTAACAGCTGATAGCTAAATCATATTTTATTGTTTTTATCCGGGAATACGATAGAAGGCTTATGTTTCTTAGCCTCTTCGAAATCCATTGAGCAATAAGAGACTATGATTACGAGGTCGCCGACATTTACCTTATGAGCCGCTGCTCCGTTGATTCCGATTACACCGGAACCGCGTTCACCTTTGATGGCGTAAGTACAGAGACGTTCACCGTTAGTAATGTTATAGATGTCGACGCGTTCGTTTTCAATGATGTTAGCTGCGTCAAGCAAGTCTTCGTCGATAGTTATGCTGCCTATATAATTAAGGTCAGCTTGAGTTACTGTAGCGCGATGGATTTTAGATTTGAGAACTTCAATATTCATATTAAAAAATTCTAACGTTATCAATTAAGCGAACTGGACCAAGTTGAAGAGCCACGAAAATACGAGCATGTTCACATTCATTCCAGTTTTCGATAGATTTAAGATTTATCTCGTCAGTTATCTCAACGTATTCGACATCGAACTCTTTTATTTCTGAATATTTAGCCAAAGCATAAGATTTCATTTCTGCTGGCGACATCGAATCTTTCTTTGATATTGCATCATTGAGAGTAGCGAAGATTTTTGGAGCGATAGCGCGCTCTTTGTCGTTGAGACGTACATTACGGGAACTCATGGCGAGACCGTCGTTTTCTCTGACGATAGGGCAAGGCACAATTTCGAGGTTCATATTGAGATCCTTAACCATTTTATTAATGATGGCGAGTTGTTGAAAATCTTTCTCGCCGAAATAAGCTCTGTTAGGAGTAACTATTTCAAAGAGTATACGTACCACGATGGCGACTCCGTTGAAGTGACCAGGACGGCAGGCGCCTTCCATAACACGTTCCAAATTTCCGAAGTCGTAATGATCTTCCACTTTTTCAGGATACATTTCCTCTACTGAAGGCATGAGAACAGCGTCACAGCCAGCCTGTTCCAATTTCTCAATGTCTTTTTCAGGAGTGCGAGGATATTTTTCCAAATCGGCAGGATTATTGAATTGGATTGGGTTTACGAACACGCTACAAACCACGATGTCGTTTTCTTTTTTAGCACGATTTATCAACGAAAGATGACCTTCGTGAAGTGCTCCCATAGTAGGAACGAAGCCTATTTTTAAACCTTCGTTACGTTTCTCTTCTACAAAACGTTGAATGTCAACTATAAAATTAAAGACTTTCATCTTATGATAATTACTTATATTGTTTTATAAAAACGACACAAAGGTAATTATTTTGGTAAAATAATAAATGTAAAATGAAAAATAAATTATTCGCAAAAAAATATTACTTTTGCACAGTGAAAAGGCTAAGGACGAAAGTCTAAAGACAAAAAGAAATTGTCAATTGTCAATTTTTAACTTTCAATTTGAAAGTCGCCCCTATAGTTCAACGGATAGAACGAAAGTTTCCTAAACTTTAAATCTGGGTTCGATTCCCGGTGGGGGTACAATTTATGAATTTTTATTGAGAAGATTTTTGTATTTCTTGAAAGGGCATATAGATTTCCCTAAATACTTATTTTAATCTCAGATTCTAAAAATCACCATTTCGGCGTTATTCCTACGAAAATCTCGAAGTTGATTCCTGGCATCGGACGTGACAAAACGGAGAGATATTCTTCATTGAAGAGGTTGTTGATAGCTCCTTTAAACGAGAGGTCTGCCCATTTCAAAGAGACGATCTTTTCCAGTGAGATATTGCTCATATAATATTTCGGAAGTTTTCCAGTAAGAGTGATGTCGTTCGACGACATCGTGAATCTCTCTGAATAATAACAACATTTGTAAAGAAATGACCATGTCTTCCATGTCAGTCGTCCTGTTACTGTGGAAGAATATTCCGGGACGTAAGGCAGTTGCTTTCCTACAGACTGGTCTGCCGGTGAACGTGGTTCGCCTTCATTTATTGACGGCGTCCATGAGAAGGTTCCGTCAAGTCCTAAATTCCAGTCTTCCGACAAAGCTACATCTAATTCGGCTTTCGTCTCTATACCGTAAGCATGTACGTCTTTGATGTTGTCGGGCGAGAAGAATCCTTTTGTCGTCGGCAGCCAGATGATCCAGTCGTGAATGAACGACTCGAACCAGTTGGCGGAACCGCTCAATGAATAAACGCCTTCTTTTCCCACTGCGAATGAAAGTCCCGCGTCGTATGTCCAGCCGCTTTCTTTTTTCAGGTCGGGGTTGCCGCCTGGCATGAAGTAAAGGTCGTTGAGCGTCGGATAACGGAAGTTACGTGAGGCGGACGCTTTTGCTACGACGTCGCCTTTTCTCGATATCACGCCATCGATGAATATCGCCGGGATGATAGGCGTCCATTCGTTGCCGTACATCTCTTCTCTGATGACGACCGACATTCCGAAGCGGTCAACAGGTCGCCACTTTGCAGAGACGGAACTCGTTAGTTCAGGACGTGCTTTGTGATATCCTACAGGCGCGACATCACCGTTTTGTTGTATGATGGTCTTGTCGTGACTCTTCACAAAATGCTGATGCGCCGTGAGATTTGCCATGAACAACCATTTGTCGCTAATGTAATATTCGCCTTCTGCTTGTCCGAACAAGGTGTTGATCTTGCTGCGTGATTGTATCATGTGTGCCATGATGCCGTTGCCAAGATCTCGCTTGTAGTCGTATGCCATATTCGTATTGATATAACCTGCTTTGGTTCCGAGTTTCCAGTTTTCTTTTATATGATCCCACGACATCACGGTGCGGAATGTATGCTCTTTTTGTCGATTCTCGAATTCGGTATCATCGCCGTAATCAACAGAAAGCAATGCGAGTTCTCTGTCGGAATTTATGTACCAAGCGTTGAAGCCGAATTTGTCGCCTTTCTTAGTGTCGTAATATACTTCCTGCAAAAAATGAAAATCCTTGAAAGCTCCGCTGCGGTTACGTTCAATAGGATAATATTGTCCGATGATGTTCATGTTCTCATCGTATATGTTTTCCTTCTTGTCATGATTACGATATTCATAATCGTTAGGTGAAGACGAATAAACGATGCGAGTCGAAGTCTGCCAATGTTCGTTGCCGTAGGTCAGTCTTAGGAATTCATCGAAAGTCTTGAAAGAACCAATACCTTGTATGTATTGCAATCCGAACCCGTCAGTTTTCACTGGTTTTGTTGAAAGTTGCACTGAACCTCCGAGACCGCCGCCAGTCTCATTGACGGATGAAGTTCCGTGTAACAAAGTGGCGTCATCGATGAAGTAGGAGGGAATCATGGAGAAGTCGGTCATGCCGAGCATCGGGTTGTTGATCTTCATTCCGTTCCAAGACACTTGTGTATGTGATGCCGATGTGCCACGGAATGCTACCGTCGATAATGTCGCGCGTCCGTAATTTTTCACGAAGATAGGGGAGGAAAAAGTAAGAATATCTGCTACCGAAAGCGCGATGTTTTCTTTCAACACAATGGAATCCATCTTCGTCTGCTGTACTCCGATTTCTTTTATCGGTCTGTCGGCATAAATCGGTATTTCCGGAAGGTTAAGATACCATTTGATGTCATCATCTTCTTGCGCCATATTGACGAAAGGCAATAAAAGAAACAATAATATAAGGTGCGACTTCTTCATTTCAATCATTAATTTATTTCCAACAAAAAGCTCCAGGAATTATTCCTACATAAAAATCGTCTAACAATTTACCTTCTTTGGAATATCTGTAAATCATTCCTTGCTGCACATAATCGATGGCGTCGGCGATATAGACATCGCCTGTGCGTGGACAAACCGTCAGACCGTAATATATAGTTTCGTTATAAGGTATGAAAGGACGAACCGGAACACGATCAGCAGTGACTTCCATCTCCCATACATCATCGTTGATCCAATATATCTTATCCTTAGTTCCGTTAAGTTGCACTTCCGAAGGAGCGTCACCGAACTCGAATTCAAACTGTTTCTCAATAGTGAACGTCTCGGCATCTATGCGATATAAAGACGGTGCTTCATATCCGTAAGGAGAACCTTCATAACCGCCGTCGGTCACCGTCCATAATTTGTTGTTGCAATCCATCACGAGGGAAGTAGGCTGGATTCCAACAACGAGTTCATCTACTACTTCATCAGTCTCGCTGTCAATCTTCAGGATACGGTTCTGATACGACCAGCAATTCACATAGACATATTTCCCGTATTGAACCATCTGTTCCGTAGAACCTGTTTCCATCGTCATGTCAGGAATGTCGATATAACCTGTTATCTCGTAGCGTTTAGGATTTACGATGAAGATTCTGTTGTCCCATATCTGCGTGATATAGGCTTTCTCATCAGAGACGAAATGCATATAACGTGGCGATGTGAGATTAGTGATTCTGCCAACTTCCTTGAAAGTGTTTATGTTTATGGCGAAGACGACATGAGAGTTGTTTACGACGACCCAGCCGATGCTGTCTCTTATAATCATCGACTGAGTCACGTCGCCGAGTTTCATCGCATTGGCACGATAAAACACTTCATTCTCTACATTCTTTGTCTCCGGGTCGTAATATGATAATGTGGCGTTGCCGTATTGGAAGTTACCTTCATTGCAAATGAACAAGCCTTCACCCACGGTGTTGAAATCTTCTTCCAGACCATATTCCCATTCCATGCAGGAGATAAAAGATAACAGACAACAGACAACGGTCAACAGACATTGTCCACAATAATGAAGTTTAGTGATAATAGTGTTTTTCATATTAAAGGTTATTATATTTTCAATTATCATCTCAAGCTACAATCATAGAATCCGCATACTTCGGTTGAAAGTTCTCCCAACCATCCACTCTTGGAATTGACGGCGGTTTGTACTTTCACAAAATCGACATGCGACAAATTGACCGTATTTCCTTCAAAATCGATGGCATTGGAGATGTTGAAGAAGTTTGCCTTGTCGGAAGAATTGAAATCCGTCGGACTGAAATTGTCGGCATAACCCCAGTCGTAATGTGGTTGTACCCAATAAGTGCCGTTGCCGGATTGGTCGTAGTTGCGTGCCTCCAAACGAGTTCCCGTCAACGTGTAGCTATCATTGTTAATCCAAAGAGGATAATAGTAATCCTGATTATGATATTGTCCGAGATAATCTATCTCGCCGTTATTGCCGAGATTGTCGGTCCATTGTACCGGCATTCCTGAAGCCGAAGGACGATAATAGGTGACAGCATAATTCTGTATTGTTTCATACTTGCCGTTTTCCGAACCTGCCAGTTCGTACCATGTGTCGTCAGGGAATCCGTTGCCGTTTTCATCTTGCATGACCCACACCACACCAGGTTCAGATGAACCGTCGTATGAATTGCCGATGACACCCAAATCGTAAGAACGGGAATTGTCGATGCTATGGTCGAAACCGACAACCATATAACCTCCGAAACCGCCTAAAGAGATCCAGTTACATTCGTTCAGACGACCTTCTGCGTAAGCGACAGCCGCCTCCGGTGTTGTATGTGTTGCGTCGAAACCTCCAGTCTTCAACTCATTTATAAATTGTCCTGGAGCCGGAGTGTATTCGAAAACCTTGTTCCAGTCAGCTTGTGATGCGCCGCTCTTAGGACGATAGAACTCTTTTTCATCATAAACGGTAACGACAAATGTACGTGTGACTGTTATATTGTTATCGTTATCTGAAGATGTCGCTACAGCGTTGATCTTATATTCTCCTGGTTCATTAGCAACAAAGACAAATTGCGCTTCAGAACCTGCGATGTCATTCATTCCTTCAACATTCCAAGAATATTCCACTTGTCCGTAACTTGTTTGTAAAGGTTTAATGAGCAGTCTGCGTCCTGCCACAATGTGATAATTATATTTCTCAAACTCCCAAACGAAAGGCATATCGCTTGCGTCAACGACTTCAACTTCTATCATATCGTAATGAGAACCGTCTTCATTCTTGGCTGTCGCCTTGATGATATAAGTTCCGATTTTATCAGCGATAAATGTGTAAGTATATTCAGAACTTACATTTTTATCGTTGACGGTCCACATAAAACTTGTAGGAAGCGAGGTCTCGCGAACTGTCGCTACGAGCGGAATTGATGTTCCGGCAGTGACGGTCATCTTTTTATTACCGGCGATACTTACTGTCGGGATTTCCAATTCCACGACATCGACACGAATCTCTTCTGTGTCTTCACCAATTTCGTTACTCACTTTAAGAGTGATGAAATATTCACCGACTTCTTCCTTCATAAACGGCAATGATGGTGCAGTGGAAATCACCACACCATCCATTGTCCAAGAAAATGTTGCATCTTCCGCATTCTCGTATTTCGGTTCGATAAGTATTTCGCGTCCATATTTCACGGTATAAATACCAGACTCATTGTCGAGAGTGATTTTAGGGGCGAACAACTCCTCATCAATCTTACACGAGTAGAGAACTGCAACTAATATGAGTAACCAAAAATATTTCAGATTAATTTTCATCTTCTGTTATCTAAATACTTCTTCACCTGGGAATTGAACAGCGACGTCGTCATAAGCGAAATAACCAGGAACTGACATGCCGTATGATCCATACATATCATCAGAACCTACGCAGTTAAATTCAACTCTGCTGACTTTACCCAAGACAGATAAATCCCATTTTGTCCATTCTGTGACGAAGTTTTGTCCTACGTTAAGCAAATAGAATTCGGCTGTTGTTGGTTCTGTGTCGTCTTCGCTTTCATATCCGTAAGCGACAATCTTTAATGTTGATTCATCGCTGATGACATATTCACTGCCAAAGCCTGCACCTTGTGCCTGATTATAGACGTAAGTTGTGTTTGTAACCCACATGTGGTCGATAACGCGAGCTTCGCCATCCCAGAAATAGAATGGAGGCAAACTTTCCATCATACCATATCCTGAGTTATCCAAATATCCGAAGTATGTGTTGAAGTTGCTTCCGCTATGACCGCCACTAACATTATAAGCTTGCAAGTCGTTCATGTAGCTACCTTCATTTTGCCAGTCGCTGCCTACATAATTTGATATGCCGGCATGACCACCGTAAGCTCCGAACATACCATAAACTGGTGTGAACTCTAACTCTGTGTTTCCATAGTCGCCCCACCAATAGCTGCCGTGGCCGCTGCCATATTGACTTGAAGGGATGAATTCAGACCAAGCATATATTCCATCGCCGATTTCCTCACCGTTGCAATCGGAATCTTCGAATGTCAAGATACGTAATTCAACATCGTTGACCCATTCGCCTGCCATGACATTATGTTTGATGATAGATGTCATTCCTGCTTCAGAGACTACGGTTATAGCTATTGCGCCTTCTTTGTCGTAGTGGCACAAATCTTTTGCAGGAGCAGTGATGCTAAGTTCGCCATCGCTGTACGAAGCGTGCCATCCTTCTGGAGTATTAATAATGTGTTCAACGACATTTTCCGCATTCACTGAGTATGTGATGCTTGTGCCGTATTCTAGTTGTGTGAGTTCCGGAGCGTCTTCAATGATGAATAAAGGAGCGTTTCCGTTGAAGCGAGCCACTTTAAGCACAGTGCCGTCGGCGAGTGTGAAAATAACGTAATCTTCGTTTGAGTAGTCTATCGATTGGAAAAGTGTCTCACCTTCAACGATGATAGAGCCGTTTTCACCATCTTGACCTTCAGCGATGATGCCTGTAGAAAACCATGTCTGTCCGCCGTCGGTTGAGATTTCCCATTCTTTGGTGTCTTCGTTGATACGGATTTGAGGAGCTACAGCATCCTGACCGTTTTGTCCGTCCTGCCCATCTTGACCATCTTGTCCGTTCTGACCATTCTGTCCGTCGTGACCGTTAGCGCGGACTCTCTCACCGTTAACGATTAACCATTCGCCGTCGATTGTCCAATAATAGTTACCGTCGGTGTCTTGTTTTATAGAAATGAGAGGAGCGTTGGTGCCGTTCTGACCATTAGAGATTGTTGCATTAGTGCCGTCGGAGAATTGGATCGTGTAACCTTCCGGTGTTGTTATCACATTAGTTACATAGACGTTGTTCTGGATTGCATTCACGATGGTCTGCAAAGCAGCGATGTCGTTGTTTGTTTTTTTAACCGCTTCTTCGAGAGCAGTTACGCGACCTTCAAGATTCTCTACACGTTCTTCCCATGGACGACAGCCTGCCATAACTAAAGCTACGATAGCGACTGCCAAAAGAGTAAATAACTTTTTCATGATGTTTTTAAATTTTTAATGATTATTAAATGTGATTATTTTCAGTTATCATATTGTTACATTGTTCGATGATAGTTTTCAAATCATCGATATATCTCGCCTTGAATTTATAATGTCTGATGGTTCGAGGTGTAAGTTCCAGCCGTTTGCCTTGTTTGATACTTTCCACACAATGATAAGCGATGAGGTCTAGGAATAGAGTTTCTATCTTTTTGATATTTAAGTCGCTTATGGATTTAGCCTCGAAGATTTTTCCTCCATAAAGATTTATGGACATTTGATAAAACACTTCTGATGACGGCATCTTTGTCAGGTATTTGACAAATTGAGCGATGGTTATGCGTTTTTGAATTGTATGTTCTGTTCTGTTTATGATTGTAATCCAAGCATAATGAATAGGGCTTGCCACAAGCAAACAATACATCTGGTTCGCCTGTACCTGCAACACCTTAAAAAACTTCCACAAGTTTCTTTTAAAAATAAAGTCCATCACCTGCATGATGTTATATGTCAGTAACAAATTAGATAATTGCACTTACATTGGCATACAGCATACGTATGACAAATCCTGTGATTTTCATTTTTCCGTCAAAATGTAAGAGCAATAAATTAAGTTGATTTCGACCCGTATTCCAGCAGGTGGAGATCCATTGAAACACAAGGCAGGTCTTCTGACTTATCTCATTTATCGCGCCTTCCCGATACTTGATCAGTGGCAGAGACTGCGACAAACGAACTCAATTCTGAGTGAGATTCACAGCAACTGGAATTGTCCCGGATTCACACCGGATTCCCTTTTCACCCTTCGTGACGCCTGGTCCGTAAAGGCTCCTTATGCGGGTGCAAAGATAGAGAATTTTTTATTGTAAGATACTACCATCCATCATAAAAATTAATTATTCATAATTTGTAAAAAAACACTTTCATTTTTCTCAAAAAAATCGTATCTTTGTGAGGCAAAAAAATTAAACTAATGAAACTAAAGACATCATATCTAGGACTTGAATTAGAATCGCCTATCATCGTCAGTAGTTCTACATTGACAGGTAGCGTAGAGAGCATAAAACATTGCGCAGAAGCAGGTGCTGGCGCAGTGGTTCTCAAGTCCATTTTTGAAGAACAGATTTCATCTGAAATCAGACGCGAAGAAGGTTATACCGATGAAGATATTTATGATTTATATCCGGAAGCGCAGGAATACCTCAACACTTTCATGCGTGGTTCTGAGATAGAAATCTACGAGAAACTGATTCGTGAATCGAAGAAACTCGTCAACATTCCAATCATCGCAAGCATCAACTGCTCAGATAAAGGCGAATGGATCAATATCGCAAATGAACTGCAGAAAGCCGGAGCCGACGCTCTAGAACTTAACATCGCCATAGCCGCTTTCGAACACGACATCGACCCAAGAGCGATAGAAAACGAATATGTAAACATCCTTAAAGAAGTGGAAAAACACGTCAATATCCCAGTCTCAGTGAAACTCGGCGACCACTTCACCAACATCAGCCGCATGGCTTTCAGTCTGTGGAAAGCTGGCGCTAAAGGTCTTGTGCTATTCAATCGCTTCTACAATCCTGACATCAACATCGAAAAAATGAAAGCCGTTCCTGGCAATTCAATCTCAGCTCCTGAAGAAAATCATAACACACTACGCTGGATATCATTGCTTTCTTCACAAGGAATACAATGTGAACTTTCCGCTTCCAGAGGTGTTTATACAGGAGAAGACGTTGTGAAACAAATCCTCGCCGGCGCCAAATCAGTACAGGTATGTAGTACTCTCTATCGTAACGGTATAGACTACATCAAACAGATGAATACCGACATAGAAGCTTGGATGGACCGTTATAATTTCAAGACTGTCGAAAGTTTCAGAGGAATAGTAAATAAAAAAGAAGATATAAAAGTAGTAGAACGTCTTCAATATTTAAGAAGAAATTATGATATACATTAATTAATATTATTGTTTAACTTAAAATATTTAAAAAGATGAAAAAATATGTATGCGACGTATGCGGTTACGTCTATGACCCAGAAGTAGGTGATCCAGATAACGGTATTGAACCAGGCACTCCATTCGACAAACTCCCAGCAAGCTGGGCTTGCCCACTATGCGGTGTCGGAACAGATAATTTCTCATTGGAAGATTGATGTTCAAAATCCTTTATGGACACAAATGCTCTTTTTAAGATAGGATACGGACTATATGTCCTTACTTCTAACTATGAGAACATAGATAACGGCTGTATCATTAATACTGTAATCCAAGTCACTGACGAACCATTACGTATAGCCGTAGTTGTCAATAAAAAAAATTATACGCACGAGCTCGTTCTTAACTCGTGCGTATTTAATTTGTCGATACTGACAACAGAAACGCCGTTCAAGGTGATAGAACATTTCGGTTTCCAAAGCGGAAAAAACATCAATAAATTCGCCGACTGTGAACAGGAATACCGCTCGAAAAATAATGTTCTATACATTCCTAAATACACCAACTCGTACATCTCCTGCCACGTGGTAAGTCATCAGGACTTGGGAACTCATACCATGTTCTTCGCCGATGTTGTAGATTGCGAAGTAATATCAAACAAAGAATCATTGACTTACAGTTACTACCAGAACAATATCAAACCTAAGAAAGAAACTATAGGCAAAAAAGGCTGGTATTGCAAAGTGTGCGGCTGGGTTCACGAAGACGAGAATCTACCAGACGACATTATCTGCCCTTTGTGCAAACACGGCAAAGATGCTTTCGAGAAAATTGAAAATGACAAAACAACAGAACAAGAAACAAAAATAGATATTGATATGTTAAAAATTAATCTGACCGACAACATTTATTACGTCGGTGTTAACGACCGCAAAACCGAATTGTTTGAAAATCACATGGAACTTCCTAACGGAGTTTCATACAACTCATATCTCATCGTCGATGATAAAGTAGCTCTCATCGACCCGGTGGAAGTAAGCTTTATGGCTGAATTCCTCTTCAAGATTAAAAGCGTTATCGGCGACCGCAAAATCGATTATCTCGTGATAAACCACGACGAACCTGATCATAGCGGCGCAGTTCGTGCCATCGTTCAAGAATATCCTGACGTACAAGTCATCGGCAACGCAAAGACATTCGCTCCTTTGGAAGCATTCTATGGTCCTTTGAACAACAAGAAAATCGTTGCTGAAGGCGAGACATTATGTCTTGGCAAACACACACTTCAGTTCTTCATGGTTCCTATGTGCCACTGGCCAGAATCGATGGTGACTTACGAACAGACAAATAAGATATTGTTCTCTAACGATGCTTTCGGAGGCTTCGGTGCTCTAAACGGCTGCATCTTCGACGACGAAGCAAACTTAGATTTCTATGAAGACGATATGCGTCGTTATTATGCTAACATTGTTGGCAAAGTGGCCGGACAAGCTGTCAAGGCAGTTCAGAAATTAGGACCATTAGACATCAAGACGATTGCTCCATCACACGGTTTGGTATGGCGCAGCAACTTGCACTGGGTTCTCGACAGATACGTCAAATGGAGCACCGGCGAAAATGAAGAAGGCGTCGTTTTGGTTTACGGCTCGATGTACGGAAACACAGCTCTCATGGCAGACATCATAGCAAGAGGCGTGGCAGAAACTGGCGTTAAGAACATCAAGATGTATGATGTCGCAAAGACAGAAGTGTCACACATCATCAGCGATATTTGGAAATATAAAGGATGTGTAATAGGAGCTTGCGCTCATTATGGCAGCGTATTCCCTAACATGACATTATTATTACACGAGCTCACAGAGTTCAAACCGATGAATAAGGTCTATGGCGTTTTCGGCGGCATGAGCTGGGGCGGCGGCGGTGTGAAATACATCAACGGCGTGATGGAAAAGAACCAATGGCAACGCGTGGCAGAATCCGTCGAAGTGAAAGGAGCACCATATCGTCCTGAAGATGTAGAGAGACTTTACAATCTCGGTAAGGCGATAGGAGAAGCCGTGAAACAAAACTGAGAATCTGAGAAATTGAAAATCTGAAAATTAATGTAGAGACGTATCACATTACACCAATAAGAATGAACATGATGTAATTGATGCGTCTCAAAATTGAATTGAATAATTAATGTAGAGACGTGTCAATTACACCAATGAAAATAAACACGATATAATTGATGCGTCTTATAAAATAACAATATAAATTACAAGAAATAGAAAAAAAAGATATAATTGCCAAAAATGGTTGGTAAAATCCTTGTAAAATAATGTATATCAAATAAATGAAATAACTTTGATGAATACGTTTTCATCAAAGTTATTTTTACGAAAGATTTTAGCTTTGTAATAACTAAAGGTTATAGACAGGTATGCAGAGCGAAGCTCGGAATGCCTGTCGTAAAATTCATGGTAAGATTATTAAAAGTGCTGTAGGCACGACAGATGTTCTTTCGCTCCTACAGAGCTTTTCGTTACTGTGGTTCAACATTTTGCGGAAATTCCGTGCTATCACACTTCATTATCCGCCTTTGTTCTGTCGTTCCTATGGAACTTAATGCTAAAATGAGGATGAAAAAAAAGACAGGTAACTTGGGCTGTTTTGTATGCCCGTTACCTGTCTTTTTTTCGCTCAATTACCAACCATTTTTGGCAACATTACCTTAATTATTAATTTTATGAATATTTAAATTATAATAATTCGCGACATGTAAAGGGTCTATACAATCAATAGCAATATATATTTTGATTTACCCCTTTGCTAATTTAAAGTTCGACTTTCGATTAGCGATTTTTTTATATAAACCGACATTCTTAAAAAAAAACGAAAAAAAGTGATAGGATTAAAAAAAATTATATTACTTTTGCTTATCGGATTGAATAACATAAAATATCGACTAAAAACAATTATTAAAAACCGAAACCTCGATGGGATATAATAGAGGATTTGCCTTATGAAGAAAACAGTTTTATTATTAGCATCATTGATGTTCTTAGCAACATTCACATCTTGTTTTAAAGACAAAGACGGCGAATACAAACCAAAAGAAAAAATCAGCAGAATCTTCATAGATTTAGGAGATGGAGATGGCAAAGAATTGAGAGAGGTCTGGAATTGGGATAATAAACTTTTGAAAAGTATAGACCACTATGATGAAGGTTCTCTCGACTGGACAGAAGATTTCACATACAACAAGAAAGATCAGGTAGAACGCGTTGATTGTTATGCCTATGGAAGATATGCAGAATATACATACGATGGAAGCAAACTCTCCAAATCAACATATTATGATAATGGTAACATAGAAGAAGAATATACATTTAAATATGACGGTAAAAATGTCTCTGAAATAGAAATATTCTATTTTAGCAAAAAAAGAAGCGAAAACCGTTTGTTGAATGAAGGTTACAACCCTATTAAATTATTATTGGATGAAAAAACCTATCAATCATTCAATAAAGCAGTGGCAAAGACTGATGCTTATAGAGACGGTATCATAATAAAATTAGATTGGGACAAGAATAATGTTTCTAAAATGACACTTGAAGCTGGCGCAGAAAGACTTATAATTGACTTCAAATACGACGACAAGTTGAATCCATATAAGAATTATTTTGACATAAACACATTCTACTCAGAAGATTGGCTTGATATAGAATCCTCATTCAGCAAAAATAACGTTACTGAAGCACGCGGTACATACACTTATGAAGGTGAAACTGAAACTGATATAATCAAATACTCTTACTCATATGATGGCAAATTCCCAACAATACAAAGATGTACATATACAGAACAATACTACGATTATTGGGAAGAAGAGTACATCACAGAAACATACACTGAATCTATATACTTTGAATACGAATAATATTTAAGAATAACATTTACAAACCAAACTCCTTCGTTGAAATTAATCAGCGGAGGAGTTTTTTGTTGTTGGAAATTAAAGTTTATAACTCAAATAGATTCTCTATATCCAATGTCAGGAAATCCTCAACAGGGATACCGCCACTACCGACAACAAAAGAATGCTTAGGATGGAATTTGTTAGTAAATACAGACAATCCGTTGTTTATCGTCCGTTTACCGCTTTTCACTTCAATGGCAATACATTGTTTGTTTTTTTCGATAACAAAATCCACTTCGTCATTATTTTCGCGCCAATAATAAAGTCTGAGATCTAACCCATCGGCTTTATTTAAAAGATAAGAACCTATCGCACTCTCAACCCATCTTCCCCAAACCTTAGGTGTAATATATGTCTTCTCGAAAGTTGTGTTAGATAATGCGCTAAGTAAAGCCGTATTATAAACCATCATTTTAGGAATTGAATTATACTTGCGAGCATTGTCATTGGCATACTTCTGCATTCCGCATAAAAGTCTCGACTCATCAAGTGTGGTCAGATAATTTGCCAAAGTTGTTACATTACCCGCATCTTGTAGCTGTCCCAATAATTTGGTAAAAGAAATTTCTTCTCCTGAGTAAGTGCATCCTAATTCAAACAATTGTTTCATTAACTGAGGTTTGTAGATCACTTTAGTCATAAGGATATCTTTCTCTATTGCAGGCGCTATAATACTATCTTTCATATATTGTTGCCAACGTCTTTCATTGTTTATGAAAGAGGCTCCACCAGGATAACCACCATAATAGATATATTGTTCGAGGTCAAAGCCAAAAGCATCATGCATTTCATCATAACTCCAATGCGACATACGAATAAGTTCATATCT
Organism: Bacteroidales bacterium; assembly: GCA_045606705.1. Taxonomy (GTDB): domain Bacteria; phylum Bacteroidota; class Bacteroidia; order Bacteroidales; family F082; genus Limimorpha. Next base: position 28,375 of record JAZUSL010000001.1, read on the forward strand.
TCCTGTAAGAGATTCCGTTAATCCATCTTTTATCAACAATCGCGATGAACCAAGTATTACGACTCTTAATTCCAAATCATTGAATGTATCTATATCCCATTCTTTTTTCACGGCTTCGCTCCAGTTTTTTATCTTATGTATCTCATCAATGACAAGTATAAAGATTTCATATTTCCTGATTTTCATTATGGAACGAGCCGTATTCCAAGTCTCGCTAATCCAAGTATTATTGTCGGAGGAAACATCGTCGCCTGTGACAAATAGATATGGCAAGTCTATTTCTTTTAAAACCTGCTTCATCAATGTTGATTTTCCAACCTGTCGCGGACCGGAAAGAACCTGTATCTTATTACGACTCTCTAACAAACGATCTTTTAACTCTATAAAATGACGACGTCTATACATAATACTTTTATTTTCAGAATGCAAATATATTAAAAATGTTCAATTCTATCTCTAAAAATGTTCAATTCTAAACTTAAAACTTGCGCTTTTTAAAGTACAACTTTTAATTAGCGCAAATTTACACTACTGGTACAACAGGTAAGATCTCTTCTTCTTTTGGAATCCGACGACAAGTCAGTCTCATGACGTGGCTGTCTATCAAGCAAAAATTAGTTTTTGGTTGTATCATTACAAAAAAAGAGATGCCATCTTAAAAATGACATCTCTTATATGCTGATAGCTGACTGCTAAAAGCTGATAGCTATTATCCTCTTGCTGCCAAAAGCAAGTCTAACATCTTGATAGCTGAGTCGCTGATGACTGAACCTGGTCCGAAGATGGCTGCTGCACCGGCATCGTACAAATATTGATAGTCTTGCGGAGGAATAACACCACCAACAACGACCATGATGTCAGGACGACCTAACTTCTCAAGTTCTTCAATAACCTGTGGAACGAGTGTCTTGTGACCTGCTGCCAAACTTGAAACACCGAGGATGTGAACGTCGTTTTCTACTGCTTGACGTGCTGCCTCTGCTGGTGTCTGGAACAATGGTCCCATATCGACGTCGAAGCCTATGTCGGCATAACCTGTAGCAACAACTTTAGCTCCACGGTCGTGACCGTCTTGACCCATCTTAGCAATCATGATACGAGGACGACGTCCTTCGACTTTTGCAAATTCGTCAGCCTTAGCGACGGCTTCTGCAAACTTAGCATCACCTTTTGTTTCCATAGAATAAACTCCTGAGATTGTACGAATAACTGCTTTATAACGTCCTGCTACTTTTTCGCATGCCATTGAGATTTCGCCTAATGTGGCGCGGCATTTTGCTGCTTCTACTGCCAACTCTAACAAGTTGCCTTCGCCTGTCTCTGCTGCCTTTGTGATAGCTGCTAAACAACGGTCAACGTCAGCTTGGTTACGTTTGGCGCGTAAGTCGTTGAGACGTTTGATTTGTGATTCGCGAACTGCTGTGTTGTCGACTTCGAGAGTCTCGATAGCGTCTTCATGTTCGAGACGGAACTTGTTGATACCGACGATGATTTCGCTGCCGGCATCGATACGAGCTTGCTTGCGTGCTGCTGCTTCTTCGATACGCATCTTTGGAAGACCTGTCTCGATAGCTTTTGCCATACCGCCCATAGCCTCGATTTCCATGATGTGTTCCCAAGCTCTGTCGGCGATTTCTTTTGTCAATGATTCAATGTAATATGAACCTGCCCATGGGTCAACGACTTTACATACGTTTGTCTCTTCTTGGATGTAGATCTGTGTGTTACGTGCGATACGTGCTGAGAAATCTGTTGGAAGAGCGATGGCTTCGTCCAAAGCATTGGTGTGCAATGATTGTGTGTGACCGAGTGCTGCGCCCATAGCTTCGATACATGTACGTGCTACGTTGTTGAATGGGTCTTGTTCTGTCAATGACCAACCTGATGTCTGAGTGTGTGTACGTAATGCCAATGACTTCTCGCTCTTAGGATTGAAAGTCTTGACGATCTTAGCCCATAACATACGAGCTGCACGCATCTTAGCGATCTCCATGAAGTGGTTCATACCTGAACACCAGAAGAATGAAAGACGTGGTGCGAAAGCATCGATGTCTAAGCCTGACTTGACACCAGTGCGGAGATAATCCCAACCATCGGCGAGAGTGTAAGCCAACTCGATGTCGCAGGTAGCACCGGCTTCTTGCATGTGATAACCGGAGATAGATATTGAGTTGAACTTAGGCATCTTCTTAGAAGTGAATTCGAAGATGTCGGCGATGATACGCATTGAGAACTCAGGTGGATAGATATATGTGTTACGAACCATGAATTCTTTCAAGATGTCGTTTTGGATTGTACCTTGAAGTTCTTCGTAGGTAGCACCTTGTTCCAAAGCGGCGACGATATAGAATGCCAAGACCGGCAAAACAGCGCCGTTCATTGTCATAGATACTGACATCTTATTTAAAGGAATCTGGTCGAATAAGACTTTCATGTCTTCTACAGAGCAGATGCTGACGCCTGCTTTACCTACGTCGCCCATGACGCGTTCGTGGTCGGCATCATAGCCGCGGTGTGTTGCAAGGTCGAAAGCTACTGACAAACCTTTTTGACCGGCAGCGATGTTACGACGATAGAAAGCATTTGATTCTTCTGCTGTTGAGAAACCTGCATATTGACGGATGGTCCAAGGACGCATCACATACATTGTTGAATAAGGTCCGCGGAGATAAGGAGCGATACCTGCTGCATAGTTGAGATGTTCCATACCTTCTAACTGTGCTGAAGTGTAGGCAGGACGGACGTTGATATGTTCAACTGTTTCCCATTCTGGTTTTATACCGTTCTTGTTTTCCCATTCTTTTGGGTCTTCTGTCTGAGGTATAACGTTGATGTTTATATCTTTAAAATTTGGCTTCATGATAATTCCTTTCTTTATTTTGTTATACCTAATTTCTTTTGAAAATCTTGTAATGTCTCCAAGACGTTGCTCTTCACGTGGATGAAATATTCCATGCCTGCTGCTTTGAGAACGTCGGCTGTGCCTTCTGGATTACCTGCCAAGACGACGATAGCTTGATCTTTAAGAGCTTCGTAGATCTTGAGAGCGTTGCCTTCGCCATATTCTTCGTCGGAAGAACAGATCACAACGATTTCAGGTTTCACTTCCTTAGCTGCTGCTATGCCGTCTTCAACAGTCTTGAAACCGGCGTTGTCAACGACTTCAAAACCGGCGCATGCGAAGAAGTTAGATGCGAAGTTGGCACGAGCTTTCAACATTGCCAAGTTACCGTAAGTCAACATCCATGCTACAGGGCGTTTGTTGCTTTGACTGTAAACGTCGGTTGCATAACGTAATTGTTCGAATTGTTGAGCGACGCGGTAAGTAACTATTGTGTCGATTTCTGCGTTTTCGTCGCGGCGGCAGTTGGCTTCAAATACCCAAGCTTCAGGATTTGACTTCATTGTCTCTGTGAAGTTAGGATATTGGTTTGTGCCGAGTATGATTTCGCGGCGTGTTGCTACGTTGTTGAGACGTTTAGCTGCGCTTTCCTTGACCATCTTCTGGATTGTGCCGTTGCGTAATGCTGCGAGATAACCGCCTTCTTCTTGAATCTGGAGGAATAATGTCCAAGCAGCTTTTACCAATGAGTCGGTGAGGTTTTCGATATAGTATGAACCAGCTGCAGGGTCGGCTACTTTGTCGAAGTGTGATTCTTCTTTCAAGATGAGCTGTTGGTTACGTGCGATACGTTCTGCAAATTCTGTTGTTGGTTCATAAACCATGTCGAATGGTGTTACGCTGAATGAGTGAACGCCGCCGAGAACTGCCGACATTGTTCCTGTTGTGGTACGTAACATATTGACGTATGAGTCATATAAACTCATGTTGATTTGTGCGTTGAAGGCATGGATGAGCATCTTGGCGTTTTCTTCTTTTGCGCCATAAGCCTTGGCGATGTTAGCCCAGAGGATTCTGTAGGCACGCATCTTAGCCATCTCCATGAAGTAGTTCTGACCTACTGCCACATTGAAGCGCATCTTAGGAAGAATCTCATCGATTGTTAAATCTGTGTCGGTGAGTTTGTCAAGATATTCAGCTCCGATTGCCAAAGCGAATGCCATTTCTTGAACTATGGTAGCGCCTGCATTGGTAAAGACGTGGCTGTTTATGCCGATGGTTTGGAAACCTGGCATGTCAGCTTTTGTCAAGATGTAAGCGAGTTCCATGTCGGTGATTTCAGAGATGAACCATGTGCCGCGACGGATGTAGCGTGTCAATGGGTCATAGTTCAAAGAACCGCGTAATTCAGGAATTCTTGAAAGTTGCTCTAAAAGTGGCAAGTGATATTTGTTGTTGTAGAAACTCAACTCGACTTCTTTAGCGTTGATGCCGTTGAGCAATGCTGAGAGTTCTAAGTCGGTGTAGAGATGGTCATATTCTAAGCGGAATGTGATGGCGTTAGCGCCTCTTGAGATAGCGTCCAAAGCTTTTTCGTTAGCGGCTTTGCAATCTTTGACGTTGATGTCTTGACAAATCAACCATTCATTACCTTTGGTCTTGTTGCCGCGTACGAATGGGAACTGGTTAGGTTCCACGTTATTCCATGCGATTGAATTGAGGTCTTCAGCACGGTAATAAGGTCTTACCGAAAATCCTTCTGCTGTCTTCCAAACAAGTTTCTTGTTGTAGTCAGCTCCTTTAAGGTCTTTTTGAATGACGGATTCCCATTGTTCGGTTGTTACCGGTGAAAATTCCTCAAAAAGTTTTTTCTGGTTACTCATATCTTTTTCTTGTTAAAAATTATTAATATTTAATTTGCTATTCTATTTAATTTGTCAAATTCAGTATTTTTTATCTGGAAAGCATCCCAACGTGTTCCTTCTTCTTTGTTTGTAGGAACATCAAGAACGAATTCAAGTTGATTATTATGATAAACAGTAATTTTTGCTTTGGATTTAGAAAGTTTCTTTGAATCTGGATTGTTACGATTAGTATAATCATGTACGTAACAGTTGTATGTCGCATTATCATCAACATCGGTGATTGTAATTGTTTCAGGACCTTCACCATCCATATCATCTCTGTCTAATCTTGCCGTACGGTCGCTCGACACTCTCATGTGTTGATATGAGATATGATATTTACCAACTTTCTCAAGATGAAGGTCAAGGTCTCTTGGCGTATTATCCCAATCGAGTACGATGCGGATTTGCCCCATATCCATCAACTTTGACACTGAAAAACGATTGTAGTAAATCATTCCTGCCACCACTTCAAAAGTAAAGTCGGCAGTGATATAACCACTTTTCTTAAAATTAAAATGATATTTTCCATCTGTCTGAATAGGAAATCTTACCAATCCTTCTGAATCTGTTGTATATGTTCCGATGTCTTTAATGTTGATAGTAGCATTGCTTACTGCTTGATTATTTTCAGCATCAGCAAAACGTAATGTAAAGACACCTTCATCCATTATCGCCATCTCATCCTCAAGCACTTGAAACATATTATTAAATTCTTCGTCAAAGTTATCTTCAACTTGCGAGAATGATATTAAAGGAAGAGAAATGATTAAAAATAAGAATAATTTTTTCATCGTTTTAAGTGTTAAAATTTCCTACAAATATAAACGAAAATTTCTTATGTTAAACAAAAACACCTAATAATAATAAAGTGAGTTTTTATTGATGAAAAATGATTATTTTTGTAACCATATATTTTTTTCGTAAAACATGATTTAATTAACTAAAATTATGAATAAGTCACTACTATTTTTATTGTTATTGTTGCCTTTCATTTCTCAGGCACAGATTTGTGAAGTCTCAGGAAATCAAGAAGGAACTTGGGATTGTGATACCATTGTAGTTGTCGGCGACATAATCGTCCCTGAAGAAAGTTCTCTTATTGTATCTCCAGGAACAAAAGTTATTTTTGATGATCATTACGGAATTATGGTGAAAGGTTCTTTCGAAGCAATCGGAACAGAAGAGAATCCTATTACTTTTACTTCTATCGACACTACTGGTTTTTATATGTGGGATTCAGGTAATGGCGGATGGAATGCCATTACATTTCAGAATGTTAAGACTCCTGTAAGAATCGAATATTGTAATTTCTCTTACGGAAAGGCTGTCAACGAGATGCGTCGCGGCGGTGCGTTGCGTTTCTTTAACGTTGATGACGTAACTATTGATAACTGTATATTTACAAATAATTTTACGAGTGCGAAAGGTGCCGGCTTGTATGCCGAGAATTCTTCTCTCAAAATCACTAACTGCGAGGTTGGCGACAATTACGGATATAACCTCGATGGAGAATATATGCATGGTTGCGGTTTTCAATTTCTTAAATGCACGGTAAATATGGAAAATATGTATTTCCATGATAACATCTGTACCGTCGCATACGGCGGTGGTGCTAATTTCGATAGTTGCGCAGTGAATGTTAACAGAGCAATATTCGAAGATAATTTAACAACCAATGCTGCTGGAATGGGAATCCAACGCTCCAACGATTATGAAACTAAAATTTCTAATGTCTTGTTCCATAACAATATAGCAATTCATTACGGCGGCGCAATGGCAATGGCGACCTCTTCTCCTTTGATTCAGAATGTTACCATGGTGAACAATTATACCATCAGTGCTGGCGGCGGCGCGATGCAGTTCTTTAGCGAAGCTGATCCCGTCTTTAAAAATTGTATCATCTGGGGCAACGACTGGTACAACGAACAAGATACTTTCGATGACGCTACGCAGATTTTTGTCTGGGGTGCTGATAACTCTCCTGAATTCTATAACTCAATATTAGAAGGCGGACTAAAGCAAATTCATGGAAATGAATATGTTGCTATTTATGACTTCGAAACAATGATCGAGACAGACCCTATGTTTGTCGATACTGTCGCACGTAATTTCCACCTTCTGCCTGAGAGTCCTGCAATAAACAGCGGAACAATCGATACAACAGGAATGATGATTCCTTCTACCGACTTGGACGGAAATCCTCGAATCGTCGGAGATAGAATCGATATGGGTTGTTACGAATCTGACGTTACTTTCATTAAAGAAATGAAATCACATAAAAATATTAACATCTATCCTAATCCGTTAAATGAGAATTCTATTTGTGAATTTAATTTAAGTAATACATCTAATGTCGTCTTAAAGGTTTATAATCAAACAGGAAAATTAATTTTCGTTAAGGATTATGGCATGATGTCTTCCGGAAACAACGTGATTTCTCTCGAAGACTTGACGAAAGTTTTGTTAAATAATTTTAACATCTATTTCTTAAGTATCGAAACTGATTACGAAACAATAAATTCTAAACTCGTTTATTAAAATTTATTATGAAAGATATTTTCAAAAACAAACAATTTCTCGGGATATTATTCGCGATAATTGCTTTCGCTGCTATCACTTTGATTTACTTCTCCCCTATTCTCGAAGGTAAACGAATTAAACAACATGATATTGAGATGTATAAAGGTATGTCTCAGGAAATCAACCAATTCAGAGAAGAAACTGGCGAACAGTCGTTATGGACAAACTCTATGTTCGGCGGAATGCCTGCCTGGAACATCGGCGTTCAACAGAATAGCAACCTTATGACTTACGTACAGAAAATCATAGGGTTAGGTTTCCCAAGTCCGATTATGTCTGTCTTTATCAGCATGCTCGGATTTTTTATTTTACTTCTCGTTTTAGATTGTAAAATATGGATTAGTTTCATCGGTGCTCTGGCTTACGGATTTACATCTTATCTCTTCATAGTGATGGGTGCAGGTCATAATTCGAAAGCCGTCGCTATGGCATATATGGCTCCCGTAATTGCTGGTATCATAATGACTTACAAAGGGAAATATCTCTGGGGTGCGGTGCTTACCGCAATAGCTCTCGCCTTGGAAATAAGAGCAGGTCATATCCAAATCACTTACTATCTTTTCATAATAGTGTTGATTTTTGTTATAGCAGAATTTATCGATGCAATACGCAATAAGCAATTTCCGGAATTCTTCAAGGCAAGCAGCATTCTTGTTGTCGTGGCGATTCTTGCGATTCTTACAAGTACAACTACGCTTTACGCTAATTATGAATTCGGAAAAGAGACGATGCGTGGTAAGCCTGTTCTGACAGAAAACACTGGTAATCAAACTCGTGGATTGGACAGAGATTACGTCACGCAATGGAGTTACGGCATCGGTGAAACCTGGAGCTTGATGATTCCTAATGTAAAAGGCGGAGCATCAGCTTATATTGGCAACGACAATCCTGCTTTGGAAAATGCCGATCCTCGTTTCCGCTCGATGATTGCTCAAAACAACGCCTATTGGGGTGATCAACCTGGAACAAGCGGTCCCGTTTATGTCGGCGCAATAGTTTGCTTCCTGTTTGTACTCGGTCTTTTCATCGTAAAAGGAAAAATAAAATGGGTGCTGCTCGCAGCTACAATCCTCTCAATATTACTCAGTTGGGGTAAAAACTTCATGGGATTCACCGACTTATTCCTCGATTATTTCCCGATGTATAACAAGTTCAGAGCAGTCTCAATGACTCTTGTAATAGCTGAAGTTTGTATGCCGATTTTGGCATTCCTCGCTCTCGCTGAAATGATGAGAAATCCTGAATGCTTAAAGAAAAATAAGATTTATTTCTACATCTCTTTCGGACTGACTGCCGGTTTATGCCTCTTGTTCTATATCATTCCTGACGTATTCTTCAACTTCCTCAGCAAAGGCGAAGCTGCTCAATTCGCTCAGTTAGGTGCAGGAAAAGATGGTGCTATTTATCAGACATTTGCAAATGAATTAGAGAAAGTTCGTATGGCGATATTCCAGAAAGACGCACTAAGAAGTTTCCTTTTCATAACAATATCCGCAGTTATTTTGTTAATAAATATTAACGGTAAATTAAAGAATAATGCGATGTTCGCAATACTAGCAGCATTGGTTGTCATAGATATGTTCCCGATAAATAAACGTTATCTTAATAATGACAATTTCATCGATAGCCGTCGTTTTGAAAAACCTTTCGTGATGTCGGAAATCGACAAACAGATTCTTCAAGATAACAGCTTGGATTACAGGGTTATGGATTTAACTACAAGTACTTTTAACGACGCAAGTACTTCTTATTTCCATAAGTCGATAGGTGGTTATCATGGTGCGAAACTTCGTCGTTATCAGGATATTATCAATCATTATCTCGGTGGCGACAAAATTGGTAGCAATGGTTTCTGGAATGTTCTCAATATGTTAAATACTAAGTATTTGATTTATCCTCAGAATAATAATCAACCAGTTGCCGCTCCAAATCCTGACGCTTTCGGTAATGCTTGGATTGTTTCTGACATCAAATGGGTTGCGACTCCAAACGAAGAAATTGATGCTATAGAAAATACGAATGTCAAGACGACTGCAATTATAAACGACGAATTTAAAAATGTTATAGGCGACTTCAAACCATCAAGCGAGTTAGGAACTATAAAATTAGATTCCTATAAGCCTAATGAATTGATTTACAGTTTTAATTCAACAAAAGACGAATTGGTTGTATTCTCAGAAATATGGACAAGCAAAGGTTGGACAATGTGGATTGACGGAAAAGAATCTCCTTTAATCAGAGCTGATTATATCTTGAGAGCTGCTGTAATTCCTGCTGGTAATCACGAGATTATGATGCGCTATGAACCTAAGATTTGGAAAGTCGGCAACACGATCCAATTCGTCTCATCATTGATTTTAATTCTTGGCTTAATTGGCTCAATCGTTGTAACAATCAGAAAATCAGAAATGACAAAGTCTGTTGACTGTTGACCGTTGTCTGTTGACTTAATATTTTGAAATGAACCGTGTCTTAATAATAACATATTATTGGCCTCCATCTGGCGGTTCCGGCGTTCAACGTTGGTTGAAGATGTCGAAGTATTTTCCTGAAAACGGATGGCAACCTGTTATTTACACTGCCGATGGAGCTGAATATCCGGTAGAGGATTTGTCTTTAGTAAAAGATGTCGCTCCCGAAGCGGAAGTGTTAAGACATAAGATAATTGAACCTTATTCTTTTTATAAGAAATTTTTAGGAATCAAGAAAGATGAGAAGATAAAGGCGGGCTTCATCAACGAAGGAAAAAAGAAATCTTCTTGGAAAGAGAATATAAGTGTCTGGTTGAGAGGCAATTTGTTTATCCCTGACGCTCGTTGTTGGTGGATTAAACCTTCAGTCAGATTTCTTAAAAAATATTTAGAGACAAATCCAGTTGATGCTATTATTTCAACGGGACCTCCTCATTCGATGCATCTTATCGCTAAAGAATTACATAAAAAATTTAACATTCCTTGGATTGCCGACTTCCGTGATCCTTGGACTGACATCGACTTTTTTAGTGAATTAAAATTAACAAAACGTAGTCTAAAGAAACATCATAAACTTCAATATCAGGTTCTTACTGAAGCAAACAAAGTCGTTACTGTCGGTTGGGACTGGGCTAAAGGTCTTGAAAATCACGGTGCTAAAGATGTCGCTGTCATTACTAATGGCTACGACTTTAATATTGAAGAAAAATTAAGAAAAGTTGAATTATCTGCCGACTTTACCATGTCGCATGTCGGCATTGTAGGCGCGGCAAGAAATGCAGTACGTTTCTGGGAAGCTCTCGGCGAACTTGTAAAAGAAGATACATTAGAAGATTTTTCTAAATCATTAAAAGTTAGATTGATAGGACAAGTCGATAATTCTGTTATCGAGACTATCAAGAAAAATGATTTGGAAAGTTATGTTGAGATAATTCCATATATTCCTCATGAAGAAGTCATTGTTGAACAAAGTTCTTCTCAGGTTTTGTTATTATTTATTAACAATTCGCCTAACGCAAAAGGAATCATGACAGGTAAAATCTTTGAATATATGGCATCGGGACGACCTATTTTCGCAATCGGACCAACTGATGGTGATACTGCTATTATCCTCAACAAAACAAAATCAGGCGTTATCATCGATTTTGAAGATAAAGAAGGAATTAAAAATGTAATCGTTGATTTATTCAATAAATATAAAGAAAACCAACTTATTACAAAAAAGAATAAGGTTGTCGAGAATTATTCGCGACGTTCTCTCGCAAAAGAATATGTTAATCTTATTAAGAAAATTGTAGAGACGCGTCAATAACTCAACAACTAATAATAATATGTTATTGACACGTCTAAAAAAATTAAAAAAATGAAGGAAATAAAAATTATCATACAAGCACGAACAGGTTCGACACGACTTCCTCAAAAGATGATACTTCCATTTTATGAAAATGAAGGTATCTTCTCATTGATACTTAAAAGATTAACATCTTCCGTTAAGAAAGAAAATATTATTCTCGCAACTTCCACAAACGAGAATAATGACGTTTTAGTTGAGATTGCAAAAAACTACGGAATCAATTATTACAGAGGTTCAGAAAACGATGTGCTTCAACGTTTTATCGATGCTGCAAAAGAATTTGATGCGGATAAGATAATTAGAGTCTGCGCCGATAATCCTTTCTTGGACATTGATTTTCTTAATTTTCTTTTAGAAAACTTCGCAAAATCTGATTGCGATTATATGTCGTTTAAGACTTCTAATAATATTCCTACTATTAAAACTCATTATGGTTTCTGGGCAGAAGCAGTGACACTCAATGCTTTGGAAAAAGTCAAATCAATGACTGATGAAAATCTCTATCACGAACATGTGACTAATTTCATCTATGCAAATCCTGATGATTTTAACATAAAATTTTTTAACATTCCTGAAGAGATTGATTCTCACAACGACATCAGATTGACGATAGACACTAAAATCGATTTTGATATTCAGAAAGAAATATTTAACAAAATATATAAAGAGAAACATAACTTCAATGCTTTCGATGTTCTAAACTTTCTTAATGAAAATAAAGAATATCTTGGAGTTATGAAGGAAGAAATCTCAAAGAATCAGAAGTAAGATATGAAAAACGGAACGTATATTATAGGCGAAATTGGTCAGAATCATAATGGTTCTGTTGATATTGCGAAACTTATCGTTGAACTTGTTTCGCGTCCAGTCAAAGAAGAATATTTCGGCATTGACTTGCAACCGATGAACGCGGTCAAAATGACAAAACGCGATTTGGCTCACGAACTTTCCGATTCGCAAATGTCACGTATTTATGACTCGCCTAATTCATTTGGTAGAACTTACGGAGAGCATCGTGCATTTTTGGAACTTTCTGACGAACAACATTATGAGGTTTATAAGTACGCAAAAGAAAAAGGTCTCGATTTCGTAGAGACACTCTGCGCTCCTTCTTGTCTAAGCATAATGAAGTATTTTACTCCTGATTATCTGAAAGTTGCAAGTCGCGACCTGACAAATATCCCATTGCTTGAAGCTCTCGCTGAGACAAAAATTCCTATTATCTTATCGACCGGAATGGCTGGAAAAAAAGAATTGGACGAGGCACTTGATGTTATCACAAAATATCATAGCAATATCTCGATTCTTCATTGCGTCTCTCAATATCCTACTCATCCTAACAATTTGAATCTTAATACAATAAAATATCTTAGGAAGAATTATCCTCAATATAAAATTGGTTTTTCTGATCATACCATTGGAATTTCTGCGCCAATTGCTGCCATTGCTATGGGAGCGGAAATCATTGAGAAACATGTCACTATCGACAGAAGAATGAAAGGTACAGACCAGGCAGGTTCTTTGGGTCCAGACGGCGTAAACCGCATGATTCGCGACATCAGAATTACTGAAATGTCGATGGGAAAAGAAGATATTTTCATAGAACCAGAAGTTCAAAACAGCAAAATAAAACTTGAACGCTCCATTGCGACAAATCGTGATTTGAAAATCGGTGATGTTATCTCTGAAAACGACATTCATCTTTTAAGTCCAGGCGATGGTTTTAAATGGTCTGAAAAACATAACGTTGTAGGAAGAAAAGTGAAAGTTGAAATACCAAGAAACGAAATAATTTATCCACAAAACTTAGAATAGATGAAGAAACCTAAATTAATTTTAACAGATATCGACGGCGTCTGGACTGACGGCGGAATGTATTACGACCAAACCGGCAACGAATGGAAGAAGTTTCATACTTACGATAGTGCGGGTGTTCTTTTCGCTCATCAGAATGAAATTCCTGTTGGAATAATTACCGGCGAAGATACTGAAATCGTTGCTAGAAGAGCTGCCAAACTTAAAGTAGATTATTTTTTTCAAGGTGTTAGAAACAAATTGGAAGTGGCTGAAAATCTATGCAAAGAATTGAATATCACTTTAGAAGATATCGCTTATATTGGCGACGACCTTGGTGATGTAGAATTGTTAAAAAATGTTGGTATTTCAGCAACGCCAAATTCTGCTCCTGATTATATTAAAAAATATTCACAAATGGTGATGACAAAAAATGGTGGCGAAGGCGTATTTCGTGAATTCGTTGAAAAGATATTAGGAATATGTTAAAAAAAATTATCATAGGTATCTTCAAACCTAAGTTTTTATTCAGATGGATTGTAAAATCCAAAGTCCAAAGTTGCAAGGGAAAACTTTCCGTCAATGGATTTAGTTCTGTTAATATAAATACGCATCTCGGTTATAATGTAAACTTTAACGGAATGAAAATCACGGGAAAAGGTCGTTGTACAATAGGTGACAACTTTCATTCTGGAACCGCTTGTCAAATTATGACAGATTATCATAATTACGATTGCGGAACACGAATCCCTTACGATAACACCGTGATTGTCAAAGATGTGACTATAGAAGATAATGTCTGGTTGGGAAATAACGTTATTGTTTTACCTGGTGTCACTATTGGTGAAGGTGCTGTGATACAAGCCGGTAGCGTAGTCGTAAAAGATATTCCTGCATTATCAGTTGCTGGCGGTCATCCTGCAAAAGTATTTAAAATGAGAGACATAGAACATTACAATAAACTCAAGGAACAAAAATTATTCTTCTGATGAAATATAGCGAGCTTAATGTTTTAGAAATCAACAAAATATCGTATATAGTGAAGGAAAAGCAACCTTCATTATTCAAGCAGATTTGTATCTTCATCGGACAGCTTTTTTATTATACATTCTTAATTCATTTTAAGTATAAAGCATTGCCTGCTAATTATAAAGGCTTGCTTTTCTTTGGTGTTTCTCTCAACAATCGTCGCTCGCTTGAACCGATAATCAATAATGTGGAAAACGAAACATATCTCTATCTTAACAATCATGTTACTGATGTTCATAAACGACGTGCTTGGTGGCATAGTATCCCCTATCTCTTTTCCTTAATAAAACTTTACAAAAATTCTAACAAAGATGACAAGGCATTGATTTTAAAATATTTCACCCGACTTTGGACAACATACGGACTTTATAAAATTGCCGGGGAAATGTTGGATAAATATAATGTAAAAGTTCTTGTCTTGGCAAATGATCATAACGACATAAACAGATGCTTGATTTTTAATGCATTGGAAAAAGGAATAAAGACAGTTTATGTTCAACATGCGTCAGTAAAAAGAGGTTTTCCAAGATTGGATTTCACATATTCATTTCTCGATGGAAAAGAATCCTTAGAGAAATATCTTTATGATGGAAAACCTAAAGGCGAGGTTTATCTTTCCGGAGGAGTTCGTTTTGATTCTCTTTACGACAAGATTGTTAAAAGAAATTATGAAACTAAGAGAATCGGCATTGCTATCAATATGTTAGATAATTTTGAAAAGATTAAAAGTCTTTGTCTTTTCTTAAAAAATAATAACTATAACAATTTGATTCTTCGTCCGCATCCTCGTTACCAACATCTGAATTCAGAATGGTTAATAAAAAATAACATTTCTATCTCCAATCCAAAGGAGGAATCATCTTTCGACTTCATTTCCAAAATCGACTTTATGATTTCCAATGAGTCGGCAATTCATCTCGATGCTTCAATAATGTATTGTCCTACCGCTCTTTATAATATGTCTGATAATAAAGTACTCGATGACTATAACTTTATAAAAAACGGTTTGGTTAAGTTGGCAAATACCAATGAAGAATTATTAAATTATATTAAGAATCCTAAAGATATAATGCCGACAAAAGAAGTCTTACAATATTATAATGCTTCGTCTAATTCACCTTTGGAAGGTAAATTAGGAATTACAATAGCAAGATTCTTGGAGTTGTTATGTCAAGAGGAAGAAAATCAATTTGATAGAGAATATGGTTTTATAAATGTATCAGATTTCCTTCATGAAATAAAAGATTAACAACTAAGTTTATATCGAAGCCGTCTAACAACAAAAGTTAGGCGGTTTCTTAATTAAACAAATATATAAAAAAGAGGTTAACTAAAAAAATATAGTCAACCTCTTTTTACATTTAGCTAGTATTTAAAACTTCAACCTATTATTTTATCACAAGTTTCTTTGTAACAACTTGTCCACCTATTACGTTAACAAAATACATTCCCGGTGCTAAATCAGAGATGTCTATTGTTGTTGTTTCGCTGAAGACAAAGTTACGAACTTCTTGTCCTTGCATATTTAAAATATGTACACAAACCTTACCCTTATCATAATTTGTTGATAATCTCAAGACATCATTGGCAGGATTAGGTAATAAGTTAACTTCAAAAGGATCTTTATGATCGATGATTGTAGGAACATCTGTGATGACATCTACATTATTACTATAACTAACAACTTTACCTGAGACTCTCAAGACAGGGTTGTCGGCTGCTAAACAATTCTGACATTGATTTTGACCATTAACACAATCAGGGTAGTTCGGATGACATTCATCGATGTATGTTGGGTCGAATTCATAGAATATATCAGCACCACCTGCTGAGAGATAACTATCCAGACTATAATCCCAAACCATTGCCAAAGAACCTGGACACCAACCAGAACGATTGTAAGTCCATGTACCGTTTTGTGGTTGGCAACCAGCAGGATTTGGATTACATTCCCTCCACAAATGTTGGTCGTAAACTTTATTATTATTGATATTGATGTTATGTGTTGCTTCATAAAACTCAGCGGCGTTACCTGTATTGAAAGCTCCGTTTGTACCACTGCTCCAATTATGACCTGTAGTGATTATTTTCAAGTTAGCTTTTTCTGTATAAGGAGCGAATGAATAATCTATTTCTGGAACTGGTTGTTGATTTGCGTAATCACCAAAATCATAAATACCGAACCATAATTCATTCATGTCGATATATTTATATTCAGGAGTACCTTTAGTATAATCAAAAATAACAACTGGATTATAACCACTGCCATCCCATGTTTGGAAATAAAGTTCAAATTCTACAAGACCTTGAAGTACAGTAGTATAATCTGTTACATTCATTTCATCTTCACATTGAACACCAAAAGGAGTCACATAACGATAAAGTTCAACCCATTCGCCACGATAATTCTTAACGCGACAGTAACCAACTCTGTCGTAAGGGTCGCAACCAGCAACACAGTTATGGTCATATTGCATCATGATATCATTGAAAGCACCAGCATGTGATGGAAAAACATAATCTTTATAAACTGTTTGCTCTGAAGGAGTAACGATAAGGTCACCATTCATGGCAGTAACACTGATATTATCAAAGTTGTTTGTTACTTCAAAAGAATTAGAAACACTAGTTGCTTTTCCACCAGATTGAACGATAGTTGCAGTCATGTTGTAAGTTCCATATTCTTTAGGTTGCCATGAAGCATACCAATAACCATTTGTTGGATCATCAGGATATGATGTCGACAATTCGACTGTTTCGCCACCAACTTCACATGTCACAGATTCAAATTTTATAGCGTCACCATGTTCTATGTAAGCGCTTAAAACTAACATAATAGGAGAGTTAAGATCTGAAAGATAAACCATAGTTCCATCGTATGGACGACGTAATGTAATTTCAGGTGTATATTCATCTGGATCTACAACTTCGAAAGTACGAGTAACAGCAGGAGCTGCCTGCCATTCATCATTACCATTTTGAGTAGCTTTAATTTTTACGATACCGCCTTCACCTGTCAATGTTAAAACATTGTTAGCATCCAATGTTGCAGGACCTTCTAAAAGTTCAAAGGTGACAGGTAAACCAGATGTTGCTGTTGCTTCCAATTGCATTGGAGCAGCAGATACTAATTGGTCTGGAATAAATGGAAAATCAATGAATTGAGATGCCAAACCTGCTGGGATATGACGAACTAGCAAATTGTCGTATGCTGCTTTAGAACTATTCAAGAAGAAGATACCGTCCCACTTTGCAGGGTCGAAACGGTCGCCTGAACCAGGAGTCAAACCTGCGTTAAGACCTTGTATTTCAGGAACTGGTTGAAATTCGCCTGTGCAACCATGGTCAGCGAATAAAGTAACACTACCAGCACCATTATTTGCTTCAAGGTCAATCATGATTTTCCAACGTGTCCAACCAAGAGAAGCATCATAAGAAAATTCTACCGGCATAGTATTATCTGGCAAAACAATGCCATTAGCAAATTTAGGATCCGTACTTGCCTTACCTGATGTTGTGAAATAAATACCACCATCTTCACTTGGTAAATTAGGATTAGGAGTTGTAGGTTCATAATTCATAGGAGGCAAAACAACGCCATCACCGTCAGCATCATAACCAACACCAAAAACAGAACCCCACCAGTCATACCACATATCTATTTCTATTTCAATTGTACCACCTTCTGAGAAATCAAATTGAAAATCCGGTGTAGATTTGTGTGTCGCAATTTCACCGAAATTTGTGTTTGCAGGACTAAAGAAAACACCGAGAGTTTCATCAGGAGTTGTTGGAATTCCATCACCAAGATAATCTACTTTCATCTGACCGCCACCAGCACTGTGAGCTCTTGCTACCCAATTGTCTTGTCCATTTAAATTTTGTCCTTCATTGTAACTATTGAAGTCTTTTGTTATAACTGTCTGAGCTCCTAATGAAAGCATCATAAAGACAGAAATAAATAGAAATGTTAATTTTTTCATAATTAGTTGATTTAAGTTTTTAATTGTTAATAATCAGTTTTTTAGTAATAGTATTATCTCCAGCTATTTTTACTATATAAATACCAGCATTCAAATCTTCAATATCAACTATTGTTGTTGATTCAAATGAAAATTCTTTTACTATTTGACCTAAAGAATTGATGATTTGAACTTCATTATTTCCTGAATATTCACTTGTTAATTCTAATGTGTTTTGAGCAGGATTTGGGAACATTGTCACAGAACTCATCTCATTTTCACTCACAGATTCTGAATCCAATACTGCTAATGTTGAAACACAAGCAACGTTCATTTGCGTATAACGTTGCGACATTTCAAATGAGTTGACACTTGGTCCGATAAGGTCGTTACCTGTATGAATGTAAGGACTATAGTTTTGATAATCTTCAAAAGGATAGATACCCATATAACCATTTTGATTAAATGATGTATGATCGCTATCGCCTGCTTGGAAATTAACGTGACGTACTTGCATTTCAGGGAAATATACACTTGCTAGATTCATATAATAGTCACCTATTGGAGCAACGCTGTTAGGATAAATCAAATCGATATGAATTTCATCACCAGGATTTAAATAACCATTCATATCATTGTTAAAATAACCTACTATGTTCATTCCCATTTCTGCACAATATGTTGCATATGCATCACTTCCAACCAAACCAACTTCTTCGGCACCGAAAGCACAATAGATAATAGAACGTTCAAAATTATATTGTGACAAGATTCTTGCTGTTTCAATAACAGATGCAACACCTGTGGCATTATCGTCGGCACCAGGACACATTCCTGAATAACTATATGAATCCAAGTGACTTCCGCAAACTACATACTCATCAGGATATTTTGTTCCATATTGAATCGCTATGACATTAGGTGCACATTCATTTCCATAATAATCAAATGGAAATTGTTCTGTTTCAAGAACTAACATCTCATCAAATTGTGCTTGAATCCAATCTGCTGCAGAGTAAGCATTTTCTGAATTATAATATCTGCTTTCGTATGCCTGCATATATTCAACTGTTGCAATCAAATTGTCAACAACAACTTCATCAATAAAACCTCTTACTTTTTCGTCTTCTTCAACAACAACAGGGAAATCGCGTGTTGCTTTTGGTAATTTGGCTGTTTTGTTATTAATGGCAATCATACCATCATTTTTAGCAGGTTTTAAATTTAAATTCAATGATTTAACAATCAAAATGTTAGCATCGCTATAGAGAATTTCGGCATTATTTTTTTCTCTGCTTGCATATTCCGATTGTTCGTTTTCATTGCAATATACAATGAAATAATTTTCGTTGTCTTCAAAAGAATTTTCATCTAACAAAATCATATTTTCATTCATTGATTCTGAAGTAGCAAGAACGAAATTATCATTATAATAATGAATGTTAATGTCTTGTTTATTAAACAATTCCTGTAAATTTTGTTGATTATTAACCTTAATCATGACAAAATTATCTGCAAACATCACAGATGAAATGCAGAGTGTTAATAAAAGTAATAATGTTCTTTTCATAATGTATTAATTAATTTTGTTAATATTTTTCCAATATTGTGAAAATGATTCTTTTGCAAATTTTGGTAATTCTCTTTTGGTTCCCCATTTTTTCTTGATCTGAAAACTAAGTTCCATATCTTTAAAAGTTGCTCCCAATTTATCGAGATTTTTACGACTCGACATTTTTTTCATCAAAAAAGATAGAAAACCTCTTTCTGAAATTAATGACTTGTCTCCTTTAACTAAATCTTTTCTGTTTTCTAATATTATATCTTTCAATGGAATATCAATCGGACATATTTCATTGCACCGTCCACATGAAGTACAAAGAGAAATAAAATGTGAGGCTTTTTCAAATCCTTTTGTAAGCGGATAAATAATTGAACCGACTGGTCCGGGATTACTTGTCTCGTAAGTATGACCACCTATTATATTATATATAGGACAAACGTTATAACAACCTCCACAATGCACACATGATAAAATATCTCTTTGTATTTCTTTTTCTAAAACATTAGTTATGTTATTGTTAAGTAAAATCAAATACAATTTTTGAGTCTTACCTTCAAATTCTAATGGTTTATTTATAAAAGTGTATAAGGAAGAAATATTTCTATTAGGTTCATAAAAAGAAGAAAGAGGTAATAAAACTGATAATTCATCTATTGAAGTTATTAATTTATTGATACTAGCAACTACAATATGTATTGGCGCAAAACTGCTAGATTTCAATATATTACCTTCATTTTCTGTTAAAACTATTGTTCCGGTATTTGAAATAAGAAAATTAGTTCCTGTTATTACAGCACCAGGATTAGACATTTCTTCTTTCAATAATTGTTTGGTATAAAGCGTGAGTTGTTTTGGATTACAATTTTGTTTTATTCCAAATTTTTCTGTATATAAATCAGCTATTTGAGAATTAGTCTTATTATCTGCCGAATGAACAATATTATATGGAACCTGATTAAAAAGATGACAAATAAAATCACCTATATTTGTTTCGGTAACTTTTATTTTTTTCATCTCTAAATAAGGGATAAGACCTATTTCTTCTACTGTAGCGCTTTTAGTTTTAAGAACACTTTTTACTTTATCTTGATTTAGAATATTATAAATCATCTGGTTGGCATCATCAGCATCATTAGCCCATAAAATTTTGCCACCATTCTGAGAAAAGTTTGTATCAAAATCGACTAAAAGTTTATCTAATTTCTTAAAGGCTCTGGTTCTTATGTTTAAAGCTCTTTGCTTTTCTAGTTTAAGATCGGAATAATAATTGGTACAGTTTTCAACATTCTGCATAAATTGTTCATAACGAGTCATCATCATTTCATAATGCTCGTCATCATAAGCAATTTTTCTTGCATTTTGATTGAAAACTATACCATTATCGTTCATAAATTGTTAATATTATTTTAGATTTATTTTTGCTACTCTGTTTGAATGTCTTCCACCTTCAAAGTCAGTTGTCAGATAAGCTTGCACAATTTCCCAAGCGAGTTCATTTGATATAAAACGACCTGGAAGTGTTAATATATTGGCATCATTATGTTGACGAGCCAATTTTCCTAATTCTACATTCCAACAAAGAGCAGCTCTTACGTTAGGATGTTTGTTGGCTGTCATCTGAGCACCATTACCACTTCCACATAAAATGATACCTAATGGATAAACACCATCTTGAATATCCTGTGCCAATGGATGGATGTAGTCTGGGTAATCCACACTTGCGTCAGAATAAGTGCCATAATCCTTAACTTCATAACCGCTTTCTTGCAGTTTTTCAATAACATATTGCTTCATGGCAAAACCACCATGATCGCAAGCTATAGGAATAATTCTTTTCATAATATTAATTGTTGATAAATTTTTACAAAGTTAATAATATTTTCAAATCGAAAAATTATTATTACTACTAATTATGAACATTTTAGAAAAAAAATAATTTTGAACAAAATTCATATATCATTGTTATTCATCTAGATTAATTTTATCAACATTATATCTGTTGAAAACTTAATTTATTGTTAATATTTTTTTATAAAAAATCATTTTTGTTGATAAAACAATACAAGGGTTAACTTTGTTAATTAATTTTAAAAAATTATATACATTAATTTACAAAGTTATCAACATAAATTAACAATGTAATATTTTGAATTATAATGATTTGAATAGTTATCAACAAACACTCACTCATTCAATTTTTCATATTAATTTTTAAAATTAATTTTAAATAAATAACAGAATGAATAAGCAATGTTGATATTTATTTCCACTTTTTAATTTTTGTAAAAATTGTTCCGCTGAGTGCGGTAAAAGCTGCATAAAAAGGATAAATGAATTCAAGAGGTAAAGTCCATTTAAGAAGGCTGCCTTGATTCATGAAATTCGTAATATTTTTTAAGAGTGGAAAATCTACGAGAAATTTAAGCAATGTTAATAAAAAATAGATACTCCATAAGGCAGGAATGAAAAAAGCGCTTACAAAGAGCGAAATTATGCTTAAATTAAAAAATAAAACCACCAAGGCAGTAAGAATAACTTTCCAACTAGTGTAAGATTTGGTTTTTGAAACCCAACGACGTCTTTGACGGAAAAAATCCTTAACTGTTTTACAAGTTTTAGTTTTAACAATAGCTGACTTACTTAATAAAAATTTAACATTTTCATGCCCATAATTTTTTACAAATTGTTCTAAAAGGAACATGTCATCACCGGAAGGTATGTCGAAATCTTTACGTAATTTTTCAACTTCCAATGCTGATTTTCTTTCATAAGCCATATTAGCTCCATTACACATGACAGGAAACCCTATAGCTGCAGATCCTGCTGTACTTCCTATTAAACTAAGATGCTCAAGTACTTGCATTTTTTCAAAAAAGTTTTCTGCAGGCGATAATAGAACAGGAGCCAATATCATCTTGCAATTATTTTCCTGATAAAAACCAACAATGCTCTCAATCCATAAATTATTTAAGACGCAATCGGCATCTGTTACTATTATCAATTCATTAGATGCATTATGTAAAGCTTGTGATATTGCAAGTTTTTTTCCTTCTCTTTCAGCTAATAAAAGTTTTATATTTAAGTCTTTATTATTATTAATAAATGTGTTTATAAACTCTTTGGTATTATCTTCTGAATGATCATCAACAATGATTACTTCAAATAATTCTTTAGGAAATGACTGATCGTAAAGTGATTCTAATAACTTTTTAATGTTATTTTCTTCGTTGCGGGCAGCAATTAATACAGATACTTTAACTATATTTTTTTTGTTAAGGTTGATAAATTTTTCTTTCAAATTATATAGACCAAAAGTGAATGCAGCTATACATATTATATATAGCGAGGTAATTATCAGGATTACATTTAATAATATTTGAAGTAATTCGAAATTCATTTTTCTCTGAAAAATTTTAGACGATATGTCATGAATAAACCAATTATAGCAGGAATAGCTATATTAAAAATCCAAAGCAATGAGCTAGCTGAAAATACCATCATTCCAAATGAATAATCTATACCATTCATTATAAGCCATTTTTCAAATATAACAACACTAACAGAACCTCTTACTGCAATTTCTGTTATTGTTATGAATGGTACTATCATCATTGCCAAATAAGTCATGGCGATAGGAATCATAGCATTGAAATAATTTAAAGGAACACCGAATGCCCAAATCAAAATGACAAATTGGAATGTGTAAAGAAAATATCTTGCAAATGAAATCATTAATATTTTTAATAATTCAGTTTTGTCATATAGTGAAAATACTTCAAAGTATTCTTCTGTTTTTTCTTTAAATTTTTTAGGAATTAAAAACTTAAAATATTTCAATAAATAAATGTTAAAATATATTAACAATAATAAGGTAATAGTCAGAGTTGCTGCTATAATTATAAAAACTGAATATTTTTTAACATAAAAAATAGAAGCAATTAAACCTATACTAACTGTAGCAATCATCTGTGCCATTCCACCGACAATAGTTACCATAGCTGCTTTTATTCTGTCTCCTTTTTCCAACATGAATATTCTACCGAGAAAATTTCCCATTCTGTTTGGAAAGAACATTCCTGCTGTCATACCGGTAAAAATAGAAAGAAAAGATTTCCATTTGCTAATAATTTCAATGGGTCTTACCTGGTATTTCCATTTTATAGCTTCTAAAAAAATATTAAGAAAAACCAAAACGAATGCGAAAATCATCAAAGCAAATTGTCTTCTGTTTGTAAAAGAAGTTTCTATTCTATTCCATACTTCTGTAACATTTTGATTGACAATTATTTTTTTATATAAAACGTAAATACCTAACAGTACTATTATAATTTTGACTGTTAGTTCTGCCAATTTTCTTATTTTTGCTTTGTTATTCATTTCAGTTGGATTTACAAAAATAAAAAAAAATTGGTTAAAGAGAGAATAATATTAGGTATAGACCCTGGAACAATGGTAATGGGATATAGTCTGATTTTACAGAAAGACAAACATTTGTCTTTATTACGTATGGGTATTTTGAAGTTAAAACAATTTGATAATCAGGCTTTAAAACTTAAAAAAATATTTGAAAGAGTTTTAGAGATCATTGATGAGTATCATCCTGATGAATTGGCAATTGAAGCGCCTTTTTTTGGAAAGAATGTACAGTCGATGCTTAAACTTGGTAGAGCGCAAGGAGTTGCAATGGCAGCTGCTTTATATAGAGACATACCGATTTTTGAATATTCACCTAGAAAAATAAAACAATCGATTACAGGAAATGGAGCTGCTTCGAAAGAACAAGTTGCTCTTATGTTGCAGAAAATTATTCAATTTGAAGAATTACCTGATTTCTTGGATGCTACAGATGCTACAGCAGCAGCGGTATGTCATTATTTTCAACGTGACATGCTTATTATTGGTGACAATGAAGAAAATAAGACAGTAAAAATTCCAAAAGGTAAAAAATCTTTCAACAGTTGGAGTTCGTTTATAAGCAATAATCCTGATAAAATAGTGTGAAAGTTATTTTTTTTTAGGAAACATCTTTTTAATCCTTAACAATATCTTTCCTAAGTTGCCGCCTGCAACAACAAAGGTAACGGATGTTATTACGAGTATCAACCCTAATATAATTCTTGGTGTCAAGACTTCACCGAAGATGACGACTCCGAAAAAAACAGCAGTTACTGGTTCAAGAACTCCGAGAATTGCAGTCGGAGTGGAACCTATACATTGAATGGCTTCCGTTGTACATATCAATGATATTATGGTTGGAAATATCGCCAACGCCAAGATATTACCCCAAAGATACCATTGTTCCGACGAAGGCATATTAAGTTCTCCTGTAATCAAGGCTCTTATGGCAAAAATAAACCATCCGATAGTCAGGACGTACATCGTGACTTTGATAGTCGCCATTCCTTTAATCCTCGATTTGTTTATGTAAACAATATAAATTGAATAAGATAATGCAGAACCGAGAACAAAAAGCAGACCTTTCATACTTATCATCGCACCGTCGCCGCTCTTGCATAACAAAGCGATTCCCAACATTGCGACGGCAATGCACGCCATTGTCATTTTAGATATTTTTTCCTTAAAGAAAATAAACATTATCAGAGCCACCATGATGGGATAAACGAACAATATCGTTGAAGCGACACCGGCATCCATGTGATTATAACTCGAGAATAATGTTATTGACGACATGGCGAACAAAACACCTAATATTAACAAAGGTGTAATGTCATCTCTCTTGATGGAAAAATCGCGACGTCTTAACTTAAGCATTATCGCTAAAATTGGTATCGCGAACAAATATCTGAAAAAAAGAACAGAAAAAAGATCCATTCCGCCATCATAAAGAGGAAGCGCGAACAATGGATTCATACCGTATGTCGCTGCAGAAATAGCAGCTAAAATATAACCTTTGACTTTAGTATTCATAATACAAAAACGTGTATGCAAAGATAGGAAAATAATATCTGCAATCAGCATATTAAACGTGTGAAATTCATTGATTTTTCGTATATTTGCAAACATTAAATTAATTTACTATGAGAAAGTATATTTTTATTCTAATCACATTACTAATTACAAAATTAGGTCTTGCACAAACACCTAACATCGCATTTTATTCATGCAGTCCAGAGACAATAACTGCAAATGAAGAGATAGAACTCGTCATCACATTAATAAACAACGGCGATGTCGCAACAGACAACAACACTATTGTCACAATCACGAGCGACGATCAATACATGACAATTATTGACGACACCGCTGTTTATGGAGTTATGTCACCAGGCGAAACACAAGAAGGCATTTTTAAGGTGATGTTAAATCCTATGATTCCAGCCAACCATACCACATCAATAGATTTCAAGGCATCTTTGGAAGGCAGCAGCGTAGTTTCAAGTGTTTCCTTCGACTTTGAAAAAGGAAGACAAGATTGGACATACATCGATGCCGACGGCGACGGTTTCGACTGGATTGAATCGGGACCTAAATTAGGCGTTGGTTACGGACATAATGGAGGCAATTGCATGTTCTCACAGTCATACGACAACTATTTCGAGATTCTTTATCCAGACAACTATCTGGTATCGCCTGAAAAATATCTTATCGGTGAGAATGCACAAGTTACATTCTGGGCTTGCGCTCAAGATATGAATTATCCGGCAGAACATTTCGGTCTGGCAATATCTTCAGAAAGCAACACTTCCGACAGCGACTTCACAACAATAGCCGAATGGACAATGACCGCCAAGAATCAGAAAGATCAAGGCAATTGGTATGAATATAGCGTAGATTTAAGCGAATATGAAGGTCAACAATTATGGCTTGCCTTCCGTCATTTCGATTGCTTCGATGAATATTTCCTCGCATTAGACGATGTTGAAATTGAAAATATCTATCAACCGATGTCATGGATAGGCAGAATAAACCTCCCATCCGACAATCCTTCTCCAAATATCGTTGTAGATTCTTATTCGCCGGCAACAATACTTCCGGGCGATGAATTGAATCTTGATGTAACTTTTATCAATAACGGACCAAAAGCTAATCTTTCATCTTCTAATGTAGTTCTATCTACCAACGACCAATATCTGACAATAGCAGAAGGAACCGCATCATTAAATCCGATGAATCCGGAAGAGACACAGACTTGCGTATTCCCTATCTCAGTAGATGAATCTGCTCCTAATGGTCATGAGGCAGTCATCAATATGAATGTGAAGCCGCAGAATGCAATCGGCGATGAAATTAGTTTCACATACGAATTTGAGAAAGACCTCAACGGATGGACGACAATCGACGGTAACAATGACGGACATTTCTGGTATCATACTTCTGAGACAGACCCTCACGATGCCATAATGGTAATGTCACATTCAGGCAACGGTCATCTTATGAGCGAGTCGTATTGCAACGCTCTCATGTCACCTCTCGCACCGGACGATTATCTTGTCGCTCCAAATCTTATCGGCGCAACAGAAAACACAACAATTAGTTTCTGGGCTTGCGCTCAAGACGAAGATTATCCTAGCGAACATTTCGGTGTGGCAGTCTCAACAACAGGCAATACCAATGCGGAAGATTTCACTACGATAGCCGAATGGACAATGACAGCAAAAGAAACACGCGCAGGAACATGGTATGAATACACAGCCGACCTCAGCGAATATGCAGGTCAATTTATATGGGTTGCGCTACGTCACTTCAACAGCAGCAACATCTTTATCCTGTGCGTCGACGATATTTCCATCAACAATTTCGTTAGATATATGGAATTCAACAGCACTTTCAATATTACAATAGGTAACGTATCGATAGCAGAAAATGAAATTACTTCTGAAATATATCCTAATCCTGTCGATGACAAGCTTTATATAAATTCTAAAGATAATATAGAAAAGATAGAGATTTATACTTTACTCGGTGTAAAACTATATAGCGAAGTTATAAGTCAAGGAAATGAAAACATGATAGACATGAGTGATTTCGAAAGCGGATTATATCTCGTAAAAATTAAAACAGATAAAGGAACTGAAACATTAAAAATTAATAAGAACTAATGATAACATAGACGTATCAATTAATAACCATCTGATGCGTCTATTTTTTTAAATTAAACATTTATGAAAAAATATCTATTCCTGATTATTTCAATTTTGTTTGTAAATCTTACTTATGCTCAAACAAGCGGCGTCATTGAAGAAGAATTGCAAGAAGTCTTGAATCAAAAAAGCGATGACCTGATAAGTGTCAATATTATTTTCAAGTCGCAAGCCGACACTCGTTTGTTTTCAAAAATCGATGCTGAAACAAGAGCTGAAAGAAGAGAGATGATAATTGAAGAGTTAAAATCTTTCTCTAAAAAAAGTCAGACAGATGTGATGTCTATTATCGAGGCAGAAGAAAGAAACGGCAAAGTTTCTAAAATCAGAAACCACTGGTTGGTGAACGCCATTAATTGTGAACTCAGTCGCGATGTCATTTATCAATTGTCGACACATCCCGACATTGCTATTATTGGTTACGACAAAAAAGTTTTTCTCCTTGAAGATTCGCAACTCGTGAAGAATTCGGAAAAACAAACAATCAGCGAGAAAGCTGTTCAGCCTCACATCACGCATATTAACGCCGATGATGTATGGGATTTAGGTTACACAGGAAAGAATGTTCTTGTTGCTTTAATCGACACAGGTGCCGACATAAATCACATCGATTTGAAAGATAATCTATGGGATGGCGGCGATGAATTTCCGAATCACGGATATAACACATACGAAGACAATCATAACATCAACGATGGATTTGGTCACGGCACACATTGTGCAGGCATCATCTGCGGCAACGGATCTTCAGGAACACAAACCGGCATCGCTCCTGATGCGACGATAATGGTCGTTAAGGTTATGGACGACGGCGGTTACGGAGGTGCGAGCGGCATTTGCTCAGGTATGGAGTTTTCCTTGGAACACGGTGCCGACCTTTTCAATATGTCGTTAGGAATACCAAATGCATCCGTCTCAGCTAAGGAGATGTTACGCAACTCTTGTATAAACACAATGCAGGCTGGCATCGCCGCCACTGTTGCTGTCGGCAATGAAGGTCAGTTGCAGATATCATTTCCTGTTCCGAGAAACGTAAGAACACCGGGCGCATGTCCTCCACCATGGATTCACCCTAACCAAGAAAGCAACATTGGAGGAACATCATGCTGTATAGCAGTCGGTGCAGTAGATTTCAATAACAACCATGCACCTTTCTCATCAAACGGACCTGTCACCTGGGAGGAGACATCATTCGGCGACTATCCATACGAGCCGGGCATCGGACTCATCCGTCCCGACGTTTGCGCTCCAGGTGTGGGAATATTGTCGGCAGATCCTTTCAACAGCAACGGTCACACTACAATGGACGGGACATCGCAGGCAGCGCCATGTGTGGCAGGAATTATCTGCCTTATGTTGGAGAAAAATCCCGATTTGTTGCCGGAAGATATCTGTAGAATCTTAGAGACAACAACATTGCAACTCACTGATGATAAAAGCAATCTGACAGGATCAGGACTTGTTGACGCTCTCGCTGCGATAGAAAATGTTGAAGGCGGCGATGAAATAGAAGAATGTGACGCACCAACAAATCTGATTGCAAACGCCATAGACGAATATTCAATAGCATTGTCATGGAATGCTGCATCTACGGCAGAAAGTTACGACATCTATCGCAACAACGATTTCATCAAAAACGTAACATCAACTACTTATAATGATGGAGAACTGAATCCGGCGACAGAATATTGCTACACCGTTGTTAGCGTATGCGAAAATGGAGAGTCGGAACATTCAAGTCAGGCTTGCGCAACGACAAACGAATTGATAATACCTTGCGACACTCCAACAAATCTTAATGCTGTTGTTGAAGAGAATCTCGCAGACAACACATTCAACGTAACCTTGACATGGGATGAAGTGGATAATGCTGAATCATATTTTGTTTATGTTAATGGAGAAGAAATTGAAGAAACATCTCAGTCATCGTACATTTATTTTACGGAAGTAGAAGGTGTTGTTCAATTTACGGTTATGACGAAATGCGAGACTAATGAATCGGAAATGTCAGAAACTATTACAGTAGAAATTAAATCGCAAGTTGATTTGACAGAATACTCCAATAGATTTGAAGTATATCCTAATCCTGTGGAAAATGCGCTTGTCATAGAAACCGACGATATAATTAATGAAGTTGAAATCTGTAATATTGTTGGAATATCAATCCTTAAAATAAGTGAGAACTTTAATAATATTGATGTTGCAGATTTTTCTCAAGGTGTTTATTTTATCAGAATAAAAACAGATATAGGCGAAATTATAAAACGGTTTGTGAAGAAATAACATATCGCATCATAATTATCACAAACTAAAAGAGACTGCTTAAACTTGTTAGGCAGTCTCTTTTTTATAAATTCTCAGATTTTCGTTTTCAAGTTCTCAGTTTTATTCTACTATTGTCATTTCATCAACGAGGTGTCCTGCTCCAGCGTATTTATCGATGATGAACAAAACATAACGAATATCTACTGAGATGTTTTTACAAATTGATGGGTCATAAATTAAGTCGCTCATTGTACCTTCCCATGTGCGGTCGAAGTTGAGTCCGAGAAGATGACCGTCAGCATTCAAGATAGGACTGCCTGAGTTGCCGCCTGTTGTGTGGTTTCCTGCAATGAAAGCGACGTGCATGCTGCCATCTTTATCAGCGTAACGACCATAATCTTTTGCTTCATAAAGTTCGCGTAAACGGTCTGTAACAACGTAATCATAAATGTCAGGATTTTCCTTTTGCATAATACCATCCAATGTTGTGAAATGTTTATATGTTACAGCATCTTTTGGTGAGAATCCACCGATTTTACCGTATGTGACACGTAATGTGAAGTTAGCATCTGGATACATCATCTTTTCAGGATTACGTTCTGCATGATATTCCATTTGTCCGCGCATGAACACTCTTTGCATGTCGGCGATTTGGTTGCCAAGTTCAATAGTCTTGGCTCTTACATTATTGATATAGAAATCCATCACATTATTATAAGCCATCAATGCCGGATCTTTAGCGAGTTTCTTTGCTTTTGAAGGTTTAAATTCGTCTAAAAATTTATTAACATTTTCTTCAGAAGTGAATATTGTCTTAGCGAACAATTCGTCGACGTATGCTTGAACGTCAGAGTATTTTTCTACGATAGTGTTGAGAAGTTCTGGACGGAAGTCTGCCGGTTGATTGTTGATATATTCTTGAAGTACCATTGCAGCGACCTCTTCATCAATCGGTTGATAATAATCTTTGAAGAATACTGCTGTAGCATTTTTAATTTCAGCGATAATTTCGTCTATTTCTTCTTGTGGAGTTTCTTTTGTTACTTTAGTAAGTTTGTTGAAATTTGCTGCGTATGTCAATATCTCTATCTGAAGTGCAGTCTCTGAGAGATAAGTCGTTGCCAATCTATAAGGTTCATACAATGTATATACTTCTTTAAAATCTTTAATTAAATTAACATATTCGCCTCTTTGACGGCTCTTTAATGCCCAGTCTGTAAATTCTTTGTCGAATTGTTTTTTCTTTTCAATACCTTTGAAATTGTTGATACCTTCGATGACGCCCATCCATTTTTTCCATCCATTGCCGAGATGTGCGTGTTTTGAAGCATATTGAATTCTTACTTGAGGGTCTTTTTCCTGATATTTGTTATAGATGTCGAGAATCTTGCCACGAAGGTCAACGCTTACAGGATAAATAATGTTAGCTTCTTGATTTACAGCTATTGCTGGAAGATATTCGTTGGTGCGTGCCGGATAACCGAATACGAAAGTGAAGTCACCTTCGTTAGCGCCTTTCAATGATATTGGGAAGTGATAGTTTGGTGTATAAGGAACGTTATCTTCGCTATAGTCAGCTGCTTTTCCGTCAGGAGAAACGTAGATACGGAATACTGAGAAGTCGCCGGTGTGACGAGGCCAAACCCAGTTGTCGGTGTCGCCGCCGAACTTGCCGATATTTGAAGGTGGAGCACCAACCATACGGACGTCTTTGAATACCTCATTATAAATCATATAGTATTTGTTACCATGATAGAATGATTTAATCACGACTTGATAATCGCTGTTGGCTTCTGCATCTTCCTTAATTTTCTTTATGTTTTCTGTAACGATTTCAGCTCTTTCGTCGTTAGATGTTTCTTTTGTAACGCCTTCTAAAACACGGTCTGTGACATCTTCCATGCTCTTAAGCATTACTGCTGAGATGCCTGGACAAGGAAGTTCTTCTTCTTTCGACATTGCCCAGAAACCATGTGTGAGGTAGTCGTGTTCCACTGTGCTGTGATATTGAATCCAGTCGAAACCGCAGTGATGGTTAGTAAGAAGCAAACCTTGGTTACTAACGATTTCGCCGGTACATCCGCCGTCAAACAGAACGACAGCGTCTTTCATACTGCTGTGATTGATAGAATAAATGTCTTCTGCTGTGATGTTCATACCCATCTCTTGCATGTCTTGTTCGTTGTTTTGCAACAACATAGGAATCCACATTCCTTCATCGGCTCTAAGGTTGAAAACTACCGATGCCACGATAAAAACTGATAGAAATAATTTTTTCATATTGATTAGAATTTGATTAATTTCAATTTATGCAAAGTTAAAAAAAGTCTAAAGACTAAAGGCAAAAGACCAAAGATTTTTTGTACATTTGCTTGATCAAAATTTATGAGATATGGCAGCACATAATGAATTAGGCGCATTAGGCGAACAGATTGCTCTTGAATATCTTCTTGAGCTTGGTTACAAGATTTTAGAAACTAACTGGGTT
The DNA here is from genome assembly GCA_045606705.1 of Bacteroidales bacterium. GTDB lineage: Bacteria > Bacteroidota > Bacteroidia > Bacteroidales > F082 > Limimorpha. The sequence goes on from JAZUSL010000001.1 coordinate 60,733, forward strand.
TGCGGTCACAAAGAAGTTGATATTATCGCAAAAGACGGCGATACGATTGTCTTTGTTGAAGTCAAGACTAGAAAAACACCTTATCTTGTGGAACCCGAAGCAACAGTTGATGTTTTTAAACAACGACAATTGATATTCGCAGCAAATTCTTACGTCACTCGTTTCCAATATGATTCAGACGTTCGATTTGACATCATAGCAATTGTTATCGACAACAATAATGAAAAAAGGATAGAACACATTATCGATGCATTCTATCCTTCTCATAAATATTTTAGGTAATAATAGTTTGTTGACTTAATTAATTTTTCTTAATAATAAATAAGAAAGTACAATTTGTAATATCATTCCAGGGATTCCAAGTCTGAAATCTTGTATTGCAATGTGGAATGATGATGTCATTGCCCATTCCGCTAAAGTTCCTACGCATTGATAGGTTAATACAACTATTAATAAGTTAATGAGAGAAACTTTATTTGTCTTTTTTGCTACGAAAGAAGCAGCAAATGCTAAAACTATCGACTTTATTAATATTGCTGGGAGAAATGCTAATGCTGGCATTCCGAACAATAATGAATTTATGACAGGAGAAAGTACTGCTGTTAACAGACCTACTCTTAATCCATATTTATAAGAAGCGAATAAGGTGAAGAAGTAGATCGGTAAAAATATTTTTCCTCCGTCAGGAATTAAGTGGCAAAGTTGTGGTAAAATAATGTTGCCAGCAACGAAAAGACCTACAAAGAGATAAGTCTTTAATTCGTTTAATCCGTAGTTATAAATCTTAATTTCTTTTTCCATGATTATCTCAAATAACGTGAAACAAAAGCTTTTAATTCTTCGCCGTTTAAGTTCTTAGCGACGATTTTTCCTTGGTTGTTGATAAGAACATTTTGCGGGATGAAAGCTACGCCATATTCAGAAGCGGGGACGCAATTCCAACCCTTTAAGTCGGAGAGATGATTTTCCCAATAAAGATTATCTTCCTTAATTCCTTTTAACCAAGCGTCCTTATCTGTATCTAATGAAACACTGACAATCTCCAAACCTTTATCTTTGAAGTCATTGTAAACAGCGACAACGTTTGGATTTTCAACTCTACAATCGGGACACCATGATGCCCAGAAGTCTATCATTACAAGTTTATTATTTTTAACAATATCAGAAATAGTAATTTCCTGACCTTCTGTATTGTTTAGAGTAAAGTCGATATAATCTTTTCCGACATCTGTACGTTCTAATAATTCAATGTATTCGGTTAATTTTCCTTTATATCCGGAATAGTTATTCTCTGCAAATAATGTTGATAATTTTTTTAATTCACCTAAATTAAAAGCCCATTTGTATTTATAAATAAGGTAAGGTGACAATGAACTTTCTGAATTATTTTTAACATATTCACTGATGAGTAACTTTATATTATTATCATCTGAATCATTTATTTTTCTGTTTAATTCATCTAAGATATTTTGTGTTTCAGATGCAGTTATAGCAACTTTATGATACGCATTGAAATCACCGTTGATTGTAACATCATTATTATCAGTAAAGAATGGTAATGCTCTTCTCCATCCTTTTATAAATAGATGGTAAACATCATTATCATTACTTTTATTAAGATTGAAAACAGCTTTGTTATTTTCTATTAAGCATGAATCGACATTTACCGTTTCATTATTAATTATTTTTTGCAAATAAGCTGTTTTACCATTTGCATTAGTTATTTCAACATCAACTTTGTATGTATTTTTATTACATGCAAAGAATGCAAATACCATAAGTGAACAAATTATTATTTTATTTTTCATGTTAATATTTTTTAATAATAACAATTTTATTTAAGAATTTCTTCAACTTTACTTCTTAGATCTTCGCCTCTTAAATTTTTAGCTATAATTGTTCCGTTTTCATCTAATAAAAGATTACTTGGAATAGAAGAAATGCCATATGATTTCGCTGCTTCGTTGTTCCAATATTTTAAATCAGAAATGTTATGCCAGATAAGTCCGTCGTCTTCAATAGCTTTAATCCATTTGTCTTTTTCCATATCTAAAGAAACACCGAGAACATCGAAACCTTTTTCGTGATATTCTTTATATACTTCAACGACATTAGGATTTTCGGCACGACAAGGACCGCACCATGATGCCCAGAAGTCTATTAATAAAAGTTTTGATTTCCCGACGAGTTCAGAAAGAGACAACATATAGCCTTCAGGTGTTTCTTGTGTGAAGTCTAAATAAGGTTGACCAACATCAACACGTTGAAGTATAGCGATATATTCGTCTAATAATTTTGAATAGTCGTTTTCTTCTTTGATATTGAAATTATTAACAAAATCTTCTAATTCATTCAATTCGTAATTGTAGCGGTTGCTATACAAAACGTAGGCGGCAACGAAACTATTTGAATTCTTTGTCAAGAATAGTGTTTGATAATTATTTTGGTTGTTTTCGACTTTGTTGTATTCATTTTCTATTCTTTCTATTGCGGCTTCATCATTGTTTTGAGCAGCAGTTTTATATTGCTGACGAAGTTCATTAAATTGATTGTTGAATTTTTTATTCTCTACATTATATTCATTAAGAAGCTGTTGTGCGTTTGATCCATCTGCAATGATGTTTCTGTTATCATTTAAGTCGCCAGCGATAGAGACATTTTGATTTTCGCTGAAGAAACCTATTGGATATCTGACGCCATCAATTTTTATAGAATAACGTGTTGCAGGATTTTCGCTATTAACAACGAAGATAGCTTTATTATTCTGAATTACAGTAGAATCAAGAACTACAATTTCATTGTCAACAACTTTTTGTAGATAAACCTTTTTACCTTCTGCATTTTGTAAATCAATATTAACATTAAATGTTGGTTTGTTACATGAAAACATGGCGACTGTTATAAGTCCTAATACTAATGATTTGATTTTCATAACTATGAGTTTTATATTAATTTTTTATTTGATTTCTTAAATAAAAGTAGGATAATAAAAATTAACATTAATGAACTGAATACGCTCATCAATGTTTGGGTTAAAACGACACCAATGAGTTTGAAACTGAAGGCTTCCAGCAAAAATAATGTTATATTATGGATTGATAGAAGTAATATTGAATAAACTATAAACCAACTGATTCCCATATTATAAAGTGATGGTTCGTCGTTTGGGTTAATGTCTTTTCTTCTTGTCATAGCGTTTATTACAAAAGGTCTTACGAAAGCCATCATCACTGTTGCTGCAGCATTAAGACCTGGGGTACCGTTGAATAAGTCAACTGAAAAACCACTGAAAAATCCTAAGAGTAGCAACTGCCATTGTGGTATGTTGAAAGGCAGCAGGAAGATGAACAAGACGTAGATATAAGGATGAACATAATAACCAAGACGGATATTGTCGATCACTAATACTTGTAGAAGTAACAATCCAATAAATCTTAAGATATTTATAATTAGTCTGTTATTCATGTTGATTTGTTATTAGTGAGTCTATTTCTGTTTGGTGTATATTTTCAATTATGTATACATGTCTCAATGTGCTGAAGTTTGTTGAGAAACGTATTTTTGCTGTGTTAAAATCTTTTGTCTCTGATTCTAACATCTCTTCAATGGTTCCGATCATGATGTCTGCTGGATAAATATTTGAGAATCCGCTTGTTAACAAAGTATCCCCTTTTTGTGGTGTCAGATGAAGAGGTATATCTTTTACTGTTCCAAATCTGTAGTCTCTAATTCCCCAGCTAACATTCGCAAGATGTTGATTGTCGGCAAAACGAGCGCTTACCACTGAATAAGGATGTAGAAGACTTATTACGGAAGAATAATTTTCACTTACATTAGCGATTTTTCCGACAATACCATTTTCGCATATCACGCCCATATCCTTTTTGATTCCGTCTTTTCTTCCTCTGTCAATAACTAAAAAATTATTAACATTATAGATACTATTGTTAATGACGTTTGCAGGAATAAATCTGTAATCTAATAATGATGAATCTATTACAAAAGAAGAATCATTAGTGTGTTGATGGAGAGCACTCATTAGCATTGCATTATGCTCCATCAACATTTGATTTTCGTCTTTAAGTGAGAAGTAATTTGTAAGGTTAGTTTGTGTCTTAAAAAGACATCCGGAAATTGAATTGCCAAAACTGACAAGTTTACGTTTTTGATATGGAAGATTGTTTACCATCATTATGATACACAATGCTTCCAATATCAAAAACATCAAAACATAACTATATTTCTTAATAAGTCTTAATAAATTATACATGACTTAACAATCCGGATTATTTAATCAGGAATGGGAATTTGTCGAAGTTTTTAAGAGCGATACCGGTACCGCGTGCTACAGCTCTCAAAGGATCTTCAGCGACGTGGATAGGTAATTTTGTCTTAGCATGAAGACGTTTGTCTAAACCGCGTAACAAAGCTCCGCCTCCAGTCAGGTAGATACCTGTACGATAGATGTCAGCTGATAATTCTGGTGGTGTTTGTTCTAATGCGTTGAGTACAGCTGTCTCAATTTTGGAGATGCTCTTATCCAAGCAATATGCTATTTCAGAATAATTTACCTTTATTTCTTTAGGAATACCAGTGAGAAGGTCGCGACCATGAACAGCATATTCATCTGGTGGATTGTCGAGTTCTGTCAATGCAGAGCCGACTTCAATCTTGATCATTTCAGCTGTTCTTTCGCCGATATGCATATTATGTTGTTTACGAACATATTCAACAATGTCAGATGTGAAGTCATCGCCAGCAGTACGGATTGATTTATTATTAACGATACCGCCAAGTGCGATAACAGCGATTTCACTTGTACCGCCGCCGATGTCGACAATCATATTTCCCATAGGTTCAAGTACATCGATGCCAATACCGATAGCGGCAGCCATTGGTTCATGAATAAGACGAACTTCCTTAGCTCCAGCTTGTTCTGCTGAATCTTTAACAGCTCTCTCTTCAACTTCCGTGATACCCGAAGGAATACAGATAACCATTTTCAAAGCAGGAGGAAAAATGCTGTTATGGAAGTTTATCATTCTAATCATATCTCTGAGCATATATTCTGCTGCTTGGAAATCGGCGATAACACCATCACGTAAAGGTCTGATGGTCTTGATGTTTTCGTGTGTCTTGCCGTGCATCATCATAGCACGTTTACCGACAGCCATGATTTTTTGGGTGTCTCTTTGTATTGCCACAATAGATGGTTCGTCAACAACAACCTTGTCATTATAAATAATGATGGTGTTGGCGGTGCCCAAGTCGATTGCTAATTCTTTGTTAAAAAATGAAAATAATCCCATTTTTGTTTTGAGTTTAAAATGTTAATTAGTGTTTAAAGTGACGGTAGCCAGTGAATACCATTGCCATATTGTTAGCGTTGCAATAGTCGATAGAATCTTGGTCTTTTATTGAACCGCCAGGTTGAATAACTGTTGTAACACCTGCATTATGAGCAATTTCCACGCAGTCAGCGAATGGGAAGAATGCGTCTGATGCCATAACGGCGCCGTTAAGATCAAATTCAAATGATTTGGCTTTTTCTATAGCTTGTCTCAATGCATCAACGCGAGATGTTTGTCCTATACCTGATGCATATAGTTGTTTGTTCTTTGCGAGAACGATAGCATTTGAACGGCTGTGTTTAACTATTTTATTTGCAAAAATTAAGTCTTCAATTTCTTGAGGTTCAATATTTTTATTAGTGACGGTCTTGAAATCTTCAGCAGTTTCAGTATGAAGGTCACGGTCTTGCATCAAGATGCCGTTAAGTGCTGATTTATATACTTTTGTTGGGAAGTCGTTTGATTTGAGTTTCAATACGATTCTGTTTTTCTTTGCGAAGAGTATGTCTAAAACGCCATCGTTATAGTCTGGAGCCACGATGACTTCGAAGAACATCTTGTTAATTTCGTTAGCGGTCTCAACATCAATAGCTTTATTACTTACGAATACGCCGCCGAAAGCTGAAACAGGGTCGCCTGCTAATGCAGCCTGATATGCTTCTGCTATTGTTGGGCGGGATGCGATGCCGCATGGGTTGTTGTGTTTCAAGATTGCGAATGTTGGTTCTTCAAATTCACGAATCAAGTTAAGACCAGCTTCAAGATCTAACAAGTTGTTGTATGACAAATCCTTTCCGTGAAGTTTTTCAAATACATCATCAAGTTTGCCGTGGAAAACAGCTTTTTGATGTGGATTTTCTCCGTAACGTAATTCGCTACGATTGTCGATATGAATATTCAAGTCAGATACTTCATCGTCTTTTGCGAACCAGTCGTAAATCAAGCCGTCGTAATGTGAACTTGTTGCGAAAGCGTATTTTGCGAAACGTTTACGGTCTTCAATTCTTGTACAACCATTTTGATTTTTATAGAGTTCCATAAATTCGAGGTAATATTTTGAATCAGGAACGATAACAACTTCATTGAAGTTCTTGGCACCGGCACGAATCAAAGAGATGCCACCGATATCGATTTTTTCAATAATTTGAGCAGGGTCGTCGGTCTTCTTAACTGTTTCTTCGAATGGATATAAGTCGACGATAACGAGGTCGAATGCTGGAATTTCATATTGTTTCATCTCCTCGACATCTTTCTCGTTTTGTAAACGACCTAAGATACCACCAAATACTTTTGGGTGTAAAGTCTTAACACGACCACCTAGAATTGATGGATATGTTGTTAATGATTCAATTGTCTTGACAGAATCATCTATTTCTTTAATAAAATCATAAGTTCCGCCAGTAGCATAAATTTGGACATTTTGCTCTTTCAATAAAGCAACAATCTTATCTAAATTAGTCTTGTAAAAGACTGATATTAAGCAGGTTTTAATCTTTTTCAAGGGACAACAATTTTTAGGTTAAACATATTGCAATATTATAAATTTTATCTCATAAAAAAAAGTGATTTTGAATTTTTTTTAGCGTCTCTAAAGTATTTTCTGCTTTAACTTGTTCGTCTTTTATAAACTTAAAATACTGAATATTAACCTAATATTTTTTTTGTTAAAAACAGTAAAAAAAACTTGTAAAAAGAGATAAATTGTTTTAATTTTACAAGTTCAAATTTTTTTTAATGAATACTCGTTGGATAATAAATAAAGAAGTTGATAAACAAATTGTTGGAGAATTGTCGAATGTCTTGGGCATTGACGAGAATCTCGCTACTTTGCTTGTCCAACGTGGTATAACAAACTATGATGAAGCCAAAGATTTTTTCCGTCCGTCTTTAACACATCTCCACGATCCTTTTTTGATGAAGGATATGGATAAGGCTGTTGAACGTATCAAGAAAGCTTGGGAAGAGGGCGAGAAAATATTGGTTTACGGTGATTATGATGTAGATGGAACTACAGCTGTTGCATTGATTTACACATACCTGAAGAATTTTATAAGTAAGAAAAAAATATCATTCTATATTCCAGACAGATATGATGAAGGTTATGGAATATCTTACAAAGGTATAGATTATGCTGCGGAAAATGGATTTTCTCTTGTGATAGTTCTTGACTGCGGAATCAAAGCTGTTGATAAAATACAATACGCAAATAGTCGTAATATCGATTTCATTATTTGTGATCATCACCGTCCAGGTGATGAAATCCCTAATGCGGTGGCGGTATTAGATTCTAAACGAATAGACTGTGAATATCCTTATAAAGAATTATCAGGTTGTGGCGTCGGATTTAAACTTATTACTGCATTGTCAATGACTTTGAATCGACCAATAGAAGAAGTTTATGAACTACTAGATTTGGTTGCAGTTAGTATTGCCGCTGATATAGTTCCTATTAATGGGGAGAATAGGGTTCTGGCTTATTATGGTTTGCAACTAATTAATAAGAATCCTCGTCCTGGTTTAGAAGCTGTATTGAGTCATGCAAATGTTTATCGTCAAGAAGAACCTCAATTAGTTTCGGAACAACCTCAAAATGTACTTAATAAAGAGGTAACTATCAGTGATCTGGTGTTTATGATTGGACCAAGAATCAATGCTGCAGGTCGTCTTGAAAAAGCAAGTGACTCTGTGAGACTTCTCATAGCTGATAAGAAAGAACATGCAGATAAATTGGCTTCTTCAATCAATGACTTGAATGTGAGACGTCGTGAATTTGACAATAGGATTACAGAAGAGGCTCTCGCAATGATAGAGCAAAATGAAACGCTTCGTAACGCTAAGAGTACAGTGTTGTTTAATGAAAATTGGCATAAGGGTGTGATTGGTATTGTCGCTTCTAGATTGACAGATAGTTACTATCGTCCTACTATTGTGTTGACAAGATCTAATAATCTTATTACAGGTTCGGCACGTTCGATAAAGAATTTCGATATTTATGATGCTATTGACAATTGTTCGGATTTATTAGAACATTTTGGTGGTCATAAATATGCAGCGGGTCTTTCTTTGAAACCAGAAAACCTTGAAGAATTTTCACGCCGTTTTGAAGAGTATGTGGCTAATAATATTGACAAAGAAGAACTTGTACCAGAGATTAATGTTGACTTGGAAATAGATTTCTCAGATATTACACCTAAATTTGTAAGAGTTCTTAAACAATTTGCTCCATTTGGTCCTGGAAATATGGCACCGGTATTCTTGTCGAGAAATGTCGTGGATACAGGATTGTCACGTTCTGTGGGAAATAAGAAACATCTTAAACTTACTATTGCTCAGAAACAGGATACCAGTTTGGTATTTGCCGGCATCGCTTTCCAAAAAGGCGAAGACTATATGAGGGTTCATTCTAAAGAACCTTTCTCAATATGCTATTGCATTGAAAAAAACTTCTGGCAGGGAAAAACGAATCTTCAACTTAATGTTAAGGATATTAAGTTTGAATGAATATTTACCCTTAAATAGGAAAGAATAAAACTCTGACAATTAGAACTATTCCTGAGAGAATAAGCGCTATTCCAGTTACTTGGTTTAGTATTTTCAGCATTTTTTCTGTAAAAAATCTTTGAAGCGATGCAGCTGTAGCCGCTTTAATAACATCGAAGCTAAATACTGTTGAGAATACTCCAAGAAAGAATAATACCAATGAATATTTATTACCACTATAATTGCTAGATGCGGTTGCAACGCATGTAGCCCAAAAAATCCATACAAAAGGATTAAATATATTGATAACAAAACCTTTACTGATATATACAAACCACTTGGGTTCATCGTCGAACTTTTCATTCATCTTGTCGATCTTTTCATTTTGATGTTCACTAATGTGAATGACTTTTTGTGGAGATAATGTAAAAGTATATATACCAAATATTATCAATATTATACTTGCACTTATACCTGCATAAAGTAAATTGTTGTTATCACCTTTTAAGTTAAATTGCAGATTTGTCATCATCATTAAAGCTACAATCATTATGTCGTTAAGTATAACACCGACATCTAGTAACATAGCTGATTTGAAACCTCTGCTAATACTTGTTTGCATCAATGTAAAAAACGATGGACCAAAACCCATGATGAGCGCGAGTGTTAACCCTACTAATAATCCTTCAACAAAAATCATATCTTAATTATATTGATAAAATAGTTTTCTTTAGTCATTTAAAACCTGTGTGTGGTGATAAATTTATTTTTACAAAGGTAATAAAAAAATATTTGACAAGTGTTTCTAAAAAATATTATCTTTGTGACCAATTAAAAATGTATTAACTAAAATTTTACAATCATGAAAAAATTTTTATTATTAGTTGTAGCGTTTTGCTTTTTAGGCATTGGTGCTCAAGCACAATCAACAATGGGTAAAGGTCAATTAGTTGGTAGTCTTAAAGCCGGTTTCAGTGATTATGGTCTACCTTTAGGCGTTTCATTGGATTATGGTGTAGCAGGTGGTTTGATCAATGGTAATGCATCTATTTCAGTTGGTGGTGAAGTAGGTCTTTATCTTAGCGATGCCTATACACATTTATCACTCGCAGCAAGAGGTAACTTCCATTATGAATTTGTTTCTAATTTGGATACTTACTTAGGTTTGAATTTGGGTTTGGTAGGTAGAAACTTTGCTCTTAACGGACATCTAGGTGCTCGTTATTATTTCGGCAAGTTTGGTGTTGGTCTTGAATTTGGTATGGGTAACCATGCAGCAGGTGGAACAATTGGTGTTTCAATGAAATTCTGATAGAACCAGATTGTTTATATAAAAGTCGGTCATTGTGCCGACTTTTTTTATTTTGTCGCTACTGTAACAACTTTTTTGATTCTTTTTACAAATCCTTTTAAATCGAAAAACTCTGCCTGAACAATATAAATTCCCGGTTCAACTCTATGACTATTGTTGTCGCGACCATCCCAGATCACATTTCCTTCATCAGCGACAAGATTGTTATGAAGTAGATTCCTAGTCAAAATTCCTTTAGAGTTGAAAATTTTGATATTCAAGGTAAATCCATTTTCTTCAAATTTATAATAAATGGCACAATTGTCGTCAAAACCGTCTCCGTCTGGAGAAAAAATCTCAGGTGAAATGTAAATCTCATCATTCCCAATTTCTATAACTTCGTTCATTGCCATAGAATTATCATAACCAGGAGTACCGTAATTTACACTTGATGAAGCCGAATGCCAATTTGTTTCGTCTAGTGAAGGATTGTCAAAAGCGATTCGTTCCAAAGAGACACCTTTTGTCTCTGTCAATAAATCATAATGCATCTTCTCTGAATAATAAACTTCATCAATTATTTTTCGCGATTTATTGCAAATGATAATCCTACCTTCTCCATTGGGAAATGAAGGTAGTTCGTTTGTTTCTAGAAAGTTATGATAGAGTTTGGTAGACAGATTCTCTTCATCTGTTAAATATTGAGATATCACAATATCATTATCAGTAGAAAGTAACAAATAAGTATTTGGAAGCAATATCCTTTGTTCTTGACAAATAGTTTTCAAAACTGTATCTGGTGGATTTGGAAAACTTTCCTTTATTGCCCCGACTAGTAAATTGCTTAGATTTATGACTTTCTCGGAATGATTGTAAATTTCCAAATAGTCGACACCTGGAGATATGGGGTTGAATAAAATCTCATTGATAATTACATCATTTTTCTCAACATCGGATGGCAATCCGAATTCCATATTAATATCTCCATCAAGAACAATGTCCTTACAATTGTAGATATTTTTGATGTTGAGAGTGTATAATTCACCTTCATAGAAATCTTGCTCAAAAACTAATTCGGCATAATCATTTTTATTTGGAATAAAATTGATTTCTATAGGATTAATTTGTATTTCTTTGATTAAGTAATTTTCAATATTATTCAGACTCTCAATATTCATATTCTGATTATATTGAACTGCGATGGTATTACTGGATATTGGAGTTATGTAATCCAAATTCGGTGCTACGATATTTATCTCTTTTATCGAGTTGCATTTGCCTGGAGTCCCTCCTGCCCCACTTATAGAACTACTCCAATTGAGTTTGCCCGCGCAAGGATTGTCTTCGTCGATTTGTTCCAACGACCAACCTCCTTCTTCTTTGTATTTTGCCGAATGCCACGACACATCAAAATCAACCGATGAAATCAAAGAATTCCTGTCATCAAATAATGCCAAATCTGAACGATAATTCAAAATCATAAATGAAACGAAACCTTTAACAGACCCAAAAATCAAGAATAAATTAACAGCATCTTCGTGACATAGAATCAAATAATCTTTAGGTTGAATTTCAATGCTTTCATCAAAAAAGAATTCGTTGGTACCGGCAGTCAGTTTCCATCCTTTTAGGTTGATTGGAAAATCGGAAGCGTTATACAATTCGAGGTATTCCCATTCGGGAAGTCCTACAGGGGGCGAGGGATCAGCCATAATTTCATTTATTACAATATCATATGCTTGTGCTTTATAATATAAAAATGTGTGATATATTTTGTTTGAGACATTTCCTTCATAATCTGCAATATTATCTATCTCTAAAGTATGATAGATTTTTTCTGTAATCGCATTTTCAAATCCTAAAATGATGGTTGAATAATTTTCCCCATAATGTGCATCTATTGGGTGTATGTCTAGATTCGAAATATTGTAATTATCAGTATTTAGAGCGGAGTTTTCGTCAACAGTTTCATTGAATTTTAACTCTATATGATGGTCGTCAATAACATCGCAACTGGATAGTTCCGGTGGAATACTGTCAATAATTTTTTCACCTATATATATGTCATCGAAATAGAATTGCTTGGTATTGCTGGATGTGAAATTACAATCGAAGCCAAAATAAACTGTATCGTTAAATAATAAAGGATTGTCGTCATAACCTTCTGCCTCGAGTTTGTAGAAACCGCTTCCTTCTTTGTCAATAAATATTTTCCAGTGATTTGATTTGTCGTATGTTACTTTAACGGATGTTGAGAAAGAGGAAGCGATGAATGTATCGTTGCCATTATTTAAATTTATGAAATAATCACCAGTTTTGAAACGTAGTAGTCTGATAACATCTTCGCTTCCGGCTTCCCCAAAACGTAATATATAACCTTGATTGGCTGTTTTTAAATCTTGATTGTCGCAAATCAGATAGACATCGCAGTAATTGTTGCTGGACGGAGAAAATTTCTCCCTAATCCAGAAATGCCATTCCATGTCGTCTTCTTTATTATATGCTACAGATAAATAAGCGCTATTCTCTGTTGATGCATTTAATTGTAGCTGTTTACTTTCATTGACAATAAATAGGCTATCATTACCGAGCCAGGTGGGGTTTTCTCCGAAATCGCCGTCGGCAAAATCGTCGAAAACCTGAGCTCGGCACCAAATACCAAATTTTATGACCAATAATATAGTTAGGATAAGTTTCATAGTTTTATGGTTTTTAAAAATACGCTTTTATGATTGCTGATAAATTCGTATATTTGCAGGTAAAAGTACACTTTTTTTTTATTGCTTTTTAGTTTTTAACTATTTTTAACTTTTTCGCGTAATGTCATATATTATGCTGAAAATATAGTGTAAGAACTATATATGTTATTAACATTTATTAAGATTTAAATATGAAAGTAGCTATTATAGGAGCAACGGGTTTGGTCGGTCAGAAGATGCTTCAGGTGTTAGAAGAGCAGAAATTACGCCTCGATGAGATAATTGTCGCTGCTTCCGAAAAATCTGTTGGTAAAAAAATATTGTTTCAAGATAAAGAACTAACTATAATGTCGGTGGAACAGGTCATCGAAGCAAAACCAAATATCGCTATTTTTTCTGCTGGCGCGGATGCTTCTCTTAAATATGCGCCGCTGTTTGCGACAAACGGAACTTATGTCATCGACAATAGTTCAGCATGGCGAAAAGATCCTAACATTCCATTGGTCGTTCCCGAGATTAATGCATCAGATATTAATATTGATAATCATATTATCGCAAATCCAAATTGTACCACAATATGTATGTTGATGGCGTTGGCGCCTTTGCATAAGAAATATAAAGCAAAACGTTTGGTGATTTCTACATATCAGTCGGTTAGCGGCAGCGGGCAAAAAGGTCTTAACCAGTTAGTTTTAGAACAAAAAGGTTTGAGATCTGATAATCCGGCTTATCCGTGTCAGATTCATGAAAATGTTATACCTCATGGCGGTAACTTTTTGGAAAACAATTATACCGCTGAAGAAGAGAAACTTGTTTTTGAAACCAATAAAATCCTGCATTCCGATATCGCGGTTACAGCAACAGTGGTGCGTGTTCCTGTTTATGGAGGACACTCTGAAAGTATCAATATAGAATTTGAAAACCAGTTTGATTTAGATGAAGTTAGGGAAATTTTATCAAATACCTCTGGCGTTATGGTCTGTGATAATCCACAGGAAAACATATATCCAACTCCAATAATGGCATATGATAAAGATGAAGTTTTCGTCGGTCGTATACGTCGTGATTTTAGTATAGAAAAAGGTTTGAATCTTTGGGTTGTATCGGATAATATAAGAAAAGGTGCAGCTACAAATGCGGTGCAAATCGCTAAATATATCATTGAGAATTTTAAGATATGAAAGTTTACAATAATTTCAGCGATTACAAAAAAGTACCCAACGCTATTGTAACTATCGGTACATTTGATGGCGTACATCTTGGTCATCAGGCTATATTGAAAGATATGGTGCTAACGGCAAAAGAAATTGGTGGTGAAACAGTTGTGATTACCTTCTACCCTCACCCACGTCAGGTACTCAATATAGATAGTTCAAATCTGAGATTCATAAATACTCAAGAAGAGAAACTAAAACATCTTGAGAAAATAGGTATTGATAATGTAATTGTTGTTAATTTTACCAAAGAGTTTTCGAGAGTCTCTTCCGAAAGTTTTATTTCTGATTATATAGTAAAACACATTGCTCCAATAAAATTGGTAATCGGATATGATCATCATTTTGGTAAAAACAGGATGGGAGACTTTAATCTTCTTCACGATATGAAAAATAAATATGGTTTTGAACTGCAACGTATCGATGCACAAGATGTGGAAAATATTGCTGTTAGTTCAACTAAAATTCGTCATTCATTGAATCAAGGTGATGTTGTTCGTGCAAATGCTCTTCTGGGTTATCAGTTCGCTTATATAGGAAAAGTCATCTCTGGAAATAAAATTGGAAGGGAAATAGGTTATCCTACTGCTAATCTTAGTATTAATAAGGAGTATCGTCTTATTGAAACGCCTGGAGTTTACGCTTCTTATGTCGATTATGATAATAAGACATATAAATCAATGACATATATAGGAGGAAAACCTACTATAAATGATGATAATTCAGAAAATATAGAGGTTCATATCTTCGATTTTAATCAAGACATATACGATAAAGATATTAAAGTACGTTTTGTTTCAAAGATAAGAGATGAGTGTAAGTTTGAGAGTCTTGAAGCATTGAGAAAGCAAATAGAAATAGATGAGAAAATAATAAAAGAAATATTATAATTAATTGATAAACAACATTTAAATTTTATTCGGTATGAAAAAGTTTTTAACATTATTAGTTGCGTTGTGCGTTGTTTCTTTCATGAAACCGGCACAAGCTTGTACTAATTTCTTAATCACACCGGGGGCATCAGTTGATGGTTCATCAATGATTTCATATGCCGCCGACTCACATGTGCTCTACGGAGAATTGTATCACTATCCTGCCGCCGACTATCCTGAAGGTTCAATGCGTCAGATCGTTGAATGGGACACAGGAAGATATGTCGGTCAAATTCCTGAAGTCGCTCATACTTACAATGTTGTAGGTAATATGAACGAATGGCAACTTGCTATTGCTGAAACAACTTACGGCGGACTTGAAGGTTTGGAAAATCCAGAAGGACTCATCGATTACGGTAGTTTGATTTACATTACTTTACAACGTAGTAAGACAGCTCGTGAAGCTATTAAAACAATGGCTGAATTGGTATCTAACTATGGTTACATCAGCAGCGGCGAATCATTTTCAATTGCCGACCCTAATGAAGTTTGGATTATGGAAATGATTGGTAAAGGTCAGGAAAAAGGTGCTGTTTGGGTAGCTCTTCGCATTCCGGATGGCTATGTCTCAGGTCATGCCAACCAAGCTCGTATCACTACATTCCCTTTGGCAAACAAGAAAAATAAAAACAGTATCACTTCAAAAAATATAGACAAACTTTTGAAGAATCCTAACATCGATTGTGTTTATGCCGAAGATGTTATTTCTTTTGCAAAGAAGAATGATCTTTACGCAGGTCCAGATGCACAATTCTCATTCTCTGATGTTTATGCTCCGGTAGATTTCAGCGGAGCTCGTGCTTGCGAAATCCGTGTTTGGGCTATGTTTAACCAAGTTGTTGATGGTATGGATCAATATTGGGATTATGCAACAGGTAGAAATATCAACCGCGTAAAACCTTACGTAAAAGGCGAACCTCAAACTCCGGAGAATTTTCCAACTAACAGAATGCCTCTTTGGGTTAAACCTAACGAAAAAGTCAGTGTCCTTGATATGATGGCATTTATGCGTGATCATTTGGAAGGTACAGAATTAGATATGTCTCAAGATGTTGGTGCAGGTCCTTTCCATTGTCCTTACAGATCACGTCCAATGGGATGGGAGATTGATGGCGTTGAATATGTTCACGAACGTGCAACAGCAACTCAACAGACAGGATTCTCATTTGTAGCACAATGTCGTCCAAACACCATTAATAATATAGGTGGTATCATCTGGTTCGGCGTTGATGATGCAGCAAGTACTGTTTACTGTCCTATGTACACATGTATGACAGAGATTCCTCTTTGTTTCAGAGAAGGTAATGGTGGTATTATGGAATATTCAGAAACAGCAGCATTCTGGGTTTTCAACCAAGTAACAAATTGGGCTTATACAAAATATGACTATATCCATCCGGAAATCGCTGAGAAACAAGCTGCCTACGAACAAGGTTGGGTAGAAGGTGTTGCTAAGGTTGATGAAAGAGCAGAAGAACTTTATCAAGAAAACCCTGCAAAAGCTGTTGATTACCTGACAAGATTCTCAAGCAAAGAAGCAGAAAAATTGACTGCCGACTGGAGAGAATTTTACAAATATTTGTTCGTTAAATATATGGACTTTAATATCAAGGAAGCTCAGCCTACTCCAAAGAGCTACAAATATTACGCTCCAAAAGTTCAACAACCTAAATATAGCGAAGAATATTACAGAGCTATAATAGAACAAACCGGCGATAAACTTAAGGCTTATTAATGACAAAGGATAATGACTAAAGTTAAAAAGGCGTCGCTTATATTTGAAGTGACGCCTTTCTTATATATATGCTTTTCTAATCAATTTTAAGAACTAATCCTTTCAGATATGCACCTTCAGGATGGAAGATATTAACTGGATGATCTTCTGGTTGATCTAATTGATAAAGGATCTGAACTTTACGTCCTGTCTCAATTGCAGCTGCCATCACAATACTTTGGAATTGTGCCTTGTCAACCGCTTGTGAACAACTGAAAGTAAACAAAAGTCCACCTTCTTTAATTTTTGTTATTGCTTCATGATTGATAAATTTATAACCTTGAAGTCCTTTGTGTAATGATCTATGATTTTTAGCAAATGCAGGTGGATCGAGGATGATTAAATCAAACTTGTCTTTTTTCATATTCTGGAGAAATAGTTTGGCATCTTCTGCTATGCTTGGATTTTTGTTAATATCGAATCCGTTAAGAGATATATTTTTTTCACAGGCTGCTATGGCTTTCTTTGAACAATCGATGGAAACAACTTTCTTGGCTCCGCCATGAAGTGCTGTGACGGAGAAACCTCCAGTGTAACAGAAAGTATTAAGAACGGTCTTATCTTTAGCAAGTTGTCGTACCAATTCACGATTGTTGCGTTGATCCAAGAAGAAACCGGTCTTCTGACCCTCTTCCCAATCAATTAAGAATCTTGAATCGTTTTCAAGAACGAAGTCGTCTGATTTGTTTCCTATGATATATCCGTCTTCAACGGCATCTTTTCCCATACGTTGCATCGCCTCGGAACTTTTGTTATATACAGAATCTATATCCAAACCTTCAATAGTCATTAGTGCGTCTGATATGGTTTTGACATTTAACGCCATGCCTTCAGTTTGTGCTTGTATGACAGCTGTTTTCCCATATATGTCAATTATCAAACCAGGAAGATTATCACCTTCTGAATGGACAAGACGATAACAATTTGTTGAGACGTTGTTTGTTAGTCCCATCATTTTACGAAGCTCGAAAGCTTTTTTAAGACGCTCTTGCCAGAATGTGTTGTCAATTTTTCTATTGCTGAAACTCAATATCTTAATTGCTATATTGCCTGCTTCAGCGAAGCCTGTTCCTAGGATTTCGTTCTTGGAATCGACAACACTTACAATGTCGCCAGCCTGCAAGTTAGGTGCGGCTGTTTCTATTGCGCCTGAAAAAATCCATGGATGATGACGTCTAACAGCTTCGTCTTTGCCTTTACGTAATTTGATGACAGGATATAATGGTGATTTCATTTTTGAAATTTTTGTCAAAGATAGAGAAAAAATGCTTACTAGTATTATCCTTATTTTTATATATTTGCAGCAATTGCAGAATGTTAATTATTATGTTAAAATCAATATATTCATATCGTTCAAATTAATTAAGTATGAAAAATGTTATTACCTTTTTTGTAGCATTGATTTTATGTTTTAATGTTAAAGCACAAACCTCTCTAACTGAAGCCGTTGATTTCTATTCAATTGACGATTATGAAAGAGAAATTCATCTTTTTGATATTCTTGATGAAGGAAAATTCGTTTTTATGTATTTTTTCTTCTCTGATGCAGAATCGTCACCGGTATTTGATCCGTGTGTTGCTGAGGCTTATCATTATTTTGGCGATAATCAGGATGACGTTTTCTTTATTGGTATTGCTCCTACAGATGATAGTCTGAAAATTGATGGATGGAGAGAGACGTATGGTGTCGATTTTCCTGTAATCCACTGGTTCACTGAAGGGTCTACTGTACAGGAGATATGTGAGGATTATGGAGTGCAAATTTTTTCTACGGCAGTGTTTATTGCTCCTAATCGCGAGATTTTGATTAATAATATTTGGCCAATCAATTCAGGACAACAACTTATTGATGAGTTTGAAGCAGCAATGGCAACAACAGGATTCACTGAAAATAATGAAAATAATTATAGTTTGTATCCTAATCCGACAAATGGATCTGTAACGATTAATTCCGATTCTTCCAGAAATGTAGTCGTAAATATTTATGACATGATGGGTCATCTTGTAAGGAATATATCTATTTCAGATCTTAACACTACAATTGAACTGAATGATATTAATAGAGGTCTTTATCTCGTTGATATTGATGGAAAACTCGAGAAATTAATAGTAGAATAATTGATTTTGATTTTATAACTTGCTAGATACTTAAAAAACGTTTTTTATTATTTATAAAATAATGGTATTATGAAAAGTAAATTTTTATTGTTATTAACAATCATTGCGTTATTTTCGTTAACATCATGTCAGGAAGAAGTAGATAGGAATTTTAATATTTCATTCCATTTCCATAATAATCTGAGTGATAATGAAGATCTTTATGTTGAATATGAGAGTCTTAACCCTGACACAGTTTACATTGATATTGTGAAATACAATGATTTATGCGGAGTGTCGGCTGGAAGTTATTATGGTAATATAACTCAAAAATTTCCGCCAGATGAATATGTAAATCATCAGTTAAGACATGTAACCATTTATAAAAAAGTAGCCGATGAAATTCAATATTTACCAAGAACGCATTATGATGATGTTTATGATTATGAAGTCTATAAGGATGTGTTCTTTGATCAACATGATGTTATGTATTTCCTTCATATCACTAGCGATATGTTCGAGGAATAGTATTTGGGATGTCATAAGTATTGGACTGTCAGTTGGCAGTCCTATTTTTTTTGTTCATGAATGATGGTCATATAATTTTTTACCTTTTTCTTATCTCAACGAAAAACGTTGTTCCAATTCCGAGTTCGCTCTCAAATGTGATGCTGCCACCGAGCATCTCTAAAATGTCGTAAACAATTGAAAGTCCTACTCCCATCCCACTCGATTTTGTCGTGAAATTCGGCATGAAAATTTTCTTTTTCTCCTCCTTTCCTATTCCGCAGCCGTTATCCTTAATTTTTATTAAGAATCTGTCACCGTAATCTTTAATGTTAATTTCTATTAAGCCGTCTTCTTTCTTGCCGATAGCTTGTATCGCGTTCTTCAAGATATTTCCAAATACAATGCTCAGATTGTTCTTGTCGGAGTTTATTTCGTAATCGCTTGCGTTTTCTTCAATGAAATTGAAATTTATGTTTTCGTTATTGTTGTAAAGATTTATAGTGTTTAGAATCAGGTCTTTAAGGTTCATATTCTCGATATTCTTCTTAGGAAGTTTTGCATAATCTGAAAACGCACTTGCGATATTTGAAAGTATTTCAATCTGTTCTAAAATGGATTTTGTCGTCTCGCGTAATTTCCTGTCAATATCTGGATTTTTCTCATCCCATGCCATTTGCAGGAATTGTATATTGAGTTTCATTGGCGTCAGTGGATTTTTTATTTCGTGTGCCACCTGTCGTGCCATCTCGCGCCAAGCGGTCTCTCTTTCAGAACGCATCAGTTTGTTAGCACTGATTTCCAACTCTTTAATAAGTTTATTATAACTTTCGATAAGTTCTCCGATTTCGTCTTTGCTTTTCCACTCGATGATTTCGTTCTTTTCTCCGAGACTGATTTTCTGCATCTTATCTTGAATTATCTCCAATGGTTTAATAGTCTTTCTTGTCATAAGAATGACTACTAATGCGGAGGCGCCCATCAAAACTAAAATTATATTAAGATATGTTATGACGAAATTTGAAACACTGCTTCGACTTGTCATCTTATTATCGAAATATGGAATGTTAATAATTGCATGAATATTTCCGTCTTTATCTTTTAATGGGAAATACGATGAATTGTATTTGGTTCCTTCGATATTTTCTTCACATGAATAAAACATACGTTTTCTTTCTTTGATTGTCTCGTATGCTTTTCTATTGATAATCTTTGACTTGAACTTCTCAAACAATTTAGGTTGTGTTGTGTTGAGAAGATTTCCGTTCAAATCGTAAATGTTAATATCTGTAAAGTGGTTTTCTTTAAATCTTTTAAGATATGTCGGATTTTCAATGTCAATTTTATTAAAGTCGTCTTCTATTGTCTTGACTATGGTTTTATTTTTTTCATATTGGAATTCCATAGTCTTTCTGTTCAATGAGTTACGTATAAAGATAAACGAAGTGAAACCTGCTACAAGGAATGAAAAACCTAATGTCAGGATTATCGTAAGCTGCATTTTTCCGTGGAAACTTTGTCTTAAAATCTTACCTTCCTTACCATTTGATAATCTGTAATATAAATAGTACATTATAGAAAGAACGAGGAAAATGTAGGAGAATGGAGCGATGATGTCTATGAATCGTGGCTTTTCAATTGTTACGATAATTGTTTTATTTCCTTCGAATTCTTTTGTCAGGTGTTTGAAAATCCTTGTCTTGACATACTCTTCATTCTTGTACCTGAAGTTCTTAAGTTCGTTTGGATAATTATAGAATCCGTATTTGTACTGTAAAATATTGCCTTCATACGAACTGAATGAATAATTTACAAGATCTGGCATTATCACATTTTCATGCGATGTGATGAGTTCCGGAATGCCGATATAATTCAAGATATATTCTTTGTAAAACTCAATGTATAAGTTATTTACCTTATTTGAATCAATAGGGGAGAGGTCGAGCTTAAATATATAATAACTATCAGTTGTTGGATCGTCAATCTGACTTAGTTCTTCGCTGATTTTTCTTGTATGATTGAATTCTACAATTTCTTTAAATAGTTCATTGCAATTTATCTCGTAATCGTTAAAATCCTTTATGATAAGAATTGTGCTTGTGTCGCATAATGTCACGACTTTGTTGTAATCTTTGATTTCTTTAAGGTTAAAATATTTTATGTTAAGATAATTTAAGATACTGTCATCAGAAGGGAAGTTGTTCTCTTTTTGCCATGCAATTATATTCTTATCTTTTTTTAACTTTTCCGTTATTTCCAAGATTGTTTCTTCAAACTTTTCATCTGATTCGTCTCCGACAATATTTGCGAACCATTCCATTTCTTCACGTTCATTATTTTCGTTAATGAGATAAAGAATGTAAGTTAACTGAGTGGTCATCAATGTTATAATGCAAATTTCTCTTATTATTATCTTTCTTCTCAGATTAGATTTCTTTTCCCAGATTATAATTAGATAGAATGTTATCGCTACTATATTTGTTACTAATGAATAATGTAAGTCGATGAAATTGTTGATAATTATTTCAAATATTCCTCCTATTGCAAGCAGACTAACGATAGATAAGATATAAGATTGATTATCACTAATTAAGATTCTCATTAAACTCAAAATAAGAATAATGACCGAGCATGTCAATACACCTATGATTATGAGGAATATATAACTATTTATGGTAGTATTGTAGATTTGAAGGAAGGAGAATGGGATATTTATATTTGAGATAAGTTCAAACATTAAATATGTATATGAAAGTATAATAAATATTAAGATAAAACTACTTAATATTATTCTCCAGTGATTTTTTAATGTTAATTCTTTTTTAAGATTTAGGGAAATGAATGTGATGTTTGTAAAGAATAATATTGCGAATTCTGCTAATGCACCGAGACTGAATGAATGTTTGCAATCTTCAATTAAGCATGATTTCCCGAATAAATCTGATGTCGAAATGAACAAATTGTTTTGTAAAACTATGACTATTAAATATATGAATATACTGCCAATTAGGAAGAACAAACATCTTAATGTTTTATTGTCTTTTAGATTTATAGACTTATATACACTTTGGCTTAAATAAACGAGTGATTTTATAAAAATAATTAACAATAGAATCCCTATAATGTAAGATTCTATTTTATTCATCTGTGGTTGGTAATTTATATCGCAAGAGATTTTCTCGTTTTCAATTTTGAAATTGATTTTGTATGAACCATTGATTTTTATAGGAAGGAATTGGTCGTTGTTTTCAGAATATGGGTTGTGATGGCAGAGTGGGGTAGAGGTGTATAATATGATTGAGTCGATATTTGTCGAAGTTACATAATATTCGTTATGACCTTGACTGAAGATATTTTTGGTTGAAGAAATTTCTTGAAGAATTTTTTTCGTATCGTTGATGTCGGAGTTCCAATAAATGAGACTGTCGTTTTTGAAAAGATAAATCGCTAAAGTATTTGCTTCTTTTGTCGGGTAGAATTTTTCAGGTTCTTTGATGATACTTTTAAAATTGTTTTTGAAGTCGGAGGTGATACTGTCGTGTTTGATTTGAATTGCTTCGAGTGAGCACGAAATTTTATTAAAGACATTCTTCTCGCTGTTTTTTGATTTTATGATTACGTTACTGAAAATTAATACCAGTACGAGGATAAAAAGACTCAGATATTCTTTTAGATAGCGATTATTCTCCATATTAACACGAATTTTAGTTTTAGTTATTATAAATCAGAGAATTAGTATCAATTCTTGTGCCTAAAAATTTCATTCGATTTAAGCGACGATTTTGATTATTATGAATCATACTTCATTTTGTTAACAAAATCGCTTAAATCGCTTAATAATAGGTTTTTTCGACCTTTAGACTATTTGCGGTCAACAATGAGCATCTTTGTCTTCTTTCAGCTCACAGCTCTTAGCAAAAACATAAATCAAACTCGACCATTCTCCTGATATTCTTGCTTTTCTATTTGATTTCCAACCTGTTAGTACACCTTTTGTGAAGTTGTTTTTGTTGTTCGTGTATTGTTCGCTAAGCATGGAGATGTAGAAGCTATCCCATTTAAGTGGTTTAATATCAATAAGTTGAAGATTTGTTTCTTTAAAAATATTTTTAATTGAAGTCTGAGAGAAGTGGTTTATGTGACGTGGGACATCGTATGCTGCCCATTTGTCTTTGTAATATTCAGCGTCGTATGATTTGTAATTTGGAAGTGCCAAGACAAGTCTACTGTCTTTTTTTAGAATTCTTTGCAGATGATGAATCTCTGTCTTTAAATCTGCTACATGTTCCAAAACATGCCACATTGTAATGATGTCAAAAGAGTTATCTGGAATTGTCTCTAATTCTTCAGGAGATAAAATCTTGCAATTTAATTTTTTCTCTGCAACTTTTCTCGCATCTTCACTAGGTTCGATACCTGTTATGTCGCATCCTTTTTCCTTTGCATATAATAGAAAGTCACCTACGCCACAACCAATATCAAGTAACTTGGGGCTGTTGTCTGTTGTCTGTTGACTGTTGACTGATATATCGAATTTATTCTTAATGTTGATTTTCTTGACGGAATTATAAATTCTTGCAAAAAGTCCTTTTTTCTCTTCATTATGACTTAAATAATCCTCAGATTTGTAATAATCGCCTATTTTATCAGGAGTAGGGCAGGGGTTAGTAAATAATAGTTTGCATTCGTTACATTCTATTATTTCAAATTCTTCTTGTGTAAGGAAATAATCTTTTAGTTTCAAAAACTGATGATTGTTTTCAGAATTGCACCAAGGACATTTTTTGCTCATAATATTTTATTTCAATAATTTATAAATCTATTTCACGTGAAACTAACGACCGAGGAAAACAGCGATGACAGAAATGTCGGCAGGGGAGATGCCACTGATTCTGCTTGCCTGTCCCAAAGTCTGAGGTTTATGTTTTGTCAATTTCTCTCTCGCTTCCATGGTAAGAGAATTTAAAGCGTAATAATCAAAATCTGGACTTAATTTAACGTTTTCAAGTCTGTTTAATTTATCTGCGACTTCACGTTCTTTATCGATGTAACCTTCGTATTTTACTATTATTTCTGCTTCTTCAATTATATTTCTTACGGATTCGTTGCTTAAATCATAGTTTGTTTTTAGATAATCTACATTTTCAATCATGTCTCTGAGATTGATTTGCGGACGTGTCAAAATCTGTGCGAGGCGCATTTTATTTGCAATTCCAGGCGTGCCTTTTGACTCTAATAATCCGTTGATTCTATCAGGACTGATGTTTGTTGTTTTCAAGAAATCGACTAATTCATTAATCTTTTTGTATTTGTTTTTGTAATGATTTAGTCGTTCTTCTGTGGCAAGACCTATCTCAAATCCTTTTTCTGTAAGACGGGCGTCAGCATTATCCTGGCGTAATAAGATTCGGTATTCGGCGCGACTTGTGAACATTCTATATGGTTCATCAACGCTCTTCGTGATTAAATCGTCAATTAATACACCTATATAAGCTTCGTCGCGACGTAGAACTATGGGTTCTAAATCGTGAATTAAACGGTGCGCATTGATGCCTGCCATCAATCCTTGAGCGGCAGCTTCTTCGTAACCTGTAGTTCCGTTTATCTGTCCTGCGAAAAATAAACCGTGAATCTGATGTGTTTCCAGACTATGATAAAGTTGGTTAGGAGGGAAGAAGTCGTATTCTATGGCATATCCAGGACGGAAAATTTTCGCATTTTCAAAACCTTCTATATGACGTAATGCTTCGTATTGGATGTCTTCTGGAAGGGAAGAACTGAAACCGTTGAGATAGTATTCTACAGTAGTTCTGCCTTCTGGTTCTACGAACAATTGGTGGAAATCTTTGTCTGCGAAACGTTCAATTTTATCTTCGATGCTCGGGCAATAACGCGGTCCGATACCCTTGATTCTTCCAGTGAAAAGAGGTGATTTTTCGAAACCTTTTCTTAAGATATCGTGTACTTCTAATGATGTATATGCAATGTGACAACTGCGTTGTTGCTTTGGTTTTTCTACTTCTAGATATGAAAATCCAGTAACCTCGTCATCGCCTTTTTGTTCTGAAAGTTTGCTGAAATTGATGCTTCTTCCGTCGATTCTCATCGGAGTTCCGGTTTTCATTCTGTCTGCTTCGAAACCTAAAGATACGAGTTGTTCTGTTATTCCGTAGCTTGCGTTTTCGGAAATTCTCCCTCCTGAGAATGATTTTTCACCTATAAAAATCTTTCCATTCAAGAATGTTCCGTTGGTTAAAATGACGGTTTTAGAATAAATATCACCACCCATTTGACAATGTACGCCTCTTATTATATCACCTTCAACGATGAGCGAGTCGACATGGTCTTGCCAAAATTCGAGATCATTTGTCTTTTCTAAAGCGCTTCTCCATTCTGCAGCGAACTCGAATTTATCGCTTTGTACTCTCGGACTCCATACCGCAGGACCTTTAGATTTATTAAGCATTCTGAATTGGATCATCGTCTTGTCGGCAACGATGCCCATCTGTCCGCCTAAAGCGTCAATCTCACGAACAATCTGTCCTTTTGCTATGCCACCAACTGCAGGATTACATGACATCGCTGCCATTGCGTTCATGTTCATCGTGATGAGAAGTGTTTTGTTTCCCATGTTTGCAGATGCGGATGCAGCCTCGCAGCCAGCGTGACCTCCACCTACAACAATAACGTCATACTTGTCAAAAATCATATATCTTGTCTGTTTATTTCACGTGAAACGTATTATCTAACTATTTAATTGTCATTAATTAATTTTATTTTTTTTAGACGTGTCAATATGTGTTGTTGTATGATATATTGACGCGTCTCTACAATTTTTAATTTTCAACTTTCAATTTTCAAATCTCATAACAAGGCACTTGTCTTCTTGTTTTCGCATCTCCATTTCGTCCTCTTCGCATAAATCGTCAAAACCGATTAAATGCAAAACTCCGTGCGCCATAACACGATGTAATTCGTCTTTGAAACTGCGTTCGAAAGTCGCTGCATTTTCTTTAATTCTATCAATGCTTATATGAAATTCCGCCGACAAAATAGTCTCGCATTCGTTTAGTGGAAAGGTGATAATATCTGTATAAAAATCGTGACCTAATAAATCTACATTCATCTTATAAAGATATTCGTCGCTGCAGAAAGAATAATACAATTCTCCAACTTCCTTGTCGTAACTTTTTACAAAATCTCTTATCCATTCTTTAACACCCAACATCTCTTCTGTCAGGATTTCTGTGTCGATGAAATTGAAGCTTATCATTCTTTATCCTTTCCTTTGTCTGTATTTTTCTTGAAGAAATAATCGTTGATTTTTGCCCTGTAGAACGGCTGATATTCGATGCTGTTCATCTTTAAAAATTCTTGTTGTTTCTTCAAGTTTTCTTGATATTCTAATTCGTCAATATCACGTTTTTTATAAGTACCTTTAAATTCTTCCGATTTACGTTTTTCTTCTTTTTCACGTTCCTCTTGGGCATTTTGCGCCTTAAGCATTCTTGATAGGATTTCTTTATTGCGCTTAATAGTCTGGTTTGTTATCCTCTTATTAACCAAATCTTCTTCTAACTTTTCCATATCTTTGATGATTTGGTTAATGCCATCATCACCAGTAAGACCGCTTTTCTTCATTTCATCCAACATTTCCTGCATTTGCTCGCGAAGCATTTCCTGTTGGGCTGCCATTCTTGCAAACTCCTCACTCATAGATTGTTGCGGTTTTCCTTCCTGTTGTTGCTGCTGTTGCATTTCATTGCGCATTTGTTCTAACTGCTTGCCGAGTTGCTCTTGCAAATCTTTCATGCTTTTCATGCTTTGCTTTCCACTCTGAGGTTTCTTACTGTTCTTAGGTTTAGAACAAGAACCGCTCGATTCCATCATGCTCTCCATATCATTGAGAGATTCTGATAACATCAAGGCTAAATTATTCATCGACATCATCGCTCTTTGCTGACGTGATGTTGCTGATGTTAATGTCATCTCATTCATATCTTTCATGGCGAGACCTAATTGTTGATTTATCTGCTGTAGCTCTGTGAAAATGAAGTTTTGAATCTCAGGTTGACGCATCGCCATCTTTCTTAAAGAGTCTTCAACCATTGCGAAATTATCGACAATCTCTTTTTGGCGACTAATTTTTTCTGATAAGGATGGATCGTCTTTTTTCATTCTGCCGACTTCAGTCATAAGTTTCTCTTCCTCATGCGAAGAACGAACTACATTCTCTAATAATATACGAACCAAATG
Source organism: Bacteroidales bacterium (assembly GCA_045606705.1). GTDB lineage: Bacteria > Bacteroidota > Bacteroidia > Bacteroidales > F082 > Limimorpha. The sequence continues at coordinate 88,334 of JAZUSL010000001.1, forward strand.
TGCATCTTCTCCTAATTGCTCCATGCCCGACATCATCATGTTCATGCTGAGTTTTTCGGTCATTTCTTTCATTTTTTTGCCCGCATCATTCTTCTTCTGACTTGCTCCGGAATCATCACCGTTTTCTTCCATCTCGCTACTTTCTTGCAAATCCTGGTTTATCTCATTTTCCATGTTCTCGTCTTTAGAAATGTTAAATGGTTCTTGCAGACCTTTGTTCCTTTCTATTATGGAATCTAATTCTTGAGATAACTTATCAAATTGATTCTTAGCGTCTTGTGCACTCAAAGAGTCGTTATTGGCTTCATTGGTGTTTTCCAACTTCTCTGATAAATCATTCATCTTGTCAATCAAGTCGTTAAGGTCTTTTTCAACTTTTAACTGTTCTAATAATGACAGATTTCTGTCCATCATTTCCTGAAGTTCCTTGTTGTTTTTCTTGAGATCTTGCATCATTTGCTGCATCTTCTCTCGTGGCATCTCTTCAAGCATCTTCTCAATTTCTTCCATGAGTTTCTTCATCTCATCAGGAATGACTTCTTCAAAAAGCTTGTTTATCTGTTCCTGCTTCTTCAGCAATTCTTCTGAAGTAAGCTCATTTTCTTCCATAAATTCCTGAAGTTCTTTCTGTTCCTCCTGGACTTTCTCCCATTCTTCCTGAATCTCCTTTTGTTTTTCAAGAAGATTTTCTAACTTTTCTTTATCGGTCCAATCCAATTCTTTCTTCGACATCAAATCTTTGATCATTTCCTCGATGTCTTTGCGTAATTGGTCTAAATCATTTGTTTTTTCTTCCAACTTTGAAATGATATTTTCTTCTGAAGAATCGGCGATAGAATCAAGTGTTTCACGTGTTGGAAGACTCATGTAAAACAATTCTGAACGTCTCGACTTAGCTCCATTTATTCCGTCATTATCCCAGATTTCGAAATAAGTTTTTATTTCGTCACCTGGGAACATCGTAAGAGTATCTAAATCAATGCTGTAATAAAATGATGTACGTGTTTCTCTTTTGTCTATATCAATATATTTTACGAAAGATTGATTAGGTTTGTTCTCGACTTCAAAATGATAAAGAAGTTTTGTAAAACCATAATCATCAGCAATTAAACCTGAATAATAAGTCTGTTTGGAGAAATTTTCGTTAAAAGGTTGAACCTGAATCTCTGGATAAGAGTCAGGAATAACTTCAACAGTAAAAGGAATCGGATTGTTGCTTTCGCTCCATTGGTTAGAAATATTAACATAAAATTTGGAAGTCTTCAGAGCCTTAAAACTATATATGTAATCTTTCTCTTCCGACGTAATTTCGTGATTTATAGAATCGTGAAGAATATTCATAGATGTAACGTCTGAAGTATGGAAAATGAATTTCACTTCCGTGCCTTGCGGAACCATAATGCGGGTCTTTCCTGACAAAGTCTCATTTTTTCTCTTTATATATTTCGGGAAAGTAAGTTCTGTTTCATAATATAAAAGGGTAGGTGAAGGATTGACGATAATCTTTATTTCACAACTGATATAATCACCGCCAGTAATATGGAAATTCTCACTTTGATAAATATTGTTGAAAACGTAACGGAAATCGTTGTTTGAGAGTTTCGACATCATACGAGTTCCGGCGGAAGTGTTGATATAAAATTTCTCAGGAATCTTTTCTCCTGTAACGTGAATCTTAAATTCTAAATCTTCGCCTTGCGTGACTTCTATTTCTTTAGCCTGAAGACTTACCTGGAAAGGAAGCGGTTTTTCATAAAACTTATCGTAATTGATAATTCTTTCGACAGGCTTTTGTGAGAAATCGGGGAAGAAAATTATGAGAGCGATTAATGTGGCGAATGAGATTCCGAATATTTTGAGATATTTATAATTTTCTTTAAGATTTACGGCATCGCTGAATTTTATAGGCTGAAGGTTTTTAGTTCTTTGCTCTATCGTAGCGATAAGAAGTTCGTTGTCGGAATTGTTATTAATCTCGTCGTTAAGCTGAAGCGTGTTGAGAAGTTTATCTTTAATTTCAGGAAAGAATTTTCCGATTAAGACAGCAGCTTCTTTGTCAGACATCTTTTTTCTGAAACGAATAAGGTTGACGAGCGGAATTACGAAATAAAAGATAGCAACGATTGAGAATATTGAAATTAATGTAATGAAAAGTATAAGTCTTATTTTTCCTGAAAGCCATGAGAAATATTCTATCCCGTTGAAAACTAAGAAGAATAGAATAAGAATGACGGATCCAATCAAGATACCTTGTATAAGTCTGTTGAGATAAAATTTCTTTATAAAAGATTCGATTTTATCTTTCAAGATATGATTATATTTCTCTTTTTCCTCAGAAAACATTACACCTAAATTAATAATCCGCAAAGATAGTAAATAGTCAACAGTCAACAGTCAACAGTCAACAGTTTTTTTAACTTTTAATTCAGTAAATAAAGGAATCTATTATTATTGGGATAAAAAAATATACAATAGTAAATAGTTTTACTATTTTTTGTAAATTTGCATGTTTTTTAAATATTGAAATATGAGAAGAAAATCTTTACTTTTAGTTATGATAATGATTATGGTTGGTTCATTATCATTTGTTAATGCACAAGAAAAGAAAAAATTAATCGGTGATTATTTGTCAATAAGCGGTTGGATGAACATTCAGTATGACTATGAGAGACAATTGCAAAATGACGATTTAACATTAAAAGAGATTAATACATTTAATGTTCGTCGTGCTCGTCTCGACATCAAAGGTAACATCAATCCTTATTTGGAATTTCGTTTACAAGGTGATTTTGCTGTGAGTCCAAAAATGGTTGATGGTTTCGTAAAAGTCAAGTTGGCAAAATATTTCAATATTCAAGCTGGTCAGTTTAAGATTCCTTTCACATTCGAAAATCCACAATCACCTCTTACACTCGAAGGTATAGAATACGCACAGGTCATCAGCAAACTCTCAGGTTACAGCGATGTTTGTCATGTCGCTACATATTCAGGCGGTCGTGATGTTGGTGTGATGTTATATGGCGACCTTTTCAGTTTTGAAAATAATGGAAAAGAGATACCAATTCTTACCTACAAATTAGGTGTTTTCAACGGTAACGGTATGAACAAGAAAGATGCGAACCTTGGAAAAGACATTGCAGGTAGCATTGAAATATGTCCAGGCGTTAAAGGTTTAAAACTTGCAGCATCTTATTATGACGGAAATTATTTACTTGAAGAAAATGAAGTTAAAAATGAGAATGCAGAGAGAAACCGTCTCACTTTTGGTGGTAAATATGAAGGAAAGTCTCTCGTGATTCGTTCGGAATATATCACAGCTAAGACAGGCATGGGTGACAGAACTCCAGGTGAATATTACATTCTCAACTCAGACGGTTTCTATGTAGCGGCAGGTTATTGGTTCAATTATACTTGCAAGAAAACCGGCGTTCAACACAAGATTCGTCCTGTAGCTCGTTACGATTTCTTCAGAGAAGATGTTACAAAAGTAAATACCAACTCTACATATTATATGGTCGGTATCGACTGGTGGCCAATGCAAAATTTACGACTTTTGGTCAACTACACATTGAAAGATAAAGTGGCAAACGATAACTTCGGTCATTTGTTCCAAGCACAACTTTCGGTTAAATTTTAATAAACTTGAAAATCTGAGAAATTGAAAATCTGAAAACTCATTTCTCAGATTTTTATTTTATGGATACATATAATTAGAAACTTTAAAGCACTAAAGATGAAAACAAGAAAACTTAAAGCGTTATTTTTAAATGAGGAATGGCTCATAGTATTATTGGGATTTGTGATTTTGGCATTAATCGCCATCTTCCCAGAATTTATGAATAACATAAAGATGTTAAAGGTAAGTACTCTCGACACAGCGACTGGATGGTTGAACACTGCATATACATTTGTGTTTTTGTTTCTTGTCATATTGATTTCTGCTCTCGCCATGAAGAAACCGGCAAAAGGAATTTTCCTGTCGTTTTTAGTAATATTCATACTTACGATGTTGGCTCAATTATGTGCTAGTATTCCTTTCTGTAAAGAATATGGTCTTGAAGCAGTATTGTTTGCTGTTCTCTTCGGATTGATTATAAGTAATGTTTTTGGCGTGCCAGAATGGATGAAACCTGCTATTCAAAGTGAGTTCTACATCAAAATAGGTATTATCTGTTTGGGTGCTACCATTATTTTTGGTGAGATTATCAAATCTGGAGCATACGGTTTAGCTCAAGCTTTGCTGGTAGTTTTAGTTGTATGGTATTTCGCATTCTGGATTTCTCGCAAATGGTTCGGCGTTGATGATGAGATGTCCACTATGATAGCAAGTTCTGTAAGTATCTGCGGTGTATCAGCTGCTATTGCAACATGCGGTACAATCAGAGGCAACCAGAAGAAACTCAGTTACGTCATATCTTTAGTTATGGTTGTTGCTATTCCTATGTTATATATAATGCCATTGTTGTGCGATTGGATTCTTCCATTCATATTCCCTAACAATGATATAGCTGCACAACAAGTTGCAGGAGCATGGCTTGGCGGAACAATCGATACTACAGCTGCCGTTGCCGCATCAGGAGCAATTCTCGGTGATGTGGCGGGCGATACTGCAGTTATCGTAAAAGCATCACAAAATGTCTTGTTAGGTGTCGCTGCATTCTGTATCTCCTTATTCTGGTCGGTACGCGATACCAATAGTGTAATGGAAACAAAAGGAGTCTCGATATGGCATCGTTTCCCTAAGTTCGTTTTAGGAATGGTTGTAGCTTCTGCTGTGTTCAGTATCTGGTTTAAAGGCGGTGTTGAAATAGATGGAACTATGATTAAATACAAGGCTTTGGCAAAGAATTTCCAAGGAATATTCTTCTCAATAGCATTCGTATGTATCGGTTTGGAAACTCGCTTTAAAGAGATATTTACAAAAGAAAATACGCCGTCGTTGAAAGCATTCTTGACGGCGCAGACATTCAATATCATATTCACCTTTATAGTTGCAGTGGTGATATTCGGATTTATAGCAAACTAAAACTTAGTTAAGTTATTAGCGTTTACGTTTCTTACTTATGGATTTCGAGATCATCACGAAATCCATTTGTTTTTTAATCAGGTTGACGCTTTTGACTTGGACTTTCACTTCGTCGCCTAGCTGATAGATGTTTCCGTAGTCTTGTCCAATGACACGGAAATTTTCTTCATCGAGGTAATAGAAGTCGTCGTTTAAGTCGGCGTAACGTATCAAACCTTCGCATTTGCTTTCTTTGAGTTCGACATAGATTCCCCATTTGCTTATACCAGAAATCAAGCCGTCGAAAGTTTTTCCGATATGGTCTTGGAGATACTCGGCTTGTTTGTATTTCACCGATTCACGTTCCATCTCGGCGGCACGTTTTTCCATCTCGCTTGCATGGAGACATAATTCTTCATATTCTTCTTTGTCTGCACTTGGAAGTCCTTCAATGAGATAGCGCTCGATGAGACGATGAACCATCAAGTCGGGATAACGACGAATAGGAGAAGTGAAATGTGTATAATAAGGGAATGCCAATCCGTAGTGACCGATATTAGTCGTGCTATAGACAGCTTTCGCCATTGTACGGATCGCGACAGTCTCGACGAGGTTTTTCTCACCTTTGCCTTCAACAGCATTGAACAAAGCGTTATACGACTTCACCAATTTCTCCCTCGAACTTATGTTCATCGAATAACCTAACTTAGAAACAAGTTGTATAAAATTATATAGTTTTTCCGGATTAGGTTCGTCGTGTATTCTGAATACAAATGTATAATCTTTATATTTATGTGATTTAGCTATTGTCTCAGCGATGGTTTTGTTTGCAAGAAGCATAAAGTCTTCAATCAACATATTGGCTTCTTTCTGTACCTTGACGTAAGTGTCGATAGGTTTGCCGTTTTCATCCAATATGAATTTCACTTCTTCAGAATGGAAGTTGATACATCCTTCTTTCATTCTTATGGCACGAAGTTTAGTCGCCAAGTCGTTGAGTTTCATCAATTCTTTTTTATTATCGCCGTCAGCGCCTTCAATCATTTCTTGTACTTCTTCGTAAGCATAACGTCGATTTGATTTAATGACGGTTTTGCCAATCCATTTGTTGATGATATTTGCATTCTCATCTAATTCAAAGACGACAGAAAACGCAAGTTTCTCTTCATCGGGACGCAAGGAACACACCATGTTGCAAAGTTTCTCCGGCAACATAGGAATAGTTCTGTCAACGAGATATACTGATGTTCCGCGGTCTTGAGCCTCTACATCAATTGCAGAACCTGGTTGTACGTAGTGCGAGACATCGGCGATATGAACCCCCACTTCGTAATTACCGTTTTCAAGATAACGTAATGAAAGAGCGTCGTCGAAGTCTTTCGCATCATGCGGGTCGATGGTGACGGTGAATACATCACGGAAGTCGCGGCGTTTCTTAATCTCTGATGATTTAATCTTATCGGATATAGCTTTGGATTCTTTTTCTACGGCTTTAGGAAATTCTAAAGGATATTCATATTCAGCGAGAATCGACTGCATCTCGACATTATTCTCTCCAGGATTACCGAGCACTTTCACAATTTCGCCGAAAGGATTCTTGGCATTGTCGGGCCATTCGGTGAGATGCACGATGACTTTCTGTCCGTCTTTAGCTCCTTTATAACTTCCTTTCGGGATGAAGATGCTGAGCGGCATTGATGATCTGTCAGGCACCACGAAAGCGAATCCATGAGAGATGCTAAAGATACCGACGAAATCAGTCTTGGCGCGTTCGATGATCTCGATGATCTCGCCTTCGTTTTTCTTGCTCTTACGTTTAGGGAACATCGCGACTTTCACCTTATCGCCATGAAGAGCCTTGCCTGTGTTGTTTGCAGCGATGAAGATGTCTTCACCTTCTTCATCAGGGATGACGTATGCCTTGCCGGTATTTTTCATATCAACGGTACCGGTGACGATCTGTTGCTTAGGACCGTATTCATGGATGAAGTCAGGATGGAGAAGATAACGATAAGGACGATCTTCTATGAGTTTTCCTTCATTACAAAGCGTGACGAGAATCTGATGTATCACGTCTTTTCCGGCGGCGTCGCGCACCGACATTATCTTCGCGATCTGTTTATAGTTCATCGGCTTGAAAGGATTCTCGCCGAATATTGTAAGTATTGTATTTACGAAAGTGCTGAGACTGTTTTTGTTTTTCTTTCTTGACATAAGTATGTTGTTTTTAAAATTTGGATAACGACTGTTGTCCGTTGTCTGTTGTCAGCCGAAGGCTCTACAAAAATAAAAAAAAGCGTCAATCTTATAACAATCGACGCTTAAAATTGTTGCCCAACCAGGGTTCGAACCTGGACTTTACTGATCCAGAGTCAGTCGTGTTGCCAATTACACCATTGGGCAATTTTTCGGCTGCAAAGATAGTAATTTTTAATTGAAAGTTGAAAACTGAAAACGGAAAATTTTCAACTTTCAACTTTCAATTTTCAATTTTACATTTGACAGAGTGCTGCTGCTCCTAAAATAGCTACGTTGTTGTCAGGCAATTCTGATACTCTGACATCGACGGAGCCTTTGTAAACGAACAACAGATTTTCTGCGAACGACTTTCTCACCGGGTTTAAAAGAACGTCGCCGGCTTTGACAGGACCGCCCATCAGGAAGACCGCCTCCGGTGATGAGAAAGAACATGCGTTTGCCATGGCGAGACCTAAGATGTAACCTGTCTCTTCAAAAATCTTCAGTGCCAATGGGTCGCCTGCGTTAGCTGCGTCGCCTACTGCCTTACTTGTAAGTTCTTCTGTAGAAATCTTAGAGAGAATGCCTTCGTATTCAGGATTCTTTTCCAACATCTCTATTGCGGTGCGACGTATGCCTGTAGCGGAGGTATAAGTCTCAAGGCAGCCTTTCAATCCACAACCGCATTGACGACCGCCTGGAATTACTATCGAGTGACCTAATTCACCTGCTCCGCCTGTAGCACCAAGTAACAACTTTCCATCGACGATGATGCCTGTTCCGACGCCTGTTCCGAGAGTGAACATAATCAGATGTTTCATGCCTTTTCCGCCGCCATATACTAATTCTCCGTAAGCTGCGGCGTTAGCGTCGTTAGAGACGACGACAGGTACATCCATATATTTCTTGACGATTTCCTGTACGTTGAAATCGCCTTTGAAGTTGAGGTTGGTAGCTCCGCTGAAGGTGCAGTTGTAAGTGTTGCCGTTAGGAGCGCAGATGCCGATGCCGTCGATTTTATCGAGTTCGTGTTCTTTCATCATCTCCTTGACGAGCTCGGTGATGTCTTTAAGATAGACTTCTATGTCAAAATATTTGTTTGTAGGAATGTTACGACGGGCAACGATATTACCGTCTTCGCGAACCAAACCGATGTCAGTATTGGTGCCGCCTATATCAACGCCTATTGAATAAGTATGTGCCATAATTTTAAGATTTATTTGTGCAAAGATAATGAAATTGACGAAAGACAAAAGACAAAAGTCTAAAGTTTTTTCCAATCATCGTTCAAAGTCAATATCTGAAAAATTCGTATCTTTGCACTCGGAAAATTGATAACAATCAATTCATTTCTACAGAATATTATTAACTAAATTAACTTAATTCATTTATGAGAAAATTTTTTCTTTTAACATTGTTGTGCGTTATGGGATTGTTTACCATGCAAGCACAAAACACTCCTCTCGCCGACGTCAAGGCTTCAATAAACGAGAACGCTGATGTTGACGTGGTATGGAGCTGGAACAAAATCATTCCTGAAACTATCGTCGTTGACTTCGAGACAGGCAACCTCAACCAAGCTGATTTCAGCAACGACATGAACGCTCCTTGGGTGATTACCAACAACGCTTACGAAGGCAACTACGCCATCAAGTCATCATGCGAAGGTCTCGATAACGGCAAGTCAATAATAGAGATTACCGTTGATGTTCCTTTCGATGGCAAGATGAGTTTCTATCACAAATCATCGTGCGAACAGTTCTTCGACAACGGTTACTTCTATATCGACGGAGTACAGAAAGCTGTGGCAACAGGCGTCACCGATTGGACTTACAAAGAATATACAGTGAAAAAAGGTACACACACCTACAAGTGGGAGTATTCTAAAGACGGCATGGATTCATCGGGTCTCGACGCTTACTTTGTAGATAACATCGTACTTTATAAACATACTCCTCCATTCGAAGGTGGTTGGATTCATTACGACGAAGGCGAATATTCTAACGCTGCAGGTTCTCAAACCGGTTCCATATATTGGGGTATCAGCTTCCCTGACACAGAAGAATACGCAGGTTATAATCTGACCAAACTCGCCTACTACGACAAGAACCCAGGCAACATCACTGCTAAGATTTATCTCGGCGGAGAGACTGCTCCTCAAACTTTGGTACATACACAATCTTATGCCATAAACGGAACTAATGGAATCGTGGAGTTAGACCTCAACACTCCAATAGCTATCGACGGAACTCAACCTCTTTGGATTACTTTCTACTCTACTGACGCTTTCCCAGCAACGGCTTGCCTTCACGTAGGCGACTCTAATAGCGACTGGATCTCATTCAACGAGACAACATGGAACCATACCGTAGATTATGGAATCCCTTATACTTGGATCATCAGAGGATTCTTGGAAAATTCCAAAGGCGAAACAGCGATGTTGAGCAATCAGCCAAGTCGTGATTTCATGAATTTATATAATGTATATAGAACAAATATCCATACAGATGAAATCGTGACTTTGGCAGAGAACGTAAGTGACACTACTTTTGTTGACACCGACTGGAACACTCTCGGCATGGGTGCTTACAAATGGGGCGCAAGTGCTATTTATTCCGACAAAGCAGAATCAGAAATCACTTGGTCAAACACCTTGGATAAAGATATGTTCACTCCTTTTAAATTCGTGGTGAAAACAAACAGCAACGACAATACCGAAGGCGCTAAGGTTATCTTCTCTAATTTGGAAGAACCTGGACAAGGTTATGATTATACCGAGAAAATGGGTGCCGACGGCAGTTTTGAATGGGATAGTTTCCGTAAAGGTACATATTCTTACACAGTATTGAAAAAAGGTTTCGACACATTATATGTAGATTACGTTGAAATCTGGGATGAGATGACTCTCGAATGTACTCTCACCGAAATACTCGCTCCAGTGGAAAATCTCTCCGTATCAGCAACAGGCTGGGCTATGTGGGAAGACAAAGAATTCAGTAATGGTGGCGGCGAGTTCTTCTATGACTTCGACGACGGTTCTATGGAAGGATGGGAAACAATAGACGCTGACGGCGACGGATACAACTGGAGAATAACAACCGATATCATGGGTCCAGGCTATGGTCATAACGGAAGTAGATATTGCGTAATTTCACAATCGTTTAACAACGACACAATAGGCGCTCTCACTCCTGACAACTATCTCGTCACTTCAGAGAAATATCTCATCAAGGATGGTTCTCAACTTTCGTTCTACGTATGTGCTCAAGACGCAACCTGGTCGGCAGAACATTACGGTATCGCCATCTCAACCACAGGAAATTCTTCTCCTGAAGATTTCACCATGATATGGGAAGAAACACTGACAGCTAAAGACCGCTCCGCATTAAGATTACAAGATAACAGTCGCAACGGTTCTAAACCTCAAGGCGCATGGTATCACAAGAAGTTAGACCTCAGCGAATATGCTGAACAAGAAATTTATATCGCTTTCCGTCACTTCAACTGTACCGACCAATTCTACATCGACGTCGATGATATTAGTTTGGTTAGCGAGACAAAAGGCAACAGAGAATTACTCTCTTACGATATTTATTTAGATGATGAGTTAGAAGCTACAGTCACGACAAAATATTATCAACATGATGTAGAAAACTTGGAAAATTCAGCTCATACAACAAAAATCGTTGCTAAATACACGACAGGCGAAAGTGAAGCCGCTGAATTTACCTGGGTATATGAATCATGCGACAACTTCGATGGAGCCACAGAATTCACAGGCGAGAACTTCTTCGGCAGAACAGCTCTTAACTGGGTGCTTCCAGGACAAGAAACTCCTGAAGCAAACGACTCATTCTTCTTCGACTTCGAAGACGGAACTTTAGACGGATGGACAACAATAGACGCAGACGGCGACTACCTTGAATGGAGAAACTCAGCAGGCTATATGGAACCTGGTTTCGGATTCGACGGCAGTCAGCATTATGCGATGTCAGAATCATTCAACAACACTTTCGGCGGCGCTCTCACTCCAGACAACTATCTCGCCACAGCAGAGAAATATCTCATCAAAGAAGGTACTCAACTTTCGTTCTATGTCTGCGCTCAAGATGAGAGTTATCCATACGAACATTATGGAATAGCATTGTCAACAACAGGCAACACATCAGCCGACGACTTCGAGACAGTATGGGAAGAGACAATAAATCCAAGAGGCGACCGCCAGACAAAATGGGTTAAGAGAACCATCAATCTCGGCGATTATGCAGGTCGCGAATTGTATATCGCTTTCCGTCACTTCAACTGCACCGACCAATATATCCTCAACATCGACAATGTTGAATTGACATCAGGAAGCAAGGATAATAGAAACGGAGATGTTTTGGGCGTGATGGTATTCCGTGGCGACGAACTCCTGACACCTGAGCCAATCACAACAGGTTCTTTCGTGGAAGAATTCCCAAGCAATGTTGAAGAAGAATATTGCATCAGAGTTGTTTATCAAGATTATGCTATGTCATGCGAACAATGTGTTACAGTAGTTCCTGTCAATGTTGAAGAAAACAATGCTAACAATATGAGCATCTATCCAAATCCTACAGATGGAATCTTGAACATTGAAGTAGAATCGATGACACGCATCACCATCTTCAACACGATGGGACAAGTAGTTTATGACAATGAAGTCGTTTCCGATAAAGAAACCATCGACATGACACAATATAACGAAGGAATGTATCTGTTGAGAATAACAACAGAAAACGGCATGATGACAGAGAAAGTCGTCAGATAAACCGCAATCACATATCCAACAAAAAAGAGGCTGTCTAACAACAAAAAGTTAGGCAGTTTCTTTTTTTATGAGCAAAACTCTGGATTATTAACATATTTGAAGATTTTTCCGTGTGGATTCTGAGATTTCGTCAGAACATACCAAAATGCGCATAAAAACGT
>JAZUSL010000002.1:0-20516 GCA_045606705.1 Bacteroidales bacterium
TCCGTTGGAACGTGTCGGTGACAAATGTTCCTTCAGCCCGATCTCGTCTAAGAAACTCATGTCGGCTGCTATGATGTCGCTCGGCTTCTGCCCAGACAACACCTTTATTAATAAGTTGATGATGCCTTTTGTGATAACGGCATCGCTGTCGGCGCTGAAATAAACCTTGCCGTCTTCCATCTTGGCGTGCAACCAGACTCGCGACTGACATCCGTTGATAAGGTAATTGTCGTTACGATATTGAACGTCAATCATTGGGCAGTCTTTCCCCATTTCAATCAACATCGCATATCTGTCCATCCAGTCGTCGAACATCGAAAATTCTTCAACGATAGAATCTTGTATCTCTTTTATTGTCATCGTTCTAATTATTAATTTATCTTAACATATTAGCAGCTTTTTCTACTGCCTTAATGAAAATGTCTATTTCTTCTGTCGTGTTATATATTGCAAATGAAGCTCTTACAGTTCCAGGAATGTCGAAGAATGTCATCACAGGTTCTGCGCAATGATGTCCTGTCCTTAAAGCCACGCCCATCTTGTCAACGATAGTTCCTAAGTCGTAAGGATGAATCCCGTCAATTAAGAATGAAACCAAGCCGCTTCTCTTAGGTGCTTGACCGATAAACCGTATTCCTTCGATTTTTGAAAGTCTCTCTACAGCATAATTTAAAAGATGTTCTTCGTAATCTTCAACGGATTTTCTGTCAAGGCTTTGAATGAATTTCACTGCTGTCTCAAGTCCTAAAGCAGCTCCTACGTTAGGAGTTCCTGCTTCGAACTTAAACGGAACTTTGTTGAATGTCGTCTTTTCAAAACTTACCTTGTCAACCATCTCGCCGCCATATTGATAAGGTGGCATCTTCTCCAACCATTCCATTTTGCCGTAAAGTCCGCCGATTCCCATTGGAGCGTACATCTTATGTCCTGAAAAGACGAAGAAATCACAGTCGAGGTCTTGAACGTCAATAACGTGATGCGCCATCGATTGTGCTCCGTCGATGATGACAGGAATGTCGTGTTTATGTGCCATCGCAATCATCTCCTTGATAGGATTTATCGTTGCTAATGTGTTGGAAATATGAGCGATGCTGACAATCTTAGGCTTTTGCTTCAATAATTCTTCGTAAGCTTCTAAATCCAAGACGCCATTTTTATCCATCGGAATAACGAGAAGCTCGCCGTGTTTTTCTTGTATCATCTGCTGCCAAGGAACCATGTTGGAATGATGTTCCATAGCAGAAACCATAACCTTATCTCCTTCACCGACAAGAAGTTTTCCGAGACTCGTAGCAAGAAGATTCAATGATTCTGTTGTTCCTCTCGTGAAGATAATCTCGTTTGAGTCTTGTGCGTTGACGAAAGCTGCTACTGTCTTGCGAGCGTTTTCGTAAGCCTCTGTCGCTTCCTGACTGAGATAATGAACGCCACGATGTATGTTGCAGTTCTCGTTGAGATAATATTCTCTTTCTCTTTCAATTACGCAAAGAGGTTTCTGTGTCGTGGCGGCATTGTCGAAATAAACAAGCGGTTTTCCATAGACTGTTCTGTCTAAGATTGGAAACTGTTTGCGTATCTCGTTTATATCTAAATTATTGAAAATCATATCTTGCTTAAATCAATCTTGAAATCGTATTCTTTAGGAGTGCTGCATTGGAAGACGCAATTTTCGCAACACGACAATTCGCCTTTCAAACGACGTTTTATCATATCATCGATACGTTCTCTAAGTGCTTCAATTCCAATATTGTTGCTAATATCAGCGGCGAAAGCGTACATCAGAAGCATGCGTGCGTTTTCCTTGCTGATGCCTCTTTGCTGCATATAAAACATCGCTTCCTGATCTAATTGACCGATTGAAGAACCATGTGAACATTTCACGTCATCGGCATAGATTTCAAGGAAAGGCATGGTGTTAATCTTCGCTCTGTCAGTCAAAACGATATTGCTGTTGTTTTGATATGCGTTGGTCTTCTGTGCGTTAGGCGCGACATAAACATGTCCGTTGAAGACTGCTGTCGCTTCGTTGTCGAGAATGCCTTTGAATTTCTCGTTGCTGTTGCAATTCGGAACGTTATGATTTACCTTGATTTGATTGTCAACGTGTTGCTTCTTGTCAACCAAATAAAGTCCGTAGAGATTACATTCTGCTCCTTCGCCATCAATATCGACAAAAATATTGTTACGAATCTTGCCGCCGTTGAAACTTATTGTATGTGTCTGCAAACGGCTGTTCGACATTTGTTTTGCTGTATTGGTATTTAGCAATGAAGAATTATCGTTGAGATTCTGTAACTTATAATTATCTAACTGAGCGTTTTCTCCGATAATTATTTCTGAATAAGAATTAACAAAACTCGATTGTTCTTTTATTGAGTCGTCGCAGTCGATGATTTGAAGTTGTGAATTTGCTTCAAGGATGATAAGGTTCCTTGTCTGAATGAACGGATTCTTGTCGTCATCGATGATTTTTATTATCTGGATTGGCTTCTCTGCGACAGCGTTTTTTGGTGCGTAGATGAAAAATCCGTCTTGCCAAAGTGCTGTGTTAATATCATAAAAACCATTGGCATCGTTGACGTTACAAGTGCCGAAATATTTTTCAAACAATTCCGGATATTGTTGCATCGCTTTACGGGTGCTTCCTATGACGATTCCGTCTTTCAATGTTCTTAGGCTTTCATCTTCAGAAAACATTCCGTTTGTGAGTGTCACGACTTCAGTGTCAAGGTTTTGTATCACGCAACAGAAGTCATGATGTTTATTCTCGATAGAATCTAAATTATAATTTTCATTAACACATTCTATCATGCGTGAGTTGCGCCATTTCTCCATCTTCTTTGTAGGAAAGCCTTTGTCGATGAAACGTTTAAGAGCTTCCTGACGAAGTTGTTTCACTCTTGGAGTGTCGTTGGCTGAAATCTTCTCCATCGAATTGTTTGCATATTCGATGAATTGATTTTGTAAAATTATTTCTTGATTTTCCATAAGTTACATTTTTAAAAATTAAAGTAAAGCATCTTTAATCCATTCGTAACCTTTTTCTTCAAGTTCTAAAGCGAGTGACTTATCGCCTGATTTCACTATACGACCATCATACATCACATGAACGAAATCCGGAACGATATAATCTAAAAGTCGTTGATAGTGAGTGATGACGATGAATGCGTTGTCGTCTCTATGAAGTTGGTTTACGCCGTTTGCCACTATTCTCAAAGCGTCGATGTCGAGACCTGAGTCAGTCTCATCGAGGATTGCGAGTTGTGGTTCGAGCATCGCCATTTGGAAAATCTCATTTTTCTTTTTCTCGCCGCCGGAGAATCCAACGTTGACATAACGATTTTGTAACTTCGCTGTTATCTCAACCATAGCCTGTTTCTCTTTCATCATTTTGACAAATTCCGGCATCGGCATATTTGGAAGTCCTTGATATTCACGTTTTGCATTTACGGCAGTACGCATGAAATTCTGAATACTTACGCCTGGGATTTCAACAGGATATTGGAAGCTGAGGAAGATACCTTCGTTGGCGCGGTCTGCTGGACTCATCTCCATGATATTCTTTCCTTTAAACCAAATCTCACCTTCTGTGATTTCGTAGCCTTCTCTACCGGTGATGGCAGCTGCCAACGTACTCTTGCCTGTTCCGTTAGGTCCCATGATGGCGTGAATCTCGCCTTCGTTTACGCTTAAGTTAAAACCTTTTAATATTTCTTTGCCTCCTACTGAGACATGTAAGTTTTTTATTTCGAATAACATAGTTATAAATTTTCTTTAAGTTAAAAATAATTAACCGACGCTGCCTTCTAAAGTGATTGACAATAACTTTTGTGCTTCAACGGCAAATTCCATCGGAAGTTTATTCAAGACATCTTTTGCGTAACCATTGACAATCAAACCGATTGCTTTCTCAGTATCGATGCCTCTTTGGTTACAATAGAACAATTGGTCTTCTGAAATCTTAGATGTCGTAGCCTCGTGTTCGAGAATAGCGGTGTCGTTGCTGCATTCGATATAAGGCCATGTATGTGCGCCGCATTTGTCGCCAAGCAACAGAGAATCACACTGTGAGAAGTTGCGGCAGTTGCTTGCGTTAGGAGCTATCCTCACCAAACCACGATAACCGTTCTGACTGTGACCTGCGGAAATACCTTTTGAAATGATAGTGCTTTTACTATTCTTTCCGAGATGAATCATCTTGGTTCCTGTGTCAGCTTGTTGATAGTTGTTTGTCACTGCCACCGAATAAAATTCTGCTGATGAGTTGTCGCCTTTCAAGATGCAACTTGGGTATTTCCAAGTGATTGCGGAACCCGTCTCGACCTGTGTCCATGAGATTTTTGAGTTGTTACCGCGACAGATACCACGTTTTGTTACGAAATTATAAATACCGCCTTTACCGTCTTTATCACCTGGATACCAGTTTTGTACGGTTGAATATTTTACTTCAGCGTCAGTCTCTGCTATGATCTCAACAATAGCGGCGTGAAGCTGATTTTCATCGCGTTGAGGTGCGGTGCAGCCTTCCATATAACTCACGTAAGCGCCTTCGTCAGCGACTATCAAAGTGCGTTCAAACTGACCTGTATTAGCGGCATTAATTCTGAAATATGTCGATAATTCCAAAGGACAGCGTACACCTTTAGGAATGTAACAGAATGAGCCATCGCTAAATACAGCGGAATTCAATGCTGCAAAGAAGTTGTCGGTATGAGGCACGACGGTTCCTAAATATTTTTTAACTAAATCAGGATGATGTTTAACAGCCTCGCTGAACGACATGAAGATGATTCCATGTTTCGACAAAGTATCTTGAAATGTAGTTTTTACGGAAGTGCTATCCATGACAGCATCGACGGCGACACTGGTAAGGCGTTTTTGTTCATCTAAAGAGATTCCCAATTTGTTAAAAGTATCCAACAATTCAGGATCCACTTCATCGAGACTTTGCAGTTCTTTTCTCTTTTTAGGAGCTGCGTAATAGATAATGTCTTGATAGTCGATTGGAGGTATGTTCAGATGCGCCCATTCCGGTTGTTTCATAGTCAACCATTTTTTGTATGCTTTCAATCTAAATTCGAGTAACCATTCCGGCTCTTCTTTTTTTGCGGAAATGAGTCTGATAATATCTTCATTGAGACCTTTAGGCGCGAAATCAGTCTCTATATCAGTCACGAAGCCGAATTCATATTCTTTATTGGTTACTTGTTCAATTATATTTTCATTAGGATTTGAATCCATATTGTTGTTTTGAGTTTTAGTGAGTTTAATAATAATTAAGTTATATTTATTTTTTTACAAAGATACGAAAAATAATGATATGAAAACGTCCGTTTTTAGCATATATTTGCAGTTTTGAGTAACGTATAAATTACTCTAATGAATTAACAAAAAGCATAATCTGTAAGTTCAAAATTTACAGATATAAAACATAATTTTTTTTAGTGAAGAGAATTAAATTGATAATGATAAAAGAGAATGAAATAAAGAAAAATCTGATTGTTTTATTGGGTATAAGTGCCTTGATAAGAGGATTCTTGGCTTTTTTTATAGAGTTTGGTAATGACGAGGTTTATTATTGGACTTATGCGATGTATCCCGATTGGAGTCACTTTGATCATCCGCCTATGGTTGGTTTATTTATCCAACTTTTTAGCGGAAATTTATTTTTTACCAGCGAATTTTTCCTTCGATTATCATCGGTCATTTGTATGACTGTCAATACATATCTTATTTTTCTTATTGGTAAGCAGGTAAAGAATGAGCAGACTGGTTTTTATGCGGCGTTGCTTTACACGGCATCCATCTACGCTTTTGTTATTACTGGTGTTTTCATCTTACCCGACACACCTTTATCGATATTTACATTACTTTCTGTCTTATTTTTTATTAAGTATTTCCAAATTGGTAATAATAAACATTTACTTGTGGCGTCTTTGTTTGCTGGGTTTGCGATGTTATCGAAATATTCTGGTGCTTTTATATGGATAGGAGTTGGTTTGTATGTGATTTTATATTCTAGAAAAGAATTTAAAAATCCGTTTATGTATCTGTCGGTCTTTATGTCAGCACTTTTCTTGCTGCCGATTTTGATTTGGAATATTAATAATGAATTTATCAGTTTTACATTTCATGGCGATAGGGTAGGTTTCTTTGGTGATTTTCATCCAGAGTATTTTCTTGCGGAAATTGTCGGGGAATTAGGATATAATAATCCTGTAAATTATGTGCTTGTAATCATTGTGTTAATATCGATGATAAAAGGAAAGAAGTTTGTAGATGATGCTCCGAAACGACTTCTTTTATGTCTGAGTTTGCCTTTGATTGTGATGTTCTGGTTCTTCTCTTTGACAAGACCGATACTTCCACATTGGACAGCACCGTCAATTGTTTTATTGTTAATTTTTGTGGCAGCACAACTCGCTGATAAATATGAAAATAATAGTGGTGAGATAATTATTCCTAAATCGATAATCGCTGCAATATCAGTACTTTTGTTTACGTTGATATTCGGTGTTGTTGAAATAAAAACCGGATTTATTCCGTTGAATTTTTCAGAAAGATCAAAAACGCTACAGCGTTATGGAGAGGGCGACTTTACTCTGGATATGTATGGGTGGCGATTGATAAAACCTGAGTTTGAAGAGATTAGGGATGAGATGATAGAGAAGAATGTTATGAAGGAAACTGATGGCATGGTAGCTTTGAAGTGGTATCCGCTTGCAAATTTAGATTATTATGTCGCTTATCCATTAGGTGTTGATATGTATGGTTTTAGAGATCCTTCGGAGATTCATAAATATGCATGGATTAATAAGGAAAGAGGTGATTTACAATTAGGAAATGACTATTGGTTCTTGACGGAAAGTTTTGATTATTATGAACCAAATAGATATTTGAAACCATATTTTAAAGATGTCATTCCGCTCGACACCATTAATATAAAGCGTTGCGGAAAAACGGCAAAATATGTCTTTGTATATAAACTTGAAGACCTGAAAAAAATGCCTCAAACCTGGTTCTAATGATACTTACATGAGCAATTGTTAATTTAATTTAAGAATGAAATTAATTATTGTGAATCAAAAAGTTAAAAAGTGTTAATTCGTTAAAAAAATCTTCAAAAACACTTGACAAATATTATATCGGTTTATTATTTTTGCAGTACAAAATTTATGAACCGTTATGAAAGAAGATTTTATCTATTACCTTTGGGAGAATCGTCTCTTATCCCTAAATTTAAAGACCACTGAAGATGAGGAATTGACAATCTTGTCTGTTGGAACACGTAATTATGATTCTGGCGCGGATTATAGTAATGCTCGAATTAAAATAGGAGGAACTTTATGGGCTGGTCATGTGGAGATTCATGTGCGTGCTTCCGATTGGTTCCGGCATCAGCATCAGTATGACGGTAGTTATAATAATGTGATTCTTCATGTTGTTTATGAGAATGATACAGATATGCTTAAGATGCCTACTTTGGAGATTAAGGATAAGTTCGATATATCATTATTTCATAATTATAATAAATTCGTGAATTCAAAGAATTGGATTCCGTGTGGTGAGTTGATTGGCGGTATACAAAGACTTACGCTGCTTTCGTGGCTTGATAGGATGCTTGTTGAACGTTTGGAGCATGAATGTAAGGATTTGGATCTCAGATTGGCAGCAAACAATTATGATTGGGAACAGACTTTTTACCAAAGACTGATGCGTTATTTCGGATTGAAGGTTAATAATGATCCTTTTGAATATCTGTCGAGGATATTGCCATTGAATATCCTTTTGAAACATCTTGACAATGAAACCTATGTTGAGTCGATGTTGTTTGGATGTGCAGGTTTTCTTCTTGCTGATTTCAAAGAGGATTATCCAATGTTTCTAAAACGTGAGTTTAATATGCTTAGGTCTAAATTTGATTTGAAGATTATGCCCTATTCTAACTGGAAGTTTCTAAGAATGAGACCGTCAAACTTCCCCACAATCAGAATCGCTCAGTTGGCAAAGATTATTGTAAAGAATGGAAGCATGTTTTCTCAGATAAGAGATTCACAAAATATAGAAGATGTCACTGAATTATTTGATGTTAAACTGAATACATATTGGGATAATCATTTTCAATTTGATAAGGTTTCTAATGTTGAGTTGAAAAAAATATTGGGAAAAACTGCTGTTGAATCGATAATGATTAATGCAGTTGTGCCCATGTTGTTTTATTATGGACATTACCATTCTACTGAAAGTTACAAGGATAAGGCAATGAATTATTTGGAACAGATCGCTCCGGAAAATAATGTACTTGTTCGTGAATTTAGTAATAGTGGTATTAAGTTGGAAAATGCATTTCAAACACAAGCGGTCTTGTATATGTATAAACATTATTGTCGTCGTCGACGATGTCTTGAATGCAGGATTTATTGTTTCTTGTCGAAAAGGGATGCGATATGATATTATCATATCATTTGACATCATATCCGATGCAACCATGATATTGTTCACCTTCATTAAATTGCACGTAGATGGTTAAACTGCCGCTCTGTTCGGGTGTGATTGTCATGGTGTGGATGTCATTGTCGCTGACATCCCAATTGTAATACCATTTGTTATTATATACAATAGCCCATTTGTTGCCAGTGCGAGGTCGTATCTGAAAGTATATGAATGTCCTTTTTTAAGTTTCTTTGTCATTGGGATTGTTATGATTTTAAAATTAGTTCCCATGTCGGTGTAAATGATTGGAAGTTCTTTGACATTGTGTTTTTCAATGAGTTCAAGAAGATGATGTGCGTCAATTCCTGCATTCCTCCATTCTTTTTCATAGAGATTTATAACCTCGCAAGCAATGGGTGTGTCGAGTGGGTAATGTTGTTTTAATAAATCCCAATCTTCATTTGTAGGATCGTCAATGTTATATTCTATCATATTTAACCAAACACTATCATGATCATGTATGCATAAACTTAGTGTGCCTTCTTTTCTAGGAATGAACTCGATGGAGTATATGTTGTTGCCTTCATAATTCCATTCATCATTTGTATATAAGACGGTGTTACCGTTTGCAATACCTATGGCATTGTTTGTTAGCATTTTGATACGTAGAGTATAAGTATGACCTATTTTAAGTGATTCCTGTAATGGAAATTCTATAAGTTGAAATTTCCCCTCGCCTCCGCTGTAAAATATCGGTAATGATATTCCTCTCTTCATTACCATGTTGTATATGTCGTTGGCATTCATCCCGTATTTAATCCATAGTGAGTTGACAGGATGTAATGATAAAAATTTACTGTAGGAGATATGGCTGTCGATAAGTTGGTATGAGTTGTCATTTGGAAAATGGCTGAGTATCATCCATTCGGGTGATACGTTGAACCATATCCAGCAATCATCATTCTTTGTAAATGTGTTCCCGTTGACGGAACCTGCACCCCATGTCGGATCTAACAAGATGCCGTAATCTTTTTTCGTGTATGCAAATATCCATCCGTGTTCTTCGCCTGTCGACCCATTATAATCTTTTGATTTACCTCCAATTATTTCAACTCTTATGTCTATAGATTTTGCAATGTGGTAGAAAAGATTGCAATAAGCTTGGCAAACGCCTTTTCTTTCGTCCCAGCAACGGTCGGCATCATAAATTTTATAGTGGGTGTCGTAACTTATATTATCACAAATCCATTTGTAGATAGCGCAAATCTTTTCATAATCATTATAGCATCCTTTTGTAATTATGCTGGCAACTTCTGAAAAATCATATTTCGATTCAATAATATACGGATTGTGAGCATAGTTAGGTTTTTTATATAATTCATTATGACTGAAATATAATTTTTCGGGAAGACTTGGATTATTTCCATAAGAGTGAAACAAGATAAATAATGTAATAATTGTAAATAATATTCTCTTTTGCATACTACAGACTTTTATTGTAAAGCAAAAATAGCAATTTTTATAGCTGTATTTGTGGAATTCTATAATATTTCAGCATATTTAGGGAATTTCTATAAATTTCTTTGCAAAAGTTCAAATCATTATTATCAAAGTTTATTAAAACCTGGAATTTATAGAAGTCGCCTTCACAATTAATTGAAAATATTTCTATTTTTGTAATCGATAATCTGTTATATATATAAATTGATTGTCAGATGTTTTGTGAATAGGGTATTAATTAAAAATTTTTCAAATGAAGAAATTATTACTTGTTTTAGTTTTCGTGGCACTTGGTTTAGTGTCTAATGCGCAATTATTTGTGGCAGGAAGTGTGGCTGTTAAATATTCTGGAGGAAAAACAGAATATAGCTGGCCTATGTATACAACATATGATGATGATCCTAAGGAATTTGGATTTGCTTTTAAACCTGCAGTTGGTTATATGATTCCAGGAAAGAATTATGGTTGTGGTTTGAGCTTGGGTTATGCGTATGCTTCTGTAAAAGATTATGATTATACAGCAAATGAAAATGCTGATGTTGTTGTTCATCCATATGAGAAAGAATATTCTAATATTTTTGAAGTTGCCCCATTTTTTCGCTATGCATACGCTAAATTTGAAAAGATAACATTATATGCTGATTTTAAAGTGCCCGTGACTTGTGGAAAAAAGAAAGAAGATTCTTATAATGTGGTTAAAGATGTTGAAAATGCTTTTGCAATAGGCGCTTGTCTGATACCGGGACTGACATATAAATTTAATGACCATATTCTCTTTACAACGGAAATAGGTTTGTTGAGTATTAATTATACGCATAATAGAAATAAAACAATTCAGGATAATATTGTCAAGATTGACAATGATTTTACAATAGGAGCAAATAATCGGACAGTGGCTTCATTCGGTTTTGTGTATTTGTTCTAAAATTAAAAAAGCGACTTAAGTCGCTTTTTTAATTTTTATTATCATTCGCCGCATCCGCCGCCGCAACTGTCGCAGCAACTTTGATTGTGGCAATGACCGCCGCCGCAACCACCTCCGAAGTCGGCTTCTGTCAATTCGCGGACATCCAAAATCTCGCCTGTGAAATATAATGGAACACCAGCTAATTCAGGGTTGAAATCAACTTTAACTGTTGTCTCGCCGATTTCTAAAATCTTACCAGGGAATGGTTGATTGTTGTTGTCTGTGAACCATACTGTTTCACCAACTTTGCAGATTGTTTCGTTGAGAACGCCGTCTTGCATGAAAATTTCTTTGTTGACGTCTAAAACGTTTTCAGCTTTGTGTTCTCCATAACCTTCTTGTGGTGTTAATGCAAAACCAAATGTTGCGCCTGGTTCCAAACCATCTAAATTTTCTTCAAACTTTGGCAATAACATTCCTTGACCAAATATAGCTTGGAATGGTTGTTCTTTTGTTGTTTCTTGAATTACTTCGCCTTCAGCTGTTTCGCGATGTAAAACGTATGTCATTGTGACAACTGTGTTTTTTGCAACTTTCATTTCTTATCTTTTAAAATTTGTTAATAAATTTAAATTTTCATTATTTTTTATTCAAGACACACGTCTGTGTGTCTCTACGAGAGATTCGAATTAATAGTTTCCGAACATTTTCCGTAAAATCCACTCGATTGAAACGAGCGTTAAAATTACAAAAAATAATGATTTCTTATTGATTAAATCTTTATAATTCGTTTCTTCTCTCATTATTGAAGTGATACGTTCATCATTTTCAATAGTTTTCGCAAGTTGCTTTATCTCTGTGACTTTAAAGTTCTTGCCTTCAGTGAGCGATGCCAATAGCTGCATTCTCTGTGAATTGGCTACTAAATCTTGCGCTTCGGCACCAACGCTGACTATATTAAAACTTCCGTTTTCTAGATATTTTTTGCCGCCGAAGTCAGTTTGTGCTGTAAAATTATAAATGCCTGCGGGTAAGTTGTTGATGTTTAAATAATACGATTTGTCTTTCTTTAAAAAATCGTATTCGTAATAATCTTTAGAATGTTTGTTTGTGATACGAATCCTTAGATCAGGTTCGTTTGTTAGTTCCTGACTCGGGTTCTTTAAATATGCAGTGAGGATGATAGGTTCGTTGTTAAAATAACTTTCTTCGTGGTTGATGATTAATTCCTTGTCTTTTTCTGTTAAAAGATATTTTGTTGATTTAGCGAATAATTCCTCGAAATTATTGTTGTTGTTATGCTTGTAGAAATCATTTAATTTCCACCTCCAGATACCCGTGCCTAAGAGATATGCGCACTTGCGTCCGTCCGAATCTGTTGTGAAACTTAATAATGGTGCTTGTGTCAATACATCTCTGATATTCATCTGTAAAAGCATGTCGTGATTCGTGCTTAGAGAGAATTCCAGATGTGGCAGCGCCAAAGGAGGAAAATCGTTTGTTGCTTCAATGACTTCATTGTCAATAGTAAATAAACCGAAGTTCTGGTTGTAATTAGGTTTTATGTCTAAAATGCTATTGACGGCTCCTTTTGTTATCTTCATCGATTTTTGTAAATTGTTGAAAGCGTCAAAATCAGTGGATTCACCTATTATATAAAATACTGGGATTTCCTTGTTTTTGTTAAGTCTTGCTTCTAAATCCTTGTAATTATTCATTCCGATATATGGAATCTGGTGCAAGAAAATAATGTCATAGTTACTCAAATCAGGTGTTTCTACATCATTAAAAATAGTCTCGATTTCAAAGTGGTCGCCTAAAATGTTTTTCAAACTGCCTAAATCAGGATGAGGCGACTTAGCATAGAATAAGACTTTATATTGTTTGTCAATAACTTCAATGAAAAATCTTCTGTTGTTATTGTTGATGACGACTTCGTTTTCTATAGCACTGATTTTAATGTCTATTTGTTTTACACCTTCATCTTCTGAGTTTATATTGAAATCAAGGGTTTCAGAAAATCGATTTGAATTAATGAAGATGTCTTCCTCTTTTATTACTTCATTGTTGACTAAGATTTTGATGTTCATAGTCTTGTTTTTGCAATTATTAGCATTGGCGACTAATCGTAAAGGAAATACAGTATTGGTTGGACTTGTTTTGTTATAAAATACATCCTTGATATATAAATCTGGATAATTTGTTGTGTCTCCAAGTGTTACGGTGTAAATAGGAAATGGATATGATTCGATGTTTTGTTCCGGTAAATATGATTTGTTGCAAATGCCGTCAGATAAAAGCACTACAGCACCGACGTTTCTTTTATAATAGTTATTCTTAATATAATTTAAGATATTGCTGAAATCTGTATAATAGTCTTGATAGTCAATGGAATCAAATTCGTTTGTTTTGTTACCAAAAAGATATTTGTCAACAATGAAATTATTATCAAGTTCGTCAATTAATGAATCGAGAATTAGTGGGTAATCGTTTTTGTAATAAGAAGAATCTTTGGTTAGTATTAGGGAATTGGAGTTGTCTTGTGCTATAATGATAGTTGCCTGCTCAATATGGTTGTTCTTGTTTTTGAGGAACGGATTGAATAATAGCAATACAAGTAAACTGATAACAATGCTTCTCAATATAAAAAGTATTGTTGTCAATATTTTGCCGTAATGTAGCTTCTTGTTAAAAAAGTAAAGAAGCGATGCATAGCAAATACCTGTTAATATTGCAGTTAGAAATATCCACATGTAGGAATTAGATTTAAGAAAAATTAGTTGCAAATTTAATAAAAATCTGAAAATTTTTGCGACTGAAAAACTTAAAAAAAACTTGATAAAACTATATGATAATTTCTCTGAAAGAATTATTTTTGTTGCAACCAAAAAAAAGATACGATATGAACGATTTTGAGATAGAGGTAAGTAAATGTTGTGAATTACTTGAACAAGGCAAAGTTATTATATATCCGACAGATACAATATGGGGGATCGGTTGTGATGCCACGAATGCTGAGGCTGTTGAGAAGATTTATAAAGTGAAGGAACGTTCTAAAGGCAAGGGGTTGATTGTGTTGGTGGATAGTATAGACATGTTAAAAGATTATGTGAAAAATTTTCCTCCAATTGCTCCGGATATCATTAAGGCGGCAAAAAATCCTTTGAGCATCATTTATTCAGAGTCGAAAGGTTTGGCAGAAAATGTTTCCGCCGATGGAACGATTTGTATCAGAGTGGTGGGTAATGATTTTTGTAAGGCTTTGATCCATAAATTGGGACATCCTATTACGTCGACGTCTGCAAATCTTGCAGGTGAAAAATCTCCGTCTATTTATGCGGAAATAACAGAAAAGATAAAATCGTCGGTTGATTATGTGGTGGAACTTTATCATGATGTACTTACCAAACCTAAAGCATCGACTATCATTAGATTATATGAGGATAATCATTTTGATATCATTAGACAGTGAACAATTGGTAATTTGAATTTGTTAAGAAATAAAAAGATATGAGATATTTAAAACTATTATTCGTTTCCTTTTTGATAATAGCACAACTGTCGCTTAACGCGCAAAATCAAGCTAATGTCAATAAAGAGATGCAACAATCGATGCAAAAGTTATCGACGATGTATTATCTGATTAACAACTTTTATGTAGACACTGCTGATCTGAATACTTTAACAGAAGAAGCAATTGTTGCTATTCTAAAAGAATTGGACCCTCATTCGGCTTATATTTCAAAAAAAGATGTCGAAAAAGCGAACGAACCTTTGGTCGGTAGTTTTGAAGGTATTGGCGTTACGTTTCAGATTTTTCAGGATACAATCTTAGTTATATCTCCAGTTCCCGGTGGTCCTTCTGACAGAGTCGGCATTATGGCTGGAGATAAGATTGTGACAATAAATGGCGAAGACGCCTTTGGTAAGAAAGTTAACAATGAATATGTGTCTGAACATCTTAGAGGAAAGAAAGGTACTAAAGTTGTTCTCGGAATCAAACGTGGAAAAAGTGATGAACTGCTGGATTACGAAGTGGTAAGAGACAAGATTCCATTGAATAGTATTGATGCCGCTTTTATGCTGGACAAAAACGTAGGCTACATAAAGTTAGATCGTTTCGCGCAGACTTCAAATACGGAGTTTGAGGAATCGTTAGCGAAACTAAAAGCTCAGAAGATGAAATCGTTGATTCTTGATTTGAGAGGTAATACAGGTGGGTATCTTAATATTGCGGCAGAATTGAGTAATCAGTTTTTGAAGAATGACATGACGATAGTTTATACAGAAGGCGACAAAAGTCCTAAACAGTTTTTCAAGACCGATAAAAACGGCAAATTCACTGATGGCAAACTTGTTGTTTTGATTGATGAAGGTTCGGCATCTGCAAGTGAGATTGTTTCGGGTGCGGTACAAGACTGGGACAGAGGTGTTTTGATTGGTCGTCGTTCGTTTGGTAAAGGTTTGGTGCAGAGACCATTTAACCTCCCGGATGGTTCACAGGTTCGTCTGACCACGGCAAGATATTATACGCCTACAGGAAGATGTATACAGCGTTCATATGAAAAAGGTTCAGAAGATTATTTTAATGAGATGACAAAACGTATGAAACATGGAGAATTTTATCATTCCGACAGTATACAATTCCCTGATTCTCTTAAATATTCAACTTTGTTGAGCGGAAGAACAGTATATGGAGGAGGCGGAATAATGCCTGATATTTTCATGCCTGTAGATACAACATTCGCTACCAAGCTGTATACAGATTTGATAAGAAAAGGAATATTCAACAGATTTACTGTCGATTATGTGTTAAAAAACAGAGATTTGATTTCGAATGAATATAATAATTTTGATAATTTCTGTAAAAACTTCGTGATAACAGATGCTATGATTTCTGAATTTAGGAAGCTCGCCGAAGATGAAGGTGTTGAATGGAACGAAGAACAATTCCAACGTTCAGAACCAATGATTAAATTGCAGTTAAAAGCACTGATTGCGCGTAACGAATGGAGTCAGTCGGAATATTACAGAGTTGTGATGAACGAAGATAAGGTCATCAAGAAAGCCGTCGAGATATTAAACGACAACAACCAATACAGGAAAATTTTAAAAAGATAGACTATCTAATCTAATTATCAATAATTTATAAGAAAGGAGGATTACAAATATCTTCCTTTTTTTTGTTGGTAAAAAAAAATAATTATTTTCAAAAAACTCTTTTTATTCTATCAGTTAAAATCGTATATTTGTGGACTTTAATCAGTAGTTAAAAATAAACGTTAAGTATAACTAAATTTTATTCACATGAAAAAAATCAACTCCATTATCAAGAGATTGGCACTCGCTGGTCTTATGTTATTTGCAGGAACTTCGATGTTCGCTCAAAACATTGAATTAGCACCAAGTTCCAAAGGCATCCAAATCTCGGAATCTACATTCAAAGGATTCAACTCTACATTCTCTTTCAGCAACATAGAAAGTGAATTGATGAAAACAGAGTCAGGCGATTTCTCCGTACTTAAAATGGACAAGACCATCAACGGCGGCGAACTCGGCGCACCTGCTTTGCCAATAGCCCGTGAACTTGTTGCTGTTCCTTTCGGAGCAACACCGGTAGTTAAAGTTGTCAATTATACCACAACAGATTATAACCTCAGCGACTACGGCATCGAAAGAGTATACCCACAACAACCATCTTACAGTAAAGATACCAAAGTCGAAGATATGGTTTTCCAATACAACGAGAAAGCATATCAGACAAGATCTTTAGGAAACGCTCCTGAAGTAAGTTTGAACGTGATGGGTACAATGCGTGGCGTACAAATCGGCGCATTGCAGGTAGAACCTGTTAGCTACAATCCAGCAAACAACACTCTTCGCGTCTATAACGACATCGAATTAGAAGTGGTTTTTGAAAACGCTGACATAGCTAAGACAGAAGAAACATTGCTCAGAACCTACAGTCCTTACTACGATGTAATCTACAAACAATTGTTCAACACAAGAGCTATCGAAAGTGTTTATGACGAACATCCTGACATCTTCTCAGCACCAGTACACATGTTAGTCATCGCTAACCGTATGTTCGAAGATGCAATCGAACCTTGGATTGAATGGAAAACACAGAAAGGTTTCTTCCTCAAAGTGAAATATACAGATGAAATAGGTACAAGCGCAAGCGACATCACAGAATACATTACAAATGAATACAACAGTCAGGAGGTTCCTTCATTCGTAATTATCGTCGGTGACGAAGACCAAGTTGCTCCAAGTAGAACATCAGGCGTTGACTCAGGTCGTGTAACAGACTTGTATTACTCAAGTGTCGACGGTGACTATTATACAGACATCTATCACAGTAGAATGGCTTGTGAGACAGTATCTGAAATGGAAGCTCTCATCAACAAGATTCTCCAATATGAACAATATACAATGCCAGATCCATCATATTTGGACAACGTATTATTGATTGCCGGTGCCGACGGTAACTGGAATCCTGTCGTTGGTAAACCTACAATCCAATATGCTGAACATTATTATTTCAACGAAGAACATGGATATGAAAACGTTCATGTGTACTTAGGACCACAATATTCAGGTTGCTATACACACTTCAGCGATGGTGTCGGTTTTGCTAACTACACAGCACACGGCAGCGAGACAAGCTGGTCTGATCCTCAATTCACAGTATCTAATGTTTATTCCTTGACAAATACAGACAAATATTTCTGGGCAATGGGTAACTGCTGTAACGCAGCTGACTGGGGATACCATTCAACTTCGTTCGGTGAAGCTATGATCAGAGCAGAAGAAAAAGCAGCATTCAGCTATATCGGTTCATGTCCTGTTACTTACTGGTGGGAAGACTATTACTTCGGCGTTGGCGCAACAACAATCACAAACAGAATGCCTACTTTCGAAGAAACAACAATGGGTAACTATGACGCTCAATTCATGGAAGACACATATAACACTATAGCAGCGGTTCCTTTCGTTGGTAACCTCGCAGTAGCTTATTCACACGCAGAAGGCGGATACGAAAGCTCAGCAACAACAAGATATTATTTCGAAGCTTACCACGTTTTAGGCGACGCTTCTATAATGCCATATCGTTCAATGCCATCAGAAAATAACGTTTCTCATCTTCCGACAGTTCCAATCGGAATGAACTTCTACATAGTAAACGCAGATCCAGGTTCATACGTAGGTATTTCACAAAACGGCGTTTTATATGGCGCAGGTATGGTTGGTGAGACAGGAACAGCCGAAATTGATATGACACCTATAACATCAGGCGGTGACGTTACAATCGTTGTTACACATCCTAATCGTGTTCCTTACGTTGTAACAGTTCCAGCAGCAGCAATGGATGGTCCATATCTCGCAGTAGATAGCTTCACACCTTCAACAATAGCGACTAACCAAGAAACACAAATCTCTTTAGTGATTAAGAATATAGGTACCGACGCAACAACAGCAGGCGGAACCGTTACATTAAGCTGCGACGCAGACTTCGTTACAATCGTCGACGCTGAAGGTTCTTTCAACAGCTTGGCAGCAGACGCTACAGCAACATTAGAAAATGAATTCATCATCAAAGTTGATGAAGGCATAGCAAACGGTACAAAATTCAATGTCACAGCGACAATAGAATCAGGAAATGAATCATGGGAAGGCAGAATGAACTTCACCGTTGTCGCTCCTGTAGTAGAATTCAAAGAGTTCGTTTACGCAGGCTCATTCGTTCCAGGTGAAACACAGACAGTGATGGCTAAGTTCGAAAACAAAGGCGATTATGCTGCAACAAACGCTGTTGTCAAAGCTACATCAAACGAATATATCACATTCGCTGAAGATACATTTGAAATCGGAACAATTGATCCAGATGGTATAGGTACAGCAATGTTCAATGTTACTGTATCATCAAGCTGCCCAGCTACAGAATCTATAGAACTCAACTTCGAACTCACAGCCGACAATGGCGTTGAAGCAGAAGGCGTAGGTTACTTGAGAAACACATGCAACATCGAATTCATATTGCAAGACAGCTACGGTGACGGCTGGAACGGCTCAACATTGACAGTAGCATTCGACAATGGCGATGCTTCACAAACTTTGGACTTCCCTTCAGGTGAGGACATGACACATGTCTTGGAAATCGGTTCTGGTGTTAAGGTTACTGTATCTTTCAATGTCAACGGTAACTATTGGACATACGAATGTTCATACAGCATCAAATATCAAGACGGTGACGAAATCTACAACTCAAATGGTGAACCTAATTCAGGTGTCAATACAGAATTCGTCGTCAACTGCGGTGGCGGTGATTCTGGCGAGACATTCGACCCAGTACAAAACTTAGAAGCAAATGTCGATATGAACCAGGTAACTCTCACATGGGATGGTTCTGCAGTCAACTACATCATCGAACGTAACGGCATCCAGATAGCAGAGACAGAAGAGACAACATTCGTCGATTCAGAATTGGCAAACGGAGCATACACATACGCAGTTACTGCAGTCTATGCTGATGGTCAAGCTATGCCTGTAATGGTGTCAGTTGAAATTGGAGTCGGTGTAGACGAAAACGAAGTGATGTTCGCAATCTATCCAAATCCAGCCAAAGACTTCATCAACATCAACACCAACGCAGTGAAATATGACTACCAACTGATCAACAGTTTGGGTCAGGTCATTATCAGCGGTACCGCAAACGGCGAATACCAACTCAATATCTCCGGTATTAATAAAGGTGTCTACTTCTTGAAAGTCGTCGCTGACGGTGAAGCAAGAATCAACAAATTGACTGTTCAATAATGGACATATAATGATAATGAAGGGTGGAGTATAAGCTTCACCCTTTTGTCTTTAAAATTGTAAATACCAATAATTAAATCTAAATGAAAAAATTATTCTTATTCGTAACAATGTTCTTGATCGCATCAACATTAGGTTATGCACAAGAATGGGTGGGCGTCGACAAGAGCACGCCAGTGAAAATCCAGGAGACCTTGGTTTCTTCTTCAGAAGATGAAATCATAGTCGATGTCAATGTCGGGGGATTCTTCCAGACATCAGTAGAAACACCGAACGGCAAGCAGGTCGTTATCAGTGCAGATAATATGGCAGCGATGCTTACCAAAGGCGCGCCTGAACTTCCAATGTATCCAATCTCCATGATCATCGGCGACCGCGCCGAGATGGAAGTATCAATCGTAAAGTCAAACTATACAGATTTTGAAAACATCGAAGTCGCCCCATCAAAGGGTAACTTCAGCCGTCAGATAAATCCTGCTGACGTGGAATTCGTCTATGGCGAGATGTATCAACAAGACGCTTTCTATCCAGCAACACAAGCATCATTGGAAGCACCTTATATCTTGAGAGACTTCCGCGCTCAAAACTTAATGGTATATCCTTACGCCTACAATCCTGTGACAAAGACATTGCGCGTCTATACTGACCTCCGCATCTCCGTAAAGAAAGTGAGCGACAACGGCGAGAACCAGAAAGTGTCACGCAGAAGCGACGCGATAAAACTCAACGTTGAGTCGAAGGCTGCTTACGAACGTCGTTTCATCAACTTCGCCAACCAATCCAAATATGACTTCTTGGTCGACGAAGGCGAGATGCTCATCATCTGCGTCGATGAATATATGGACGCCATCCAACC
>JAZUSL010000003.1:0-45161 GCA_045606705.1 Bacteroidales bacterium
AATCATCTGTTGTAAATGGTTGTCCTGTTGCAAACTTTTGAACATTGATAGGTAAATAATACTGGACTGAACGGTCTGAGTCTTTTACTTCAACCAATTCTGGGTCTTTCCATTCCTTATTATTTCCACTTATTTTTCATAAGTCATAAATTTTCTGCCAACCAATTCCCAGAAGAAAGCGGATTATAAAAAAGAAAGGTGTGGGAACTTATTGTTCTACCCTATTGATGAGGCTTCTCGCATTGCCCTTGCTGTCAGATAAAACAATAACCCACACCAGAGGATATGTAGGGAGCCAATTATGGCTGTACACACCAATGATGTGGGTGCTATTGCTCATCATCTTCATGCCTAATAAAACTTTGCGAGAATTTTACTACGAAGATAATTTCAATAACACCTTTTTCCTCCACCGTGGAGGTCGAGTGCAAATGTAGAAAAAGTTTTCTATATAATGATAAGATGTTGAGAAAAATATTTTTATATAATTGTAGAAAAAAAAACTTGTAGGTTATAAAATTATATCCTAATTAGGAATACAACAGAGTCTCATCGCCGCGTATATAAGTGGGAATAAAAAACCAAGTAAAGAGCGTGAAGATTTAATAATGAACGAAATCAGGAAGTTGGGAGAAGAGCTGATGAATGTGGAGTGGTAATCCTTTTACTGCTCCACTATGTTTTCGGACTGTACTGGACAGTATCATTTCAACCATGATTTTGGCAAATAAAAAAGGAGTCACATTTGCTGTAACTCCTTGATTTACTGTGTCGGGGTAGCAGGATTCGAACCTGCGACCCCCTGCTCCCAAAGCAGGTGCGCTAGCCGGACTGCGCTATGCCCCGAACATTTCGGCGGAGAGGGGGGGATTCGAACCCCCGGTAGCCTTTGGGACTACGACAGTTTAGCAAACTGTTGGTTTCAGCCACTCACCCACCTCTCCGTGCGTTGTGGTTTTGCGAGTGCAAAGATAGATATTTTTTTTGTTTATCCAACATTTTTTTGCAAAAAAATATTCTTTTTTTGTATTTATAATTTAAAATAATGAATATCTTTGCATATCAATAATTTAGTTATGAAAAAATCTATTTTATCTATTATTTTAACGTTTGTAATTCTTTTAATATCAAACTCATGTTCTATTAAAAAGGATATTTCCACTACTAACAATAACATGAATTATCAATTATCTGATGACATCAAACCGAAAAATGTAATTCTGATGATTGGCGACGGAATGAGTACGCCTCAGATATACGCTGCTATTCTTGCTTCTGACTCCCCTACTTCGTTCGAAAAATTCCCTGTTAGCGGTTTGGTCAAGACAAACTCTAAATCTCATAAAATAACAGACTCTGCAGCTGGTGGAACTGCAATAGCAACAGGACATAAAACCAACAACGGCATGATTGGAATGAATTCTGATAGCATCGCCGTTCCTAGTATGTTGGAAATATTCTCAGAAAAAGGCATGAAAACAGGTTTAGTAGTAACATCGTATATAACGCACGCTACACCTGCTTCATTTGTGGCGAAAAATATAAACAGAAATAATTATGAAGAAATTGCTCTAGACATCTCACAATGTGACAATGTTAATTTATTAATAGGTGGAGGACGAAAACATTTTACAGATAGAAAAGATGGTCGCAATTTGATTGATGAAATGACGTATAATGGATGGAAATATCATGATACATTAATTAATAGTACAGAGAATAATGAAAAGGTTTTAATTCTTGCTGCTGAGGAACATCTTCCCACCAGTGCAGAACGAGGCGATTTTTTACCCGGCGCCACTTCTTTTGCCTTGGAAAATCTTAGAAACGAAAACGGATTTTTCCTTATGATCGAAGGTTCTCAAATCGACTTCGCTGGTCATGACAGAGATTCAACATATCTAGTAAATGAAATGCTCGATTTCAACAAAACCATTAATATTGTATTAGATTTCGCAAAGGAAAACCCAAATACACTTGTTGTTGTCACTGCAGACCACGAAACAGGAGGTCTGACCATCATAGACCCTTATGAAGCGTATTCTCGTAACAACTTCAAATTCTCAACAGGAAGTCACTCCCCTCTTTTAGTACCCATTTTTGCAGCGGGTCCTGGCAGTGAAAAATTTACCGGAATAATGGAAAACACAGATATAATCAAGAAAATTATGGAACTGTTTTAAGTAATTGAAGAGTGTTTTGAAATTAAAATCATTAAATTAATTACAAACTAATGCTTATTAAATACTACTTATTCATTGATTTTTAATAATATAAAATATTTATAAAAAATATTGTTTTTTTTAGCATAACATAAATAAAAAATTGTATCTTTGCACTCGCTATGGCAATGGTTCGGTAGCTCAGCTGGATAGAGCAACAGCCTTCTAAGCTGTGGGTCTTGGGTTCGAATCCCAACCGGATCACAAAACAAAAATAACAGAGTGACTACAAAAAGTCACTCTTTTTTTTTAAAATATTCTTTGATATGGATCTTAATATCTCTTATTGCTCCGACAAGTACCAATACACAATGGGAAAGTCGTTCTATGAAAGTGGAATGAAAGACAAACGAGCTGTCTTTAATCTTTTTTACAGAAAAGCACCCGACACTAACAACTGGGCTGTTGTAAGCGGAATAACAGAAGTCTTAGAAGTAATCAAAGGTCTTAACTGTGGCGACGAGAAATTCTTCGAGAAATTTCTTCCAGGTGATGACTATAAAGAAGTTCGTCAGTACTTTGCTAATATGAAATTTACTGGCAACGTCTATGCCATGCGTGAAGGCGAAATAGCATTCCCAACACAACCAATCATCACGATAGAAGCCCCTATCATTGAAGGACAAGTACTTGAAACGCCCCTGCTTTCCATTATGAATCACCAGATGGCTGTAGCAACAAAAGCGTCACGAGTGACAAGAAGTACTCATAAGCCTGTAAGTGAATTCGGCAGTCGTCGTGCTCATGGTCCTTGGGCTGCAATACACGGAGGAAAAGCCGCTTTCATTGGCGGTTGTGCTAACACCTCCAACATCATTTCTGGAATAAACTTCGGAATGTCATCCACAGGAACAATGGCTCACAGTTACGTCACATCATTCGGTTGCAGCATTAAAGGTGAATATCAAGCTTTTGACACATACATCAACACTCATAGGTCAGAAGTTCTGATACTTTTAATAGACACATACGACACACTCAAATGCGGTATTAAGAATGCGATAAAAGCATTTAAAGATAACGGCATAGACGACAATTACCCTCATGGATACGGTGTACGTCTCGATAGCGGCGACTTAACATATCTCTCAAAGAAATGTCGTGAAATACTTGACAATGCCGGTCTGAAAAAATGTAAGATATTTGCTACAAACGCATTAGATGAATATATAATTACAGAATTGGAACGTCAAGGTTGTATGGTCGATTGTTATGGCGTAGGTGATGCTATAGCGACCAGCAAACATAATCCATGTTTCGGCAATGTATTCAAACTCGTACAAATTGAAGATATGCCGGTTCTTAAACGTTCAGAAGACACTATAAAACTCATCAATCCTGGATTCCAAATTACATATAGAATTATTCAAAACGGAAGATTTAAGGTTGACGTGACTTGTCTGCGTGGTGATGATTTGTCGCAAGCAATTGAAGCAAACAAAACAATCACAGTACGTGACGAACGCGACAGATTTAAGTCAATGACTTTTGAAGAAGGTAAATATGAATTCAGGACATTGCAGCAACAGATTATAAAAGACGGCAAAATCGTGTATCAAGACAAAACAATACAAGAAAAACAGAGTTATTTCAAAGATAATCTGGCACATCTTGACGAAACACAGAAACGTCTCATCAACCCTCATTATTACAAATGCGATATCTCCGACGCTCTTTATGATTTAAAATACACCTTGATACATAATTTGGTCAAAGAGATTGAAGAGTTTGAAGGATAATTCTTTTTAGAATATGGGATTTTTAATAATTAAAAATTGATATAATTATAACAATTTTTCAAATTATTTTTTAACTTTGTAAAATATTAGATGATATTGATTCGTATCTCAACAATTCATTTATTATTCATTATAATATAATCGATATGGAAATTTGGCAAATTTGGATAGTTGCAGCATTAGTCTTGATTATCATTGAAATCTTTACAAGTGGCTTTGCAATAGCATGTTTATCTGTAGGATGTTTATTGGCTGCAATATGCGCTGGATTTGAACTGTCCATTGCGTGGCAATTTGGTCTTTTTGCGTTAGGTACTTTCTTCGGATTCATATTTGTCCGTCCTTTTGTTTTAAAACTTATGAACAAAAAGACTAATAATGATGTAACAACAAATATGGATAACCTAATCGGAAGAAAAGCTATCGTGAGTGAGAAAATAGAGAAAGACGGATACGGTCGTGTCAAGATTGATGGCGACGATTGGAAAGCACACATGGAAGATGACGGCGAAGCTGAAGTCGGAGAGAAAGTCACAATCGTTTCAAACGAAAGCATAATATTAACTGTTAAGAAATAATCATCAAAAAAACAATTATCATGGGAACAGCAATTATCTTCGGCATTATAGCCCTTATTGTAGTAATTTTCGCTTTGAACGGCTTGAAAGTCGTGCCTCAATCAGAAACGAAAGTCATTGAACGTCTTGGTAAATTTCACGGCGTGCTTCCTGCTGGTCTTAACATAATATGGCCTATCATCGACCGTCCTAAAGCTATAACAGTCAGAGACCAACGCGGAAGAGCTTATATGACGAGCAGCATTGACCTCAGAGAGCAAGTCTATGATTTTCCAAAACAAAACGTGATTACAAAAGACAACGTAACTACAGAAATAAATGCACTTCTATACTTTCAAATCGTTGATCCGATAAAAGCAGTTTATGAAATTGAGAACCTTCCTAATGCGATAGAAAAACTTACTCAAACAACATTACGTAACGTCATCGGTGAATTGGAATTAGATGAGACTTTGACATCGCGAGACACTATTAACGCTAAGTTACGCGCTGTTCTCGACGACGCAACAAACAAATGGGGCGTTAAAGTTAATCGCGTTGAGTTACAAGACATCACACCTCCTGAATCTGTACGTATGGCAATGGAAAAACAAATGCAAGCTGAACGTAACAGACGTGCCGAGATCTTGAAAGCCGAAGGCGAAAAGACATCTGCAATTCTCAAGTCAGAAGGTGAAAAGACATCACAAATCAATAATGCCGAAGCTGAAAAAGCAGCAGTACTTCTCAAAGCGGAAGGTGAAGCTCAAGCTAAGATATTACAAGCCAACGCTGAGGCTCAAGCAATCGCTACCATAGCAGAAGCAATAAAAAACACAAAGACTGATCCAGCATCTTACCTCTTGGCTACGAAATACATCCAGACATTAGAACAGATGGTTAGCGGAAAAGACAACAAGACAGTTTACATTCCATATGAAGCATCTAATATGTTAGCATCATTAGGTGGAATTAAGGATATTTTTAATAAGTAAAAACCTATTTAAGGTTTAAGGTTTAAAATTATAACCTTAAACTTTAAACCTTAACTTTAAACCAAATATAATGCAACTCTCAGAACGACAACAGAAAGTAGTTAACAAACTTAATGAATTGGAAATTCCTTTCGACATTCATTTTCACCCTCCGATTCCTACTATAGAAGAGGCTCTTAACTATTGGAAAGAGTTTGATTCAACACATTGTAAAAATTTGTTCTTCAGAAACCATAAAGGCAATCGTCATTATCTCGTCATCTTCGATTGTATGAAACAACTCGCCATCCACGATCTGGAGCATCGCCTGAAACAAGGCAAATTAAGTTTTGCTTCAGAAGCTAGAATGGACAAATATCTAGGTCTGAAACCTGGCAGCGTGTCTCCTTTCGGAATTATAAATGATGAAGAGCATCATGTATATCTTTATTTAGACAAGAATCTTCTTAAATCGGAACGTCTTAGCTTTCATCCAAATGATAATACTGCCACATGCGTCATCAGCAAGGACGATCTGATAAAATTTCTTGACATTATGGGTAATGGTTACGAATTCATTGACTTATATGACGAGTAATTTTTTTGTTATTAATTCTCCATTATTTGGATAAAAAATCGTAAATTTGTAACCGTTAACGAAAGGACGCAAAACGTCCTTTCTATTGTTTCACGAAAAGTTTTTTTATGGATTATTCCCGATGTATAAAACCTTGTGTTGAATCAGAAATTGGCAAGTTGAATTATGTTCTTCTTCATGCACCAGGTCCGGAAATAGAACACATGACTCCGGAAAATGCACACAAATTTCTGTTCAGTGATATGTTAAACCAACGCGAAGCTTTCAACGATTATAAAGATTTCCAAGGCACTTTAAGAAAAGTTGCCAATGTGCTTACTGTTAGAGAACTTCTTGAAGACATACTCAAAAACCAAGAACTTAAAAACGAACTAATCGATAAGATTTGTAAAAGAGAAAACCTTGAGTTCTTAACTTCAGAACTTAAAAATCTTTCTAACATTGATTTGGCGAAAGCCTTTATCGAAGGTTTAGAAAACGACAATTTTAAAGAGAAATATATAATGCCACCGGCACCAAACTTCTTCTTCATGAGAGATGCATCATTCACTATGTATGACAACATCATGATTAGCAAGATGGCGACAACGGTGCGCGATAGAGAAAGCATAATACTTCAAGCAATTTACAACAACTCCCCTATCTTCAATGTGAAGACTGTCAATCCTGTCGAGCAATACGCTCCAAACGGAATAGGAAGAGTTGAAGGCGGCGACGTCTTGATGGCTCGTCACGATATTATCTTAAGCGGATGTGGCGCAAGAACAAGCGTCGAAGGCATCAAGGCTATGGTCGAGCATCTCAAAACAAAAGGCGGACACAGACATCTCATCTCACAAGAATTACCTCTAGAACCAGAGTCATTCATCCACTTGGATATGGTATTCACTTTGTTAGACGTTGACAAGTGTATGGTATTTAAACCTGTGATACTCAACCCTCAATACAAGACTATCCATTACGAAATTTTTGAAAACGGCGAAGTCAAGGTATACAATGAAGAAAACCTCATTACAGCGTTAAGAAAACTCGGCATGGACTTAGAACCAATATTCTGCGGCGGCAACGACGAATATAATATGGTTCGCGAGCAATGGCACAGCGGTTCAAACTTCTTCACCTTCGCTCCTGGCAAGATCTTAGGTTACGAAAGAAATTACAACACAATAGAAAACTTAAACAAACACGGATTTGAGATCTTAACAGCATCTGATGTCGCATCTGGTAAAGTCAATGTTGATGACTATAAAAATTGCGTTGTCGCATTTAAAGGTAACGAACTTTCACGTGGAGGCGGCGGTGCTCGCTGCATGACAATGCCGCTTCATAGAGACGCAGTGTTATGGTAATTGAAAATTGAAAATTATTGTAGAGACGTCACCCCTGTGGCGTCTTTTTTTTGTGTCAACAGACAACAGATTTTGGGTATGCTATTTTCCTCTCGCAGATACGCTGAGTATCGCAGAATTATTTTAAGATTCCTTAAGTTGCCTTGCTCCTTTGCGAGAGATTTGTGATATTTTTCTTCATAAAAGAAGAGTATAATTCTGTCAACTTACTTGAAAAACATTAATAAAATTACAATTTAATCATTGTTAAAACTATAAATCAATAACTTAAAAATAATTTAAAAAAGTTTATTTTTTATATTGACAGATTAGAAAAAAACTGTATCTTTGCATTCGAAATCAGTTGGACTGGTAGCTCAATTGGATAGAGTCCCTGACTACGGATCAGGCGGTTGTGGGTTCGACTCCCGCCCAGTTCACTAAAAAAAGGAAACTAACGAAAGTCGGTTTCCTTTTTTCTTTTTATACCCCTTGATTTAAAATCCGCATCATCCATAAACCGCAGACAAGATAGTATCTAATCTTTACAATGATATTCAATAAGTCCTTCTATTGGTTCTTTTATTATTTTTCCTAATTTAAATCCTTTCGTTTCAAGTCGTTGTTTTATAATGTCCTGAAAATAATATGCTATTGAACCTACGAATCCTATCTCTGTTTCTTTGGCACATTCATATCTGACTATAAAGTTGTCAATAAATTCATCGAAACATCTCGAACACAAGTCATTGATATATTCATGTTCTTTGTTCAAATATGCAAATTTAGCAAATGAAGCGAGATACTTCGAGACTTGAGATTCGTGATAAATATTGTTTATAGTTTCAGTTACGCTAATATTATATTCCTCTTTAAATCTTTGGGATAAATCATTAGGCATGTTATTATAGAAGTAATCACGGAGGATTTGTTTGCCGATATAAGAGCCGCTGCCTTCATCACCTAATATATATCCTAATGAAACTGCATGTTCTGTGATAGATATTCCATCATAATAACATGAATTAGAACCTGTACCTAATATGCATGCTATTCCCTTTTTTGTACCTAAAATAGCATGGCAAGCCGCCATCATATCATGTGTAACATATATCTTAGCGTTGATGAAAATAGATTTTAAGATACTTTCTATCTTATTGCAGTTGTTTGAGTTTCCACAACCTGAACCATAAAAGAATATCTCAGAAATAGATAGAATATGTTCCTTATATGAGGATTCGTTATTAATAATATTTAAGATAGAATCATCACTTGTATAATTAGGATTGAAACCATCTGTCTTAAATAATTTTAAGACTTTCGAGTCATCTGACAAAACCCAGTCAGCTTTCGTAGAACCGCAATCTATGATTAGTTTCATTTTTTATTTTTTTGCAAACTTACAAAAAAGGTCGCTCGCTATGAGCGACCCAAGCATGAAAAAAATCATTAAAAATTATATTGCAGCATTACTTGTAGTCTGTTGGCTTGTCCCCATTCATCATTCTGATTTACTCTTTTGCCATAAAGATATTCGGCACCTAACTGAACGTTCGGCATAGCATACCAGAAGAAGTTCGTCGCTAAATAATAACCTTCCTTATATAAATTTGTATCTTCATAGTTTTCAGGTATATCAATATCAACCTGACTAAACGTACATGTCATGAATGTTCTCGGGTTGAAGTTGTATTGCAATCCGGCATAATATCCGAGCGATTTTACGTGCTCTAATTTTCCTGCATTTTTATCATTGTGATTTTCAATATTTCTTGGTAAGAAATCTAATCCAAGTCCACTAACATCTTGAATGTATGGTGTTATACCTGTACCATATGCTAATTGGTAATAGAAAATCAATTTTTCCTTAAAATTAATTAAGCCACTAAGTTGACAAGCATATGTTGATATTATGTTGTCTTTATCCTGAATATTATTACGATAGTTGACGTTTCTAATTATACTGCTTAATCTCACGTGACTGCTGTTATTATTCCCCCATGAATATTGGATATAGGAAGGTATGTCTGGAATATATTGATTTGTAATCCTTTGTTCGTTAGATACTGTGAAATCTGTTGATGGCATTTCCAAACCTATACCAGTACTGAAACGTTTTCTTTCTCCCCAATTGCTAATATAGTTAAGTACAGTATTAGTTTTGTAAGTCAATCCGTTAGGACCTTCGCTATCAATAGTTGGAGGAATTGCGGCGGCATCAGTGAAAAGACTTGTAGTTCTACCCAAAAGCAAACCTCCGTATGTTATGTAAGCATCTTCTATATAAGGTGTATAATTGTTTCCGCTGAAATTCATGTTGATATATGCTCCGAATTTTGATTTTTTATCTGCCAATGAAACAAAGTTATACGCCAAGCTGGTTTGATTTACATTATATTGTAGAAGTTTATCGTTGCCAGGCAATGGGTTGATAGGAATTGCTGATGTTGTGAAATAAGCCGCATTATTAATAGAACCATTAAAATCCATTGAGATGGTTCCTTTTACATAGCCACTGATGCCCATGGCGTATTTCTTATTTTTACTTAACAAAGTAAATGATGGAGTCTTCGGAGCGTCGAATCTCTCAGGTGCATTGTTCCTAAATGTCTCAATAATAATTACTTCTTCCTGAGCCTTACTAAATAATGGCATTAGGATAATCGCAATTAACGTTGTAATGAAAAATGTTTTCCGTTTCATAATTTATGTTTTTTCTCGATAAACAAGCTTTGAGTATTATTGTTCATAAAAATTCCAATCAGATTCATTGATTTCAATTAAAAATAGTAAATTTGTAAACAACAATTTTTAATCGATGAATAACATCAAATCAATAGAAGAAACGTTAAAAGAACTGATCAATAACTATTTATCTGAAACAATTAATGAAATTAAGAGACTTCCTGCTTCCGGATCGTCGCGTTCTTATTATAGAGTTTTTACAAAAGAAAAATCAT
The DNA here is from genome assembly GCA_045606705.1 of Bacteroidales bacterium. Taxonomy (GTDB): domain Bacteria; phylum Bacteroidota; class Bacteroidia; order Bacteroidales; family F082; genus Limimorpha. The sequence continues at coordinate 10,379 of JAZUSL010000003.1, forward strand.
ATATTGCAACATATAGTACTAATGTCGAGGAAAACACAGCATTCTTAATTTTTTCTAAACATTTTAAAAGTAAAGGACTTCCTGTTCCTGAGATATTTGCCGTAAACGACGACAAAACTTGCTATATTCAATCTGATTTTGGTGATGCTTCTTTGTTTGATTATGTTAATAAATGCTTACAGAATAAATCGTATGATGAGACAACCATAGAATTATATAAGAAAGCAATTTCTGATTTGGTTGATTTCCAGATAAAAGGTAACGACGGACTTGATTATTCTGTTGCATATCCAACCCCTACTTTCAATAAGGAATCTATAATGGATGACTTAAATTATTTTAAGTATTATTTCCTGAAACTAAATGAAGAAATTATTTTTAATGAAACAAGATTAAATCGTGATTTTCAGAAACTTGCAGATTACGCTATGCAGTCTCCATCAGATTTCTTTATGTATAGAGATTTTCAGTCTAGGAATATCATGATTAAAGATGATACACCATTCTTTATTGATTATCAAGGAGGAAGAAAAGGACCTCTTCAATATGACATTGTATCGATCTTGTATCAGGTAAAAGCGCAAATACCAGATTATTTAAGAAAAGAGTTACTTTTATTTTATAAAGAAAAATTAAGTAATTATCTTAATGTCGATGATATTCATTTTGATAGATATTATAAAACATTTGTATTAATAAGATTATTGCAAGTTCTTGGAGCTTATGGTTTCAGAGGTTTGATTCAGAAGAAAACACATTTTCTTGAGAGTATACCGTTTGCTTTAAAAGAATTAATTGCTCTCAAAGATAATCTTAATTTATCTTTAGAATTGAAAGAATTATCTTCTGTTCTTAATCAAATGGACATATTGCTTAATAAATATAAAGTAATAGAAAAAGATAAATTAACTGTTACAATAAATAGTTTTTCATTTAAGAACGGAGGTGTACCTCAAGATTTAAGCGGCAATGGCGGTGGTTTTGTTTTTGACTGCAGAGCATTGCCTAATCCTGGACGTTATGAAGAATATAAGAAATTGACTGGAGAAGATATTGAAGTTCAAGAATTTCTTAATAAAAAACAAGAAGTACATTCATTCTTTGAACTGACAAATAACATTATATATCAATCTGTTGATAACTATTTGCAAAGAGATTTTAAGAATTTGTCTGTGAGTTTCGGTTGTACTGGAGGTCAGCATCGCTCAGTATTCTTTGCTCAAAAAACAGCCGAAGCATTACATCAAAAATATCCTCAGATAAGAATCATATTGAATCACCTTTTACAAAATAAACATTATGAATATGAAACAAAATGAAAGAAGAACTGCATTTATTCTCGCTGCCGGACTTGGGACCAGATTGAAAGAACTTACGAGTGACAGACCAAAAGCTATGGTTGAAATGAACGGAAAACCATTGCTCGAATATGTGATAGATAAACTTATATCACAGAATTTCAATCATTTTGTTATTAACATTCATCATTTGGGCGATAAGATAATTGATTTTGTAAACAATAAAAATTACAAAGACGTTGTGATAGAAATATCTGATGAACGTGAAAATCTTTACCTTACAGGAGGTGCGATTTTAAAAGCTCTCCCCTATTTCGCCGAAAGCAAAGTCGTCCTTATTCATAATGTTGATATTTTCTCAGATGTTGATTTTCAACCATATTATGATGCCTTTGCAAACTCCAATGATGCCGCATGGCTTTTTACACAAGATCGTAACAATATAAGCAAGGTTGCTTTTGACAAGCAAGATAATTATCTCGGAACTTATAACATTCAAACCAAAGATTTTGATAGCGACCGAGATTTTTCAGAGGTATGTAAACTAATGTCTTTCAGCGGACTTCACATGATTAAACCTGAGTATTTCTCGGATTTTGAATTGAAGAAATGTCATGTCTGGAGTTTGTATAAAGAAATATCAAAAAATAATAATGTAAAATCTGTATTTATTCAACCTGATTATTGGTTCGATTTAGGAACACAAGAACAACTTAAACAAGTATCAGAATGGCTTTTATCCAAAAACTAACAGATTATATCATAAAGAATTACGATTTGACTAACGATTCTTTGATTGTTATTTTCCCGAATAAACGCGCGGCTCTCACATTGCGTAAAGAGTTGGAAAAACGTATTAAGAGAAATATATGGCTTCCTCAAATCTTATCGATTCAGGAAGTCATGAGTTCTTGGAGCGGACTGGAACTAATGGATAATGTAGACGTTATTTATGAACTCATAAAAATAATGAACAATAATGTCGACATATCAACAAGAAAAAATCTATTTGCCCTTACTTCACAGATTATCAAAGATTTCGACGAAATTGACCAATATGCAGTTGATGCTGAAAATATTTTCAAATACTTAAAAGATATTAAGGAAATAGAATCATGGTCGCCTGATGACAGTGAATTAAGCAAAACAGAATCAGCCTACTTAAATTTCTTTAACTCTTTATTTTCATATTACACCAAATTGAGGTCTGTCTTGCTCAACGACAAATCAGCATATTATGGAATGATGACACGTAAATTACACGAACTATCTGATGTTGAATTGCATGACGCTGTCGGAAATAACAAGATTATTTTTGCAGGCTTCAATGCGATGACAAATACAGAAGAAAACATCATAGTTCGTCTTGTTGAATCTGGTAAAGCTGTTCTTTTCTGGGACTTGGATAAATATTATTTTGAAGATGAATTACAAGAAGCAGGTCTTTTTGCAAGACAATTTTTCTCAAAACATCAGAAGCTGAAACCCAAAACCATTGAAGATAATTTTAGCAACGAAACAAAACACATTAATATAATAAGTGTCGCCGGTTCTGCAATACAGGCGAATGCGTTGCAACTACAACTCTGCGAAGAACAACAATCACAAAAGAATTTAACAAACGAAGTAGTAGTCCTTTCTGACGAGACATTGTTGATTCCGATTTTAAACTCAATACCTGAAAACTATAAGGATATCAATGTCACAATGGGTTATCCTTATTCAGAAACATTTCTAAATCAATTAATCCAACTCATATTCCCTTTCCAAAAAAGACTTGGTAACAATGAATCAAAAATTTATTTTTGGTCATTAAAAAGATTATTGGAAACAGAGATGATAAAAATTATCTTCTCAAACGAGGATTTGGAATTGTTGACGAAATGTATAAAAAAATTCTTGAAAGAATCAACTTATTATCTGACAATAAACGAGTTGGAGGAGCAATTGGGACAATGCAGAATTTTAGACTTCATAAAGATAATCACCAATAAATGGCAAGATCCCGACAAGTGTTTAAATAGTTTTAAGTCGTTGCTTAGATTTATAAACGAAAATATCATTAAGTCAGGCAATGCTTTCGTTATAAATCAAATAAATGTCGCACTGAGAATTTTCAACAAGATCGAGAAACTTATCCGCAAGTATAAGATACTTGTACAAATTGATGATATTGAGATGCTTTATAAACAGACAGCATCCGAAATGTCAATAAAATTCAAGAACAAGGATTCCGCCAACAACATAGAGTCTAGTCTACAAATCATGGGACTTCTAGAAACAAGAAACCTTGATTTCGAAACCATACATATTCTAAGTGTCAACGAAGGTGTATTACCTCAATCTAAATCACCTAACAGTCTGATACCTTTTGATTTAAGAATAGAATACAATCTCCCTACTTATACTAACAAACAAGCTGTCTATGCATATCACTTCTATAGATTGATTCAGAATGCTAAGACAGTAAACATTTATTACAACACATTGACAGATGATGTTGGCGGTGGCGAACCCAGCAGATTTATCAGACAACTTATAAATGAGATTCCTCGTAAAACAAGTAATATCGAGATAAAACAAATATCATACAGACTACCTATCGCTAAAAATGATGAAGTAGTTAAAATTGAGGTTAAAAAAACACCAGAAATCTTAGAAAAAATTAAGAATAAACTATATAACGAGAGTTATGACAAGAAATTAGATTGTTATACGACAAGAGGTTTGGCACCGACTTCTATCTCTTGTTATCTGAAATGTCCATTAAAATTTTATATAAAATATATTGAGAAAAGACAGGATGACACTCCGAAAGAAGATATCCAAGCAAACATAATCGGTAACATTATCCACTCTACATTTGAAAACTTCTATAAGGAATTCGGACGAAACATAATTGACGAAAAATTATTTAAACACATAGAAACCAATAGTTTAAATAAATCATTCACGTCAGCGTTAAATGATAATAATTTTGGCAATGGATTACCGGAAACAGGATTCAATTATCTGACCCATATCTTTATCAAGGAATTGATAAGCAATTTCATTAATAACGAGAAAAAATTTTTTGAAAAAGGTAATCAGATTATCATTGAGGGATTGGAAGAAAAATTGAATCATACATTTATTCTTGATGACGGAACTAAAGTCTATTTGATGGGATATGCAGATAGAATTGACAAGACCAAGAACAAGATAAGAATTTTAGATTATAAAAGCGGCAAGGTTGCAAATTCAGATGTTGAGATATTATCCGGCAAGGATGATATTAAAGATATAAAAGAGAAGGCGCTACAACTATGCATTTATAAATATTTATACGCTATAAATAATCCTGAGGTTATTATGGAAAACATTGAACCTGCGATTTTCGGATTATTAGACGTTAATGACCCATACTATCCTCTTTCTATCGATTCCGAAAAATTCATGGATGTTAATTTTATGGATACGTGCGAGGAAATGTTTATTAATTTATTTAAAGAAATTTTGAATCCCGATATTCCATTCAAACAGGTTGAAGACGAGAAGAAATGCAAGAATTGCGATTACGTAAATATTTGTAAAAGAAACCCTAAAACGTGGTAATAACGACTTATAAAAACAAATCCGTCGTTCTGTGTGTTCAGACTCATTCCGAGAGTCATATAATCAAAATTCAGCGTAATTAATTCTATCTTTTTGTTCGTTGCAAAAAGATTAAAATAATTCATAATGCATAATTTTAATGAATAATGTTTTTACTCAGAAAGTGCTCTTACACTCAGTCCTACCCTCTTGAATAATAATAGAGTTTGTTGCTACTGTTTATATAGAGATAATAAGTTATTATTGTTTGATAATTAATAATTTCAGTCTGAGACAGGACGAATAGTCATGCCACAATATCTTGCCCAAGTATCATTGTACGACGGATTACTTGTTGTGAAGTCGCATGCGTTATAATTACCATAAGAAGCCGGTGTTGAAGTCCAATATCTGCCATAACTGTTGTAATATCCGTTATTATAGCCATTTATCCAACCTGTACAAGGCAATATAATACTATTACCATTAATCCTACTTATAAATTTAGCACATTTTCTACCATTTATCACGATATTTTCAATATCACAGTTATTAGACAATTCGTTAACTTCAATACGTTTAGGCATTCTCCATGAAGCATTCCATTCAGCTTGTGCGACATCATAATCAGGGTCGCCAGATATATCGTCCAATTCAACGTTATAAGTTGAACAATTTTCATTGCCATAATAGTCTTTAGACTCCAATTCTCCCCAAGCGTAATAATCTCCAGGCATCTCGGGAGAATTCGCTCCCACGTTACAAGTTGCCCACTTCAATCCGCTCGGTAATCCTAAATCAACGTATTCATGACCGTTTATTTCTCCAGTATCAGGTTTATTACTTGTAGTAAAACTTTTGTTCTCTCCATAATTTGTTCCAACACTATTAGTAGCATAAGCTCTTACGTAGTATGTAGTGTTAGGATTCAAATTTGTAATTATAGAAGTGTAACTGCCGGATCCAAAACCATCAAGAGTTTTATTATCATCAATTGTAGGATCCTGTGATGTGCTCCAACAGACACCTCTTGAGTTGACTCTGGATCCATTGTCAGATGTAACATTACCAATACATATGGCTGATGTTTGTGTTACTGATGAAATGGAATAAGTTGTCACAGAAGGATAACCTAATTGAATGAGATCTTCTTCCGATGGTTCGCACGACTGACAAACGAGGAGTGATACCAATGATACTATTAATAATATTGATAGACGTTTCATGATGTTATATATTTCTAACAACAACTTGCATATTTTAATCAGAAACTGGACGGATGCTTAATCCAGAATATCTTGCATCGCTATTTTGGTATGAAGAATTATTTGTAAAAGAAATAGCGTTAGTATTACCATAAGAATAAGGAGTTGAACTCCAATAACGTCCGTAGCTATTATAATAGGTATTATTTGTACCGTTTATCCAACCTGTGCACGGAATGATTATACTACATTCATTGATACGACTTATCAATTTGGTACATTTCTTACCATTAATTTCAACATTCTCTTGTGAGCAATTATTGAACAACTCATTTATTTCAATAGGTTTCGGCATTCTCCATGTTGCGCCCCATTCTGCTCGCGCAACATCATAATCAGGGTCGCCAGAAATATCTTCCATTTCTATATCATACGTTGAGCAATTGTTGCTACCATAATAGTCTTTTGTTTCAAGTTCTCCCCAAGCATAATAACCTCCTGGCATTTCTGGAGAGTTTGCACCTACATTGCATGTAGCCCATTTTGTTCCGCTCGGCAATCCTAAGTCGACGTATTCGTGACCGTTGATTACACCCGTACTTGGTTTGTCTTCTGTCGTAAAACTCTTTACTTCTCCGTAACTCGTGCCTTCGCTATTTGTAGCGTATGCCCTGACGTAATAAGTTGTATTATGATTCAGACCTGTTATATTTGATGTAAAACTTCCTGTACCTGAACCTTCGTTAGTCTTGTTGCTGTTTATCGTAGGATTTTGAGCGGTACTCCAGCATACGCCTCTTGCAGTAACCGCAGCTCCGCCGTCTGATGTCACGTTGCCGCCGCATGTTGCTGAAGTCTCAGTTATGTTTGAAACCGAACTTGTTGAAACAGTTGGTTTTTCATTTTCAATTTCTCCCTCATTATCATCATTTCCATTATCATCGTTTCCGTTATCATCACCTCCGCCACCGTTATCTCCTAAAGTTGTGAAACTCATAAGTTCTCCAAAAACAGTCTCGCCGCTAACTTTTACCATATATGCCTTATAATAGTACGTTTTCTTCATTTCCAAGTCCGTAAGCTTATGCGAAAATTCGCCAATACTGTAACCGCTTACAACCTGTTTTTCTTCAACTGAATGATCATCGCCATAATAAAATCCCTTTTCGGTATATGTTAAGTTTTCATTTATTGAACCACACAACAGGGCTGATGTCTTTGTAACATCCATTGCCTCGAAAGTGGAAATAGCACCCGCTTTGTTTGCTTTAATAGTCAACAGCTTACCACCATTATTTGTAGTTATTGAAATAGATGTTGTATTGTTTCCCATCGACATTTTATCCCTGTCTATTATAATAACAACAGGTTTGGTCTCGCCCGGCTGAAGACTTCCTTGCTGTGGATTTATACTGTTAATCCATGAGGCAGTCTTGATTATCTCATACTCTAAGGCTGTCGTTCCATTGTTAAAGATATTAAACATACGAGCATTGTCATCGTGCATACTGCCAAAGTCAAGTTCTGTAATGTCGTTACCTTCACCGTCCATGATTCTCAACTCAGCAGGCAGTTTTTCTATCTGCACGTCTCTTCGCATCGCCTTTGAACCTTCAACTGTTATGACGTAATCATCGACCAAGTCGGTGTAACCGGTTTTAGATACAGTTATGGAATAATTGCCGTTTTTAAGATCAAGAAACTCATAACGTCCGTCGTTGCCCGTAAGTGAAGTCTCACCTGAAGGACGCAATTGAACGTTGGCGTTTTTCACTGGCTCACCAGTAGCTTTGTCGGTAACAATACCGTAAATAGAACCGAGTTCTATAATTTCTTCCTCTGGATCCGGTTTGCACGAATGGTTTATCAGAACCAGACTCAATACGATTGTCAATAATGTTAAATATCTTTTCATAACATCAGTTTATGTAGATTAATAATCTTTCTTTTTCATTGTAATAATAACATCTGTCGTCTCAGAAGCGATGACATTTACTGTTTTAATATTCGTCTCATATCCGTTCATCTGCACTGTTATGGAATATTGATTCGCATCCAAATCAGAAAAAGAGAATTTTCCATCGGAAGTCGTCATTGTATTCTTATTTGAAGGAGAAAGCGTCACATAAACATTCTCTATCGGCTGATATGTATCAACATCCAAAACAGTTCCTTCTATCGTGCCAAACACCTCATATTCTATTGGATTACAAGAGATAAATGACAACAAAACAAAAAATAATGCAAATGTTTTTAATCTTTTCATATCTTAGAATTTAAAGTTTAAAGCAAAACCTGTTGAATTCAAATCGGTATATGGTATAATTGAAATGTTGTTATTGGTAAGGAAGACATTCTTCTCCCCTTTTGCAGCTATACCGTCAATTACGTTCCACAAATATACAGCGACTGCTCCCGTGATAGAAACATTACGCATTGTCATCCAAGTATTTGCATTTTTAGTGTATTGATATTTCAATGATGAATTATGTGTGGAATTTATCTTGTTTATATTGGAATTCATCATGCTGTGCGATAATATCGCGCCTCCGACAAAGACAATCTCGCCTGTAATGAAACACGCGCCTTTAGTTTTTTGACCTTTATGTATCTGTGCCATACCAGGAATAAAGACCCGCGCTGAAAAAGGATATTTGTCGGAAATAGTAACTTTGTCAAAATCGTATGACTTGTCTTTTGCAATCTGAACCAAAAGATACGCCTTATAGATGTATCCGTCTTTTTCATAATATTCGTCTATCACACGTGCCTTCAGGTCAAGATTCTTCGCGCCTTCAATGTATATCAACTCTCCTGACTGCCTTACTTTTGCGTCGGTACCAATCTGATTGTCTTTGATAACCTGCAATAATGCATTCTCCTTTGCATAGTCCAAACTGTGGTTAGCAGAACCTACAACTACTTTAAGGTAAGAACGCGACGTTTCCTTAAATTCTCCATTTAACCAAATCGGTCTCTCTTGAGCTATAAGATTAAGACTTACAGCTAAACAAAACAAAATCAATACAATCTTCTTCATAATATATAATTTAATCATTTACAGAAACAGAAAATGCCGATAGTTAGATAAGGTAGTCTTTACTTAGCAATATATGTAATTATCAGTTTACAAATATATGATATTTTTTTACATAATTTCAACCTAATAACTATTCTCTATTTCTTTAAATTCCTTAACACCAGAAATCTTTATCACTTTATTCGCCGCCTTGACAACACTCTGGTTTCCAGTGTATAATTTCTTCTTGGTATCTTCGTAGCTATTCTGCAGACTATCAATCTTCTTCCCTATTTCCTCGTAACGTTTCATAAACTCATCTACTCTGTTTAAGAGTTTCTGTACTGCCTCAAAAATCTCCTGCTGGTTACGAGCTTGTTTCACCTGCGTCCATGCGAGTTGTATCATTCTCAACAATGCAAGCAAATTCTGTTCACTCGTAATAAACACACCATTCTCAAAAGCCTCACGCCAAAGACTATTATCCTCATAAATAGCGAGTTGCATAGCCGATTCGTTGGGAACAAACATAATAACATAATTTAAACTCACACGTGGAGATTTAATATAAGAAGCATAATTTTTCTTCTGCAATTCTTTATAATGCGTTCTCAAGCTTTGTAGATGTCGCTTCAACGCCAACGATTTTTCATTTTCATCAGTGGCATTACAATAATCAACAAAAGCAGTTAACGACACTTTAGAATCTATCACGACATCTTTATTGTCAGGATAATGAACCACTACGTCAGGTATCATACGCTTGCCTGTCTCATCATGGAAAAGCATATTACCGCGAGAATCTCTAAGAGTCGTCTGTTTTTCATAATGTTCGCCTTCTGTCAATCCAGATTTTTCCAAGATATTCTCCAAAATCAGTTCGCCCCAATTACCCTGCGTCTTTGTCTCGTTTTTCAATGCCTTAGCAAGATTATTAGCGTCATTACCAATATCTTGCGTACGTTTCATAAGTTCTTCAATAGCTTTCTCCAAACTCGCCTTGTTTTCTGAAGTCGTTTTGATGTTGTCTGTCATCGACTTGCGCATTCCTTCAATCTCGTTTTTCAAAGGATTAAGAACCGCATCTAATTGAATATTATTTGTCTTTGTCAATGATTCTTCCCTTTGCTTCAACAATTTCTCTGTCGTGTTCTGTAATTCTGATTTCAAGGCATTTATCTGAATCTCAAACTGCTTATTTCTAATCTCATCATTCTTGACTTCTTGTTCTTTCATGAAATCAATTTGTGTTTTAAGACTGCTGATTTTAGATTTCAAAACGAGACCTATTAATAATGAACCAATTACAAATCCGATTATAAAGAATAAATACATCATAATATTTTGCTTTGAGTTGTGAGCCATGATCTAAGAACCATTGTCACAACAATTTTTAATTTTCAATTTCTAACCACCTCCACTCTACTTGCTGATTTTCCTTCTCTAACCAACCGAATCTGAGCAGGTATTCTTTCCTTCAAAGTATCGACATGAGAAATGATACCGACTCTTCTGCCGAGACTATGAAGGTTTTCCAAAGTATTCATCACCATGTCAAGTGATTCATTGTCAAGAGTTCCAAAGCCTTCGTCAATGAAAAGCATATCCATATTAAAATGTTCGTCGTTGAGCGATGTCAAGCCGAGAGCAAGAGCCAAAGAAACGAGGAAAGTCTCGCCTCCCGATAATGAACTCGCAGCACGAAGTTCTCCTCCCATCTCCATATCTTGTACCATAATCGCAAGAGAATCAGGATAACATGACAAAAGATAACGACTGCTCAACTGCTTCAGATAATAATTTGCTCTGTCAAGCAAAATACCCATAGTATAAGCCTGAGCCACATCACGGAAGTTATCATTATCAGTCGTTCCAATGGCTTTCGCAAGTTGTTCCCATAGATGATAAACCTTGTCTTTTTCCTCTAAATCTCTTTGATATTCAAGAGAGTTTGCCGAATTTTGAGCATTAAGAGCCAATCTCATTTTAACGTCCGACAAAGCCTCTTCTTCCGTTTTCTTTTCATTAGTCAAAGAAATCAAACGTAATTGTAATTCATCAAGATTTACGTCATCATTTGGTTTTGATTCATTATTATGATGAGAATCAATTTCTTCAGACTTGATTGTCAATGTATTTTTACATTTAATCAATTCGTCATCCAAAGCCTTATTCTTCTGCACAAAATATTGAATATCATTAATTTCAGATAAATATTTCAATCTTGCAAAATCAATATTAACATTATTGTCAATAAATGCATCAATAATATTCTTAACTGAATTTAAGTTTTCCTCCACCCTATTCTTTTCCGATAATCTTGTCTTAATCTTCTCATAAACAGCAGAATACAAAGGAATCAAACTTTGTAATGGGATAATAGAACTTTCAATATCAACATTTCTATCACATATATTAATTAATGGTAAAGTTACAGAAACATATTTTTCACTCTGCTCTATAATATTATCAAGATTAATTATTTGATTCTCAATACTATTAAGCAATTCAACCTTTCCATGCCACTCAGATGCAATCTTCTTTATATGATTTATAAAACAATCCGATGAACTTAAAAACAATTGTTTCCAATTATCAATATTAACATATTCATTTACAGCGGTTTCATTTTCATCAAAGTTAGTTTTCTGCTCTTGAATCACTGTCTTAATTGTATTTAATGACAATTCAAGTTGTTGATATTCATTTTGTTTCGCAACAAGTAATTTCTCAACTGAAATATATTTATCATCAATTTGCTTCTTATTCTTCTGAGCTTCATCAATCTTCTTCTTAGCTATAGCGATATTATTCAACTTCGCATTTATCTCAGCAATTCTTTTATCAATATTCAGAATCAAATCATTGTATTTCTGAATATTAATATCAATACGCTCTATTTCAAAAACAGGATTGTTGTTACAAAGTGTATTAAGATTATTTAACAATAATTCCAAACGTTTCTCCTCAGCGTTAATATTCCTTAATACCGCATTTAACTCAGCTTCGGTTTTATTAAGATCATCCTTTGCTTTTTCAAATGAATCTTTAGATTTGTTCCATTCATTTTCGATGCTGGCAAATAAAGTCCGAACAACATTCTCATCTTTGTAATAATGCTCTCTACTTCCGCAGACAGGACAAGGCTCGCCATCTTTCAACTTCAAACGATACTCTTTAGCCCAATCCTCAACCATATCTTTTTGTTTCTGAAATTCTATATCTTTTGTTTCAAAAGCAGATTTGGCGAGTAGAAGAGCATTATTTTTTTGATTAAAAGACAACTTTAGATTATTAGACTTAATCTTTTCGTTTTCAATACTTTTACTTAATTCTAAATATTGTTCTAAAACCGTTTTTACAGTATTTAATTTAGAGTTTCTCTCAGAGAAAGATTTTCTGTCGTTATTCAAATTCTGCTGATCTTCTATCAGTTTCTTATACTCATCAGAATCGAACTCGTTGAGATGTTTTACCAGATTAGTTTCCGCCTCCTGCTTCGACTTTTTCAATTCCTCAAAAGATTGAGTAAGTGTCTGTAATTGAGATTTTGCTGCATTTTTCTTAGACTCATTTTCACATAATTCCTTATCTTTCAAAATCAACAAATCAGAAATCTGGCGCAAATCATTCAAAAGACCAACAATCAGATTAAGATTATCAGAAATGACCTTGTTATCCTTATGATTCTCTATCCAATCCTTTATTTCATCGATTTGATTTTTCAGTTTTTCCCTATTATCCTTTTCATTTTGCAGAGAATCATTGAGATTCAAAAAAGAACATATGTCTTCTTCCTGATTCTTATTGATTTTCAGCAATTCAGATTCGAGACGCAGAAGTTCTTTAAGAGATTCTCTCTCCTTGGTAGTCTTAAAAAAATCGTCAACAACAGATTGGTTATCTTTATATTGCTGAGAGTTTATCTGTTCCAAAACCTTATCACACGATGATTTAAGTTCATTGTATTCTTTCCTCAAATCTTCGTTCTTTTTAATCCAGGAAATTGATGATTCGACCTTCTTCAACTCAACATCTTTCAGACTTATATTATTCAATAATTGTTCCTTTCGTGAATTAAGTCCAATGAATTCTTCTTTAGACAAGACTTTATCTTTCAAACTATTACATAGAGTCTCAGCCTCTTTTTTCTTATAAAAAGCCTCGCCTTTTCTTGCTTTGACAGCATCCGCTATCTTAGAATAAATCTCTGTACCTGTCAGCATTTCAAGTATTTCCGACTGTTCATTCTTCTTCGATTTAAGGAAAATGCTGAACTCTCCCTGCGCAAGCATCACGGAACGAATAAACTGATCGTAGGAAAGTCCTACAAGTTCCTCTATCTTCTTATTCACCTCTTCAATCTTAGTTGACAGAACCACTCTCACTTCACCTTCAACCAGTTCCAGTTTTCTTCTGTTTGAAGTAGTGTAAGTATTTGATCTTGTCTTATGTACGAGCCAAGTCGCAACATAATGAGAATCTTTCACAGAGAAATGCAATTCAGCTTTACCGTCGCTTTTAGCTTTTCTAAGAATATTGATAGTGTTTTTAGTACTATTATTACCGTTTTCCGTCTTCTCATTATTCTTAACATTCTCATAACGGGATGCCTTGTCATATAAAGCAAGAGTTATAGCATCTAAAATAGTAGTCTTTCCCGAGCCCGTCTCACCGCAAATCAAAAACAGAGGCTCTTTTGCAAGAATACCATCCGCAAAATTAATTTCCGCATTTTCTATAGAGTTCAGGTTTTGTATTATCAGCTTTTCAATCTTCATAATCAATCATTTATTTTGCATCACATCATCACAGACCTCTTTAAACAAAGTTTTCATCTCATCAGGCATTTCAGCGTTATTTTTCTTCTTATAGACCGAGCATCCCAATTCGTATGGAGATATAGCCTTAAAATCATCCAAAGTCCGAATAGTACTATTCGATTCTTCTATATTATTTATCGGAAGATAAACCTGCACACCGCAATATTTAGCCTTTTTACCCTCAAACAAATCCATCAATCTAGCGTTTGTCACTTCAGAAAGAGGCATATCCGACTTAACATGCAATCTCACATAATATTCATTATCAACAATTTCATTGATTTTATAAATAACCTCATCCACCGAGACAGCATCATCATACGATTTAGGCTTAAAAGGGAAATCTAGAATAGGAATCAAAGAATCCACCTCACGAATCTTAATGTCAACATTATGGTTTTCTATAGTCACTACCGACACAGAATGAGTGTAATCCTCGTTAAAAGTAAGTGCGAACGGAGATCCAGAATATCTCATGTGTCTTCCAATATCCTGCGGACGATGAACATGACCGAAAGCCCAATAATCAACACCCTGCAGCGACAAAATATCTTTTGAATCGACAGATTCAATACCGCCTATTACTTTGTTGTAAGAATTAGTATTAACACCACTCAACATAAAATGTCCCATAGCCACAACAGAGTGATTTTCTATATATTCCTCTTTTGACTTTAAGTCATCCTTTAAGTTATTATAAAAAGAAAAAACGCGGTTAGAATAACCATCATTATCTTCCAAAGAAGGATAATTACCTGCGTTTAAGAAAGGAACGGCAAGAACCCAGCCGACAATTTCGCCATTCCTTTTTATCGGAATTTGAATTTTAGAAGCGTCGTATGACAATCCGTTTTCATTAGCGTCCTTATAGAAATCCAGATTACCTATGACAGTCACATTGAATGCCTCCCATAGTTCGCGAGGCGCTTCGAGACGAGACGGCGAGTCGTGATTGCCGGCAGTTATAATTATCTGCAAATCATCACACAACTGCGACAGCTCAACCAAAGCATGATAATAAAGACGCTGTGAGAGCACTGTCGGCGTAGCTGAATGGAAAATGTCGCCCGACACAATCAATGCATCTGGTTTTTCTTCTAATATAATATCTTTCAACTGATTAAAGAAAAATTTATGTTCGTCGTCACGCGAATATTGATGCAGAGTCTGTCCAATATGCCAATCACTCGTATGTATTATCTTCATTTTTTCTTAACATCTTTAAGTATAAATACATCATTAAAACAAGCTCCATTTTTATAGCATCCTGATATTCTTAGTATTTGACTTTCCTCGTCATCAAACCACGATGCTCTAATTTTACCTTTTGATTCTTCTATTGATATTCCACCGACTATATCCCAATCATATAAGGCAACATCCGTTGTATCAATCGTAAAGATTTGAATATCATTATTATCTTGAACGATAAACACTGGATTGGGTATTAATTCATCGTAGAAGAAGTCTGTGATTTCGTTTTGAATCGTATAGAAATTTTCATTAAGATTGCGGTTTTCATCCAGGTGAAGCGCATGTCCTTGACCATGGAAAGTATGTAGTTCTGATTTTATTCCTAATTCTTGCGCTTTTTCATGAATATAAGACGACCCATACATCTTGTCAAAAAACACTTTCTGGAATTCTCCAATCGCTCTGAACGGATATCCGAAACCATACGGAAGTATCACGTCTTCATCTCCATGAAATGAGATAATTGAAGCATTAGAGTTTTTAAGTATATTAAGGTCATAAATAGTACCCCACATATTTGCTACTGCTTTGATTTTAAAGCCATTAATAATTTTATTTCCTGATATTTCCAAATCACCAAGGTCTTCCATAAACAACGATGAATAAGACGATTTTGGTCTATCTTTATTCCGCATATACGTAAGATTCATTGCGGTTATGCTACCGGCGCTTGCACCTCCAACAAACAGGTTGTCGGTGTCGATACGATAAATATCTTTTTTTGAAACGAGGTATCTCATTGCGGCATGCGCATCTTGTGTCGCCTGATATGCCGTTCTTTCTATCGCCTTCGAGTTAATTCTAAATCCCATCCTGTAATTTATTGAAACACAAATATAACCCAACGATGCAAAATGCGTGCACCACTTCTGATATGGCACAGTTGCTTTGTCGCCTATAAAGAAAGCCCCTCCATGTATCAACATCAATAAAGGACGTTTTGAGAGTGTGTCATTCTTTGGAATATATATATCCATATCTAAATCCAAATCAGTTCTTTTCAGTGTGCTTAAAAAACCTGTCTTAACAACATTTACAACATCTATCGTATCGTCAGGAATTGAAGACCAGAAACCTTTAACATTTGCATATTTAACATTAGAAATCCTTTCAACATCAAATACTTTTTCTTTATATCTGTTAAGATTAAATTGCTGGCAATCATCTTTTTTATACGGATATAAAGAGAAATACTTTTTCCCCGACAATGCTTTGGATGACACAAAGCCCTCATATTTATCATCTTTTATTCTTTTTATCTTCAAAGTAAAAACCTTTGAATCCGAAAGCTTTACAATACATTTATTATTATTCATTTTAACGGAAAACAACTCTGGACGCATTGTCAAATCTTTATATATAAAATACATCCTGCCTTCTGCATAAGAGCCGTTTATTGAGTCTAACTTTATAAAATATGATTTGTTGTCGCTCTGGTTCTTTAAAATGTAATTGTTGTATTCTTTTGGAATATCATGACTGGACTTACACGAAAAGAAATTTATCGTTAGTAAAAATAATGTAAATATCAGAAAATTACGTATTAAAATGTTCAGTTTCATAACTTATATTTTGCGTGTAAAGTTAAAAAAAATACTTGAAAAATTCATAGTATTTTCTTAATTTCGCAAACTAAAAAAATTGTTCAATTAAATTAAAAAAATGAAGATTAGAAACATCGTATCTGCATGTATTATCGCAATGACTTTAATATCATGCTCAGGCAACTTACAACAAGCTGATTACAGAGTAATTCCACTACCAAAAACTATTACCGAAAGTACAGAGACTCCATTCGTCCTTTCCAAGAAAATCTCTATCACCTATCCGAGTTCACAATCAGAATTGATAAAAGAGGCAAACTTTTTATCCGAATATCTTGAAGAGATTTTAGGATATTCATTGAAAGTAGAAGAGGCAAACGAATCAAAAAATAATGCGATTAATTTAGTTGTAGATACATCTGCATTTACTAAAGATGATTCTTATAAAATTATTGTAAATAAAGATAATATACACATTATCGGAAGTAATGCTTCAAGTGTTTTTTATGGCATTCAGACTTTAAGAAAGAGTCTTCCATTTGACGCAAAAGGCGAAAATATAAGTATGCCTGCTGGCGAAATCTACGATTACCCACGTTTCGCACACAGAGGCATGATGTTGGACGTAAGCCGTCATATCTTCGACCTTGACTCCATCAAGGAATTTATTGATGTGATGGCATTACATAATATGAATAAGTTCCATATTCATCTCACCGACGACCAAGGCTGGCGCGTTGAGATAAAGAAATATCCAGAATTGACAAAAGTAGGCGCATGGCGTTCAGGAACAAAAATCGGCAAGACTGAGACTTACGACACCATACGTCACGGCGGTTTCTACACACAAGACGAACTTCGTGATTTAGTAAAATATGCCGAAGAACGTCATATCACAATGATTCCGGAAATTGACTTACCAGGACATCAGTTGGCAGCATTAGCAACATATCCAGAATTTGGCTGCACAGGCGGACCTTATGAAGTATGGAAGCAATGGGGTGTTTCTGAAGACGTTATCTGCGCCGGCAACGAAGACGCGATGCGTTTCTTGGAAGATGTCTTAGCAGAGGTGATGGACATATTTCCAAGCGAATACATTCACATTGGCGGCGATGAATGTCCTAAGACACGTTGGGAACAATGTCCGAAATGCCAAGCTAAGATTAAAGAATTGGGATTAACAGACGATGATCATTTCACAGCAGAGAATTATCTCCAAAGTTACGTAATGACAAGAATGGAGAAATTCGTTGAAGATCACGGACGTAAAGTCATTGGCTGGGACGAGGTGTTGGAAGGCGGTCTCGGACCTAACGTTACAGTCATGAGTTGGAGAAGCATCGACGGAGGCAAAGAAGGCGCGAAACAACATCACGATGTCATCATGACACCTTGCTCCCACCTCTATTTCGACTATTATCAGACAGATAACACCGATGACGAGCCAATAGCAATAGGCGGATACATTCCTGTTAGCAGAGTCTATGAATTCGAGCCAATCCCATCAGAATTGACTGAAGAAGAAGCGAAACATATCTTAGGCGCACAAGCAAACCTCTGGGTTGAGTACATAAAAAGCATGAACACAGCGTTTTACAGAGTTCTTCCAAGAATGGATGCCTTGACTGAGGTACAATGGGTTTTACCAGAACAAAAAGATTACGAAGACTTCCGCGAACGCGCATACAAAATGGTTCAGCTATATGACCTTAAAGGTTGGAACTATGCAAAACATATTTTCGACATTGATGTTGATATTGTTCCTAATGTTGAAGTAAAATGCATTGACGTAACAATGTCGAAGTTCGGTGAAGGCGATATCTTATATACATTAGACGGAACAGATCCTTTGACAAACGGAACTAAATATACTGAAGCTTTGAAACTAACAGAGAGCGCCAAGTTGAGAGCGATTGTTAAGAGAAAGACAAGTGTCGGCAAAGAATTCAGAACCGACATCGAACTCAGCAAGTCATCGATGAAACCAATTACATTGAAAAATCAACCACACGAGAATTATCGTTTTGAAGGAGCACAAACATTAGTCGACGGACTTTCTGGAGGCAAGAATTACAAGACAGGACGTTGGATTGCTTTCTTTGGCGAGAATTTGGATGCTACGATTGATTTGTTGGAACATCAGGAAATAAGCAATTTAAGATTCAATTGCAACCTCACAAAAGGCGACTGGATTTTTAATGCTAAGTCGGTTAAGATTTTGGTTTCTGATGATGGCAAAGACTTTAAAGAAATACATTATCAAGAATTTCCTATTGAAACTATCGCAGAAGACGGCGTTATGAATTTCAGTGTCGATTTTACAAAGACAAATGCAAGATTTGTAAACGTTGTTATCGAACCATTTATGTGTCCTGAAGGACATTCCGGTTATGGCTACCCGGCTTGGATTTTCGTTGATGAATTAAAAATTAACTAATTATGAATAAGATGACAATACGTTTTGCGGAATCTGACGAAGCCGGATTAGTTTTGGACTTCATAAAAAAGATTGCGGAATACGAGAAACTACTCGATGAAGTAATCTGCGACGAAGCTACGATTTACGATTCTGTCTTTGTCAAGAAAGAAGCGGAAGTTATATTCGTTTGCGAAGATGAAGTCCCAGTAGGATTCGCCTTGTTTTTCCATAACTTCTCCACTTTCATGGGAAAGAAAGGACTTTATTTAGAAGATTTGTTCGTGATTCCGGAAAAAAGAGGCAAAGGATACGGAAAGGCATTATTCCAATATTTAGGAAGATTAGCCAACGAAAGAGGTTGCAAACGCTTTGAATGGGTATGTTTGAATTGGAACGAACCATCAATTAAGTTCTACAAATCATTCGGTGCAGTTCCTATGGATGAATGGACTACATTTAGGTTATCAGGCAATGCGTTGAAAAACATTTGATTTTGATAAAAATATTTTTCAAGAAGGTGTTTTTCGTAAAGAAAAAATTATTACTTTTGCACTCGCAAACCTCGGGTAGGTTTAAGTTAAATAATTATTTATAAATCAATTAAAAAAGGAAAAAATTATGTCAGCAAAAATGAGATTACAAAGACATGGTAAAAAAGGTCAACCATTTTATCATATTGTAATTGCAGACGCTCGTGCACCACGTGATGGTCGTTTCATTGAAAAAATCGGTACTTACAACCCTGTAGCACAACCAGCTCAAATCAACATCAACTTTGACAAAGCATTAGACTGGTTAAACAAAGGTGCTCAACCAACAGACACAGTACGTTCAATCCTTTCACAAAAAGGCGTTTTGTTAAAGAAACACTTATTGGTTGGCGTTAAGAAAGGTGCTATGACAGCTGAACAAGCAGAAGTCAAGTTCCAAAACTGGATGAAAGAAAAAGAAGCAAAGGCAGCTGAATTCGTAAGAGTAAACGCAGAACAAAAGAGAGCTGCTCAAAAAGAAAGATTAGAAGCAGAAGCTAAAGTTAACGAAGCACGTATCGCTGAGTTAGCTAAGAGAAGAGCAGAAGCAGCAGCCGCTGAAGCAGCAGAAAACGCAGAAGCAGCTACAGAAGAAGCTCCAGCAGCAGAAGAAACAACAGAAGCTGAAGCATAAGATTCTAAATCTTGCAATAAAAATAAAATCCGTCGAAATTTCGGCGGATTTTTTTTGTTTATATAATTTAAATAAATGTATCTTTGCGTAATTAAAATAAAAGATAATTCCGTAGTTGCTTTGATGTGGACGTTAATGGTGCAATAGATAAAGCATACGCACGTGCTTGTGAAATAGAAAACAACAAGTAGGAAAATTAAATTACCACTTATTGTAGTTGTTAAGCTATAAGTACAACATCCACTTCTAACATCCCCCATTCACACCTTTCAACCGTGAATGGGGTTTTGTTTTTACAAAATAAAAATTGTCAAATCAAATAACATTATATAGAAATAATTGTTACTTTTGTAAACAAATTTGTTGACAATTTATACACTAATGAATTATAATGTTGGAGAATATATAAACGAATTAATATCCCATGCAGGTAAGTCACAATCTATTGTAGCTCGCGATATAAAAGTTTCGCGTCAGTTGCTGAGTTGTGTAATTAACGGCAAACGCGAAATGTCGTTGCAACTTGCCATGAAATTAGAATCTTATTTCTCATTACCTGAGGGAGAACTGATAAAGATTCAGTCAATGCAAGCTATTCAACGAAGGAAGCAAGATATAAGGAATTATTTATGCGAGAGTTTAGTAAATAAAAACGCATTTTGGTCGTATGAAGTAAAATCCTTTGATGACATACCAGACGAAGAACTAATCGAAAAATGTTTTACTATACTTGACATGAATGAAATAGACCTAATGTTTGAACTCTTTCCTCGTAAACGTATTCTACAAGTTTGGAAAGAACAAATGGCTATTCAAGGCGAATACATGCAAATGCTCAACATAATGATTGCGATGTATTATTTTGGAATTAAAGAACCTGAAAAATATTTAGCTAAGGTCGAAAAACAACATATCAATAACTTACTAAAACATTCACAATATGAGGCAGGGATTGACAAATAACATTGAAGCTATTATTGAACAAGTTTCCCAGTTAGAATGTATAAAACCATACATTTTATGCGGAGGTACAGCACTTGCCATTCAAATTGGCCACAGGAAAAGTGAAGACCTTGACTTTATGATGTGGCGCAAATCTAAAACAGAAAAACCAGAAGTCAGATGGAATTTAATAGAAAAAGAAATAGAAGAAAATATTGGAAAAATAGAGAATTTCAATATGCTTGGCTTTGACCAAGTTGAATTTTTAGTTAAAGGTGTAAAATTGTCTTTTTTTGTAAGCGACAACTATTCTCCAGTATCATCACCTATAGAATATCTTGGCAATATACGTTTGGCAGAGATAGAATCTATTATGGCTATGAAAATGGAAGTCATGTTGCGTAGGATGAAATTCCGCGATTATTACGACATCTATAGTATTTTGCGAGAAGGATATTCTATTCATAAAGGTATTGAAAAAGCGCTAAAACTATCAAAGCACCGTTTATCTACAAAGAATATCATTGCGATGTTGTTAGGCGGTCAATTCATTCAGGACGACAATTTCTCTACATTAGAACCGAAATATAATGTCAACAAAGAACAGATTAGAGAGTTTATTTTGCATAAGTTGCAATAAAAATAAAATCCGTCGGAGAAATTTCGGCGGATTTTTTTTGTTTGTATAATCTATTATATTTGTGAGTTTGTTTTATTACATTAAACATTTCAACATGAAATACATTATGAGTAAATTGTTTTTATTATTATGCATTATGATAATGAATAATGGTATTTACGCCAATAATGATAAACCATTCGTGATTCCTGAGATAAAACATTGGGAATCATATAGCGGTGATTTTACCATAACAAATAAAACAAGAATAGTTTGTAATAAAAACAACAACGAATTATTTGAAGTGGCGCAACTGTTGTCTTCCGATTATGAAAAAATATTCGGAATCAAACTTAAAGTCGAGGATAAAATTTCAAAAGGTGGCGTCATTAGCTTGAATATTGTCAATAATGAAAATTATGGAAATGAATGTTATTGTATTGACATTCATGAAAATTAGGTAACAATAGTTTTGGGTATAGGGAATTAATTTTTAAAATCACATACTTTTATAAGCAAAAATAGCAGAATACACATCTAAAATAGCACTCTTTATCCGTATCATTTTCGATTCATCAAGGAGATCATCATCAGATAAATATCTTTTCTTATTAACCTCTATCATCAACGATTTATAACGGAATGAACATTCGGGAGTAATTGAATTCGAAAAAGGTGTGTTAATTGCTGTAGTATACCCATAACGATTAAAAACGGTAATAATGTCATCCACCAATTTATCATCAGGTCGGCTCCAATCATCATTCAGTCCAATACAGATATCGACATCCGAAATATCGGAAGGAAATGAGTGACAATCCACCACAAAGGAATTCTCGTCGCGAATGGCTTCGCACAAGCATCTTTGATAATTCCAGTAAAACTCCATAATACGTTCTTCATCTGCAACAGATACCATTCGACTCTTGCCATTAAATCGCCTATAAATTATTCCTTGACCGATTTTCTCCATAGGATCATCCACCAGACGTTCAGCATCACAAAAAAAACGCGAATAAGGAAAGATTACGGGAATAATTTCGGGCTGAGATGTATCCGGTATAAAAAGTTTATCCGTAAATATATCAGTCAATCGTTCCATATCAATATGAATACCATTATCCCAAGCATCGTAACCGAATGGAAACTGGAAAGACGAGTGCGGAATATTCAAGACAATTCTATCTGCCATAATTAATTATAATTTGAGGTATGTTCTAAAAGAGTATCGGGTTCAATAGTTTTGACTTGTTCTGAAATAGGTTTACATAAAAAGCAAAGTCATGTCAAGACAAGTCACTACTACAAATTTATCTATGCAGCCACAAATTTAGGAAAACTTTTTTAATAATTCAAATAGTTTTGATATTATTTTTGTAAGTAAATACTTGAGCATTAGTAATTCCAGCCATTCCTTAAAAACTTTTAACACATCTCTCCTACTTTCATTAACATTTACGTTAAAAATTGTTAAAAGCGTAATTTTTCCTTTAAAAATGCTTGACACAAAGATGAGGATGCTGTAGTTTTGCAGAAGAGAAATTTCAAATCCAAGACGCAACACGTCACGGATTGAATCTACGATAAAGCAGATTGTATTAAACCAAAATTTATGTCAAACGATTTACAAAACATTAATGAAAAAGAGATTAATCTTGCGATTAAGATTGAGAATATTATTCGTGAATCTCGTCAGACTGCATATCGGGCAATTGATTTCACGATGGTGATGGCTTATTGGAATATCGGCAAAGTCATTGTTGAAGATGAACTTCATTGGGAAAGAGCAGACTACGGGAAAAAGATATTAAAAAACATTTCAATACGTCTTACAAAAGAATTTGGAAAAGGGTTCGATGAGAGGGAACTTCGTAAAATGTGTCAATTTTATAGACGTTTTGAGATTCGGGACGCACTGCGCCCCGAATTGAGCTGGACTCATTATCGCAGTTTAATAAAAATTGAAAATAAAGATGCTCGCATCTGGTATATGAATGAAGCTGCAAACTCTATGTGGTCAACACGACAATTGGACCGACAAATCTCTACTTTATATTACGATCGTTTATTGGCTAGTCACGATAAAAAAATTGTCATTGAGGAAGCTGAGGAAAAACTACAAAAGGTAATTCCTGAAGAATTTATAAAAGATCCTTATATATTGGAATTTCTTAATTTGAAAGATTATCCAGCATTAAGAGAAAGCGACATTGAAAAGAGCCTGATAAATAACCTACAAGATTTTCTGATGGAATTGGGAAACGGTTTTTGTTTTGTCGCTCGTCAAAAAAGGATGAGATTTGATGACGAGGATTTTTATGTTGATTTGGTATTTTATAATAGCATAATCAAATGTTATGTCTTAATAGATTTAAAGTTAGGCAAACTAACTCATCAAGATGTAGGTCAGATGGATAGTTATATTAGGATGTTTGACGCTTTGACAAAACAAGAAGACGACAACCCCACAATAGGTCTTATACTTTGTTCCGAAAAGAATGAGGCAATCGCGAAATATTCCGTATTAAATGACGCAAAACAAATCTTCGCTTCAAAATATAAATTGACTCTGCCAACAGAAGAAGAGCTACAAACCGAATTAAGCAGAGCGAGAAAAAGATTGGAAGAAAAGAGGAAAAAATAAAAACCGCCTCGACTCATTATCGAAGCGGTTTTTATAAACTTGAAAACTCTAAAATCTGAGAACCTGAGAATTTTGGCTAATGACTAAAGAGGTACGGAGCATGTACGAAGGATGTTCATACGGATTGACACAGATTATTTATCCACGAATGGGTGCGAAATTTGCGCTATTGTTTATTTTATCTCCATGTATCGCGAGTATCGACACGTATCTTTTCCGAACTTGACAGGAACTTGATAGGAAGTTGACAAGAAGATGACAGGAACCTCTCCCTTTTTGAGTTTTAACTTCAATAAAAAAATTACAGAGTTCTTTTCTAACCCTGTAATTATTGTTTAGATGAAATTATGGATGGTGCCTAAAATTACCGTCGGGCTCTTAAATGCCCGACGGTAATAAATTAAATGAACCAAATAAATTGAATGCGCTTCGCTTTTATTCTAGTACTGAACGCACCGATCGACCGTAGTCACGGCGGCTGCCGTAGCCGTTCACGTAGTGATCGAAACTATTGAAGCAGAGGTAGTACGCGCTGAAGTCGTTGCCGTAGATGCTGTAGTAGTAGTAAGACGTAGAACTCCAATAGTAACCGTGGCTGCCAGCGTAGTCGAGCGATGACCCGTCACGGAGGCCCGCAGCAGGAAGGAAGATGCTGTTGCCGTTTGGTCCTGTTACTTTGTATCCTTTAAAATCGTTTGTGTTTATCCATTCCCAAGTACATTGTGTGTTTAATTCGTCCAACTCAGCGTATGTCGGCATTCTCCATGTACCTCCACAGTTTGCTGTTGCCGCGTCATATTGTGATGT
Source organism: Bacteroidales bacterium (assembly GCA_045606705.1). Classification (GTDB taxonomy): domain Bacteria; phylum Bacteroidota; class Bacteroidia; order Bacteroidales; family F082; genus Limimorpha. Next base: position 35,693 of record JAZUSL010000003.1, read on the forward strand.
AAGATTGCCTTCACTATCTATATAGCCTTGTGATTCTAACTTTGATTTACCAAGTCCGTATGTTGGACAGTTATCTTCTGTATATGTTTCTTTTGTGCTTGTTTCTCCCCAAGCGAAATAGTCTCCGTATTCTTCTGGTGAAGTTGCTCCAACGTTGCATGTTGCCCATTTAACGCTTAATCCGAGGTCAACATAGCCATAACCGTTTGAAGTCCCTGTAGCCGGTGAATATGCAGCTAATGTTTTGAATGTTCTTTCTTCGCCGTAGACTGTAATGCCTTTTGCATTTATCGCATATGCCCTAACATAATATGTGGTGCCATGATTTAACTCGGTAAGATTGGATGTATATGTACCTGTAGATATTCCGTCTGTTGTATGGCTGTCCTCTATCGTAGGATTTTGCTCCATGCTCCAGCAAACGCCTCGTTCGGTAACTTCTGCGCCGCCGTCGGCTGTAACTTGTCCAACAACCTTCGCAGTGGTTTCTGTAACTTCTCCAACAGATTTTGTCACAACCGTTGGCTTTTTAATCTCTGGTTTGCAAGATGTTAATATCATCGCAAGCGCAACTAAAAATAATGTTAACTTTTTCATAATGTATTTAATTTAAGAATTAGATTTTTGCTGTGGGCTTTGAGCTCAACAGCCAATAGCCTTAGTCCATGTTTCAGATTGCTAATGTAATACTTTTTTCTGAAATACGGCGCATTAAAAAAACAAAATCGGGGTGGGGGGGTAAAATCATAATTATCAAACGGTTATATTTTACACAATAGTTAACTTATGATATTTTAGAATATTATTCTGGAAAAAGTTCATTGAAAATATCACGGAAGATATTGGAACTAAGAACTAATGCTTTTGGCTTTTGAACTTTTTTTACCGTGAGCTATGAGTGTGGGCTTGGGGCAAGACAGCTCAATGCTCACAGTAAATCCTTAATAAATCTTAACATCATTTCTTAATATTTCCCTGATTTTATGTTAAAAATTGTTAAAAGCGAAATATTTCCTTTGCAAACGCTTGACAAAGGGATGAGATGGTTGTAGTTTTGTAGAACCAAAATTTAGAAATCATGGAAAATAAAAAAGACACTTCACTATCAATGCAATTGGTAGAACAATTTGACGAAATCGTTACACTTATCAAGAGTTCCAGAAATAATATCATTCATATAACAAACACTGCATTAATCGATCTCTACTGGAATGTCGGAGAATATTTATACTACAAACTTTCCACTTCCGAATGGGGTTCTGGGGTTGTCAATCAATTATCAGAGTACATAACTAAAAAATATCCTGAAATAAAAGGATTCTCAAATAAGAATTTATGGAGAATGAAACAGTTTTATGAGAATTATTCATTACACGATACAAAACTCTCACCACTGGTGAGAGAAATCAACTGGACAAATAATATGATAATATTGAGTAGAACCAAAAGCATTGAAGAAAAAGAATTTTATCTGAGACTTTGTATTTCAGAGAGGTATTCCAAACGTGAACTCGAACGTCAGATTAGCAGTGCACTTTTTGAAAGAACAATGCTGTCTTCTCCTAAAACATCTACAACATTAAAAGAAATCGTTCCTGATTCTGATAAAGTGTTTAAAGACAAATATGTAATGGAATTCATTGGCAGCAAAGATTTTCCTTCAGAAAACAATATGAAGTCCGCTTTAGTCAAACAGATGAAAGACTTTATATTAGAACTTGGCAAGGATTTCATTTTCATTGATCAAGAATATCGTTTAGAAGTCGGGCACAGTGACTTTAGAATAGATCTTTTATTTTATCATCGTGAATTACAATGTCTTGTTGCTTTTGAATTAAAAACAGACAAATTCAAGCCCGAGTATTTAGGACAGTTGGATTTTTATTTGGAAGCATTAGATAGGAATGTTAAAAAAGCAAATGAAAATCCAAGTATAGGTATTTTGTTATGTAAAGACAAAGATGACGAAGTCGTTGAATATGCTTTAAATAGAAGTCTGTCTCCAACAATGGTCGCTGAATATCAATTATATCTTCCCGATAAGAAGATATTACAACTTAAATTACGAGAAATATTTGATGAAATCATATAAAACCAAAACATTTCCTTTGCAAATGCTTGACAAAAGGATGAGGTGGTTGTAGTTTTGAGGATGAGAACGTAAAAATTTTAATAACCGAAATTTATGTTTGTATGGGAAAAAGATAAAATCTTCTTTAATTAATTTGTGGAATAGAATCAAAAAAGCAAACAATATCCATTGCTTTGACTTCATAATTTATACATATATGGAATTCAATATATATTTAGTTATTTAAAATAAAATTATATAAAGCTATGGCAAAGATAATAGTAAATGAAACTGAGATTACAATTCTTGAAATTGACGAAAAAGATTATATTTCACTTACAGACATGGTGAAAGGCATCGAGAATGGACTTGCACTAATAGAAAAATGGTTGCGAAACAAAAACACCATTGAGTTTTTAGGCATTTGGGAAGAAATATATAATCCTGATTTTAATTCCCCCGAATTCGAGGGAATTAAAAACATGGCCGGTCTTAACCGTTTCATAATGTCTGTAAAACAATGGATAGAAAAGACAAATTCTATTGGCATCATCGCAAAAGCAGGACGTTATGGAGGGACTTTCGCTCACAAAGACATTGCTTTTGAATTTGCGTCTTGGGTTTCACCTCAATTTAAACTTTATTTATTAAGAGAATTTCAACGACTTAAGGAAGAGGAACAAAAACATCTTGGTTGGACCGCAAAACGTGAATTATCAAAAATCAACTACCATATCCATACTCATGCTGTCAGCAAGAATCTTATTCCTCGAAGACTCTCATCTAATCAAACGAGTACAATTTACGCAAATGAAGCTGATGTGTTGAATATTGCATTATTTGGAATGACAGCAAAACAATGGAGAGATGAAAATCCAGAACTGGCTGGTAATATACGAGATCATGCCACTATCAACCAATTAATTTGTCTATCGAATATGGAAAATTTAAACGCTGTGTTTATTAGCAATGGTTTATCTCAATCAGAAAGATTGAAAGAACTTAATAAAATTGCAATTCAACAGATGTCTGTTTTAGAAAAAATTGAAAGCAAAAAATTATTAAAATAGTCGAATTCGACTACTTTAGAAAGTATTATAATAACAGACCGCCTCGACGTATTACCATCGAAGCGGTTTTTATAAGCTTTGAGCTATGAGCTTTTGCCCGTTGCTCACTGCTCACAGCTCGAAGCATTATTCTTGGACAAAGTCCGTTGTCTGTTGTCCGTTGTCAGCCGAAGGCTATTTACATCTCCTTCTTGATTCTTTCGTTCAACATTGGAACAATCTTATGTAAATCTCCAACTATGCCTAAGTCGGCGGCGCTGAAGATCGGGGCGTATTTGTCTTTGTTGATGGCGATGATGTAGCCTGACTCTTCCATACCTGCTAAGTGCTGGATAGCGCCGGAGATACCGCATGCTACATACAACTCTGGACGTACGGTCTTACCGGTCTGTCCTACTTGGATGCAGTGGTCAACAACACCGGCATCGACCATGGCGCGTGATGATGCTACCATGCCACCGAGTGTGTCGGCTAAAGCTTGTAACTTATTGAAGCCTTCTGCGTTCTTCACGCCACGTCCGCCTGATACCAAAATCTTAGCGTCGGCGATGTCGTCGTTGCATGAGCATTTCATCTCTGTGTTGACGAGCTTAACTTTGAAACGTGCTGTGTCGAACTTAGGTGCGAACATGGTTACTTCGCCTGCTCTGCCTTCTTCACGCTGACGTTTCTGCATAACGCCTGGACGTACTGTTGACATCTGCGGACGGTTGTTTGGACATACGATTGTTGCCATCAAGTTGCCGCCGAATGCTGGACGTGTCATGCGGAATTGCTTGTCGCCTGCTTCTGTATCAGCGATTTCTAATTTTGTACAGTCGGCTGTGAGACCTGTGTTCAAACGTGCTGCGATACGAGGTGCGAGGTCGCGACCTATTGTCGTTGCGCCATAAAGCACGATTGATGGCTTGCGTTCTGTGATGACCTGATATAAGGCTTGTGAATATTGTTCTGTGATATAGTCTTTCAACTCTGCGCAGTCGGCTACTATGACTTCGTCAGCTCCCATCTCGATGAGTTTCTGTGCTTCGTCTTTCACGTTATAGCCGAGTAATAATGCAACTACTTTCTCGCCGAGGGCGTCAGCTAAGTCGCGTGCCTTACCTAAAAGTTCGAAAGCGACAGGTTGAATCGCGCCGTTACGTTGTTCGGCGAATACGAATACGTTTTTATAATCTTGAATATTCATAACTTCTCCTTTTAGATAATGTGTTTTTCTTTAAGTTTGTTAACGATGATTTCTACAGCTTCTTCTTCGCTGACTTCGTGTACTTCACCTGGAGCCTTCATGGCTTTAGGGAATGATTGGAACACTTTTGTCGGTGAGCCTTTGAGACCTAACTTGGTTTCATCGACATCGATTTTATCTGCGCTCCAGATCTCTACTTCTTTGTTGTAAGCGTCAACGATGCCTGATACTGTCATGTAACGAGCGTCGAATGCTGATGCCAAGACTGTGAGGACGCATTTGCCTTCTACTTCGAAAGTCTGTACGCTGTCTTCGTTTTCTTTCTTCACGATGAGGTTGCCGTTGGCGGCGCGTTCAGCGTCGATGACGTATGACACTTGAGGTATGTCTAAGTGTTCTGCCATCTCAGGACCTACCTGTGCGGTGTCGCCGTCGATAGCCTGACGACCAGCGATGATGAGGTCGTAGTCCATTGTCTTCATAGCGCCAGCGAGTGCGTATGATGTTGCCAAGGTGTCGGCACCTGCGAATTTTCTGTCTGTCAATAATATTGCTCTGTCGGCACCCATTGCCAATGCTTCTCTCAAGATGAGTTCAGCTTGTGGAGGTCCCATGGTGATGACTGTCACGTTAGCGCCGTAGTTGTCTTTCATTCTGAGAGCGAGTTCGAGACCGCCTTTGTCGTCTGGGTTCATGATGCTCGGGACGCCGTCACGAATCAAAGTACCTTTTACCGGGTCGATCTTAATTTCTGTTGTATCAGGAACTTGTTTAATACATACTACTATATTCATATTACTTCCCTCCTATTTAAATAAATTACCTGCAATAACCATTCTCTGAACTTCTGAAGTACCTTCGTATATCTCGGTGATCTTAGCGTCACGCATCATACGTTCGATAGGATATTCGCGTGTGTAGCCGTAACCGCCGTGGAACTGAACAGCTTTCGTTGTCACTTCCATAGCTGTCTCTGCTGCGAACAACTTAGCCATAGCTGCATCTACCGAGTAAGGGATGCCTTTGTCTTTCTTCCATGCTGCGCTGCGTACCAAGAGACGTGCTGCCTCGACTTTAGTCTTAAGGTCTGCCATCTGGAACTGTGTATTCTGGAATGAAGCGATTGACTTGCCGAATTGTTTTCTTTCTTTTGTATATTTAACTGTCTCATCCATTGCGCCTTGAGCGATGCCGAGAGCTTGTGATGCGATGCCGATACGACCGCCGTCTAATGTCTTCATGGCAATGCTGAAGCCTTTGCCTAACTGACCGAGGAGGTTTTCTTTTGGCACTTCGCAGTTTTCAAATATGAGTTCACATGTTGCAGAACCGCGGATACCGAGTTTCAACTCTTTCTTACCTACTGAGAATCCTTTGAAGCCTTTTTCTACTATGAAAGCAGAGATGCCTTTAGTTCCCTTTGATTTGTCTGTCATTGCCATAACGATGAAAACGTCGGCGTTAGAAGCGTTGGTGATGAATATCTTAGTACCGTTGAGGATCCATTTGTCGCCTGCATCGACAGCTGTTGTCTGTTGCATAGCAGCGTCGGTACCAGCGTTAGGTTCGGTGAGACCGAATGCGCCGATCCATTCGCCTGAAGCGAGTTTAGGCAGATATTTCATCTTCTGTTCTTCTGTTCCGTGTTCTAAGATAGGAGCTACGCACAATGATGTGTGTGCTGATAAAACTACGCCAGTTGTAGCACAAGCTCTTGAGAGTTCTTCAACGGCCATGATATACATTTGTACGCTTCCGCCTGCTCCGCCATATTGTTTTGGAACAGGGATACCCATCAAACCTAATTTTGCCATTTTATTGACGGTCTCGATAGGGAAACGTTCTTGTTCGTCAATTTCAGCTGCCAAAGGCTTGACCTCATTCTCGGCAAACGATCTTATCATCTGCAAGAACAATTCTTCTGTCTTTGAATAACTAAAGTCCATTGTTAGTAAATTATGTTAATTAATATTTATAAAATCCTTGACCTGATTTACGTCCGAGCTGACCTGCTCTCACCATCTTCTTCAAGAGTGGATGTGGGCGGTATTTGCTGTCGGCGAATTCGTTATAAAGCACTTCCATGATTGCGAGGCATACATCCAAGCCGATGAGGTCGCCTAATGCGAGAGGTCCCATTGGATGGTTGGCGCCGAGTTTCATCGCGCTGTCGATGTCTTCTACTGAAGCGATGCCTTCTGCGTAGATGCCTACTGCTTCATTAATCATAGGGATGAGGATGCGGTTGACGACGAAACCTGGAGCTTCTTCCACCATGACAGGTGTCTTGCCGATGGCTGTTGCCAACTCGAAGATCTTGTTGCTTGTCTCTTCTGATGTCATCTGACCTTTGATGACTTCGACGAGTTTCATCACAGGAGCTGGGTTGAAGAAGTGCATTCCGATGAACTGTGCTGGACGGTCGGTGCATGCTGCTATCTCTGTGATCGACAATGATGATGTGTTGGTAGCGAAGATGGTTTCTGGCTTGCAAATCTTGGCGAGTTCTGCGAAGACTTCTTTCTTGAGGTTCATGTCTTCTGATGCTGCTTCGATGACTAAGTCGGCATCGGCGAAATCAGCGTAGTTTGTTGTAGTGCTGATGTTTGCCATAGTAGCATCCATATATGCTTGTTCAATCTTGCCTTTTTCAACTAATTTTGCCAATGATTTCGAGATCTTGCCGACGGCTTTGTCTAAGCTGGCTTGAGTTCTACTTTTCATTACTACTGGCACGTTGGCTTGTGCGAAGGCTTGTACTACGCCTGCGCCCATTGTTCCTGTTCCGATAACGTAAACTTTCATGATATTTGTCTTTTTAAGAATTATTTTCCTGTGAATGTTGCTTTTTCTTTTGCCAAGAATGCTGTCATGCCGATCTTCTGGTCTTCTGTAGCGAAGCATTTGGAGAAGTATTCGTTCTCGTAAGCGAGAGCTTCATCAACGTTCATGTCGTAGTTGTCGTTGATACATTTCTTTGCTGCTGCCACTGCGAAAGGTGCGTTCTTCAATATCATCTTGACGAGTTTCATGGCTTCGTCCATGAGGTCGGCTTGTTCATATACTGCGTTAACGAGACCGATGCGATGAGCTTCTTGTGCGTCGATGAGCTTGCCTGTGTAGATGAGTTCTTTGGCGTAAGAAGGGCCGACGAGTTTTGGAAGACGGTATGTTCCTGAGAATCCAGGTATGATGCCGAGGCCTACTTCAGGCTGACCGAATTTTGCGTTAGTGGAAGCGATGCGTATGTCGCAAGCCATGGCGAGTTCGCAGCCTCCGCCGAGGGCGAATCCGTTGACGGCGGCGATGGTAGGTATTTCGAGGTCTTCCAACTTCTTGAATGCTGCTGCTCCGAGACGGGCGAACTCTAATGCTTCGGCAGCGTTTTTGTCTTTCATCTCTGCGATGTCGGCGCCGGCAACGAAAGCCTTCTCGCCATCACCGGTGATGATGAGAGCCTTGACGACTGACAAATCAATATTACTTGCGAAATAGTCAATCTCGCTTAATATTCTTGAATTCAAGGCGTTTAATGACTTAGGTGCTGACACTGTGAGAATGCAGATGCCGTTTTCTTTTATCTCAGGTTTTAAAAATTGATATTCCATAATTTCTTTAGCTGTTAGCTTTTAGCTATTGGCTGTTGAACCATTTAGATCAAAAGCCTTAGATCAAAAGCCTTAGTTTTTATTTTTCACAACAATTCGCAAATTTAATAAAATATTTTGAAAAATTTTAACAAAATGCAAAAAAATAAAAATACGGATTTTACTTCGTTTCAAGCATGGAAATTGACATAAAAATTGTCATAATACAAGCGCATTATTTTTCAATTTTCAACTTTCAATTTTCAACTGCTGACTGCTAACTGCTAACTGCTAACAGCTAATAGCCAATCTTGGGCGTTCCGGCTGTGCCGTCGGGCTTTCCGCTATATCTTTTTCCGCTACGCTCCAAAAGGATGCCGCTTCAATCCCTAACGCTGGGAGGCTGCCATAAAACAAATGCTTCTCTCTGACTTGATACGAAAGAGAGACATTGTAATTTATAACCATCCCATTTCTATTTTAATCTGCTCTTGTACATTTTCGAATCTATCTATTTCCTTTAGCCATTCCGGTAAATCCATATTTATCCATTCTAATACAAGTAGTAATTCATCATGAATTTCTTGTACTTTTTTCATATTCCAACAGATTGATTCATTATGAAATACTCTATTTCTGAACGCTCTAAATCTATTAAGAGGTGCAGATACATTTTTTCTTTTACGATCTTTCTTAGGAATATATGGAAATGCTCGCCTTAAGTCTTTCCAAAGCAATCGTTCATATTCTGCATTAAGTAACGACACCCAAAAACCTAAAGTTAGTTCTGCAATAATCTTGGAAGTAGTGATTTGTTCATGTCGTCCAGCAATTTGTTTAGATGCTTGGGTTACGTATTTGTTTAATTTTGTCAGTCCTGGTGTATTCGCAAAGATAACGTACCAGTCATCACGTCCTGTCATTGTCTTCAACTCACGGCTTAAGGCATTTCTCAAAGCGACTTCCAATACAGAGAGTGAGGTGTAAAACGCTTCTGTAAGTTTTATGTTAGATTGATAATGTTTAACAGCTCTGCTTTCATCATTGGGGTATAAGATGAAATAGCGTTCCATTCGTTTTTCAGAAAAAACTTTTTCAAAAAATAGTTTGTTGTGTTTCATAAAAATTGTATCTTTGCACTGCAGTCCCGGTAGTTCCTCTCCCAGCGATTCGATGCTGGTGATGAATCCGGGTTTTTTATTTTGGTTTAATCCTTAAAGTTTCCCCACAAAAGTATAAAGAAAAACCTCCGCTTCTACAATTTTAACATTTTTTAACTTTCGTGTTCCTAAATGGGAAGTTAACGGACATAGGAATACATAATGGCTCGACTCTGAAACTCGAGATAGAACTGTTCGGGATAGTATGAAAGTCATAAATCTAATTAGCGGACTTGATACGGAGAATGTTCCCACAGAAATATAGGATATAACCAAATAAATTTGCATATTTTTTTAAAAATATTTCTTAACAAAGAAAATCAGGTTTCCTTACGAAAGGTGTTCCGCGCTTGATGACAGCAAACATTCGTAACAGGAGCTTGAATTTAATA
>JAZUSL010000004.1:0-8739 GCA_045606705.1 Bacteroidales bacterium
GAAACTAAGTCCATTCCAGCAACAGAAGTTCAAGGTTGATATCGTTAGTGAGTTATATCCAGAATATTACATTCTTAAAGTCAACGACTTTGAAGGTAAGCCGAGCACGCCATTAGAAGAATGGATATATTATCTCAATACCGGTGATATTATGCAAGACTCAACTGCACCTGGATTGGAAGATGCGAGGAAGAAGTTGGAACTCGCCATGATGAGCAAGGATGAGTTGTCGGCATATTATCGTCATTTGGATAACACGGTGATATTGAAAGACAACATCTACACCTCTCGAGGCGAGGGCTTACTTGAAGGCAGAGCGATGGGAAGAAAAGAAGGAATGCAAGAAGGCATGAAGAAAGGCTTGGAAAAAGGCATGAAGAAAGGCTTGGAAAAAGGCATTAAGAAAGGTCGAAAAGAAGGTATAGAAGAAGGCGTGAAGAGAGGACGTGAAGAAGGAATTAAGAAAGGTCGTGAGGAAGGAATGAAGGAAACCAAGCTACAAATCGTAAAGAACCTTATGTTGGCAGGAGCAGATATAGAACTTGTGATGGATGTCACAGGAATGACGCGGGAAGAGATTGAGAATCTGAGAATCTGAGAACCTAAAAAGGCACTATCCATAATTTTCATTTACACAAAATTATGGATGGTGCCTATAATTCTCAGATTTCAATAAAATTATCCAAGATAACTCTTAAGTATCTTGCTTCTGCTTGTGTGTTTTAAGCGTCTGATGGCTTTTTCCTTTATCTGTCTTACGCGTTCGCGGGTGAGGTCGAATTTCTCGCCTATTTCTTCCAAGGTCATCGGATGACTTCCGTTGAGACCGAAGTAGAGACGTACGACGTCAGCCTCGCGTGGAGTCAATGTCGAGATGGCACGATCGATTTCTTTTCTTAATGATTCATAAAGGAGCTCAGTCTCAGGAGTGATTACTTCGTCACTTTTCAAGACGTCGTACATATTGTTGTCTTCGTCTTGAACGAGAGGAGCGTCCATTGATACGTGACGACCTGCATTCTTCATTGATTCCTTAACTTCAGCTTCAGTGATGTCTAAAGCTTCAGCGATTTCTTCTGCATTAGGTTCGCGTTCAAACTCCTGTTCCAACTTAGCGTATGTCTTGTTGATTTTGTTGATAGAACCGATTTTGTTGAGTGGCAAACGGACTATACGTGATTGTTCTGCTAAAGCTTGGAGGATAGATTGACGGATCCACCATACAGCGTAAGAGATAAATTTGAAGCCTCTTGTCTCATCAAAGCGTTGTGCTGCCTTGATCAAACCTAAATTACCTTCGTTGATAAGGTCAGGAAGACTTAATCCTTGATTCTGATATTGCTTGGAAACGGAAACAACGAAACGAAGGTTTGCCTTGGTGAGTTTTTCGAGAGCGATCTTGTCGCCCTGTCTGATTCTCTGAGCCAATTCTACTTCTTCCTCAGCTGTGATGAGTTCTACTTTTCCGATTTCTTGCAAATACTTGTCAAGAGACGCTGTCTCTCTGTTTGTAACCTGCTTGGTAATTTTTAACTGCCTCATTCTATTTTTAGTTTAGAGTTTATAGTTTAAAGTTTAGAGTAGTTTTAAAGTTTAAAGTATAGAGTTTAAAGTTTATATGGTTTCAAGATTACACTTTCAACTACTCTAAACTCTACACTCTCACACTCTACACTTATTTTTTTTCTGTTTTTCCTTTTTTGTCGTTATGTCCTTTTCTTTCGCCGCGAGGACGTTCTGGTTTTTCCACGTAACCTTCTGGCTTTGGCAACAAGGCTTTTCTTGAAAGGCGTAGCTTACCTGTCTTTTGTTCTATCTCGATAAGTTTGACATCGATTTGGTCACCTTCTTTGAGTACACCGTCCATTGTCTCAAGACGTTTCCAGTCTATTTCTGAGATGTGTAATAAACCGTCTTTTCCAGGTAATATTTCTACGAAAGCACCGAATGCCATGATTGACTTAACTGTACCTCTGTATACTTCACCAACTTCAGGAACTGCTACGATAGCGCGGACCTTAGCTTTTGCTGCTTCGAGGTCTTCTTTATTTGTTGAAGCGATTTCAACGATACCGCAGTTTTCTTCTTCGGTGATGACGATGACTGTGTTAGTAACCTTTTGGATTTCTTGAACTACTTTACCGCCAGGTCCGATAACAGCTCCGATACAATCTTTAGGAATACAAACTTTCTCAATGCGAGGTACGCTTTCTTTATAGTCTGCTCTTGGTTCTGTTATTGTCTTAGCCATTTCACCGAGAATATGCATACGGCCTGCTCTTGCTTGTTCGAGAGCTTCTGTGAGAACTTCATATGAAAGACCGTCAACTTTGATGTCCATTTGACATGCTGTGATACCGTCTTTTGTACCTGTTACTTTGAAGTCCATGTCGCCGAGATGGTCTTCGTCGCCGAGGATATCTGACAAAACAGCATATTTACCTGTCTCGTTATCTGTGATGAGTCCCATTGCGATACCTGCTACAGGTTTCTTCATCTTGACGCCGGCGTCGAGGAGTGCGAGAGTGCCGCCACATACTGATGCCATTGAAGAAGAACCGTTAGATTCTAGGATGTCGGAAACAACACGGATTGTGTATGGATTTTCGTCTTCTCCAGGAATCATTGATTTGAGAGCTCTTTCAGCGAGGTTGCCGTGACCGATTTCACGACGGCTCACACCGCGGCTTGGTTTGCATTCGCCTGTAGCGAAGCTAGGGAAGTTGTAATGTAACATGAAGTTAGATGTTCCTGTTACAACTACTCCGTCAATTGTTTGTTCATCGAGTTTTGTACCTAATGTAACTGTAACGAGAGCTTGTGTTTCACCGCGTGTGAATATTGCTGATCCGTGTGTTGATGGAAGCACGTCTACTTCTGTCCAGATAGGACGGATTTGGTCTAACTTACGACCGTCTAATCTCTTTCTTTCAATAAGAATGGCGTCGCGGACGGCTTTACGTTGGATATCGTGGAAATAGCGTTTTGCCATTGAGCCTTTTTCTTCGAGTTCTTCTTCGCTCATGTTTTCGAGGTAAGAATCGAGGATGGCACCGAAGTTAGCTTCGCGTTCGTGTTTGTTGGCGTTGCCTGTGAGAGCGAAGTCGTAACATGGCTTATATAATTTTTCCATCATGTCGGCTCTGAGGTCCTCGTCATTTACTTCGTGGCAGTATTCGCGTTTTGTCTGGGCTTTCTCGACTTTTGCAGCGAGTTCTACTTGTGCTTGGCAGTGAACTCTGATAGCATCATGAGCTGCTTTCAAAGCATTGAGCATGACTTCTTCAGATACTTCTTTTGATTCACCTTCAACCATGCAGATGTCTTTCATTGAAGCTGCAACCATAAGTTCGAGGTCAGCGTCTTTGAGTTGTTCTTCTCTAGGGTTGATGACGTATTCTCCGTTGATGTAAGCTACGCGTACTTCAGATATTGGACCGTGGAATGGGATGTCTGATACTGCGATGGCTGCTGACGCTGCGAGAGCTGCATAAGCATCTGGCAATACACCTACTTCACCTGATAAGAGAGTGATTTGTACTTGTGTCTCTGCGTGATAATCATCTGGGAATAATGGTCTCAAAGCTCTGTCGACGAGACGTGAGATTAAGATTTCATAGTCTGATGGTTTGCCTTCGCGTTTGAAGAATCCGCCAGGGAATTTACCTGTTGCTGCGTATTTCTCTTTGTAATCGACTGAGAGAGGTAAGAAGTCGACATCGTCTTTTGCATCTTTTGCTGTTACTACTGTTGCTAACAATACTGTTTTGCCGCATGTTACTACTGCTGCACCGTCTGCTTGTTTTGCCAAACGACCTGTCTCAATAATTATAGTCTCGTTGCCGAGCTGTATGGTTTGTTTAATTCCTTCTGGACCCATGTTGTGTGATTTTTAGTAATATATATAAATAGGTGTTTGGTATCAAAATATAATATACGCAAAAAAAAGGCAATCATAATATTGCCTTTTTTTTGCTATCATGCACAATGTGCTATTATTTTCTAATACCTAATTCTTTGATGATAGTACGATATCTTTCAATATCTTTACGTTTTAAGTAATCGAGGAGTCTTCTTCTTTTACCTACGAGACTTACTAATGAACGCATTGTAGCAACGTCTTTCTTGTTTTGCTTCATGTGTTCTGTTAAATGCTTGATTCTGAATGTGAACAATGCAATTTGTCCTTCTGCTGAACCTGTGTCTTGTGCATTTTTACCGTATGCACTGAAAAATTCTGATTTCTTTTCTGCAGTTAAATACATATCTTTTCTTTTTATCTTCTTTCTTTTTCGGACTGCAAAGATACTATTTTTTTTGTTAGAAAAAACTTTTTTTGATAATTTTTTTAAAGAATAGCATCAATGTTTAATTATTTGATTTTTAATATAATAAATCTTTAAACCTTAACCTTAAACCTTAAACCTTAAACCTTAAACCGATAAACTCAAAATTTTATAGCAAAATATTAGGGACATCGTCGTCATCATTGATAATAACTTTTTCGTCTTCAATGCTAGTATCAGTTTCGTTTTTGGTTTCTGTTGAAGGTATTTCTTCGTCATCATTTAATAGTATTTTCTTGCCTAATGATGGGAAATGTATGAATTTGATATAGAAGTTTCTGAATTTGACAGACTTTTCTAAGAGTGGCACAAGTATGGATGTGAATATTATCGTGAAGAAAATGACAGAGAAGACGATATTACCAACTCTTTCTGATCCCGGAAGTTGTGACTGTGAAATCATGGTGGCGAGTACAGCTGCTGCAAGTCCGCGAGGTATCATCATCGATAAGAATGCTCTATCTTTATTGTTGATGCCATTTGTTTCGTAGGGTAAGGCAATTCTCACAACAGGTATTCTTAATATTATTAGCAGGAATGATATTCCTAGTCCTATTAATAATGATGTGAGATTGTCGAATTTTATTGAGATACCGACATATACGAAGAAGAATGTCTTCATTAAAAATACTAACTCGCTGAAAAGTGTCTTTTCTGTAGGATTGAGTAGTGTAGGTCTTCTATCAAAGAATTTTTTTAGCCATCTTTTGTAGATAGCATCCATATTCGCTAATCCTATTCCGAATGCTAAAGCTGAGATGATTCCGCTATATCCTAATAACTCATTGATGCCATATATTATAAATACGAATGCTGGTGTAGTGAAGATTGAGTTGTCAATTGTTCTTACCTTATCTAATACCATCGACCAGAATACCGAACCTACCAGTCCGATAAGTGATGCCAATAGGAATGAGGAGAAAACTTGTCCGAATATGATGCCGACTCTGAACTCTCCGTATTTGTATGATTCGAAAATCGCCAATGTGACAACGATGCATAAGATGGCACTGAACGCTGATTCTAAAATTAATATTGTCTTACTTTTTTCTCCGATGCTAATTTGCTTTACTAAAGGAATAGCAACTGCGGAAGATGACCCTCCTAATGCTGCTCCCAACATGAAACTGATTCCGGGATTCATGCCTAATACCAACCATCCTACAAGTCCTATTGCGATAAATGTAAAAAAGAAATTTACGAAAGTTAGAGATATAGTGTTTTTGATAGATTCAGCTAATGTCTTGAATGATAATTCAGTTCCACTTTCAAATAAAAGAATTACAAGCGTCAGCTGACCAAATATATTTCCCATGGAACTTAGTTCGTCGGCATCAACAATTTTAAAAAGAGGACCGATTGTAATACCAATCAACATGAGCATAAGCACGTCGGGAATTCTCTTTTTGCTAAAGATTTCCGCGAACCAGTGCGCTGCAAAAATCAATGTTCCTAAAGTCAATATAAGTAGTGCTGGTTCCATGGCGAGTGAAATTTTATGCAAAGGTAATAAAAAGACTAATGACTAAAGTCTAAAGTCTAAAGTTTTTTTGTATAAAAATGTTTTTGTCTGTTGATGTCGCCTTAAGTCTTTTGTTTCTTTTTCTTTGCGGCAGGGAACAATACATTATTTAATATTAATCTGTAACCTGGAGAATTCGGATACATGTCTAATTCGGTCGGAGGGTCGCCAACGAGATGCTGATAGTCTTCCGGGTCGTGACCTCCATAGAAAGTGAAAAATCCGTTGCCGAAATTACCATGGATATATCTGTCTTCGTTCAAAGCCGCATTATCACCTAAAACAACGATACTCGGTTTTACATATCTTTTGTCGAATGCTGTCGTCTGTCCCATGAAACCTTTTATCAATTTCTCGTGCGACTGTGTCAGCATTGTCGGGACAGGATCCCATTTTGCGGAGAAGTCGAATAACAAGAAATAATCGTTACCTTCTTTTACCGACTTAGACCTATTTTGAGTTACGTCGATATTGGAGACTTCATATTCCTGTGGATTTGTGGATATGGTGAAATCGGTAAAGGCGAAGCAGTTGTCATAATTTAGTTTTTGAACAGCTCCTGGTGTCATGCCGTCTCCGTCGAACATCACGTCACAAATGTCTATTCCGTCGGCGGCGAGAGCGATGTCGAAACTATCTGGAGCTGAGCACATAGAGAAAAGATAACCGCCGCCAGCGACGAAATCTCTAATTTTTTTTACAACGGCAAGTTTCAACTGCGACACCTTATCATATCCGTGACGTTGTGCTGTTTCTTGCTGTTTCTTGACATCATCCTGATACCAAGGATAGTTGCGATAACGTGCCCAAAATTTTCCGAACTGACCCGTGAAATCTTCGTGATGCATGTGAAGCCAGTCGTAGGTCGGAAGCACGCCTTCCATAACTTCATCGTCATAAATAATGTCGTATGGAATCTCTGCATATGTGAGTGCAAGAGTCACTGCGTCGTCCCAAGGCAGAATGGTTTTTGGCGCATATACTGCCAAGCGCGGTACTTTCTGAAGTTTCATCTCATCCATATTGACGTTGGGGTCAGCAATTTCAGCGAGGATGCCTTCTGCCTGGACATCAGCGATGACTTGAAAAGAGACGTTGCGAAGCTTGCATTCTCTTTCAAACATATCATGATAAGGAATGAGATAACTTCCGCCTTTGTAATTAAGAAGCCAGCTTATCTCCACCTCGCGCTCCAAAATCCAATATGCAACGCCGTATGCTTTCAGATGATTCGTCTGCGTCTCGTCCATCGGGATGAGGATGTATGCGGCATTACTTTTTGTTACTGATAATATAACCAATAATATTATAAAAATGTATTTTTTCATGTATGGAAATTTTAATGCAAAGATAAGATAAAACTGAGAATCTGAGAACCTGAAAATCTGAGAAATTTTAGTGTTATTTACCTTAAACCTTAAACTTTAAACCATAAACCGAAATATAAAAATATAGCTGTATGTTTTTCAAAAAATAAATATTAATTAATGGTACAATTGAACTTTATTTTATTATTTTTGCGTTCAAGAAAAAATCAATTTAACAATATTATAATCTCATGGAAAATACAGAAAATTTAAAGAAGACCGTCTTTAATGAAATGCACCGTGAAATGGGTGCTAAGATGGTTCCTTTTGCAGGTTTTGATATGCCTGTTCAATTTGAAGGTCTTACCATTGAACACGAAACAGTTCGTAAAGGCGTCGGCGTTTTCGACGTTTCTCATATGGGTGAGTTCCGCGCTAAAGGTCCTAAAGCTTTCGCATTCGTACAACGTTGCACAACAAACGACGTCGCTGCATTGACAGACGGTAAGGTTCAATATACATGTCTTCCTAACGGAAAAGGCGGTATAGTTGACGATATGTTGGTCTATCGCATAGCTGCTGACGAATATTTCATGGTACCTAACGCTGCTAACATCGACAAAGACTGGGCATGGATGTCAGCTATCGCTCAAGAAATGGGCATGGAACTCGGCGTTGAATTCATCAACGAAAGCGACCAATGGTCACAACTCGCAGTTCAAGGTCCTTTGGCATTGAAAGCTATGCAAAAGCTCACTGCAACAACCGTTGAAGATATGGAATACTACACATTTAAAATCTTAGAATTCGCTGGTGTGAAAGACGTTATCTTCTCAACAACAGGTTATACAGGCTCAGGCGGCTGCGAAATCTATATGCCAAATGATGCCGCTATCGAAATCTACAAGAAAGTTCTCGAAGCAGGCGCTGAATTCGGTATCAAACCTGCAGGTTTAGGCGCACGCGACACATTACGTCTCGAAATGGGATTCTGCTTGTATGGCAACGACATCTGCGACACAACTTCTCCAATTGAAGCCGGTTTGGGTTGGATTACAAAATTCGTCGACGGCAACGATTTCGTCGATCGTGAATATAACGAAAAACAAAAGACAGAAGGCGTCACACGTCAGTTGCGCGCTTTCGAAATCACAGGCAAAGGCATCGCTCGTCACGGCTACGAAATCTGCGACGCTGAAGGTAACGTAATAGGTGAAGTTACTTCAGGTACAATGGGACCTTCTGTAAAGAAAGCTATCGGTATGGGTTATGTCGCTAAGGCACACTGCAAATTCGGCAACGAAATCTTCATCAAAGTGAGAGAAAAACTCATCCCTGCAACAATAGTAAAACTTCCTTTCTATAAAGGTGAATGATAAAAAAGGGCTTTCGCCCTTTTTTCAATTGACAATTAACAATTGACAATTACTACTGATGCGATAAAATTCGCCAAGTAGTAGTTAAATTGTTAAATATAAATTAATTACAAGCGTTCTTTGATTTTTTGATTTGAAATTATTGATGGTAACTTTGCAGTCAAAACCTCAAAGTTATGCATCTCGGC
>JAZUSL010000005.1:0-9553 GCA_045606705.1 Bacteroidales bacterium
CGCAAGGTCGCAAGACTCAAAGCTCAAGGTTCAAGGTTCAAAGTTCAAGGTTCAAAGTTCAAGGTTCAAAGTTCAAACCTCAAAAAAATTCCACCCTCTGTTGTCTGTTGTCTGTTGACTTTTTATTATCTTTGCAGTTTACTTATTTACATTATATATAATCCGTATTTATAATATGAACGAAAACAATAATAAAAATAATAACAAACAGGGGTATAAGAAAAAATTCTATCCTAAGAAGAAATGGAATAACAGAAATAACGATAATAAGAACCAGGTCAATGAAGCCGAAATCAAGAACGAGGATGATATTCAGGAAACCGAAATAATTGAAACCGAAGTCATCGTTGAAGATGTTATCGAGGAAACAGAGATTGCAGACAATGAAGTCGAGATTAAGAAAGAAGTTCTTGAAGAGAAGGCTCCATCTGCGGGCAAGAAAATAGTCAAAGAAGTTGAAGACGAGAAAGAAGATTTCAACAAGCCAGAAGACATCGACCAGGAGTTTCTCAAGATAGACTGGCCTCTTTATGATAAGTTGAAGCTTTCTACCGATTTCCACCGTGGATGCCGTCTTAAAGCAGACGAATATGCTGTCGGCAGAAGCGTGTTGCGTCACAGTCAATGTAAGTTAGACAGTTTCAACTGGCTGAAAGACTACCACGAAACGGCATACGAAGGAGAGCTTCTTATTGCGGAGGTACGTTTCAAGAACGACAGAAAAGATTTCTACAGTTATCCTTCGGAATTGGAGTTGATTGAAGGCGAACTCGTAGCTGTTGAGACTGCGATAGGACATGACATTGGCATCGTGACCATGGTCGGTGCTTTGGTGGAGAAACAGAGAAAACGTAAAGGCAGCGTATGTCCTGCATCGGAATTGAAGAAGATATATCGCAGAGCACGTGTGGCGGATGTCGAGAAGTTCTTGGAGTCGACACGACAAGAAGAACGTACATTATACCGCAGCCGTGAGATCGCTTTGAATCTTAACTTAGACATGAAGCTCAACGACATCGAATATCAGGGCGACAGAACCAAAGCCATATTCTACTATACCGCCGATGGTCGCGTCGACTTCCGCGAGCTTATCAAGAAATTAGCAGAAGAATTTCATATCAGAGTGGAGATGCGTCAGATCGGGTTCCGTCAGGAATCGGCTAAATTAGGAGGCATCGGATCGTGCGGACGCGAGTTGTGCTGCAGCTCCTGGATAACGAACTTCCAGTCGGTGACAACCAACGTAGCAAGAATACAGCAGCTCTCGCCTAACCCACAGAAACTTGCAGGTCAATGCGGCAAACTCAAATGCTGCCTCAACTACGAATACGACACATACGTCGACGCTCTCAAGTCGTTCCCCGACAGTCATATCAACCTGAAGACTAAGAAAGGTGAGGCGTTTTATCAGAAGAGCGACATCTTCAAAGGTCTGATGTGGTACTCTTACGTCTTCGACAAAGGTAACATGATGGCTATTCCAGCTGAACAAGTCAAGGCAATCATCGATATGAACCGTAAAGGACAGTTCCCAGATCAGCTCGAAGATTACGCCTTCATCAAGGAACAACATAATACGGAATACGGCGAAGAAGGTCAGAATGTCGACTTAAGCAAATTAGAATAGTGATATGAAAGATTTTCTGAAAATAGGATTCGTATTATTACTGACAGCGATGATGTCTTCATGCGGCAACAACGATGTCATCTTCGACGAAAGCATCATCATACCCAACGCATCGTGGGACAACAAGAATCGTCCCTACTTCGATGTCAATGTTGAAGACAGTCTGTCGAACTATGCTTTTTACCTTAACATCCGACATTTAGAAAATTATCGATACAGCAATTTCTATATGTTTTTGCATACTACTTTCCCTAACGGCAACCAGACACACGACACGATAGAATGCATCTTGGCGTATCCCGACGGACGCTGGACAGGAAAAGGTAGCGGCAGCATGAGAAGTTCGTCGATACTTTTAAACGACAATCTGCGTTTCCCTCTTAATGGCACTTATCATTTTGAGATAGAACAAGCGATGCGAGAACCAGAGTTAGAAGGAATAACAGATGTCGGAATAAGGTTCGAGAAAGTTGAAAATTGAAAATTGAAAATTGAAAATTTTGTAGAGACGTGACACATTACACCAATGAAATAAATAATACGTAATTAACACGTCTCAATAACATAGGATTTAAATTATGGCTGAGGTTAAGAAGAGAGTTAAAAAAGGTAAAAAGAATAATGATACCAACACCAAGCAAGGTATCCGCTGGTATCTCGTGGTGATATGGTCGTTATTCGCCATAGGCTTGATATGTGGATTCGGTTTGTTTTACGGAATCAATCATGAATGGTTCGGTGACATGCCAACCTTTGAAGAGTTAGAGAATCCGTCGACGAATCTCGCTTCGGAAATCATATCCGCCGACGGCAAGGTCTTAGGAACATACTATATTGAGAATCGTTCCAACGTAAGTTACAGTGAGTTGTCGCCACATCTCGTCAACGCGCTTCTCGCCATAGAAGACATCAGATTCTATGAACACTCGGGCATCGACCAAAGAGCCTTGATGCGTGTCGTATTCGGAATCGTGACAGGCAACGACAAAGGAGGCGGAAGTACCTTGACTCAACAGCTTGCTAAGAACCTCTTCCCACGTGGCGAGAACCTCAGCACCCCGCAACTCGTGATACGTAAATTCCAGGAATGGGTGACAGCGACAAAATTGGAATACAACTATTCCAAAGACGAGATCATCGCAATGTATCTCAACACTGTCTTCTACGGACATAACGCATACGGTATTAAAAAAGCGTCAGAGACTTTCTTTAATTTAGAACCTAAAGATCTCAACATAGAACAAGCCGCTCTCATGGCGGGTGTTGTCAACGCACCTTCACGTTTCAGCCCGATAAGAAATCCTGAGAGAGCCTTGCAACGCCGCAACTTGGTAATAAGTCAGATGGCTACATACGGTTTCATCACTCCGCAAGAACGCGACTCCATCTCACAGATTCCTATCGACATGTCGAACTTCGGCGTGTTGGATCATAACACCGGACAAGCTACATACTTACGTGAATATCTGAGGCAGACACTGACCGAATGGTCGAAGACGAGCAAGAAACCCGATGGTTCACCATATAACATCTACAAAGACGGATTGAAGATCTACACCACCATCGACTCGAGGATGCAGCAATATGCAGAAGAAGCTGTCAGAGAACATCTCTCATTAGATTTGCAGCCTGCTTTCGACAAACACTGGGAAGGTTACACCAACGCACCATTCTCTCTCGAAGAGGAAGAGATAGAAGACCTTATGGAACTTTCCATGAAACGTTCGGAACGTTATCGCAAGATGAAAAACGCTGGCATCAGCTTAGATTCCATCAAGAAGAATTTTAAGGTTCCGACAGAGATGACAATATTCTCTTGGGACGGGCCTATCGACACTGTCATGACACCTATGGATTCCATGCGCTATTACAAATCGTTCTTACAGTCATCGTTGATGTCGGTTGAATCGCATACAGGTCATGTCAAGGCATACGTTGGCGGCATCGACTATCGTTTCTTCAAATATGACCATGTGACGCAAGCTCGCCGCCAGGTAGGATCAACATTCAAACCGTTCCTATATTCGTTGGCTATGCAGGAAGGAGAATATACACCATGTACCACAGTGCCAAACATCAGCTATAGCATCGAGATGCCAGATGGCAAATTCTGGGAGCCAAGAGATGCAGGTAAGACCATGTTCGGTGAGGAAGTCACTCTGAAGTGGGCGTTGGCACATTCCAACAACCGAATCTCCACATATCTTATGAAACGTTTCGGTCCTGAAGCTGTGATACAAATGGCGCGACGTATGGGCGTAACGGCACCTATCGACGCTGTGCCAGCCATATGTCTTGGAGTATGCGACATCTCACTTCACGAGATGGTTGGAGCTATGAGTACTTTCGCTAATCAAGGCGTTTACATCAAACCTATGTTCATCACTAAAATTGAAGATAAAAACGGTAACGTGATAGAATATTTCGAGACAGAAAAAGTCGAGGCAATGGACGAAGTCACAGCATATAAGATGATCGAATTGATGAAAGGCGTGGTACAAAGCGGCACCGGCGTGCGTCTTAAGTATAAATATGGCTTCCGAAATCCTATAGCAGGCAAGACTGGAACAACACAAAACCAAAGCGACGGTTGGTTTATGGGCATCACCCCTGACCTCACCACCGGCATCTGGACAGGTGCTGAAGACAGGTCGGTACACTTCCGCACCATCGCTCTCGGTCAGGGTTCAAACATGGCGCTTCCTGTATGGGCATTGTATATGCAGAAGGTATACGCCGACAGCACCTTGAACATCAGTAAAGGCGACTTCGACAAACCACTCAGCGATGTGGCGTTAGAATTCGACTGCGAACTGTATGAACAAGAACAAAGTCAGAAAAATACTGTCGTTGTGGAGGAAGAGGAATTTTAGAATCTGAAAATCTGAAAATCTGAGAATCTGAGAATCTGAAAAATTGAGAATTGAAGTAGAAACGTTTCAATGATTCCTGCAAAATATGAACAAACATTGAAGCGTCTACCAAAGCGTTAGGGATTGAAGCGGCATCCTTTTGAAGCGAAGCGGAAAAAGATATAGCGGAAAGCCCGACGGCGTAGCCGGAACGCCCAAAGGAAAGACAACAGACAACGGTCGATAGTCAATAGATTTTGGGTATGCTTTTTTCAACGGATTAGAATTCTTGAAAAATTGAAAAAAAGTTAGAAATAAAAATATCTCTTTTGTTGTAACAAAATAACATAGACATGCTATGAGATATTGTTGAGAAAAAAATGAAAAATAATAAATGGAAGATGGACAAAGACTGTTGTCCGTTGTCTGTTGACTAAAAAATGATAATGTTATGGCATCAAATTTCGTCGATTATGTAAAAATATTCTGCCGTTCCGGTAAGGGCGGTGGTGGTTCAATGCACTTTCATCGTGCTAAGTATGTTCCTAAAGGTGGTCCTGATGGCGGTGACGGCGGCAAAGGCGGTGACGTCATTATGAGAGGTAACGCGCAGCTATGGACGTTGTTGCATCTTCGTTACACAAAACATCTCTATGCTGAAGACGGCGGCAATGGCGGCGACGCACTGAAGACAGGCGCCAACGGAAAGAATATCTATATCGACGTGCCATTAGGTTCTGTGGCATACGATGCAGAGACACGTGAACCTTTAGGCGAGATAACAGAAGACAAACAAGAGATTGTCATCATGAAAGGCGGCCGCGGCGGCAAAGGCAATGCTTTCTTCAAGACTGCCACCATGCAGGCTCCTAAGTTCTCTCAACCTGGCGAACCGTCACAAGAAGCATGGATCGTAATAGAACTGAAACTCCTCGCCGACGTAGGTCTCGTAGGCTTCCCTAACGCAGGTAAGTCGACATTGTTGTCGGTCGTCTCAGCAGCAAAACCGGAAATAGCCGACTATCCATTCACGACGTTAACACCTAACCTTGGCATCGTACCTTATTATGATATGAAGTCGTTTATCATGGCAGACATCCCCGGTATCATAGAAGGCGCGGCAGAAGGCAAAGGATTAGGATTACGTTTCTTGCGCCATATCGAAAGAAACTCCATCTTACTCTTCATGGTGGCGGCAGATAGCGAAGACGTAAAAGGAACTTACGACATACTTCTTAAAGAACTGAAGAAATACAACCCTGAACTCTTAGATAAGAAACGTATCCTCGCCATAAGTAAGAATGACCTTATTGATGAGCAGCAACGTAAAGACATCAAGAAACATCTTCCTAAGAAGGTGCCTCATATATTTATCAGTTCTGCAATGGGCGAAGGTCTGAAAGAACTTAAAGATCTTATATGGTTAAGTCTTACAACAGAGGAGGAATAGTTTAAGGTTTAAAGTTTAAAGTTTAAGGTTTAATGTCAACAGTCAACGGTCAACGGTCAACAGTATTGGTGTTACTACTGCTCATACTCTTGGTTCATAGCTCATCGCTCATGGCTCAGAGTTCAACAGCCGAAGTTCAATCCCTTTTGAAGGAAAACAACCGCATCATCAAGACGATGCTCGACTACAGATACAAAGGAGGAAGCGGTGCCTTCGAGCGCGACTTCTTTTTAAATGTAGATTACAACCAGATTTCGAGACAGAGCTGCACTGTGGGAACTACGATAATGCAGTTCACTGTTGGTTGTGATGGCACACTCGGTGAGTTCCATATCATCAATCCTCTCAACGATTATATCAGTTCGCAACTGAACAAATTCTTTCTTATGACCAATGGTAACTGGAACGAATGCGAAAACAGCGATTACGAATATTTCGAGATACCTATACTCTTTACCATTGAAGGACTTGAAACAGAAGCGATAGGATTCATCACTAATTATGGCGACAAGAATGGCGTAACTTGTAAATGCGACAAACATTTCCATGATGAATTCGAGAGATTCAAAGAAAAGAAACCTAAAAAAGCCTTAAATGCCATCAACGAGCTTATAAAAAGAAATCCGTATAACGAATTTTATATAGAAGAAAAAGAAAAACTTCAAGAGAGACTTGGGAATTGAGAATCTGACAGTGTATAGGCGTAATAATTACACATGAGAATTTAATAATCTGCAATTGCTGCGTCTAAACTCTGAAACTGTTGAATTAAATAATTGAGGACAAAGACTGTTGACTGTTGTCTGTTGTCCGTTGACTAAAAAAACTATGGAAAGATTAGATACCGAATTATTCCTGTTCCTGAACGGACTACATGTCGATTGGCTCGACCCGATTATGACTTTCATCTCGGGAAAAATCACATGGGCGCCGTTCTATCTTGTTTTGTTATATCTCGTAATAAAGAATTATAAGAAACAAAGCGTATTAATTATAATAGGTATAATCCTGTTGATTGTATGTTCCGACCAGATTTCGTCGGGAGTTTTCAAACCTATTTTCGAGCGTCCGCGTCCTTGTCATAACGAAGCGATAAAAGATTTGGTTTATCTTCCCACCGGACATTGCGGCGGCGCATACGGATTCATCTCCTCGCATGCATGTAACACCTTCGCTCTCGCGGTTTTCATAACGCAAATATTAAAAAGACATTATCGTAAGATAGGATTGGTGATGTATGTATGGGCGAGTATGGTTGCTTACAGCAGAATATATATGGGCGTACATTATCCTGGCGATGTCTTCGTCGGTGCGATAGTCGGAATGCTGATAGGATTTGTTATCTGGAAGGTTTATAATATAGTAGAGGATAAGATTTACCACAAATAAAAAAAGTCTCCGAAAAACAGGAGACTCTTTTCTGTCGGAGTGGCCCGACTCGAACGGGCGACCGCTTGCACCCCATGCAAGAATGCTAGCCGACTGCACCACACCCCGGGGATAATTGAAAATTGAAAGTTGAAAATTGACAATTAACAATTAAATTAATGAGGATGCAAAGATAATATAATTTACGTTAGCATTAATAATTCATTGGAAAATTATCACATTATATTTCCGTTATATAAATCCTCAAGATGGAATTCTAAATCATTACCCCAAATTATGTTGCCGTTTAATAACTTGCCTTTTTTGAAGTTTACGACTTTTAAATATTTATCATACTGAGGATGCGGGTGTTCCCTGATAAACTCACCGACATCGATTCGTCGACGTGTCTGGTCGTTAAACAAAATGTTAACAGTTAAATCATCATTGTAAACGGCTTCAATAATTTGAATTTGATTTTCCATAGTTATAATTTATTTTTAATTCTTGTCTTCTTAATTTTTTTTCTTTAAAACAAAGAAATCTATCCATTTCTCTACAATATCAGGAGCATGTTTTTCAACAAAAGATAACGCTATTTTCAAATCATTTTCAGATAAAGAATGTGTTATGGTCTTACGTTGTCTTATCTCAACGATCTCAGCATTATCAACAATTATTTCAAATACGACTTCTGCTTCTCCCTTTATCACGTGGACATGAATCGGTTCGTGTTCGTTTGAGTAGAATTTAAAGATAAATCCAAAATATTCGAATATAGTTGGCATGATAAATTTTGTTTAATGGTTTCTGCAAAGTTACGAAAAATATGTCAAAATATGCTGCGTGTCATGCGTAAAAATTAATTTTCCTTTTGTATAAAAGTCTTCATTAAAAAGATTATTTTTGCAAGAGGAAAAAATTCATTAACATAAAAATATAAAATCATGAGTGAAAATTTAGAAAGAGTACAATGTCTTATCCTCGGCTCAGGTCCTGCAGGATACACAACAGCAATCTATACATGCCGTGCCGACCTTAAAACTGTCATCTACGAAGGTCCTATCACAGGCGGTCAGTTGATGCAGACAACAGAAATAGAGAACTTCCCTGGTTACCCACAAGGTGTTCATGGCGGTCAGATGATGCAAGACATCCGTCAACAAGCAGAACGTTTCGGCGTTGAATTCCGCATGGGTTCTATCGTTGAAGTAGACACAACAGTTCGTCCTTTCAGAGTAAAATCAGATTCAGGTGACGAGTTATTAGCCGACACTATCGTCGTAGCTACAGGCGCATCAGCACGTTGGCTTGGCGTTAAAGGCGAAGACCAATTCAAAGGCGGCGGTGTTTCAGCTTGCGCAACATGCGACGGTTACTTCTTCAAAGGCAGAGACGTTGCTGTTGTTGGTGGCGGTGACACAGCTTGCGAAGACGCAACATATCTCTCACACCTCTGCAACAAAGTTTATTTGATTGTACGTCGTGATGTACTCCGCGCTTCTAAGGCAATGCAACACAGAGTTCTCAACACTCCTAACATCGAAGTGCTTTGGAACACACAGACAAAAGAATTGTTCGGTGAAGTAGACGGCTTCATGGCAACATTGCAAGGTGCAGTTCTTTATGACAGCAAGACAAACGAAGAACGCACAATCAACATCGACGGTTTCTTCGAGGCAATCGGTAATGTCCCTAATACAGCTATCTTCAAAGATAAATTGGAAATGGACGAAGCAGGTTATATCATCACAAAACCTAAATCTACAGCAACAAGCGTTCCTGGTATCTTCGCAGCAGGCGACTGTCAAGACAGATTGTTCCGTCAAGCTATCATCGCTGCAGGTTCAGGCGCAACAGCCGGTATGGAAGTAGAGAGATTCCTTATGGAGAATTAATAATTAACAATGTAGAGACGTATCAATGATTCCTGCAATATAAATACCCATTGATGCGTCTTTTTAATTGACAGTTGACAATTAATAATTAACAATGTAGAGACGTATCAATGATTCCTGCAAAATAAATACACATTGATGCGTCTTTTTAATTAACAGTTGACAATTAATAATTAACAATGTAGAGACGTATCAATGATTCCTGCAATATAAATACACATGAAGTGACCCCAAAAGTTTGGACAAAAAACTTTTGGGGTTTCTTTATGCGAAAAAAACATGATTATGAAGCATTGCTCAAATACATGGCGATGCTTAAGGAAGGTCGCTCCTTTAGATCTATCAGCGATGAATTCGG
>JAZUSL010000006.1:0-34467 GCA_045606705.1 Bacteroidales bacterium
AAGTTGCTCGAATCTTGGGCGTATCAGCATTAGCTAAAACACCTATTCGAGAGTTGCTCGCAAAAGACCAACCAATAATCGAAAACCAAAATGTCAAAGAACTAAAATTATTTTAATAAAATTTATTGCATCAGTAGTAATCAATTGAGTTGGATTAATCATGCCTATCAAACATTTGCAAATATAAAGAAATATATTGAAATAACATAAAATATTATTTTAAATAAAAAAAATAATCATGCAATAACACTTATCTTTAATGCTATATGTCTGATATTTACAATGATATTTATCTCTTAACAAGAACTCTTTATATATGATATATATAGTAAAAAAGCCATGACATTTGGATGTGTACACTCAGTCTATGGCTTAATAGTTTTTATATATAGTTGAATTTAACTATTTTGCTTAGTAATGTTATTATTACGGTTCTAAAACTAGACGAATACATTGACCATATCCATGTAGATTACAACAACCTACGAGACGGCTTGAATCGTTGAAAAAAAGACTATATGCACGTTTGGACGGACTATTGTCAGTTGTAGAACTCCAATAACTTCCATGATTTCCGGCATGCTCGTGAGATGTTCCTAAATAATAACCAACAGATGGTAAAAAAATATGATTACCATTAGGTCCTGTAACCTTATAGCCTGTAACACCGTTTTGTATAGTCCATACCCATTTGCAATTATATTCTAATTCTATCAATTCTGTTTTATTTGGTATTCTACAATTACCATCCCAATCGACTGAAATAGCATCATGTTTTGAAACATATTCTGAATCCTCATTTTTTTTGTAAGGAAAGATATTGTTTTCTGCATGGTATAATTTTGTTTTTATTTCTTTCCATGTATAATAATTGCCATAGTCTTCTGGTTTGTTTGCTCCTACATTACAAGTCGCCCATTTTAAACCACTTGGTAAACCAAGATCAATATATTTATCATTTCCTATTTTCTTATGAGAATCAGATTTAGAAGTACACATTTCATGAGAATGAGATAATATGTATATGCGTTCTTTGAGTTCTTCTATATTCTGTTCTAGTATTCTTTTATTATTTCTTAATTCAATAAGTTTCAATTCTTCAGATAATATTTCTTTATCAATACATAGAATCTGAGACTCAATTTTATTTATGTCATCGCGTATTTGTTTGCGTTGTTTCTCTTCTAATTTTTCTTTAGCTTTATCATTCTTTTTTTTGAATAGCTGTAAATGTTTCTTAATGACATTAATTAAGTCTGTTATACCTTTTTCTGGATCATTATAATATTCGATAAAGTGAAGATCGGATATTCTAAACGCAACTCGTTTATTGTATTTTGTATTATCTATTCTGACAGGTATGATAAGTTTTCCCAATTCATCTGCTGTAGCTATCTCCTTACTTGTCCATCTGGATTTTTCGTTTGAATTCTTTGTTGATAAGAAAATAAAAATCTGTGAAAAATCAATCATGTCAACAATTTCCTTAATAAAATCTTTGCCATAATCAATGTCTTTTTCGTCAAACCAATAACTTATACCAGCATTACTTAATGCATTTTTTATTTTAGATACAGCATTGTTAGGAATAATATTTTTATTCTCATCTTTATAATCTTTACGAGAATAACTTATAAACACATCGTAATACCTTCTTTCCATAATAATACAATTGGTTTTTAAACTTCATTTTAATTCTTTCTGAAAATCTATGTATAATTCCAGTCACCTTTTAGGAAATAAAGGATTATACTATAAATAATAATGATGAACTTAAAAATAATTAAGTATTGGCAGAATCATAGTTTTTTAATTGTTTTGCAAAATAAATATAATTATCAAAATAAAACAAGGATAATTACAGATTTTTTATTTGGAATGATTTGATTTCATTTATCTCTCTGCGAAGAACTCATCTAATATACAGCTGTCAGCCATCAGCTATCAGCCATCAGCTCCCGTTCCCGTTCCCAATTTTCCGCTCCCGTATCCCGTTCCCAATTTCCCGCTCACGTTCCCGCTCCCAATTTCCGCTCCCGTATCCCGTTCCCAATATCCCAATGATCTCCGCATTCGCTCTATCCACAACGTCGTCTTAGATGCTCTTGAGATATATCTGCGTCGTGGTCTCGGAACTATGTCCCATGCCGGCACTGATGACAGAGATAGGTACGTCGTGTTTCCTCGCCGTCGTAGCCCAGCTGTGACGTGCCGTGTAGGAACTTAGCTTACAACCACTTCCTATCATATCCGACAGTACGCCTAAATTCCTGTTGTAAATGTTGATGGCTGAACGATATTGCTTGTAAGCCTTTTCTTGTCAGATAAGTGTTGTAATCAGCGATTAATTGTTCATTAAAATTGGTGAGTGTAAGTTTTTTGTTTCCAACAAAACTTTCAAGACTTCTCATCGTCTTCTCGTAATTGTTGGCTGTGCCATAACGATGTTCTTTTCTCAGTTGCTTAATCTGCTCTTTAATAAATTTTTCTACTACCTTAATTTTCGTTTTCATTTTTTAACATAAGGTAGAGAAAATTTGTTGTCAAACGACATTCAGATAAATGAACTGTAATTTATAAGTCTCCTAAATGAATTGAAAATTCTCAATTCTAAACTGTTGACCGTTGTCTGTTGACTTCATTTTTGGATTTTCAATTTCTCAGATTCTCAATTTCTCAGATTCTCAGATTTTTGCGATTGTCGCCATTATTATCGCTGCTGCGACTGAAGCGTTCAATGATTCTGTCTTACTGCCGTTTCCTCTTGGAATATGGATAGGGGAAGTGACGAGTGGAAGCACGTCTTTTCTTATTCCGTGCGACTCGCTGCCGATAATTATGACGCCGTTTTTCTTCTCTATATTCTTAGTGAAAATATTTTCGCCTTCCATCAAGGCACCGTAGATTGGAATCTCATGTTGAGACGTACGGACGTGCGTCTTTAACAAAAACTCTTTCAGATCTGTTTCCATCACTTTGATTCTGAAGATGGAACCCATGGTAGATTGAATCGTCTTTGCTTGCCAGGCGTCGGCACAATCTTGACTGCATACTATTTTATTGATTCCGAACCAGTCGGCGGTGCGGATTATTGTTCCTAAGTTTCCTGGGTCGTTGATGCCGTCTAAGGCGATGATAAATTCGTTTTCGGCATCTTCCGGATTTATAGTATAAGAAGGAGTGTGGGCAGTTGCGATGATCCCCGGAGGTGTCACCATACTGCTTATTTGCTCCATTTGTTTCTGGGAGATTATGTCGTAATGAGGAAGTATGCTTGCTATTTCAGGAAACTTCTCTAACCATGCTTCTGTTACTAATATGTTTTCTGTTTTGAAGTCAGAATCTATGAGTTCGTCGACGAGTTTGTTGCCTTCAACGATAAACATCTTATTCTCTTTACGATATTTTGTTTGTTTGAGAGATTGTATAAGTTTTATGTCGTTTTTTGTTATCATAATTTTCGTTTTTTAGGTTTTTAAGGTCTTAGGGTCTCAGAACTTTGCGACCTTGCGACTTTGTCGAAAAAAAGCCGAAGAAAAAATTCTCCGGCCTCAAATACAAAAAACCTTAATATGAAAAATCTTCAAATTTGATTATTCAGCGAAAACTTCAAATGAAATTTCAACAGAAACTTCTTTGTGTAATCTGATAACAGCAGCGTAAGTACCAATTTCTTTAATGCTGTCTTCTTTGATTATGATTTGCTTACGGTCAATTGTTAAGTCTTTAGCTTCTTTAATTGCGTTAGCGATTTGAACGTTGTTCACTGAACCGTAGATTTTGCCGCTTTCAGAAGCTTTAGCAGCTATACGTAATGATAAGCCTTCTAAAACTTGTGCTAATTCAGCAGCTTCTTTTTTAATTCTTTCTTGTTTGAAAGCTTGTTGGCGAATTTCTTCAGCCAAAACTTTACGTGCTGATGGAGTGGCTAAGATTGCCATACCTTGTGGAATTAAGAAGTTACGAGCGTAACCAGGTTTTACTGTTACGATGTCGTTTTTATATCCCAAATTTTTTACATCTTGTTTAAGAATAATTTCCATGTCTTGTCCTCCTATTATTTCAATAAGTCAGCTACGTAAGGCATCAATGCAAGATGACGTGCTCTTTTGATAGCTTGAGCAACTTTTCTTTGATATTTTGTTGAAGTACCGGTGATACGGCGTGGTAAAATTTTACCTTGTTCGTTCACGAATCTCAAAAGGAAATCAGCATCTTTATAATCGATATATTTGATGCGGTTCTTTTTGAAGCGGCAGTATTTTTTCTTTTTTGTATCGACTGCTATTGGAGTCAAATATTTGATTTCTGTGTTAGCTTGTGCCATTTCTTCTAAATTTTAAGTGTTAAACAATTAATTGGCTTGAGCTTCTTTTGCCTCTTGTGCTTTTCTACGTTTTTTCTCGTTGTAAGCAACAGCGTGTTTGTCTAATTTTACAGTCAAGAAACGTAAAACGCGTTCGTCACGTTTTAATTCTGTTTCAACTGTTTCGATAACATTACCTTCGGCTTTGAATTCGATTAATTGGTAAAAACCTGAAGATTTTTTCTGAATTGGATAAGCTAATTTACGCATTCCCCAGAAATCTTCAAAAACGATTTCTGCACCAGATTTGGTGAGAATGTCTTCGAATTTCTTCACCGCTTCCTTCATCTGTTCATCAGATAAAACGGGAGTCAAAATGAAAACGGTTTCGTACTGATTCATAATTTACTTTATTGATAATTAAACAATTAGATTGAACTATACAGTTCTTTTTTCGTTTTGCAAAAATAGTAAAAAAATCTTACAAAAGAAAGATAATTTTAAAATTTATGATATATTTTATTGTTTGTTGCTAATCAATTAGTTATAAAAAGAAAAGAACGCATAAAAGCGTCCTTTTTGATTATTTATTTTTTCTTCTTTGTGGATGCATATGTTATTCCTAATCCCACAAGCAGAAGAAGTCCACTGCCTATAGGTGTTTCTGGAATTGCCTGATAATCATCCAAGCCTCCGTGAAATCCAGGAAGCGATGGCATCGTCGACGACCAACTTTCTTCCCTATAATCAGAATAGCTTGATGTAAAGAATCCGTCGCTTTGAGCATTAAGACTCATCCCGAGACCTAACGCGAATATTATTGTGATTATGTATTTTCTCATTTTTCTTTTGCTTTGAGCTTTGAGCCATGAGCTTTGAGCTTGGACGATTTTGCCCATAACTCAAGGCTCATAGCTCATGGCTTTAATAAATAACTACCTTTTGAACATTAACTCCGTTTTCGTCTATTTTCTGAATGATATACATTCCGGAATTGAATCCGTCTACAAGGACGTGGCAAGCCGCGTCCCTACCTGCCACACTTGTACGGACGTGGCTTGCCGCGTCCATACGTAGAACACAACGGCCCAACGCATCATAGATATTAATCTGCGCCTCACCGGAAATATCTGTGATGATTAAATTCTCTCCAGAAACGTACGCAAAATGACTGTTGTTTATTGCCTGTTGACTGTTGTCCATCTTAATGATGAAACGTTCCGCATTGTCATTTGAATTTGCCATGAACTCATATTCATTTTCCAAAAGAAGATTTATTTTCTCGCCCGTCATCTTGTCAAGAAGATAGAGATTTTCGTAATCGCCTTTAACATCAAAGGTCAATGTATAAGTTCCCATTTCCTTTGCGTCGAAGTAAAGAGGAATTTCGTCGATGGCGGTGTTGAAGTTCATGATGCCGTAATTGACGTTTTCTTCTTTAACATAAATATTCGCAAGTCTCTCGTTGAAGTTAACGAGTTTCGGAAATCCCGATTTCACTTCATCATCAAAACGTATTATGACATTATCGGAACCTTTATCGTTGGAAGCTATGATGTTGATGGAATTAGATTCAGCGCGATATGATCTACGGTTTAGTTTAGAGAATCTGATGTAATTATTTCCTGTCTCGTTTGTCCTCACCATAAAGCCCTCGCCTGCCTTTATCGTTCCGTTTTCTTTATAGACATAACCTCCGTTTATAGCGTCCAAAGTAGCAAAGCCGTCATACACATTATTTATATTGACATCAGTTTCCCAAGTCAAGTCGAATGCGAACGGATTACCGATGAGGTTAAACTGGGCGAGGATATTTTCAGGATAATGGTTTAAATCTATCTGATATGACTCACCTTCTGCAAGATAGTTAAGATTACCTTTAAACTCGGCCACGTTATCTTCATTCTGGTAAGAAACCAAATAACCTCTGCCTTTTTCAAATGAGTTCTCATTGACAAACTCGACATTATCGATGATAAGATTTTCGGAGCCAACATCTTTTAAGTAATGATAGAATGCTACATACACACTTCGTCCATTATATTCACTTAGGTCAATCTCAAATGTTTCATATTCGTTATTTGTAATTGAATAATCGCCCAATTCTACAGTGAAATATGAAGGGTTGTCATTAGATTCTGTCGATAATAAAACCTTGAATGTCTCAGGAAGTTCTCCGAATTCCTCATCGTATTCATACGTTATCCTCGCATCAAAACTTAAAATCATACCGTTGTTAACTATCATTTGTGGAGATATCAAATAATTTTCAACATCTATATCATACTCTCCATCGAATGAAGATGACTGCATATATTTCATGCGACCTGCTTTATATTCCCAATTCAATCCGTCGCCGTCAGCGTCTATTGCAGTCCAGCCGTTGTTAAAAGGATCTGTGCTGAAGTTATATGTCTTTGTCGTCAACTCCTTAAAATTCTGCCATTGATATTCATTTGTTCCGTCGTACATATAGAGGTCGTAGTCGCCATTTGCAGGAATGAAGTCAGCCGTATTAGCGTTCTCTACAGGAGAAGAGATGAACTGCCAACCCGTGTTATCTTCTTCTCCCCAAGTTCCAGAAGGCACCACAATCTCGTTTCTGAAAGTAGCGGCCACA
Source organism: Bacteroidales bacterium (assembly GCA_045606705.1). Classification (GTDB taxonomy): domain Bacteria; phylum Bacteroidota; class Bacteroidia; order Bacteroidales; family F082; genus Limimorpha. The sequence continues at coordinate 6,927 of JAZUSL010000006.1, forward strand.
TCAGCGTTATGATGTATCAGCTGTCCGCCTTCTTCAATTATCAAAGCGTTGACATCAGCGTTAGTCAAGGTTTCGTTAACTGTAAGAACGCCGCCGTTTTGAATTGTGAGGGATTTGGTTTCGTTGATGGATAATGAATAAACTGTTATATTATCGGTTATTAATGCATCGCCGTCAATTGTCACAATACTTTTCTCTGTCGGGACCTTTGAATTTTCCCAGTTGGAAGCATCGTTCCATGAGCCGCTGCCTGTGAAAGTCGGATTAGGTTCGGTAAAGATGACGATATATGGATTATTGGCATCTCCAACAATACCGTTGACAGTAAATTCCAATGTTTGCGAACAAACTAATTCCGTCAATGAATTTGTGGAATGATCATAAAATTTAAAGTTAAGTCTCTCACCATCTTCATTGCCATAGATAGTAATGTTATAGATGTATTTATCTGTAACTGTGGAAATACGTGGCAAGGCACAAGCTCTCAACTCATCACCGCAAAATGCTCCAAGTTCTAACATTTCATTCTGTTGTTCAACATCATCAATAAATATTGAAGCTGTCACACTCATGCTGTGTTCAAATGCATGAGGATTCACCTGCCAATATAATTCTGTCGAGCAGGCGATTCTTGCAATTAAAACTAAACTAATAGTAAATAAAAACTTTCTCATCTGTTGTTAATTTTTATTTAAAAGACATTATTTTATCGTTATCATCGTTGCTAAAATACATATAAGCATCGCCAGTTTGCAGAATCTCTAACGAGCCGTCCCAGCCGTAGCCTTCATAATATTTCGCGAACTTTGTCTGTGACTTGATGACATCTCCATCAGCAGGCGTAAAGCCAAAGTCAGTGTCATCAATTGATATTTCTTCATTGTTGGAATAATTTATCCAGTTCCAGCCTTTTTTAATTATAATCTCATATTGCGCCATATCCGTCAGGAATCCTCTCAACTCTATATTTATCGGATTTGACATATTAATCATGTAAAAAGTCTTGTTGTCGAACATATCCAAAGAACCGTCCCAAACACCTTGTTCTTCATAATACAAAGTAAACTCTGTCATAGACTTAATTATCTGAGCATTATCTCCCAAGGCTTCTTTCAAGGCATCTAATCCTTCCGTTCCATTTATGTTAAGATTTGTCGAATACCAGTTCCAGCCTTGTTTAAGTTCTCTGACATCAGTCGTAAGAAGATCTATTTTCTTGATCTGATTTCCTTCAGAATCCTTATTATTTCCCTTGACATCGCTGAGGATTATGTTTTTGAGAGAGACTGTCGCCGTTTCTGTTTGCATCTCAAGATTTCTGTTGAGACGTATCTTTAGCACCGCTCCTTCATTTCCACTTATAATAGCGTTGCTCATCGAGAACATTATGATCTTGAAGGTAGAATCGTTGATAGGGACACTCGTAAGCGAGAATCCTTGACAGCGTTCCGTGAGACTGATGTCACTGCTTTGTAAGGTGTAATATTCATTTGGATAACTGAAGTCTACCTGCAATGCTGTTATCTCAGAATAGTTATCCATATTGACAAGTACATCTAAATACTTATCAGACACCACAGCTTCGTTGTCAATGGAAAGTCCGTTAGGTTCATATCTGCTGCCATTGACCTTCACCAACTGCAAGCCGTTTGTAGGATCGTTGCTGTAGATACGCATGGTGCTTTTGAAATCGCCTTCAGCAGTTCTGTTGCAGCTTATGGTGATGTTTGCGTTGCCGTAATTATTGATAACTAAAGGAAATTCCGTCAAACACGAAAGATAACTGTCGTTAAATTTCACGCTGTCGATGCGAAGTGGTGCATTGCCGTTGTTTGTTATACGGAAATCTTTCTGTATGACTTCCGTAATCGATGAACTCGCCAAATCCACAGTAGAACTGACAGAGATCTTAGGCGAACTCACGCTGACATAACCGCTGTAGGAGCCAGACATCACGTTATGTGCCTGAGCATCGGTAAGGATAACCTTCTTAGGATTAAGATAATGATTTCCGGAGGTTCCCTTTATCTTTACCTTGAAACTTGCTATTACGCCATCATCACCGATGAATGAGGAGTTTGTAGGAGAATATGCCACCAACACAAGAGTGTCGTTTCTCATGCTCGCCATTCCCACGTGGTCGGTCTTACGCGATGAGAGTTCGAAGCCGTTGGTCTGATATTGCAGAGCAGAAGGCATCTTGATACAGAACTGGAATCCTGTGATGGCATCCATATTATTTACCTTGATATTAACATCGACTATGCTGTCGCAATATCCGCTTGTTGAAACAATACGCAGTTCATTCACCGAATAAGGATCCGCTATAATTTTCGCTGTCTGGTTTCCGTTGGAAGCGTCGGAGACGACTGTCACACTATAGTTCACCGCTCCTGCCGCCACAGGCGAATACACTATAGTGAAAGAAGCAGAACTTCCGGCGGAAAGCACTTTCTCCGTAAACGACGGACATGAAAGCGTCGCATCTGAGAATTGCAGCCCGCTTATTGTCAGGGGCATGTTACCGACATTCTTAACTGTGAGTGTCTTGTTATATGTACTTCTTATAGGGACATGACCATAGTCTAGCTGTGGCGTTCTTATCTCTATCTTAGGCGTCAGCACATTGACTGAGCCGTTGTATGTAGTGAGCGGCAGTTCGTTACCAGCAGCATTTACCAACTTAGCTTTTGTATGATTAAGAGGGAAGCTGCCTGGCTCGTTGCCTATTCTCAGCTGAAATGTGGCAACCTTGCCCTCATTGCCGCTGAACGCCTTGCCCGACAAGGAGAAAGCATAGAGTTTGAGCGTGCCGTTAACGACAGATGCCACTAATTGGTGATCTACACTTCTGTAAAGCACTGCCGAGTTTGCCACGTAACTAAGATTCTCCCCGAGAGGTATCTCCGTCTGAAATGCCACGAAAGAATCTGCGTTGGTGATGCACAACCCTATCTCCACCACCTCATTGGGACGACCCTCAGCCGACGACAGCGACATGCTATTCTGCGCCCAGAGCTGTGAGCTGTGAGCTATGAGAAGAACCGATATTATTTTTAAAAATCTTGTCATAGTTTTGTTTTTTAAGAACTTTGAGCCTTGAGCTAAGAACTGTTCAACAGCCTTAGCTCAACTAAAAATGAATGCATGAGACGCTTTTATTCTCGGACAGGGCGCACCATGTAGCCATTATCGCGATAGTTGTTGGACATGTAATGATCATAGCTATTGATGAAGAGGAAATACGCGTGAGTACTGCCATTTGGTGTAGAGCTCCAATAGTGGCCGATGCTACCTGCATTATGGAGCGATGACCCACTGCGATAACCCGCAGCAGGAAGGAAGATATGGCTGCCATTAGGTCCTGTTACCTTGTAGCCTTTCTTGCCTCCTTGTGTCGTCCATTCCCAATTACAGTTATCTTTCAATTCCAGAATCTCCGCATAGCTTGGCATTCGCCAATCTCCACCCCAATTTACTGTGGCGGCATCGTATTTTGTACCGGCAATGTCGCTCATGCTTTCTCCGTATGTCTCGCAATTAGCAGTGGTGTATGTTTCTTTAGTAAGCACTTCACCCCAAGCATAATAATCTCCATATTCTGTTGCAGTCGTGGCTCCGATATTATAGGCTGCCCATTTCAAACCAGATGGCAGGCCAAGATCTACATAATCATTATACTCACTCTCTGCTAATGTAGTAAAGGAAACCACTTCGCTATATGAGGTTCCAACGCTGTTAGTGGCGTATGCCTTGAGATAATATGTGGTGTTAGGCTCTAAGTCTACCAAGGCTTTTGTTATATAACCTGTAGTTTTGTCTAAGACTACATTATTGTCTGTTGCGCCAAGTTCTGGATTAGTGCCCCAGTAGAAACCACGTTCTATAACATCCACTCCAGGACTTGAGGCATATATCTTTAAGATAACAGATATATCCGTGAAATACTCCGCAGATATTGTTGTAAATGGAACTTCAGCTTCAGCATCTCGGACAGGGCGGATTGTGTGACCATAGTAACGATAACTGGTGTTAATCGCGTTATGACTGCTCTCATCAAAACGAAGGTTATAAGATTCACTAGTACTATATGGTGTAGAACTACAATACCAAGTAGCTCCGCATGTACCATCCCTGAATATACCAGAACCGTATCTGAGGCCGGAGGCTGGTAGAAATATATTATTGCCGTTTGGTCCTGTAAGGATATAGCCTTTCACATTGTTGAGTTCAGTCCATGTCCATTTACAATTGGCGCTCAGTTCTTGCAACTCTGTATTGGTTGGCATTCTCCAGTCTCCGCCCCATCGTGCCGCTGCAACATCGTATTCGGCATTGCCAGAGATGTCGTCTAAGCTTATGTCGTTTGCAAGATAGTTATCTGACTTATATTCGTCTTTAGGTAACAATTCTCCCCAAGCAAAATAAGTCCCGTATTGTTCCGGAGTGCTTGCTCCAACATTGCATGTTGCCCATTTGGTACCGCTCGGCAATCCAAGGTCAACCCATTCATGTCCGTTCAGACTGGCTGTTGTGGCACCATCTTCCTGTGCATTCATCGGCTGTGACAAAAACAACATACAGCCGAACATTATTATTATTGATGATATTTTTTTCATAGTTTTAATTTTTATTTGCTGTGAGCTATGGGCAGTGAGCATCGAGAATGTAGAATTGGCTCATTGCTCATAGCTTATTTAATATTATTTGTTATTTTATTTGCTGGCGTGAGTTATGGCTGTAAACATCGAGCATGCAGAAATGGCTCATAGCTCATAGCTCATGGCTCATAGCCTATTTCATATAAACCACCTTGCTTCTTTGTACCATGTTTCCGTTTACATACATATTAATAATGTATATTCCAGTTGGAACGTCAGATTTAGGCTGCCATTCGTAGGTGTATTTGCCGCGGCTTTGTGTGCCGAGTTCTATCTTGGCTACTTCCTGTCCCATGATGTTGGTGATAGTGAATGTCACCTTGCCATCGTTCTTTGCAATAACATACGGTATGTTGATGCTTGCGTTGAAAGGATTAGGATAAGGAGCATTAAGGATAAATATGTCGTTGTTTTCAGTAACACCTACTGTCTCTTCCACCGCGAGTACATTGCTGCCGCTTGGGTCTGCCAATATCATTTCGTCAACATCGGCATAACCTACTTTCAAGATGGCGTGTTTGCCAGCACTAAGTTTTTCACCGCTCAGACTATATGCCATGAACATATATCTTCCGTCGTTGACATACTGGCTCACCTGCTCAAACTTATCCATAGCGCTGAGAACTTCAATCATAGATTCATCGTCACAGTCAAGATAAACCTGGACACCGCCGAGTTCTACTGGAGTATCGACATACAAGATACCGTCTTCTACATAATATTTGGCTGTTGCAACAGGTGCTCTGTCAGCATCATATTTTCCGTTGATAATTACGTTTACTATACCTACTATATCCATGACATCAATCTCGCCATCGCCGTTGATGTCGGCTGCACCGAATACGAAAGGCTGAGGCATATCGCCGGTTATGTATGAGACCACAGTTACAATATCAGCTACGTCGACAGCGAGGCTGCCGTTAGCGTCGCCAGGCTGCGCTGTGAGAGGAACGGTAGAAACATTAGTTGAGGCCTCGCTCTCCGTGAGGTTGGTACGTAATGTCTTGTAAAAATAGTAGTAACGTTCTCCAGGAACGACATCGAAGTCGGTGAATGTTGTATCAGTTATCATTTCTGTATTAACAAGTATGGTATCAGTATTGACACCGCGAGTATCTTTTTGGTAACGATACATATTCCATCCCAAGTGGTCGTTGAAGTAAGTAGAGTCGTTTTCCCAAGCGAGATCCACCTTGCCGATGCCAGGAGTAGCCTCGAAGCCTGCGCTCATTGAACCGGCAGCAGACACCTGCACATTGAAACGCATATTCTCCACAGGAATATCGAAATACTCGTTATCTCTTGCATTAGCCACATAGATACGGTTGAGACCATCAGTCACTGTTGAAGCGTTTAGATCTAAATACGCAGTATATATAGTACCATCTGCGCTCCAGTTGCCGTCTTCTGCTATAGCCACTTGAGTATAAGGAGGACGCACACCCATAGCCACCATAGGAGTTACGCTCTTATCCATAGGACGGTTGAAATAAACCTCAAACTTATGACGACCCACACCAAGAGGAACAACCTCATCGAACTCATCCTGAGCATCCTTGCCATTGACAAGAACCTTCCAAACAATACCGTGAGCCTTTGAGGAAGGACGACGCTCGGCAGTACTTTCATCAATATCATTGAGAGTGTTATGTTCTGGCGAATTGATATCGTATATACGTGTGGAAATAACTTCATCATTTGAAGAACCGAGATAAGTGCCTTTAGCAGATATTTTTATCATTTGATTTCCATAGGTTCCTATATTATAGTTTGAAACAGTATTTCCATAATAATCTGTTACGCGATTACTAAAAATATTTCCTAACAACACACTACCTAATATATTATCGCTGGAAGTGTAAGAACTATGCGAGTCTCCAATTCTCCAATAATTTCCAATGATATTGTTGCTCGCCTCTATCACAGAAGGATGATAATAAAGAGATATTATTGTAGAAGAACCATTTACTAAAAGAAAGTTAGGCAAACTAAAACGATTGCCATTATTACTGCCATTATAAATAACATTTGTATTGATGATGTTAAGACTACCTATAGTTTGATTATATCTGAGTATGGAGTTGTCTATCAAAGCTGTTTTTGTATATCTGATTTCAACATCATCTCTACTATCATCATTCATAGCCGTTCTTAAATATTCAAGTTCTTCGTCACCCTCAGTATAACAATAAAGATGATCTGAAAAATATGCTTGATTTAAAGAAGCATATTCTATAATACAATAAGATAGAGTGTCGTTATATCTAAGATTCATTTCATAATATCCTGTTCCGAGGTCTGTTTTAGTAAAGGTAATCATATTTCCTGGTTCACCTTTGGCTATTATCTTACCATTGTTATGCAACTCCACTCCGTCTTTAAATTTTATCACTGTTCCAGGTAATATAGTAAGTGTTGTACCTTCTGTTACACCCAATGTTTCAGTAACTATATAATGAACGTTAGGGCTTAGTGTCATGTCTTCTGAGATAAGACCTTTCAACTCAACTCCGTTTTCCACTTGTATTGTAAATGGATATTCCATAACGCTTTCTGCATTAGGGCAGCTTGCTTTCAATACTAAATTAATATAACGTCCGTCAACAACGTTTTCATTTATTTTAAGTATCACAGGGTTAATAGCCTTGCTCTTTGCGTAAGCCGAGAGATTATGTCCGAAGTCAATATTATCGTTAGAGACAAACTCTATTGTTGTCTCATCTTCATATTCTGCAAACTCAATCCAGTAAGTAATATCTTCCGCTGCGCCCCAGGTGGTACGTAATGTAGGATAGAACAACATTGTCTCGCCAGCATCAGGTCTGAGGTCTCCGTCGCCTTCTTCAGTATCGTTAAGTTCGTAAGTCACCATTTGCAATTGTGCCGGTGCAGGTCCTGCGTTATAGCAAGCCTCGAAATCAACGTTAGCACCAGAGGTATTGATAAGGTCGCCCCAGAGCATCTCCTGTGAAGCATACGGTTTGGCGTGGAGAAGAGCCGAGATACCGCCGGCTACCAAAGGACAAGCCATTGAAGTTCCGTTGAGATATTTATAATTACCGTTTTGTACTGTACTTACTATGCCAACACCTGGAGCCTGGAGCTCATAGTTATAAAGCTGCTCTTCGCTATAAGCAGAGAAAGAAGGACCGTCGCAGTCGTAGTTGGAAAAAGGTGCTAAGGCATAACTACCATCTTCAAGTTCCATAGTCGCTTGTACACCAAGAACGAAGGTGAAAGCAGCAGGATACATAGGCATTTGTGGAGGGAATAATGGCGCACATGGTGATGTCGGGTCAATATTCAATCCATCATTACCGGCTGCAGCCACGAGAACGCTGTTTTGGTAAGCCTGAGCTAAGACTTGTTCCAATGCTATTGAGTAAGCGTAAGTACCTATACTCATGCTGATGATGTCGGCACCATTGTCTTTAGCATAGCTTATACCTTCAATAATGGTTGAGATAGAACCTGTTCCGTTGCTTTGCATAACGGTAACAGGCATGATACAAGTCTTAGGGTTGGCACCAACAACACCAATGCCATTATCGCCAACGGCGGCAATAATACCGGCGCAGTGAGATCCGTGTCCGTTGTAGTCGTCAATAGTAGCTGTTTTATTAACGAAGTCGTAACCGTGCAAGTCGTCTTTATAACCATTGCCGTCATCGTCTTTGTTGTTAGCGATTTCATCTGGGTTAGTCCAGATGTTAGCTGCGAGGTCAGGGTGTTCAATATCAACGCCTGTATCCAAGACAGCGATAATCATACGCTCGCCTTCTTCATTCTCGTCAATCTCCCAGATCTTGTCAATTTTGGTTGCTCCCAATCCCCATTGATGTTTGTAGAAAGGCTCATTATGATAAGCATCGTGGTTGTGATGATGATGGTGACCATGACCGCCATCTCTGTCATCATCGTCAGACGCCACAGGTGTGACGTCTCTACCTAGTGACTCTTCTATTCCCACAGAATAAATGAAATAGTTAGGTTCAGCAAACTCCACTTCATCCATTGCGTTAAACTCCTCGATGAGATTGTCGGTGAGAGCGCGGATGTCGAATTCAGGCTGTCCGGCTTTATCGGCAGGAGCGTTAATCTTCACAAGGCAGAGACGGCTCAGGTCACGTTCCACCACATCACCGCCGTTATAACTCTTTGAAGAACGCAGCTCGCGCTTAGGGTCGTCGTTAGGACAAAGTCTGTCGATAGAGACGAGTTTATATCTTTTCAGAACTTTGTCAACAGTAGAGATACCAGTGCTTTTCAGTTTGTTATCTCTGTCATACTCCAAACCGAATGGAGTGTTGTCGGCGAACTTCACGATTATTTCGCCTTCCACTGAGTTGAAACGATTCATCTGGTCGATCTTAACGACCTCATCATCGTTGTTCGTGCTCTGCGCATTAATCAATCCCACTCCCGAGATCATCAATGCAATGAAAAGAAAAAACTTTCTCATAATGTTTATTTTTTTAATGGTTAATTTCTTTTTTAGTGTAGAGTGTAGGGTGTAGAGTTTAGAGTAGTTTAAAGTTTTTAGTTCAGAGTTTTTAGTTTATAGTAGTTAGATGTTTTTCAGATTTTCAATTTCTCAGATTTTCAGATTTATTAATAAAAAAAGGCGTGATACTTCCCTACTGTCTTTTAAGGTATCGCCAAACACCTAATCACCAAATACGGAAGTCCACGCCGAAGCCGGCGAGCATTCGCATTGATTTACACTCTGGTGATTATTAAAAATTGGCGATTTCTAAAAGACCATGTAAATAGCAAACACTACTTTCAAAATATGTCTAAAAATCTAAATCTCTGTTTCTTAATGTATGTTTTAAAGTTATATAATTCGTTTTTCTATCATCTGCAAATGTAAAATAATTTTTGATATGAGATAAGGCACGAGAATATTTTTTTAATTGAAAGATTCTCTCGACAATCATTAATTGTTAGCCGTTAATTCTTGTCTGCGTCATTGTGTAAAAAATATTCAGATTCTTTATCGGTAACTTGATTTTTTTGGAGTTATCGATAAAGAATCCGACATCAATGTATTTTATACGATTGTTAATAAAAGTATGAATGTTTTTAAAGAGTCTACGGTCTTAGGATTTTGTTTTATTGCTAATCAATTCATTACAGATAAATTCAGCCGCCTTTCCGTCACCGAAGATCTCTGGAAATTCTATCTCTTTATTGTCTTTGAAATGATGATATGCTTCAATAATCTTTTCTTCGTCAGCATCGGCAATGATAGCTGCCCCGACTTCAACAATCTCCTTCCATTCTGTCTCGCTTCGCATGATGATACATGGTTTCTTGAAGAAATAGGCTTCTTTCTGTACTCCGCCGGAATCGGTTAGAACCAAACTCGCGCTCTTCTCCAAACTTATCATCTCTAAAAATGAAACCGGCTCGGTGATGTGAATCCTGCTATTATTAATAAAGGTGTCGTAAGTGGCGGAATCTAAATTTACATTCAACAGTTTCTTGGTCCTCGGATGCAATGGAATGATAATATCCTTTTCTTCTGATAACTTAATCAACGCACTAACAATAGCATTCAGTCTCTTCGGTTCATCAGTGTTGTTGTTTCGATGTATCGTGCATAGAATGTAATCGTCTTTTTGGTAGATGTCTGTTGTCCGTTGTCTGTTGTCTGTTGACCCAAAAAACAAGCTATTATCATACATCACATCTCCGCAATGATAGATGCCTGGATTGTCAGCCGTGAAAGGTTTCTTGTTCTCCGGATTGAATCCTTCGTTGATAAGATTTTTGTAACCTGTCGGAGTAGGGGAGAAGAGCATCGTGGAACAATGGTCGCAGCATATTCTGTTGATTTCCTCTGGCATCGCTTTGTTGAAAGAGCGCAGTCCGGCTTCGATATGTACTATCGGTATATGAATCTTTGATGCTGCTATTGCTCCTGCAAGCGTTGAATTGGTATCGCCGTAAACGACAAGATAATCTGGTTTTTCTTTTAATAAAACACTTTCTATTCCTTCAATCATCTTGGCTGTCTGCGTGCCGTGACTTCCCGAGCCTACGCCTAAGTTATAATCTGGTGTAGGAATGCCGAGTTCATCGAAAAACACCTGCGACATATTCTCATCGTAATGTTGTCCGGTGTGAACGATGACTTCTTTTATCTTGTCAGAGAATTTGTTTTTAATGGCGCGACTTAAAGCAGCCGCCTTGATAATCTGCGGTCTCGCGCCTATAATTGTTACGATTTTTATCATCTTATCTTACAATAATCCTTCGTCTGCAAAACTAAAATAATTATCGTTACCAATGATGATATGGTCTAAGATTTTTATTTCTAAAAGTTGCCCCGCTTTGACTAAGTTGTTTGTGATCTGTTTGTCGGCATTACTCGGAAATATATTCCCCGAAGGATGGTTGTGGCATAACATCACGCTCGCCGCATTGTTTTCCAAGGCGCACTTGAAAATCTTCTTCGGATCGGCGGTGGTGCCTGTCATGCCTCCGACTCCAATCTTCTCTAACTTAATGACTTTATTCGCATTGTTGAGAAGCATGATCCAGAATTGCTCGTGATTTAAGTCTGACAGATGTGCGTAGAAACATTCGTAAGCGAGTTGGCTGTTTCTGATGCAAGGTTTCTCCAACGCCTCGCTGAAACGTCGCCGGCGACCTAACTCCAATGCTGCCGCAATGGTGACGGCTTTGGCTTCACCGATTCCTTTATATTTCAATAAATCATTGATTGATAACTTTGATAACTCGATGAGATTATCGTTATTGTCGCGTAGTATTCTTCTCGACAAATCGACTGCAGATTCATTGCTATTGCCGCTACCTATTAATATGGCAATCAGTTCTGCGTTGCTTAATGATTCTTTTCCTTTGGCGAGCATCTTCTCGCGCGGACGGTCTTCTTCCGCCCATGATTTTATGGTGTTCATATTTTGGTTTTTTATTTGTCAACAGACAACGGACAACAGATTTTTTTATCCGTCAGCTTTTAGCTATTAGTCTTCAGCAATATGTGACTTTAGATGCTGACAGCTGATTGCTGACGGCTGATAGCTAATTTTCAATTTTTCTCTTCGGGAACCATCCTTTTTTTACTCTTTCTCTTTGTTCGAAGAGCTCATGTATTGACCAGAATGACGATGCTCCCCAAACTGCTAACAATATTGACCAGGTTAATTCTTTGACGAGAATTGATGCTGCAGTGCTGATAATTCCCATCAGTGCGAAAACCCACCAGCATTTCACGCTGAAATAATATTCGCCTTTTATCACCAAAGGATGAAAGACGCCAATTATCAAAAATGTGGCGATGCCGATGAAAATGCCGTTTAAGTTATATGCTTCTAAAAATTCTATCATTATATATATTATTATGAATTATGCATTATGCATTATGAATTATTTGGGGCGTTCCGGCTTACGCCGTCGGGCTTTCCGCTATATCTTTTTCCGCTACGCTTCAAAAGGATGCCGCTCCAATCCCTAACGCTTAGCTGCTCATAACTCATAGCTCGCAGCTTTATAAAATGTTAATGAATATTAACAAAAAAACCGACCAAAAGGTCGGTTTTCTTTTTAGTATAATCTCTTATGCTAATTTTGCTGTGTGATGTGCAAGTTTTGACTTTAAGTTAGCAGCTTTGTTTCTGTGGATGATACCGCGTTTAGCTGTCTTGTCAATGATTTTGTACATTTCTGAAAGTTTTGCTTCAGCTTCAGATTTTTCTGTTAAAGCTCTGAACCCTCTAACAGCGGCGCGCATTGCTCTAGCATAGAAGCGATTGCGAAGGCGTCTTTTCTCTGTCTGACGGATTCTTTTGAGTGATGATTTGTGATTTGCCATATATAATTATTTTTTTATGAATTCTATACCATATTCGGGGTGCAAAATTACTTAATTTATCGTTACAAATTACATTTTTTATAGAAAAAATTTTTATTTTTTTTAAAATATGTTTTTATAACGTATCTATTTGTTTTACATTAACTTCAGAATTATCCCCCTTCTCTATAATACTATCGACAATCACATTAACAAAAGTGTTTTTTTCTAAACCTATCCCTTTAAGTCGCATTGGGATATAATTTTCGCCATAACCTTGCGCAATTCCGTCGGAATTTATGCGTTCAATGAGCATTTTCTGAGGTTTGCCGATCATCTGTTCGAAATATCGTTTTTTGTTCTCGGCAGAGATTACTCTGATTACGGTACTACGTTCTGTTTTAATCCTTTCTGGAATCTGATTTGGCATAGTGGCGGCTTTGGTTCCATTTCTTACGGAATATTTAAAAGTGTGTATATGGCTGAAGCCTATTTCTTTGCACATTGCAGCACTTTCCATAAAGTCTTCTTCTGTTTCTCCAGGAAATCCTACAATCAAGTCGGTGGTGATATTGAAATCTGGAATAGCTGTTTTGATTCTGTCGCACATGTTTTTAAACTCTGCTGCAGTGTAATGACGACGCATCGCTTTCAATGTGTTTTCAGCACCGCTTTGCAGGCAGATATGCATATGTGGCGCGAGTTTCTCATTTTTAAACAGACTTAAAAACTTATCACTAAAATTATCAGGTTCGATGGAAGAAATCCTTAATCTGAAATCGCCGTCAATCTTTAAGATGTTTTCTATAAGATTCTCAAAGTTAATGTCTTGATATTGATAGCGCCCCATATTGACGCCTGTTAAAACGATTTCCTTAAATCCATGATCAACGACGCTGCGAATATTATCGTAAATGTCTTTGTCGCAGCGGCTTGTAGCTCTGCCTCTCACCATAGGAATCAGGCAATAGGAGCAGAAGTTGTTGCATCCGTCGTGAATCTTTATTAAACTTCTGGTGTGGAAAGTATCGAATGCCGGTTGATATCCAAATAAGTCAATGTCTAAACCTTCAGGATCAACTTGTTCGCCTTTAAAATGATTGTCAATAATTTTGAAAAGCGCGTATTTCCTTTCGTTGTCAATGGCGTAATCTACAGTTTTGTTTTCCAATAGTTCGTTTTTTCTGTGATTAACCATACAACCTGTTGCGACAATCAAACTATTAGGATGTTGCCTTCTGATCTGATGTAATGCCTGACGACATTTCTGATCGCTTTGATTTGTGACGGTACAAGTGTTTACAACAAAAACGTCAGCATCTTCTGAAGTCTCCACTATTTCATAACCAGCTTCTTTGAAACGAGAGGCAAGTGCGTCTGTTTCATATAGATTAACGCGGCAACCTAGTGTCTTAAATGCTATCTTCATTCTGTGACGAGATTTCCTTCTATTGACAATGGAGTTGCTGAAGTTACTTCAATTTTTACGATCTTACCAATAAGATTCTTGTCGTTCGATTTGAAGCGTATCACAATCTTACCTTCTGTATAACCGGTGAGATATGCATTATTTCTGTCGTATCCTGTTACGATGACTTTCAAAGTTTTTCCTACAAGACCTTGGTTATAAACCAAAGAGTGTTTCATCAATTCATCTGTAAGAATATGGTAACGAGTTTTCTTTGTCTCTTTTGGAACGTCGTCAGCCCATGTTGAAGCGACTGCTCCTGGACGTACGCTATATTGTGCTATATATGCCATGTTGTATTTGAATTCTTCCATGGCTTTTCTTGAGTTCTCGAATTCTTCTTCTGTCTCGCCTGTGAATCCAACGATAATATCTGTAAATATAGTTGCTTCTGGGAGTAATCTTCTGATTGTATGAATTATGTGACGATAATCGTCCAAGGTGTGCTTACGATTCATGCGTTCAAGCATAGCATTGTCGCCTGATTGTATTGGAAGATGTATTTGTTTTGCGAGGCATTTATATTGAGAGATGACTTCAATAACTTCGTCGCTCATGTCGCGTGGGTGAGGTGATGTGAAATAAACCCAGAATTCTTTGTCAACGTTGTTGCCGTATTCGCCTATTCTACGTAACAATTCTGCGAAATTGATTTCATCGCCTTTTTTGTCTAATCCGTATGAATTGACGTTTTGTCCGAGTAATGTTATTACTTTATAATCCTTTTGTACTAAATCTTTTAATTCAACGATAATGTCTTCTGACTTACGAGAGACTTCTCGGCCTCTGGTGTAAGGTACTGCACAATAAGTACAGAATTTATTACATCCGTTTTGTATTGGTATGAATGCTTCAAAATCAGAAATATGATCCGGTTCAATAACCCAGAATCTGTCCATATTGGCGGATGGATTTATCTGAACTTTAGCTGCTGGCTGTTGAACCTTTGCTGTTGATAATTGGACGTTTGCTGACTGCTGACTGCTGACTGCTGACTGCTGAGGAATAACGACTCCGTACTGGCGTATCATGTCTGGAAGTTCTGGCAGGTCATTCATTGTGAATACCAGATCGAAGAGTTTTACGAAGCGTTCTCTGTCGGCAGGAAGCACGCAACCGGAGACGAAAGTGATACAGTTTTTGTTCTCTCTCATCTTATTCCACTTCTTGATACGTGTATAAACCTTGTCAATACCTTTTTGGCGTACCGAACATGCGATGATGCCTAATAATGTCGCTTCTTCTTCATTTTCGGTAGGGGTAAATCCCATACCGTGTAAAACTGTTCTAACACGTTCTGTGTCACTTTGATTCATCTGGCAACCCAATGGAAGCAAAAAGTATTTCATCAGTAATTTTGTTTAAATTTTTAGATGTGCAAAGATAGTAAAAGGCAAAAGACAAAAGGCAAAAGACAAAAGATTTTTTGAATAATGGATATTGTCTGTTGACTATTTATAGTATCATTCCAATAATATCTCTGACAATCTGGTTGTATTCAGGGAAAGTGGGTTTGGCAGTTGTACTAGTTCCTTTAAGTATCTCCTTTGCGAGATTGATTGATGCCGGATCTAGACTGTCGGATGCTATATTTATGTCTTTGATTATTTCTTTTTCTTCATCAATGTCTAATTCTATGTCAACACTGCCCCAGTCGAATGTTCCGCTTTTTTGCGTGTGAAATTCTTTCCATTTCCCAAAAAGATATTCGTCACTACTGATACGGTCTCTTAATTTCAAAACTTCTTCTGTACATAAGTCATCAAAATTAATTACAATAGCTTTGCTGTCGTATACTTCTTCAAAGGCTTTGATGAGATGTGGAATAATGTTTTCTGAAGTGATGTCGGCTACTTCTGAAAGGTTTATCACTCTGCTGGATACTGATTTTACACCGTGTTTATGAAGTTTCGCAGGTTTTACCTTGAGATATTTCTGTAGTTTCTCGCTGTCGGTTTTTATCAGGATTGTTCCGTGATGTAATCCTTGATATTTTGTCTTGGCGAAGGCATTTCCTGAGAATTTACGTCCTTGATAAGTGATGTCGTTTCTTCCGCTTACCTCTGTTTCTAATCCATAGTTAAGCAATGTTTTTTGAATGACAGTCATTTGTCGTTTTACGTCATATATTTTTTTATCTGCTACAATGGAAAAGTTGAGGTTTCCTAAGTCATGGTAAACTGCTCCGCCACCGGTTCTTCTTCTTGTTAGATGTCCACCTTCTTTCAAAAGAGTATCGACATCACATTCTGAATATGGATTCTGATTTGCTCCGATGACGACGGTTTGTCTGTTTCTCCAAAGAAATAAAGTTACTGTATTTTCTTGATAGGTGTCGAGAAGTTGACTCTCAACGGCGAGGTTTAGAAATGGATTTGTTTGGTTTCCTATTATGATTTGTAAATTGATTTTGTTATGTGTAGTCATTTTTTCTTTAGTGGATGTTCAAAAATATAACCAATGTTTAGAAAAACTCCTGTGTTAGTATTGCGTTCGGGGGTTTTATAGAAGTTAGTCAAGCCTATAAAATATCTGAATTCGATGAAGATGTTGTTGAACGCGCTTTGTCCGAGGTCGCGAGTGAAGATGCCGAGTGTGAGACCGAATTCAAACGGGTTGTAGGTTCCTTTCTTAAACTTTGTTGCGTTCCATTCGCTGTTGCCGATCTTTTCTCTGTTTTTTCCGCCGAGACAGAGGTTGAAAGTCGGACCTGCTTCAACGCCGATGATATCCTTGAAATAATATTGATATAAGACAGGGATGTCGATGTAATATAAAGAAGTGGAGTTGTATATTTTAAGATGATTGTTTTGGTCTTCGATTGTTTTTGAGAATTCTTGTCCTTTTGTTGAGAATCGTAGGTTTGCCATTACGCTCATGACATCGTTGAGTTTAAGTTGTGCTATTCCGCCGAGGTTGATACCTACTTTTAATCCGCCGTCATCTTTTGGAGTTGAGATGGTGTTCATATTCAAACCGCCAGTAAATCCATAGACGATTTCTTGTGAATTTAAATTTGATGAAAATATAAATAATATAAATAAGGAAATTAAAAGAGAATAAAACCTCTTTTTGCAAATCAAGTGTTTTATTGATAAAAGTATCTTTACCATAAGCACAAAAAAGCCATTTAACTGAATCGTTAATGGCTCTTTGAAATTTTGTAGTCTCTAGGGGATTTGAACCCCTGTTACCAGGATGAAAACCTGACGTCCTGACCAGACTAGACGAAGAGACCGCCTTATTTTTGTGATTGCAAAATTATAAAAAAAATAATATCACACAACAAGAAAATAATTTTTTTTTAAAATATTTTTATTATTATAATTTTCAATGATTTAACTTGTTAAAATAAAAACAGAGGAACTTAAATTCCCCTATTTCTAATATTATTTTGAATTAAGTTTATTGTAAAAATATCACGTTTTACAACTTTGACGAAGACTGTTGATGGTTTGCCGTTGTCTGTTGGTTTGAATTATTCAAACGTAAACGACAATTGGAATGTTTTGTTTCTTAGATTATCGAAACTACTTGTGTACATATAATTGTGGTCTTTTGCTACGTCGAGCAATCCGTAACTCATTTTGAGTTCTATGCCTAATTTGAAATATCCTGTGTAGAAATCGAATCCTGCGCCTATCTCTGCGGCAATGTCATGACGATTGACTATTAATGCTTTAGGTTTATTATTTGTTTCGTCGTAGAATTTTTTCTGTGATGCCATGTCTATTTTGTAACTGGCACCAGCTATAACGTAAGCTGCAGAATTATAATGTCTTTTAGATTTTATCTTTAGATGTATAGGGAACTCAACGAAAGTGGAGTGGGTATTTGATTCTATATTATATTCTTTAAAATTGCCAGTGTTGGCATCTATTGCTGTTGTTGAGACAAGATTATATATTATTTTTCTTTCACCAAAACTAAGTGTTGGGATAAGTCGTAGGTCGAAATGTTTAGATAATCGTAAATTTCCGACTATACCGACAGAGAAACCATGAGTCATTGTTGGTGTTATACTGTTTACTTTGAATTCGGATGCTGTGAAGTCGCCTCCGATATCTGGCATAACATTATCAGGTGGAAATTCAGAAGGCGAGTGAGTTATGTTTTGAAAGTTGTCGACATAGTCTAGGGAGAAAAGCATCTGATTGTATCCGATAATAAAACCATAGTGATATGGTTCATTATCATAATTAGGTAGATTTAATGGCTTCTTGTTTTGTGCGTTCAATAACTGTGGTATCATGCAAAGTAAGAGGCAGATACACGCTAAAATCTTGTTAAAATTTTCTTTTTTCATAACAACAAAACGAACAGTTTCCTTAATTATTATAAGGTGTGATATTTAGTTCAAATTTTTTTACTTTCTTCTAGAAGTCTTTCTCTATTAATAGGTACTGCTCCTAGTTCTTCGCAGACGATTCCGCCTGCTAGATTTGATAGTGCAGCAATGTTATATGCATCTTGTTGACATACCATGCATAAGATGGCAACACTCAATACTGTGTCGCCGGCTCCAGAAACGTCGGCAATTTTTCTAAGATGCGCCGGAATATGATGATAAGTATTTGTATTATAATCTTTGATCAAAACGCCGCGCTCAGACAATGTCGTCATTATATATCTACATTTCAATTCCGCTTGTAGTCTGTCGACTGCTTTTACAATTTCTTCAATGCTGTCGTCTTTGGAACCGATATCTAAGCCTTCTCTCAGCTCTTTTAGATTTGGTTTGAAGAATGTAACATTCTGATATGCAAGGAAATTCTTTTTCTTTGGGTCAACGCCAACCGGAATGTTTTTCTCGTTGGCAAGAGCAATGACGTCTCGTATGACTTTCTCCGTCAACACGCCTTTGTTGTAATCTTGCAAGATGATTCCGTCTATATTTTCTTTATTGATGATGTCGTTGACTCTGTTCATCAATAAATTATACTCTTTATCAGTAAGGTCAAATGTATCTTCCGTATCGACGCGCAGCATTTGTGCGTTGTTGCTTATGATACGTACTTTGCGAGTGGTGATTCTTTCATCACTTTTTATTATGCCATCGACAATCATATTCTGCTCTGTCATGGCGTTGAGCAGTTCGTTGGCTTTTTCGTCGTTACCGACGATGGAACATAAAATCGGTTCGGATCCTAAAGTTTTAAGGTTTTGTGCAACATTGGCAGCGCCGCCCAAACGAGAGAATGTTTCTGTTACCGCAACGATTGGAACAGGGGCTTCCGGAGAAATTCTTTCAACTTTACCTTTCATATAAATGTCGAGCATCATGTCGCCGACAATCATTATCTTCTTGTCGTTAAAAGAATTAAATAGGTCTTTCATGTTGCAAATATTTTGTTTATATGGTATAAAATGGGGCGTTTGAATACGCCCCTTGATATTTCTTATTTAAGTTTGCTTAATGCTTCTTTGATTCTTGCTGCTGCCTCGCGAAGTTTGTCTTCTGATGTTGCGTATGAGAGACGGATACATTCATCGTTACCGAAAGCGTCACCAGCAACGCAAGCGACGTGAGCTTTGTCTAATAAGTACAAACAGAGTTCGTTGCTGTTGTTGATTGTTGTCTCGCCGTCAGTTTTACCGAAGTATGACTTTATTTCAGGGAACATATAGAATGCGCCTGCCGGTTTGCTTAACTTCATACCAGGGATTTCGCTTAAGAGTTCGAAGAACATATCTCTTCTGTTTCTGAATGCCTTGAGCATAGTTTGGATTTCTTCTGAGTTTTCAGGTGACATCTTCATTGCTTCCAAAGAAGCTGCTTGTGCTATTGTGCATATACCTGATGTATATTGACCTTGGATTTTGTTACATGCTGAGACGATAGCTTTAGGAGCTGCGATGTAACCTATACGCCAACCTGTCATTGCATAACCTTTAGCGACACCGTTGATGATGACGAGTCTGTCTTTCAACTCTGTGAATTGACCCATGCTTTCATGTTTTTGTTCGTATTGGATGAATTCATAGATTTCGTCAGAGAGAACGATGATGCGAGGATATTTCTTGAAAACTTCAACTAATGAAGCTAATTCTTCTTTTGTATATACAGAACCTGAAGGGTTACATGGTGTGCTGAAAATGAAAGCCTTTGTTTTTGGAGTGATGGCTGCTTCCAATTGTTCAGCGGTGATTTTGAAGTTTTGTTCAGCTGTTGTGTTGATGAAAACTGGAGTGCCGTCAGCTAATTTTACCATTTCAGGATATGATACCCAGAAAGGAGCAGGGATGATGACTTCGTCGCCTTTGTCAACGATAGCCATGAAAACGTTTGTGATAGCTTGCTTTGCACCATTTGAAACGATGATGTCGGCATCGGTGTAGTCAAGACCATTGTCGCGTTTCAATTTTTCAGCGATGGCTTTGCGTAATGCAGGTGTTCCAGGTACTGGAGGATAGTGTGTGTCATTATTGTTGATAGCGTCGATACCTGCTTGTTTTGCAGCAACTGGAGTGTTGAAGTCCGGTTCGCCAATGCTTAAAGAAATAACGTCGATGCCTTGTGCTTTTAATTCACGGCTTAACTGAGTCATTTTCAATGTGGCTGATTCTGCCATATTCATAACTCTTTGTGATAAAATGATGTTTTCCATTTTCTTTTTATTATAATTTTTATCAGAAATATTACTTTAATTTGAACTGGCAAAGTTACTATTTTTTTGTATTGAAATCATACCATAATTTTAAAAATAATATGATGTTTTTGCTTATCTTTGCACGTAAAAATAAACTTGATGAATTTGAACTTTCCGAACATTATTTTGACGATTTGTATCGTAATGATGTTATTATATATGTTTGTCTCTTATATTAAGGACAATAGGAGTCGTAAAGATACAGATAGGCATAACGATGATAATGATCTTAAAACCATTTCGCAAAAACTGATTGTGCCATTGAGGATCCAGGCATATGAACGTTTGCTCCTTTATATTGAGCGAATTCAGTTCCCTGTTTTGGTGAAGCGAGTCTTTAATCCTGCAATGTCGAGAAATGATTTCCAGTTTTCCCTTCTTCAGAATGTACAAGACGAATATGAGCACAATATTGCCCAACGTCTTTACGTTACGGAAGAGACTTGGCAACTCATTGATTTGGCAAAGGAGGAAGTCCTGCAAAATATAAATGCCGTTTTCAACGACAATCCTGATGCCGATGTCGCAATGATAGCGCAGAAATTGGCTTCGTTCAACAATCCTTTGGTCGAGAAGGCGGTAGTTAATATTAAATATGAATTTAATTCTTTATAAAATATGGAATTTACAGCAATTCAAATAGCGACATTTCTCGGAGGTACAGTAGAAGGTAATCCGGAGACAAAAGTCTATAATGTCGCTAAGATTGAGGAAGGCGCTCCCGGTATGTTGAGTTTCCTCGCTAATCCTAAATATGAACAATATTTATACACTACGAATTCTTCGATAGTTTTGGTTAATAACGATTTGAAACTTCAGGATAAAGTTTCGGCTACTCTTATCAGAGTGCCCGATGCTTACGCCGCTTTCGCCCAGCTGCTTGGTCTTTACCAACAGTTTATGCAGTCGAAAAGTGGCGTTTCTTCTTTGTCGTTTATTTCAAAAGACGCTTCTTACGGAGAAGATGTATATATAGGTGAATTCGCTTTCATCGGCGAAAGAGCTAAAATAGGTAATCGCGTGAAGATTTATCCTCAAGTATATATAGGTGATGATTGCGTTATTGGTGACGATACCGTCATTTATGCAGGCGCGAAACTTTATGCGCAGACCGTTGTCGGCAAATCGTGTATCTTACATTCTGGATGTGTCTTGGGCGCGGACGGATTCGGATTCGCTCCTCAAGAAGATGGTTCTTACAAGAAGATTCCTCAGATAGGTAATGTAAGTCTTGGCGATAATGTCGAAATAGGCGCTAACACTTGTATCGACTGCGCTACTATGGGTTCAACAAAAATACATGACGGAGTGAAACTTGATAACCTCATTCAGATCGCTCATAATGTTGAACTCGGAAAGAATACTGCCATCGCTGCTCAGACTGGCGTAAGCGGTTCGACTAAGATTGGCGATAATTGTATCATAGCCGGACAAGTCGGTTTTGTTGGTCATATCCATATAGCTAACAATACTAAGATAGGTGCTCAATCAGGAATCTTGGGCAGCGTAAAGAAAGAAGGCGAAGAACTGATGGGCTCGCCTGCATTTAATTTAAAGGATTATCTGAAATCTTCAGTACATATCAAGAATTTGGATAAGTTGGTGAAACGTGTTGAGCAATTGGAGAAACAACTAAAAGAAAAACAACAATGATTGAAAAACAAAGAACTATAAAACAAGACGTAAGTCTTAGCGGAACGGGTCTTCATACGGGACAAAGAGGAACTCTTACATTCCATCCAGCTCCTGAAAATCACGGGTTTAGGTTCAGAAGAGTAGATGTTGAAGGTAAACCTATAGTAGAAGCAAGAGTCGAGAATGTCGTCGATACATCGCGCGGAACAACGATAGCGCAAAACGGCGTTCGTGTTTATACCGTTGAACATATCCTCGCTTCGTTGCGTGGTGCTGGTATCGATAACGCATTGATTGACATCAATTGTGAGGAGCCTCCAATTCAAGACGGCAGCGCGAGATATATGCTCGAAGCTCTTAAGTCAGCGGGCATAGTCGAACAAGAAGCTGAACGTGAGTATCTGCGTCTTAAGAAAGCCGTCACTTATTTCCATCCTAAAATCGGTTGCGAGATAAGCATCAAACCAGCAGAAGACTTCAGAATGGAGGTGAGCGTCGATTATAACTCACAAGTTCTTAAACCACAGACAGCTATTCTTAGAAGTATGGCTGACTTTGAAAAGGAAATAGCTCCTTGCCGTACTTTCGTATTCTTCCAGGAATTAGAGATGTTGCTGAAACATAATCTCATCAAAGGCGGCGACCTTTCTACGGCTATCGTATTTGTAGAAGATATGGTTCCTGCGGGAGAACTCAAACGTGTGGCGAAACTTTTCAATATGGAATCTGTCGGCATTCATCAAGGCGGAATTTTGAATAACACGACACTTCATTTTGAAAACGAACCTGCTCGCCATAAACTCCTAGATTTAATAGGCGATATGGCGTTGTTAGGAAAACCAATACTCGGTCATGTCAAGGCGTCCAAACCAGGACATCTAGCTAATACTGAGTTTGTGAAGATGATTATCGAGAATTTGGAATGATTGGCTAATGGCTAAAGACAAAAGACAAAAGGGAGAAGGAATGGTATGAAACGTTTGTTGTTTATTTTGCTTATTCTCGTTTTTGTTTCTTGTAATGTCAATTCTAAGAAATCTGTAGATGATGTTTTATTGTTTAAGGATTTCGAAACATATCTTATGGAAAACGAAGTCGCTGATGATGATATTATAAACTCTATCAGCGACTTTATTGATTCGGTCAATGATTGTAGAGATAATGTTAATAAATATTATCTTTTATCTAAATCTTATAATATCTTAGGGTATTGTCATTACACCAAATGTCATTTCGACGATGCTTTGAAGTGTTATATAAATGCTTTGAAATTTTCTGATAAAATAAAAGATAATAACCATAATATAAAAGGTGATATTTACAAGAACATAGCTGATGTTTTCTACGATTGCGAAAATTATACTCTGTCTAAAGATTTATATTTTAAGTCGTTGGATTATTGCCTCACATCATTGGATTCGAATAATATAGTTCACGATTATCGTAGAATTGGTAATATTTGTTATTATCTTTCGGAGAATGAAAATCCAGATACTTTACAGTATTATATGCAGAAAAGCATGAACTTCTCACAGAAGGAAGAGCCTCTTATTTCTGCTTTATATATGGCTTTGACAACGGCGTTTCATCAAAAGGAAAAGTTAGAAGGATTGTCTCCTAACAGAATGAAGGGAATAAGTTTGCTTCCCGACAACAGAATCGCTATGAATTATTCTCTGAACAACTATCTTTCGGTCTTATATCAGATTGAAGGTGATATTGACGGAGCGATAAAACATTCCAAAATAGTATTGAACTCTAATGATATAAAGAAGCAAATGTCGGCTCACAGACAGTTGTCAAATCTTTATCTTATAAAAGGTGATACTGCATTATCGGTTTGTCACAGTTTGAAATACGATTCTATAAACGAAATCTTTTCTGAATTTAAAAGAAAGTCGTTGTCTGCTGAAAATCTTTTGTATGAATATGAGAGAGATAACCAATATGCCGAGAACAAGAGAGAAAATGTTCACGTCGTATATTTAGCATTTTCATTAATCATAATATTAACTTCATCAATATTCTTTATCATAAAGAGAAAGAGAAATGCGTCAAGCAAAGAAGATTTCTCCGAAAGATGGAATAGATTTATCTCATCTGAGATATTCATTCTTATTAAGGACAAATGTGAAAGCGAATCGGATTTAAGCGCGACAAATGTCAGTGCAAGTATGATTTGCCTCAAGGAAAATGAGAAGATGAATTTGGAAAAAGAAATAAACCTTTGTTTCAATGATTTTGTAAATGAACTAAAAACGACTTTCCCAGAACTTAACAAAGGTGAAATAGATTATTGTATGCTTTCTCTTTTAAGCATTTCGGAAATTCATAAAGCGGCACTTTTAGGTCTGTCGTACCAAGGTTGTGTAAGCAGGAAGAAAAGAGTTGCTGAGAAAACAAAGATGAGCAATATCAATGAAGAGTTGTTGTCATTTTTGCGGAAACATAACAGAAACATATTCTAACATAATCATAAATAATTGAGTCTGCATAATTTTGTGGTCTGAATCGATGAACGGTTCAGCGGTTTCGAGACGAACTCGAATAACTAAAATTTAAAAATTATGTCAGAATTAATTCCAACAAAACATTTACAAATCAGATTCAAGTTCCATGATGTATTGATTCTTTTAGTGGCTGCTGCATTGATAGGATGGTGTATGCTTGTTTTGCCATCAATAAACATCAGCTATGATATAAAAAAATCAGCTATTGCAGGTGTGGCATTTCTTTTTATTGAGGGTGTAACTAGATTGGTGATTTTTAGGATTTTGAGGATTAAGTCTAAGGATGATTTTTCAAAAATGCCAAAATTTATTGTAACAGAATATAGAAACGTTAATAAAAATATCTTAAGTAAGATATTTCTTATTCCAAATGCCGTTTATTCTTTGTTGCTTATTATTCCGACGATTGCGCTACGAAATAATGATGTCAAATATATTTTCTATTGGACTTTTACGTTTAGTGTTTGCTTATTTGTTTTTAATATCCTAAGAGTGTTGAAGATAGAATCAGTGGAGGAGTAAACAATTAATTCTCAGTTTTTATTTATACATTTTATCCAAAAACCTTCCCACGCTTTCATATCCGTATTTCTCTATGACGCTATTTCTTAAATAATTGGCGTCATAGTTTTTATATGTCTCTATCATTTTGATGATGGCTTCCGCCAAGGCTTCTTGATTGCGTGGTTCTACCAAGATTCCTTTAGTGTCGTCAATCATTTCTTTGATGCCGCCGACATTGGTACTTACGACAGGCAATCCTGATGCTAATGCTTCGAGGATGACGACGGGCATGTTCTCATAATTGCTCGATAATACCAAGAAATCTCCTGAAGCGAGTTCGTCGGCTAAAGCTTGTCCTTCCAATAATCCGGTAAATGATACCTTATTAATTAATTGCAGAGATTCTGCTTTTTGTTTCATCATCTCGAAGTCCATTCCTTCGCCGATGAGCGTACATTGGAAGTCGATGCCTTTTTCATCAACAATCTTCAATGATTCCAAAAGTCCGCTTATGTTTTTCGACTTGTCTTCAAAACAGCTGATGTGAATTATCTTGCATGGATTATTGCTTTTTTCGGAGATATGAAACATATCGAGATTCACGACATTAGGAAGCGTGACGTAATTGTCGTTTTTCAATCCGTGTGCCTTCATTGCATTGGCGAGATTTTCCGTAACGGTCGTAACTGATTTAGCATTACGAACTATAATCTTAGTAAAGAACTTTCTCAAGAAACCGTTGAAGTCGTTTCCCGGCAAATACCTCGACCAATGTTCTGTAATTATATAAGGTGTCTTATGCAATAATTTCTGCATCCATGCAATCACGCCTAATCGTGTCAGGATGTGAACGTGAATCAGATCGTAGGGACGTGACTTGTCGCGTCCGTTGTCGCGTCCTATTTTCAATGCCATCATATTGGCGCGATAAAAACGAATCAGGGATAAGATTTTGTTTTTCGGTTTCTTATAATAAACACGAATTGTATCGACATTATTTTCGTTTGTTCTTACGATTTCGAATTTTTTATGATTAGACGTGTCAGTTACATATTGTTCATTTTTTTCAGGCGTAATTGACGCGTCCCTACTTTGCGACTTTGCGACTTTGCGACTTTAAGTATCATTGTCTTATTGACTTGTTGTCTTTTCTTAAGCAGCTGTGGGATATATTCATTTTCGGGAGCTTCCATTCCCGCTGAGGCTAAGACTATCTCGGTTCAATATTTCCCTAACAATGCGCAGCTCGTCAATCCTTTGTTAAGCAATACTTTGACAAACGCCTTGACCGATATGTTTGTAAATCAGACGACATTACAGTCGGTGGCAGAAAATGGAGACCTCGCTTTTGAAGGAGAGATTACGGGTTACAGCACCTCTCCTATTGCCATCACAGGTAATCAGACAGCCGCGATGAACAGACTGACAGTGACGGTAAATGTACGTTTTACAAATAGATATGACGAGTCAAAGAATTTCGAGCAAAACTTCTCACAATATCAGGATTATCCGAGCGAACAGGATTTGAATATGGTTCAAGACGTTTTGGTAGAGCAGATAGTTGAAGACTTATGTCAGGATATTTTTAACAAAGCTGTTGTGAATTGGTAATTTATGGACAAAGAAAATGTGATATTAGAAGCGCAGAGACGCAGAGATGCAGAGACGCAAAGACTCAGTGAGATAATGTCGAGTCCGCATAAAATGGACGGCAATGACATTGAATTATTGTCATCTGCTGTTGAGCAATATCCATATTTCACTATAGCACAAGTACTTCTATCGGTAGGTTTAGATCTTAACAATGACAAGAGGTCTGCAAAACAGTTGCGACTTGCTGCGGCTATGGTACCCGATAGAAACGCTTTACGACATCTTATGGCGGAGTCAAAGTCGATGAAAACAAAAGTCGAGGTTTGTGATTTGCCTGATGAGTTCAGTGAACATACGACTGACAAAAAACAACAGTCATTGGAAGCGATAGTAATTCCGGATGTCGATTTGAATAAATCGAAGGAAGAGTTGTCGAAGGAGATGGCGTTTTTAGAAGAAAAACGTAAATCTTTAGATGAATTAAAAAATCTCATTGAACAGAGGATTATAGAATTAGAACGTGAGAAGGAAGAAAACAAGAAGGAAAAGAAAACATTATCGAAAACAGAAATTATTGACAAATTTATTGCAGAAAATCCTCAAATTTCACGACCCAAGAAAGAATTTTACGATCCTATGGTTGTCGCACAGACGAGTGTAATTGACCAGGAAAACATCATAAGTGAAACATTAGCAAC
>JAZUSL010000007.1:0-12463 GCA_045606705.1 Bacteroidales bacterium
TCTTTCAAGAAATACAAAAATCTTCTCAATAAAAATTCATAAATCATTTGCAAAGCAATTTATAGAAGTCCCCTTAAATTATTGTAAATTTTTTTTTGAAAAATTAAAATTAAACGATAAATTTGCACTCATGAACGAGCGGCGTAATGAAGAGTAATGAGGTTCTGCTTATTATGCCAAGGAAATTTATTACTGAACCTTTATTAAATCTAAAGAAAATGAAAAGAATCCTATTATTGTTATTGGTTTCAATGACCTTGATTGTGTTCAACCAATCATGTAAAAAACCTGTTGAAGAACAAAAAGGTGCGATAAACGGTTACGTTACCGATAAAGCTACTGGTGACTATGTTGAAAACGCAACTGTTTTGTTGAAGCCTGTCAATAAAACTGCTACGACAAAGTCTGACGGTTACTTCGAGTTCGTGGAACTGAAACTCGGCGACTATTCGATCTCAGCTTCGAGAGATGGTTATAAAGATTATGAAGATGATCAGACTATTTCCGTGAAAGATTCTGACGCGATAAGCCGTGACATCGAAATGGAGAAACTTGTCTCTTCAATGAAAGTCGTCGATGATGATGGTAATGATATTGACGAACTTAATTTCGGAAGCCTTGCCAATGACATCTCACGTACCTTTAATATATATAACGACGGCGAGATCCCTGTGAACTATCAAATCGAGAAAACATCGTCATGGATCGTGAATGTAGTTCCAGCTGATGGCTTGTTGCAACCAGATTCATTGAAGAAAATTGAAGTGACTATCGACAGGGAGAAACTATCGCTTGGTGAAAACCTCTCAACAATAAAGATAGTATCCGATGTGATGACTTTTGAATTGACTGTCAAGGCTTATTATGTTGTTAATATTATGACTTTGGAACCTTCCGACATAACGACTAATTCCGCATTATTAAAAGGTAGCATCAATATTGAAAACAAGTCGTTTGCTGAACGAGGTTTCATCCTTTACATTGATGAAGCTACATCTACTAAATATGTTGTATCGGGTAACGATATGGGAGAATATTCACATCAGGTTGAGAATCTTGGCGACGGACAGACTTATCGTTATGAGGCGTACATGATTTGTAATGCTGAAACGGTTTACGGCGGAGAAAAGACTTTTACCACTCTGCAGATTCCAGATCCAGAGTCTCCTGTGGTGACGACATCAGATGTTACAGATGTTACTCGGAATACAGCAGTGTCGGGCGGCAACGTCACCGATGACGGCGGCTCATCAGTGACCGCAAGAGGCGTATGCTGGAGCACTTCTCAAAACCCGACTGTTTCAGATAATCATACAACCGACGGTAATGGAACAGGAATATATACGTCTAATATCACAAATCTGACAGCGAATACAACTTATTATGTAAGAGCTTACGCTACAAATGAAAAAGGAACAAGCTACGGCGAACAAAAGTCGTTCACTACTTTGCAATATATTGAACTTCCAATAGTGACGACAACAAATGTTACAGATGTTACTCAGAATACAGCAGTGTCGGGCGGCAACGTCACCGATGACGGCGGCTCATCAGTAACCGCAAGAGGCGTGTGTTGGAGCACTTCTCAAAACCCGACTGTTTCAGATAATCATACAACCGACGGTAATGGAACAGGAATATTTACGTCTAATATCACAAATCTGACAGCGAATACAACTTATTATGTAAGAGCTTACGCTACAAATGAAAAAGGAACAAGCTACGGCGAACAAAAGTCGTTCACTACTTTGCAAAACATTGAACTCCCGACAGTGACGACAGCTGATGTTACGGATATTACTCAGAATACAGCTATGTCGGGCGGCAATGTGACTGATGACGGCGGTGCTACCGTGACTGCAAGAGGCGTATGCTGGAGTAAGGATCCTAATCCTACAATCGATAACAGTTTTATCAGTAACGGCAACGGAACAGGTAGCTTTACAATTGAGATTTCTGGATTGACTTCGGCGACGACTTATTATGTAAGAGCCTACGCCACAAACAGTGAAGGCACGAGCTACGGTGAACAAAAGACGTTTACGACTTTGCAATATATTCAACTTCCTACGGTGACGACGACGATAGTGACTAATGTGACTTCAACGACGGCTACATCAGGCGGTAATGTTACCGATGACGGCGGTGCTACAGTGACCGCAAGAGGAGTATGTTGGAGTACTTCTCCAGATCCGACAATCGATGATAATAAGACATCTGACGGTAACGGAACGGGAGCATTTACATCGCAACTTACCAATCTCACCCATAGTACCACATATTATATAAGAGCATACGCGACAAACAGCGAAGGTACAAGTTATGGTGAACAGAAGTATTTCTCGACTTTATCTGACGGAATGATAAACGGTCATCAATATGTCGACTTGGGACTTTCGAGCGGACTGAAATGGGCGACGTGTAATATTGGTGCCGACAATCCGGAAGACTATGGTAACTATTACGCTTGGGGCGAGACGGAAACCAAAGCGGAATATACAGAGGATAACAGCGTCACCTTCGGACAACAGCTGAACGATATCTCTGGCAACGCACAATACGACGCAGCCGCTGCTAACTGGGGCGGCAGCTGGAGAATGCCTACGAGAGACGAGATAAGAGAGTTAATATACAATTGTAGCTGGACACCAGAAACACAGAACGGCGTCGATGGATTTAAGGTCACGGGCAGTAACGGCAATTACATTTTTATCCCAGCTTCAGGTTATCGTGACGGTTCTTCGTTATATATTTATGGAGAATGCTACTACTGGTCTTCAACACCGCATCAATATAGCAGCGATTATTCTTACATCCTTTATTCTGATTATGAATACCAGAGTGAAGACATGAACTACAGATACCGAGGTCTCACGATTCGTCCTGTATCAAACTAAAAAAAGGCGCGTCACTTCACAAATGACGCGCCTTTTTTTTACTCGAAATCTAATTGTCAGTTTTTAACAATTTTTTGAACTGCTGTTGCGCCGTTGCTGTGTAATCTTACGTAGTAGATTCCGTCAGCGAAGTCGCTCATGTCAATTCTTGTTTCACCGTTGATTTCAGCGGATGTGATTACTCTTCCGTAGATGTCGATGACTTCAACGAACTCTACGTTTTCAAAATCAATCATGATGAAATCTTGTGCTGGGTTAGGATAGATGTTAACGTTGTTGAGAATTTGTTCTTCAACGCCGTCACATAAGAGAACGATTACTGTTACAGAGGCTTCAACAGTGTTTTCTCCATCGCTGACTGTTACTGTGAAAGTGATTTCGCCATCTTCTGTAGGTGTTGCTGTTGGATTTTGGATTGTAGCATCATCAAGTATTTCAGCGTTTGTCCATGAGTAAGTGTATTCACCGGAACCTCCGAAAGCGTTTGCATTTAATTGTACGGTTTCACCCAAACATATTTCTTCTGCTGATGCTTCAACAGTGACGCCTAAATCAACTTCGCCAATAACCTCGTAAGAATACAAGTAGTCGCCAACATAACTTAATCCGCCTGATCCTTGGTTGAACATCCATGATTCGTATGATGTCACCATATTGTACATCTGAGGAAATGCTGGGAATTTGTTTTCAGGATTTGAATAATAGAAAACATTTTCTGCCAAAACATTAGTATCGTATTTATAGACTCTCTTTTCTTGTGCGATGCCGTCTGGTGTTGCGCTGACAACTTCTGTGCAGTTGCCGACTTCATCGTATGAATAGAATTGTAGTGAATTCAATGCCCAGTCGGTGTATGCCCAGCTGCTTGTGATGATTTCAGAGACGTTGTTGTTTTCGTCGTAATAGTATTCTGTCAAAGTATAATTTTCCATCACGCCTATGAATGGGTCTTGCTTGACGAGTTCAGATTCGAGCAGTCCGTCTTCATTGTATGTGAGTTCAGCTCTTTGAAATTCATAGTTGTCGAAGTCTAACATCCAGCCGGTCATCTTTCCTTCTTCGTCATAATAATAGTAGTATATTCCGCCGAGTACTCCGCCATAACCGTCGTTGAAGTCGTTATAATTTTTACGTGTTTCTCTTAATCCCATTTCATTATATGTATAATCGATCCAGCAGACTCTGCGCCATCCGGTATCGAAATTCTGGTGTGTGGCGATTTGAATTATGCGACCTTCGTTGTCATAATGAAGCGAGTCGATGAGTTCCCAAACCGGATCCGATTCCATGTCGATTTCATGAACTCCTCTAAGGTCGGTTCCCATTGGGTCGGAATAATAATAAGTGAATGTCTGTGTGGCATCTTCCGACATGAATGAAGAGAGACGATACTGATAATCACTCTGTGCGAAAATTGGTAATGTTAAAATAACCAACAAAGAAAGTAAAAATTTTCTCATGATAAAATGAAGTTTAATGATTAATTATTTGAAAGTGCAAAAGTAATCATAAAACTTAAATAAACTCTACCTTTAGAAATATATTTAACTGAAATAATTTTTAGTGTCTACTTTCTGAATCTGGTACAGTTGAAAAATAGCAAGATGTGTCAACAACAATATAGTACAAACTTCTCAGATTCTCAGATTTTCAGTTTCTCAGATTTAAAACTAAACTCACAGCCGCAATATCTTTGGTTGTAGAAGTTATATTCTTTTATTATCTCGATGCGTCTCTCGCTGAGACCGCCTTTGCGCCAGTTCTGCGCCCAATATGTTACATCAGGGAAATGACTTTGGGCGTAACGTCCAGCCTCTTCTATTTGTTCCAACGACTTCCATCTGCTCGAGGCGAGTGTCGTGGTGAAAGCTGTGATGCCTCTTTCGTGTGCGTAACGTGCCGATTCCAACAGACGATACTTAAAACATTTTAAGCAACGACCGCCTCTCTCCGGTTCGTGCTCCAATCCTTTCATCTCTGAGAGCCACGCTTCATGGTTATAGTCGGCATCCACTATTTCAAGTCCTAAGCTTTGTGCGTAACGAGTACATTCATCTTTTCTGATTATATATTCCTCTTCGGGATAAATGTTCGGGTTACAATAAAAAACAAGAGGCATGATGCCGTTCTGCATCATGCACTCTATTATCGCTGATGAACAAGGGGCGCAACAAGTGTGGAGAAGGACTTGCTTTACTCCGCCCGGCGCTTCTATGTTCAATTTCTTCTTCAATTATAATTATAAGAATCAGTTTTTAACGACTTTTTGAATTGTTGTAGCGCCGTTGCTGTGTAATCTTACGTAGTAGATTCCGTCAGCGAAGTCGCTCATTTCAATTCTTGTTTCACCGTTGATTTCAGCAGATGTGATTACTCTTCCATAGATGTCGATGACTTCAACGAATTCGACGCTTTCAGAATCGATCATGATGAAATCTTGTGCTGGGTTAGGATAGATGTTAACGTTGTTGAGAGATTGTTCTTCAACGCCTATACAATCTTTAACGAGAATTGTTACAGTTGCTTCTGCTGTGTCGATGCCGTCGTCGACTGTTACTGTGAAAGTGATTTCGCCAGCTTCTGTTGGAGTTGCTGTTGGATTTTGGATTTCAGCGTCGTCTAACAATTCTGCTGGTGTCCATGAGAATGTATAGTCGCCTGTGCCGCCGCTGACTTGAGATTTCAGTTCGATAGTTTCATCTAAGCAGATTTCTGCTGGAGCGTTAATTGATACGCTCAATGGAATTTCACCTATAAGTTCATAGTTAACCAAATAGTCGAAAACATAAACGAGACCGCCGCCGTTATCGTCTAATGCCCAGAATTCGTATGAAGTCAACATATTGTGCATTTGAGGGAATGCAGGGAAGTCGCCTTCTGGGTTGTCATAGAAATAGATGTTTTCAGCTAAAGTTTTCTCATCATATTTGTAAACATATTTTACTTGAGGATTGCCTGAAGGAGTTGTTGATGTAACAGCTGTACAGTTACCTAAGTCGTCATAATCTCTGACTTCGATAGCTTGCATTTCCCAAGATTGTGATTCGCCCCATGCGTAATCGTGTCTTTCAACTTCATAGTTGTTGTCGTCGTAGAAATATTGTTGTTTGAAAGAGTTTACGAATACATCGCCACTTGGTGGGAAGTTTGGATTTAATTTAATGGTTGTAGTTTCAAGCATTCCATCATCGTAGTATGTGTATTCTGTTATTTGATAGATACCACCGGCGAAGTCCATTTCTTCTTTGATCAATTGGTTGTCGTCATTGTAAATGTATGTGATAATGCCGTCAGGATTTGTTGGGATTTCGTCTCCCCAAACATTATAATTCTTACGAGTTTCTCTTAAACCAGACTCATTATATGTATAGTCAACGAAACATACTAATGAGTAAACGTCACCAAGAAGTTGGTAAGTTGCTAAGCGAGTGATTCTACCTTCTGCATCGTATGTGATAGAGTCGATGGCTTGATATGGGAAACTTGGGTCGATTAAATCAACTTTGTTGATGCTGCGAAGGTCTGTTCCTGTTGCTTCGGCATAATTGTAAGTGTTCATGAATGCTCCGTCTTCCGACATGAATGAAGAGATACGGAATTGATAATCGTTTTGTGCGAATGTTGGTAATGTTAAAACAACCAACAACATAAGTAAAACTTTTCTCATGATTTCTAATAATTTAAATTTAATTTTTTAATGATTTAATTAATGAATTTCTGAATTATTTTGAGGGTGCAAAAGTAAAACTTTTTTTATTGAAAAACTACTGAAAAACAAATAATTTTTATGATGGTGAGATAATATCTTTATATAATTGTAATTTATTGATTTATAGTATTTTGTTTTTGTGTGATTGTTTTGTGGTATTGTTTCAAAAAAAATCTAAAAAAATATTTGAATAAATTAAATGATTTAGTATATTTGCCACTTCATTCATTAACAAACATTAAACAAAATGGCAAAAGTAAAATCATTAGCAGAACTGAAAGCTATGAAGGAAAAGCTTCAGTCAAATATCGATCTTCGCGAAAAATGTGATAATCCAGAAGCGATGATTCAGATTAAGGTTGCCATGGCTACTTGTGGTATTGCTTCCGGTGCTAAACAAGTCATGGAACACATGATGGAAAAAGCTGAAGAATTAAAACTCTCAGTCGTATTCACTCAAACAGGTTGTATGGGTTACTGCCATGCAGAGCCGACAGTCGAAGTTAAAGTTCCGGGAAAAGACCCTATCGTCTTCGGTCACGTCGATGCTAAGAGAGCAGATGAAATACTTGAAAAGTATGTAATCAATAACGAACTTGTAGATGGTATCATTCCTGTCAACTACGAAATTATCGGATAATTAATTAATAAGGAGGACTTTATATGGCAAAAATCAAGACTCATGTGCTCTGCTGCGGCGGTACAGGATGTAAAGCATCTGCAGGTGAGGAGATTATTGCGAACTTTAAATCTATATTAGCAGAAAAAGGTTTGCAAGACGAAGTTCAGGTTATCAAAACAGGTTGTTTCGGATTCTGCGAAAAAGGACCTATCGTGAAAATGATGCCTGACAACACATTCTATACTCAGGTGAAACCATCTGACGTTCAGAAAATTGTTGAAGAACATATCATCAAAGGTCGTAAAGTTACTGACCTTCTCTATTTAGACCCAGAAAACCAACAACATGTCGCTGACTCCAAGCACATGGGATTCTACAAGAAACAACTTCGTATAGCTTTGCGTAACTGTGGTTTCATCAACCCTGAAGACATCGACGAATTCATCTCCCGTGGCGGTTATGAAGGTCTCGGCAAGGCTTTGACAGAAATGACTCCTCAAGATGTCATCGCTGAAGTTACAGCATCAGGTCTCCGCGGTAGAGGCGGTGCCGGTTTCCCTACAGGCGTAAAATGGGGTCTCTGCGCTAAGAACGACGCCGACCAGAAATACGTCGTATGTAACGCTGACGAAGGCGACCCAGGAGCATTCATGGACCGTTCAATCATGGAAGGCGACCCTCACTCAATTATCGAAGCTATGGCAATATGCGGCTACGCTATCGGTGCAACAAAAGGTCTCGTCTACATCCGCGCTGAATATCCTCTCGCTATCGAACGCTTGCAGATAGCTTTGGCTCAAGCAAGAGAATATGGTTTGTTAGGTCAAGACATCCTCGGCAGCGGCTTCGACTTCGACATCGAGTTACGCTACGGCGCCGGTGCTTTCGTATGTGGTGAAGAAACAGCTCTTATCCACTCAATGGAAGGTCAACGTGGTGAACCTACTTTCAAACCACCATTCCCGGCAGTATCCGGTTATTTGAATAAACCAACTAACGTTAATAACGTTGAAACATTTGCTAACATCCCTATCATCATCACTAAAGGTGCTGACTGGTTCGCTAGCATCGGTTCAGAAAAATCAAAAGGTACAAAGGTATTCGCATTGGCAGGTCAAATCAACAACGTCGGTTTGATTGAAGTCCCAATGGGAACTACACTCCGTGACATTATATATGAAATCGGTGGCGGTATCAAGAACAACCGTCAATTCAAGGCTGTCCAGACTGGCGGTCCTTCAGGCGGCTGCTTGACAAGCAAACACTTGGATACTCCTATCGATTACGAAAGTTTGATGGCTGCAGGTTCAATGATGGGTTCAGGCGGTTTGGTCGTCATGGACGAGACATCATGTATGGTGGCTATCGCTAAGTTCTATCTTGAATTCACTTGCGAAGAAAGCTGCGGTAAATGTTCACCATGCCGCATCGGTAACAAACGTATGCTCGAAATCCTCGACAAGATCACTAAGGGCAACGGAACAATGCAAGACCTTCAAGAATTACGTAACCTCGCTGGTGTTATTAAAGATACAGCATTGTGCGGCTTAGGCCAAACATCACCAAACCCAGTTCTCTCTACATTAGATAACTTCTGGGATGAATACGTAGAACACGTCGTCGACAAGAAATGTCGCGCTGGCGTATGTAAGTCATTGATGAGCTACGAAATCGATCCTGCTAAATGTATCGGCTGCGGCGCTTGTGCAAGAGTATGTCCTCAAACAGCAATCTCAGGCGAAAAGAAAATGGCACATCATATCGACAACCTCAAGTGTATCAAGTGCGGTGCATGTATTGAAAAATGTAAGTTCGGTGCAATCTCTATCAAATAATATTAGAAAGGAACATTAAAATGATAAAACTCACTATAGATAACAAACCGGTAGAAGTTGCAGAAGGCACAACCATTTTGAAAGCAGCTCGTCAAGCCGGCATCCACATTCCTACCTTATGTTATTTTGAATTGGCAGGAATGAATTTCGAAAACAAACCAGGCGGCTGCCGCGTTTGTGTTGTAGAAGTAGTAAAAGATTTCAACGGCAGACCACGTCGTAACCTCGCTCCAGCTTGCGCAACAGACTGCGTAGAAGGCATGGAAGTCTTGACACACTCACAACGCGTCATCAACGCTCGCCGCACAGTCGTCGAACTGATACTCTCAGACCACCCGACAGACTGTCTCACCTGTGCCAAGTCAGGTCAATGCGAATTGCAGAAATTAGCTCAAAACCTCGGTATCCGTGAAATTCCTTACAAAGGCGAACAATCAACATATCGCGTCGATATGTCACCTTCTATTATCCGTGACGTCGACAAATGTATCATGTGCCGCCGCTGCGAAAACGTATGTAACAACATCCAAAGCGTTGGCGCATTGTCAGCAGTGAACCGCGGTTTCAGCGCAGTAGTAGCTCCAGCATTTGAACAAGATATGGTTGACTCACCATGCGTAATGTGCGGACAATGTGTTCAGGTTTGTCCAGTTGGCGCATTGAGCGAAGTAGACGACACACGTAACGTTATGATGGCTATCAACGATCCTAAGAAGACCGTCGTCGTACAAACAGCACCTGCAGTGCGTGTAGCTATAGGCGAAGAATTCGGAATGGAACCAGGTACTATCGTAACAGGTCAGTTGGCTTCAGTATTACGTCAGCTCGGTTTCGACTACGTATTCGATACAGACTTCGCAGCCGACTTGACAATCATGGAAGAAGGTACAGAGTTACTCCAACGTATCGACAGATTCACAAAAGGCGACAAATCAGTTCGTCTCCCAATATTAACATCATGCTGCCCAGGATGGGTCAACTTCTTCGAACATAACTTCCCAGATATGTTAGACGTTCCATCAACAGCAAAATCTCCACAACAAATGTTCGGCGCTATCGCCAAGAGCTATTGGGCAGAAAAGATGGGCATCAAACGCGAAGACTTAGTAGTCGTTTCTGTTATGCCATGTTTGGCTAAGAAATATGAATGCAAACGTGAAGAGTTCTACGTAAACGGCAACCCAGATGTTGACTACGTTCTCTCAACACGTGAGTTGGCTCGTTTGATCAAACAATTCAACTTGGATTTGAAAGAAGTGGAACCACAAGATTATGACGATCCTCTCGGCGAATCAACAGGTGCTGCTGTCATCTTCGGCGCAACAGGCGGTGTTATCGAAGCAGCTGCACGTACAGCATACGAATTGTTCACAGGCAAGAAATTAGAAAAGATCGACTTCACAGAACTCCGCGGTCTCGAAGGTATCCGCGACGCTTGGGTCGATTTCAACGGAACACCAA
The DNA here is from genome assembly GCA_045606705.1 of Bacteroidales bacterium. Taxonomy (GTDB): domain Bacteria; phylum Bacteroidota; class Bacteroidia; order Bacteroidales; family F082; genus Limimorpha. The sequence continues at coordinate 10,525 of JAZUSL010000007.1, forward strand.
TCCACATCGGTATCGCTCACGGATTGAAGAACGCTCGTACATTATTAGAAAGAGTACGCGAAGGCAAAGAACAATTCCACGCTATCGAAGTCATGGCATGTCCTGGCGGATGTATCGGCGGCGCAGGTCAACCTTACCACCATGGTAACAGCAAGATTATCAAGAAACGTTTCGATGCTACATACGAAGAAGACCGCAACAAGCCAATTCGTAAGTCACACGAAAATCCTTCAATTATCAAGTTGTATCAAGAATATCTTGGAGAACCATGCGGACATAAATCACATGAACTCTTACATACACACTATTTCGACAAATCAGACCATGTCGAGATTGGCGAATGATAAGTGTTAAATTGTTAAATGATTAAAATGTAAATATTATGGCAGTAATAAAATTATCAGAATCCAAGATAAACTTCGTAAAAGATATATGTAAATCTTTCAACAACGAACCAGGTGAAGTCATCAACGTTCTTCACAAGGTACAAGGAGAATTCGGTTATCTTTCAGCAGAAGTACAAGAATTGGTAGCAGAAGAATTACGCATCCCTGTAGCAAGAGTCTATGGTATCGTTTCATTCTACTCATTCTTCACCATGACTCCAAAGGGTCGCTTCCCGATTTCAGTATGTTTGGGTACAGCATGTTATGTTCGCGGCGCAGAAAAAGTCATCGACGAATTGAAACGTCAGCTCGCAGTACAAGTAGGCGGTACCACAGAAGACGGCAAGTTCTCATTGAACTGCTTACGCTGCGTCGGCGCATGCGGCTTGGCTCCAGTTATGATGATAGGCGACAAAGTCTATGGTCGCGTAACACCTGACAAGGTAGCAGGCATTCTCGCTGAATACAATAATTGATGTATAATTCATAATGCATAATTCATAATTGGTAGAGACGTTTCAATGATTCCATTAAAATATAAAGGAACATGAAGCGTCTCTTTTTTCTCGTAGAGGCACACGGACGTGTGTCTTTTTAATTGAAAGTTGAAAATTGAAAGTTGAGAATTATGGTAGAGACGTCACCCCTGTGGCGTCTTTATAATTGAGAATTAGCCATCAGCCATCAGCTCACAGCTCAGATTCTTCTCAGATTCTCAGATTCAAAAAAAAGATTTTCAGATTTTCAGTTTTTCAGATTCTCAAATTTTAAAAACCCTTCTCAGGTTTTCAGATTTTAGAGTTTTCATTTTTTTTAAAAAAGTTCATCGTTCATAGTAAATATGTATCTTTGCAATTATGAGAAGAATCTGGGTTTTAATATTATTCTTAGCTATCAGCTGTCAGCTATCAGCCGTCAGCGGGCAACAGAGTTTTTCAGAATCTGAAAGTTGGATAAAGTCGCAAGGTCACAAGGTCGCAGGGTCGCAAGGTGATTGTCTTTCTGACTCTGCGACATTGAGGAGACTCTGCGACTCTGCGTCCCTGCGACCTTATGACTTTTATGAAAACCAAATCCGTCTCGCCGACTCATTATATAAAAACTATCTCCCGCAATCGAATTTCGAGGAAGTGAAGAAAGCAATGGAGTTCTTTGATAGCCTGACGGCTGACAACAGACAACAGTCAACAGACAACAGACTTCGTGCACGGAAGACAAAATGTACGGAAGACACACGTCTGTGTGTCTCTACGGTAGAGAAAGGATGTTACTCAAGGACTGTTGACTGTTGTCCGTTGACTGTTGTCATAGAATTTTCCTGCGCTAAGGCGCACTACTACCACGCCGTGGGATTGACCGAGCGTGACGACATTGTTGGAGCCTGCGAGCATTATCTGAGAGCTTTGGAGATAATGGAACCTCTTGTAGAGACGTCACCCCTGTGGCGTCTGAGGGCTAAAGACAAAAAGCTAAGGTCACAAGGTCGCAAAGTCGCAAGGTCGCAAAGTTTTGGTGATTCTATGTCGCAAAGCCGCAAAGCCGCAAGGTCGCAA
>JAZUSL010000008.1:0-61463 GCA_045606705.1 Bacteroidales bacterium
GTTTTTTATATAGCCTTGGGCTAAACTGAACAATGCGAAATCCATCTTGCTGATGCTATGATTGTTGCCGTCGAAATAACCATAGAAAGTGCTGTTGAGCAACAGACCTATAGGTGTCCAAGGAAGATAATTAAGATCGATGTCAGTTGTAAGTTTATAGTACATTTTATTGTTTGCGCTATAATGCAGTTGCGACATGAACGCTAATTGTGCCGCATTTTCTATGAGGATAGGGTTGTCTTCTGTGAGACCTTTTTCGTTAGAAGTGTCGAACTCTTCGTAACTTCCATCCCATACGGATACCTGAGCCGTCAAGGATGCCGTCATTGCTAAGATGACTATGGAGATGATAATTTTTTTCATGATAATAAGATTTTAATAATTTTTGCTGATTCTATTTATTAACTTTTTATCCTTAATCGTGGGCAGAACCGCATTATTTTATATTGAATCAAATAAAAAAGTCTCTGTAGATGAATGCTGTAATTCATATTCTGCAGAGACTCTCATTTAATAAATCTGTTCTTGCCTAATATTTGTATGTTATTTTCCATGTTGTTTCCTTTCATTTCCCGTCCTGCAAAGTTTATAATTTTATTTCAAAAATACAAGTTTTTTAAAATATTTTTTTATAAAATCGTGGAAGTAAATTGTTGATTATTAAGTAATTGAATTTTTAAACTAAGGCTTTTGAACTAAAGCTGTTGAACTAAGGTTTAAAGCTCAAAGCTCTTTTCAGATTCTCAGATTTTCAGATTCTCAGTTTCAAAAAAAAGACGTATCAATTACATATTGTTAATTTTCAATGGTGTAATTGGTACGTCTCTACATATGACGAATTCTATAATTCTATTTAACCCACTTCCCTTCCTCAACTGTCAATTGTTCATTGTTAACTGTTAACTTCCAAACGTAAGTTCCCGAGTTCCATTTCGAGGCGTCTATGCTTGTGACTTCATCTGTAATTATCTGCTGATGGATTATTCTACCTTGCATATCATAGACTTGCAATGTTGCGTTGCGCAAACCCGTTCTTATATTCAAAACATCACCGCCAGGATTAGGATAAGCCACAGCGAGATGCAGGTTATGAGCGTGAGCTTCCTCGATGTTGTCAGGTTCGAAACCGAAGACTGTGGCAGGGAATTTAGCGACGCTTTTATAAGTAGTTACATAAAGGTCTCCGTCTTCTGTCGATCTCAACGATCTGATTTTATTGCCATAATACAAAGTGGAGATGGTATCTAAATCTTCATTCAAACATTCTATAATGCAATATGGTTTATTGTCCAAATCATAATTACATGCAAAAAACATCAAACTGTCAGGAGCAAGGTCAACTGCTCCGAGAAGAGGTGACATTTCGTATGTAGTATGACTACCTCTGACAATGTAATTATCATTTGACAAATACATTGGAGCAGCATCCAGATCGTCATCTAACATATATAACCTAACATCATTATAGTGATCAGAATGAGGATTTGTAATAGAAGATGCAGTAACTGACAAATAAGTCTTATTTGTAGATGATTTACGAACAGTAATGTCTCTTAAAAAATTTACTGCTGGATAGTTATAACCTGGATGTATCAGGTATTTTGTTTCTACAAGATTAAAGTCCTTATCATAATATGTAATCTCTCCATGAATGTTATTTAATCCTCTGTCATACATGATATAGTATGAATCTGTTTTAACGATATGATTTCTACGATACAACGCCTGATACCAACCACCACTAAATTCTGTCTCGTAAGATTTCATTTTTACGATCTCACCGTCAAAATTCATCCGGAAGAAGAACAGAGAGTCGAATCCTCGTGGATTATCGGGATCTGTACTAACTATTTTGTAATATGCACCTACTATGTCGCCTTCATCCTCAAATGCAGAAAACAGGAATAAATTGCCGCTATATTCGTTTGGCAAATATTCCCAATTACTCCATCCTCTATTTTCAAAAGTATCAATAGGGAAACTATGCTCATAACTTTCAACTATATTAAGTGTTTCATCAAATTTATATAACGCCAAGATGGCATCTGTAGGAGGATTTTCATAATTCATAAAATGATTGAAACTAAGAAAGTCATGTTCCGGGCTGTATGTTGTAAGCGCATACAGCTCATTGTTTTTCTCAAAAAGGTAAGGGGGAGTCGACATCATTGTGTAACCTGGACGAAAGAAATCATTGCGTACTAACTCATCTCCATTTGAATTGAGCAACATGAGTGCCGGATGAGCAGAATAAAAATCTCCGAACCCGCTTCTATAATAAAAATCAGATGTGACAGCTACATTTCCATTAGACAATTCTATAGCTTCACCAAATTCAAAACTCTCGTCGCTATTAGATTCCTCAATGACATATTCCCAAAGATACTGAGTGTTTTTCTCATTATTTCTCTCTACACGCTCATCTTTAATCTTATTTCTTGACAAACGTAAGTTTATAAGGTCTTCTTTTGATAAGTTATAATTCATATCATAATCAGATACCTGAGAAAAAACATTGTTCACGAACAAAAATGTCAATGTTAAAACTGTAATAAATCTTTTCATATCGTTCATTTTTTTGTTAAGACAACATCTATATATTTTATTTTGCTATTGATATTTTCTGGGTAACAACAGAACCTTCATCACCGAAGATACGTATAAAATATACTCCAGCAGAAAAAGATTCGACATCTATATTGACGACTTCATCATTGTCACATTCAAATGCCATAACAGTCTGACCCATGGTATTGAAAACAGTTATCTGTCTCATGGAATTTCCTTCTATTGTCAGCATATCTTTTGTCGGGTTTGGATATATCACATACATGTCATCATCCAACTCATCAACATTATCGTATATTACAGTAGAGAGAGTATGTGATGCCTCATAACCGAAATCGCCGTTGCCGTCTAAAACAAGATTACCATGTGCATCATATATTTTGTAATATCCGTCACCGACATCGCAGCAGATGCCGTTCCCGACCAAATCGTATATTGTAAACTTCAGACATTGATCTGCTGTTACATCCACATTTATGGTGTGTAATTCCGTTGCAGATGACTGTCCGAAGTAATATTCATAAGGACCACCTGAAGCAACAACATTATTGTCGTCATCAAGAAGTTGCCATGTAGTCTCATGACCATTTCTATCTTGCATTATCTCAATGGTAATCTCGTCATTCTCACTATTCAAGTACAATACAGACAAATCATCACTTGATGAGGCAAAAGATTTTGTACTGTTGACGCTCACGCCATTAGCTTCGACAATTTTAAAATCTATATTATGGTCGCCAATAGGCACATCCATATCAAACTCAATAATTTCCGAATTATAAGAAGGTATGCTGCCATTCCACTCGTATTCAAAAGTGTCGCCATTGTCTATTTCCATCAGCATCTTTATTGATGTCAATTCATGCAATCCTCTGTTCTGCATATTAAGAGCGAATGTCTTGCTATTGGAGCATACGGAAGCCTGCCTCTCTGTAATCTTCTCGATATAAGGAAATATGGATTCTTGTGTGCCCAACAGATACGATAGATGAGCGACATTCTGTATAGGGTAAGAAATGCCATAGTCGGTGTTGTCGCTTACAAAAGCATAGAAGTTGATATTCTCCAAATCCACATCAACTCCATTAGGATCGCCTATAATATTCGGTATGTTGTAAGTATACTCTTTTGTGATTAAAGTACCGGCTTTTGTAGGTCCTATTTCATCACCCCAAGTAGAAGTAATGATATCACGAAGTGTATGCATGTGACAATATTCACCGTTGACATACTGTTCAGGATTGATTTGACCATTATTTTGGTATCCCCAGACGCTGTCTTGTGTCATCGCTATAGTGAGGTAATTAATATCGAAATCGCTATCGGAGGTATAATATACTTCTACTGTTATTGTAGCTTCACGTGTCGCCTCATTCACAACCACCTGACCAGCGATATTACATGCAGCCACATCATCAGACATCTCATATATATAGCCTTCCCAAAATGAAGGAGATATGTCGCCTCCTATCCTCCTGTTAACCAAACCAGAGGGAACGTATCCAATATATATGGTATTTGTGATTATTCGTCCATCTTCAGTCTTAAAATTAGGATATGTCTCTGGAGATAGGGCTTCATGTATATTTATCAGAAACAGACGTTCCGGATTCTCTCTCATCAAAGTGTTTGCGAGTTTATGAGCTTCAGGACATGCGTGGCAGTTTCTTCCGGTAAACTCTTCAATCAGCATATTTTTCAGAGACGGTTCGGTTGATACAAACTGCGGTGTATCATAATTTTTTTCCTGAGAAAATAGAACACCGCCTAACAGCATCATTGAGGTTAAAAGACAAGTTTTTATTTTCATAAAATTTTAATTTGTACAAATGCAAAATTAGCAAAATAAAATATGGAATAAATGACGCTTAGGCCATATTCCATATTTTTACACAATATCATCGTTGACTGTCAATGATATATGAAAAATCAAATCCATATATTCACCTCTGTGATAAGGGCGGAAAGTAAGTTCACTTCAGGAAAAACATTCATTTTTCTATATAAAAGACCTCATGATTTCTTCAATTTTCATCTCAGTCTTTTTAATAATAGAGTTGCGATATTTGCTGACGGTGTTCTCACGTAGATTTAAAATATGAGCTATTTCTTTCACTCGGAACGCAAGGAAAGAAAGCAAGCATATTTTCTGTTCGGTTTCTGTCAGATTGCCGAAAGCATCCTTAAATCTATTATAAGCGTCAGGATAGAACGTGTTGAACTCTTTCAATATACTTTGAAATACGTCATCTTTTTGTCTGAAATATATCTCATACACATGTTGACGCAAAGCATTGTCGGTAACGTCTTTTTGCTTAGTAATATTTTTCTTGAGTCGTTTTGATGTATTAATCAACATATATGTTACGAATATGACAAGAATTAAGATGACAAAGGAATACGATATTCTTTTTTGTTTGTCTTTCTGCTGACGCATATCTTCCAATTTGGCATCGCGGTCCTTCTTATATGTATCATATTGTCCGATCAATTTATTTTCATCAGTTAATCTTTTTTCTTCAACCTTGATATAAGTCTCGTAAGATTTCTTACACAACTCCATACTGTCGATATTGTTTTCTTCCTCGTATATTTCTGCCAACATATCCATCACAAAACATCTTGATATTTCGGGAAATTTCTCTATCCCGAACACCTTCAGAAGATAAGGCTTAGCTTTAAGTTTATATTCTGGAATATCAAACATCGATATACCTAAAGCCACCGAATCTTTTCTTACATCCATGCCTCGTCTGTATTTAAAAGCCATTCTTTCATGTTCAACCCTAAAGAAAGAATCATCTTCTTCCTCACCATAAAATATACTTGCCAATGAAGATTTTATTTTCAGATAAGGTTCTAAATAATCCGAAGTCGTGTCTAAATAAGGTTCAGCGAGTTTAATGTAATATCTTGCAGATTCCATATCACCCATCACCGGATATATCAATGCCAAATCGGCACACAAGGTCGCCATCATATTTGTATCAATATTCATTTCCTGATAATAAAGAGCCATCTCCAAGGCATCAATCTGCGTATCCGGAATCATTTTGTGGAATAAGATATACGATAATTGATAATATGCTTTAGAAGCGAGAGAGATCTCATCATTATTCATATCTTCTGGGAGTCTTTCCAACAATCTGAGGGATTCAATAAACTTAGAGAATGCATCTATAAGACTATCATTATGTATTACTTCATTATCTGTTTTAATTTTATTAAGGCCTTTTTCATAATACGACAATGCCTGCTGATATGTCTCTAACCTTTCTTTTTTATTTCCACAAGAAACAAAAGAAATCAATAAGGTAATGACTGATAATATGCGAAACAATTTATTCATATTCTATGAACTTGTTCTTACCGTTTTCAAAACAATTTATAGAAATTCCCTTTATTGATGTCGTCATTCAACGATAGTTAACGGCATCAAAGCTTGAACGCCTTCTAACTTGTTGATTTGTTCTATCGCTTCAAGATATTGGTATGTTGAACCTAAGTTTTTCTTCATAAGCGATTTTGCATAATATTCTTGTGTCTTTGTCTTGAACAGACTTTCGAACATATCTTCTTGTGCTGGATATTCTTTAATAGAATAAGATTCAAGATTTGCTTTCTCAGCTGCGTAAGCGATGGCTTTTTCAACGCCGCCGAATTCGTCTATCAAACCAATATTTATTGCATCGACACCACTCCATACACGTCCCTGAGCTATACTATCGACGAAAGTTTTTCTGAGATTTCTTTCAGTAGAAACCAAAGTAATGAAATCATCGTAAGTGTCGGTTACATGTTTTTGCATCATTGTTAACTGATAAGGCGTCATTGGTTTTACAAGAGTACCGAAGTCTGAATTCTCATTAGTCTTGACTACATCGAAAGTCAAACCAACTTTATCAGTCATGAAGCCTTCGAGATTTGGCATTGTACCGAACACACCGATAGAACCTGTCAATGTTGTTGGATCAGCGAAGATGTAGTCGGAACTTGAAGAAATCCAATAGCCGCCCGATGCTGCGTAACTCCCCATTGATACGATGAAAGGTTTTTCTTTAGCTGCCAATTCCACCTCGCGACGAATCACTTCTGAAGCTACAGCGCTGCCACCAGGTGAGTTAACTCTCATAACTATAGCCTTGACTTTCTTATCTGTTCTAGCCTGACGGATAGCTTCCGACAATGTTACTGAACCAATCGTGCTTTCGTCACCTTCACCATCGATGATTTGTCCTGATGCATAAACGATAGCGATTCTATCTTCACCTGTAAACAACTCAGGTCTCACCTTAGCATATTGAGAATTCTTTATGATATTGACTTTTTTATTTTCAGCAGTGTTTGTAAGTTGATGAAGCATAGCGATAACTTCGTCTCTATAAATCAAACCATCGATGAAATTATTATCGACTGCAGATTGTGTATCGAATAAAAGGGTCAGGTCGTCAGCAAATTGGTTTATTTTTTCGACACTGATGTTACGAGACTTACTGATGTCGTCACATATTTTTCCCCACATAGAATTTAGCAACACACTGTTTTGTTCGCGGTTGGCTTCGCTCATCTTATCCAAGAAATAAGGTTCTACTGCGCTCTTGAACTTATTGTTTGCTGGTCTAATAATTTGCATTTCAATATCGAGTTTCTCTAATAAATGTTTATAGAACATTGGTTGAGATGCCATTCCGTGGATATCCAAAACACCATCAGGAAGCATATATATTTTATCTGAAACTGTAGCTAAGTAATAAGCGTTTTGAGAGTAAGCCTCAGCATAACTGATTAGAAATTTTCCTGATTCTTTAAATTCGATGAATTTGTTTCTTATTTCTTCAATGTTGGCGTTTGAGGTTCCCACCTGTGAGAGTTCCATGAAAATTCCAGAGATGTTAGGGTCGTTTTTTGCTGCTTCGATATTATTCAAAATGTCGTTCATGCCAGTCATATCCACCTCAGTGAAAGAAGATCCATTAAACACTAAGCCTAAGTTATTATTATTAGTTCTGTCGGGAATCTCGTAATTAAGATTCATATACAATACGGTTTGCGGTTTCACATCAACTTTTGTATCAGTAGATGAAACTATTGAAGAAACGAGACTGCTTATCAATAATAATACAATAATTAATAATAAAACTGCTGAAGCTAAAAAGGACGCGAAGAATGTCTTAAAGAATGATTTCATTGTTTTATGATTTAAAATTTAATACTTATGTTATTTTAATTGTTCCAAAGATACGAATCTTTTTTCTAATTTTGTGATTAAATTTATTAAAATATGTCAGAATTTTCATACATACTTTTAGGGTCGAATATGGGTGATAAACTCGCTCTTTTGAACAATGCGATTGAGATAATAGGAAGTCGATGCGGAAAGGTTATTAAGAAGTCTTCTTTATATGAATCAGAACCTTGGGGTTTTGTCAGTGATGAGTATTTCGTCAATCAGGCTATTTGTATTGAGACTGAATTGTCGGCTCACGATTTATTGAAAGAATTATTACAAATAGAATCGGAGTTAGGACGTGTCAGAAATGAGAATAATATTGGATATGCTTCACGCCCAATTGATTTAGATGTGATATATTATGGCGATATGATTAATGATGATGATTTTCTGTCTCTTCCCCATCCAAGGTTACATTTAAGGAGATTTGTTTTAGAACCCTTATGCGAGATTGCATCTGATTTTAAACATCCAAACTTAAAACTCACGAACAAGGAACTTCTTGAAAAATGTAATGATGAATGTAAAGTTTATCGCATATAACAAAAAAAGGTTGCCCGAAAGCAACCCTTTTCATTTATACATTTTGTTAAAATTATTTAACAGTTTTGATTGTCACATTAGCACGACGTAATTGTGGGAGTAAATCTCTGATTTGTGGATATTGACCCATCAATTCGTTTAATGTTTGTTCTTTGTTTGAAGAATTCTTGATTTTGTTAGCTATATCTTCTTTGTTTTTGAGATCAGAGCCTAAGATAGCGTTTACGAGACCGTCCCAGTCAGCGCCATTTGAGTGGATTGTTACGTGGTTAGCATCTAAATGTGTATGGAGTTCACTTTGTACCAAGTCGGCAGCTGCTTGAGCGCGTTCCTCAGCGAGACGGTTGTTGATGTCTTGTCCGCCTTCTGGAGAAGCATAACCTTCAACGATGATGCTTTCAACTTCGAAGCCGTTTTGTACTTCATTAGAAGCTCTGTTGAGAGCATCGATATTTGTTTGTGTTGCGAGTTTCTCTGATTTGTTGACAGGGAAAGTGATATTAGCGTGGTTAACATGATATGTCTTTTCAATTATCTCTGTCTTTGTCTCAACAACAGCGGCTGGAGTTTGGTTAGCTGCTTGTTCTTCCAAGGCTTCTTTAATTGCTTGTTTCAATTCTTCCGGAGTTACGCAGCAATCATCTTTTTGTTCTTCGAGAGCTGCTTCGTCGGCTGCCTTAGCGCAAGTATTTTTGAATTTGTAACGTAAACCGAAGTTCATTGTTGAGTGATAGTCTTTGCTTGTACCTGAGTAGAAGCAATCTAAGATATCGCTATCAGCGAAGTTTGTTGTAGCGTCAACATAGATGTCGATTTTTTCATTCATTTTGTATGTTAATTCGACACCCATTGGCACTGTTAAAGCGACTCTTCTGTTAAACAAACCGTTACCTTTTTTATTACCTGCTGCATCATGGTCATAACCAACGTATGCTTTTTCACCGTCAGCGTAAGTTGCTCTAGCTCTGTATTGCATTTGACCGATACCGATGTGAGGATAGATACCGAAACGACGAGCATCGTTTTGACCGAATATCATAGCGACGATATCTGCTGAGAAGTTGATATTAGCTTCTACGTAATCTGAATAATCGAGTGTGAATACGCCTGGGAGAGAACCTTTGTATATACCATATCCGACTTTAGCATAAACTCTGTAGAAATCATGGAAGTTGTAACCGATACCGATATTTCCATTACCTGCCAAATCGTTGAATTTATGATCATTGTCACCAAAGATGAATGAAGCTCCGCCGTCTACCATTGCGAACCAATAGTTGCAATATTCAGTACCGACATTGAATAATTTGTCATGTTTGTTCAATTTATATGTTGTACCTAAATTGAATGAGCTGAACCAATCATTGTGGACACCACTAGCAACGCCATCAAGTCTGTCAGAATCTGTAAAGTTTGCTGTAAAATCAGCGAAAATTTTCCATGATGGGTTGATAGCATAGTTAAGTTCAACACCCATAGGAAGTGTAGCTACAACTTTTCTACCGCTATTACCTTGGACACCTTGTTGACTTACCTCGTTACCGTTTTCATTCAATAGTATAGCTTTGTATTGAATTTGACCGAAACCTACGTGTGGAGTAACATTAAATTTTCTGTCAGGATTATAACCTAAGATTACATCCATCAAATTCACTGTTAAGTTAATATTAGCTTCAAAATAGTTTTGTTTGTCAAGTACACGGTTATCGAATTTGCCATTCAATCCACCAAAACCCAAGTTAGCTTTGATACCAAGGATATTATCAAATTGGTATCCGATACCAGCATGACCATTAAGACCAAGTTTCAAACCTGCATTGTCACCAGCTAAAAGACCAAGACCTAAGTCACCTGATACGTAGACGTAATCATTGAACTGATCAAGTTTGTCGTTTCTTTGTGCAAACATTGTCATAGGAAGCAATGCCATAACGACAATCATCATTTTTGTAATTGATTTAATCATAGTGTTTTTTATTTATTGTTTATAATCTTATTTACTGATTAACAACACTTACAGAATATAAGCATTTAACTTGCAAATATAAAATATTTTTCCATATAGACGAGACCTTTAAAAAAAAAATTAAAAAAAAAGTCGCCGAAGCGACTTTTAAAGAGATTATTCCACTAGCGCAATGAAATCGGGATTGTCTTGCAGATATGCAAATTCCATATCATGTTTCGCAATGTTTTTCAACTTGGAGTCTTTCTTGATAGCCTTCGCGAGATGTTTCAGGCTCTTTTCAACATCTTTGGTTCTCGACGCTATAACAGCATGCAGATATAATGTCTTTCCATTTTCTTCCAAACATTTGACAGTTTCTTCTGCTATCGTATATTTCTTATCTAAAGTCTGTGCCAAAGCTACATTGTAATCGCAATTAGGATTATTTTTTGTCATCAACTTAACAGCTTTGTCGTAATTACCTTTATTAATATAGACGACTCCATCATTATAATCTGTGTTAACACCCAACTTCTTTGCCTGCTTCAACATCGCCTCTGCAGTTGCGTAATCATTCTCAAAGATGGCAACCACTCCTAAGTTGTTATAGGCCTCCGCCAACAGGTCATCAATTTCAATAGCCTGTCTTAAGAGTTGCTTTGCATGTTTAGTGTTACCTTTTTCAATTGCGACAGCACCTGCATTACAATATGGTTCCGCCTGATTTGGATATGTCTCTATGGCAGTAAGATAAATCATCTCTTTATTTTTCAACTCCTTGACTAAAGTTGCGGCATACATCATCTGGTCACAGCTTAATGACTGAGGATTATTGGTACAAGCCTTTGTAATCTGTTCGTCTGTCATCATTGGTTCTATAGTATTGACATTTATGATTGTACGACGTAATGAAGGCAAGATACTCTTTTCGAATTCAGGATATTGTTGGATGTATTTATTCAACTGTGCCACTCTTTGCTCCGGTGTCTGATTCTTTAAAGTATTAAGGATCTTCGTCTTGTCTTTGATATTAGACTTCTCGATAGCTTTCATCAAACCATCCCAGTCGGCTCCATTGCCTTTGGTCGCAAAATGAATATCGTTGACGTTCTTATAGCTTACCTTTGAATTCTTGTGTGCAGAAAGTGACGCCAATCTTTTCTTCATGAAATCTTCAGTCATCTTAACTCTCTTGTTCGACAAATCTTTGTTGTATTTCATAGATCCTTCTGGAGAAGCCCAACCGATAATTTCTATGTCTTCAATATTCCAGCCTTGTATGATATGCGACATCAGATCGTTGACAGCAGTTCTGTTTTTTGCCTCTTTATTCAATGGCACTGCCCAATTTATAGCATCAGAATTAACTCTAAAGAATATGTCACCCATATCAGTAACCACATGTTTCTGTTCCATTTCAGGATTTGCATATGCCGTCTTCAAAGATGTTTTGTCGATACGCTGCGCAGTATTGATTACACCTTCTGCGACAAGAAAAGCATTGGCTGCAGCAAATTCGGCATTGTCTTTAATCTTCTGGTTATTAGGATGAACTACCTCCTTAAATTTATAGACAAGAGGTTCGACAATCAATAGAGAATTATACATCTCGTCGTCGTAAGGTATTGTCATGGTGTAAGAATAGGATCCACCATATTTCTTGCTTACCACTACCCCATCTCCGCTTACTTTCTCGCCAATGAAATTCATAGACGGCAGTTCTGTCTCTCCATCTTCATATACCAAAACTGGTGTGATGTTCATGACAGCTTTCTTGTGGAAATAACGTGCTGGGAACTCAGCATTGATAGTAACTGTAATAGTGTTACCTTTTACTTCTAGGATTTCTGGCGTGGCAGAGATATAAACCTTGTCGATGTGTTTCGCCATGCCTCTAACATCATGGTTCTTAGCCTGAAAAACCATAGGCGCCATCATCAGAATAATGACAGCGAATGTCTTGAATAGAGAATTTAATTTTTTCATCTTTTGTTGTTTTTATTGTTTACTATGACAAACAAAGATGAAAAAACTAAGTTCAAATTTAACCTATTTTTTCCAAAGTGAATTGAAGAGATGATACATCACTATGCCGGCGCTCACCGATACATTCAACGAATGTTTCGTTCCTTCCTGAGGAATCTCGATAGCATTGTCGCAATAAGGAAGCACGTCGTCGTCAACGCCGTCGACTTCGTTACCAAATATGTAGGCGCTTTTTTGTGTCGGAACAAAATCATCAAGCATCACGCTATTTTCAATTTGCTCTACTGCATTTATGACGTAATTATTTTCTTTAAGATATTTACAGGCTTCTTCCGTAGTATCGAAATAGCGCCATTTCACACTTTCCTCCGCGCCGAGTGCAGTCTTATGTATCTCACGATGCGGCGGACAAGCCGTTATGCCACAGAGGAATATCTCGCCAATCCTAAAAGCATCAGCGGTACGGAAAAACGAACCTATATTGCTCAACGAACGGACATTGTCTAATACTACAATAACATCTAATTTCTCAACTTCTTGATATTCAGTTAAACTCAATCTGTTTAACTCTGGCATTGTAAGTTTTCGCATCGTTAAATCTCTCTTTAATATTTTCTACAAAAATAATGTTTTATCGAAAACGAAACGACGATAAAAATATTTATCTTTGTCAGATAATTACCTTATTCAAATAATATCTAAGATTTTATGGCGAAAACAGAGAAAGATCAGGAACTTGAAACCCCTTTGATGAAACAATATTATTCTTTTAAGGCAAAATATCCTGAAGCATTATTATTGTTCAGAGTAGGTGACTTTTACGAAACCTTTGGCGATGACGCTAGAAAGACCTCAGAAATCTTAGGTATCGTATTAACAAAACGAGGTAAGTCACCTTTAACAGCGACGGAACTAGCAGGTTTTCCGCATCATGCGCTCGACACTTATCTTCCTAAACTCGTAAGAGCCGGACAGAAAGTTGCAGTATGCGAACAGTTAGAAGACCCTAAACTCACAAAGAAAATCGTCAAGCGAGGTATCACCGAATTAGTAACTCCTGGCGTCACTTACGACGACAACGTATTGGTACAGAAAGAAAACAACTTCCTCGCTTCAATACATATAGAAGAAAAAGAATCGGGCGTAGCATTTCTCGATGTCTCCACAGGCGAATTCTATCTCACTCAAGGTAATAATGAATATATCGACAAACTGCTTCAGAGTTTCAATCCTTCGGAAGTTCTTTGTCAGCGTAATAAACGTAAGTCGTTCATTGAGAACTTCAGCGACAAATATTATCTCACAGTTTTCGACGATTGGGTATTTACCGAAGATTACGCCAATGACATTCTCACGCGTCATTTCAACACCAACTCGCTCAAAGGTTTCGGCGTCGACGACTTTCCGAAAGGTATCATCGCCGCTGGCGCAGCAATCCATTATCTCCACGAAACACAACACGATAAGATTTCTTATATAAGTTCTCTGTCACGTATAGACCAAGGTCAGTTTGTTTGGTTAGACAAGTTCACTATCAGAAACCTGGAACTGTTACATTCTGCCAACGCCAACGCTAAGACTCTCATCGACATCATCGACAAGACCACTTCTCCTATGGGCAGTCGCTTGATGCGTCGATGGTTATCTCTTCCATTAAAAAACAAAGACCAGATTACAGCGCGTTACGAGATCGTTGATTTCTTCGTAAATAATAACGAATACATCTCCAGTTTTCAGGATGCGATACGTCAGGTAGGCGACTTGGAACGTCTTATCTCTAAAGTATCATTGTTGCGTGTCAACCCTCGTGAGTTGTTACAAGTCGCACGCGCCTTAGACCAAATTGAGATAATAAAACAACTATGCGCCGAAAGTAATAACGAGGCATTGAAATTATATTCCGAACAACTGAATGTTTGTGACAGCATACGTCAGAGAATCAAGAAAGTTCTTAATCCGGACTCTCCAGCAGTTATCTCTAAAGGTAACATTATTAATGAAGGAGTCGATGAAGAACTCGACAACTTACGCGCTCTCTCACGTTCAGGGAAAGACTACCTCACCGACATCCAGAGAAGAGAAGTAGCCGCAACAGGAATTTCTTCATTAAAAATAGGATATAATAATGTTTTCGGTTATTATCTCGAAGTAACAAATCTTCATAAAGACAAGGTTCCTTCAGAATGGATTCGCAAGCAGACATTGGCGAATGCCGAACGTTATATCACAGAAGAACTTAAGGAATATGAACAGAAGATTCTCGGCGCAGACGAAAAGATTCATGCCATAGAAGAACGACTTTATTTCGAACTGATAAATGCCTGCGGCGAATTTGTCGCGCCTATACAACTCGACGCATCTCTCATCGCGAAAATCGACTGTCTGGTAAGTTTCGCATCCGTAGCAGTGAAAAATAATTACGTAATGCCAACGATAGACGACTCTTATGTCATCGACATCAAAGAAGGTCGTCACCCTGTAATAGAACAGATGATGCCTGTAGGCGAGCAATATATTTCCAACGATGTTTACCTCGACAGAGAGAAACAGCAGATTATCATCATCACCGGACCTAATATGTCGGGTAAGTCGGCATTGTTACGCCAGACCGCATTGATAGTGCTTCTCGCTCAGATTGGTTGTTTCGTTCCTGCGGCATCGGCACGTATTGGTCTCGTTGATAAGATCTTCACCAGAGTCGGTGCGAGCGACAACATCTCTTCTGGCGAATCCACTTTCATGGTGGAGATGAACGAAACAGCAAGTATCTTGAATAATATCTCTAACAGAAGTCTTGTGCTGCTCGACGAGATTGGTAGAGGTACAAGCACTTACGACGGAATAAGTATAGCGTGGGCGATAACAGAATATCTCCACGAGCATCCACAATGCAGGGCGAAGGTACTTTTCGCGACACACTATCACGAACTCATCGAGATGGAAGATTCCTTTAAAAGAATTAAGAATTATCACGTAAGTGTTAAGGAGATGAACGACAAGGTCATATTCTTAAGAAAATTAAAGAAAGGCGGCAGCGCACACAGTTTCGGTATTCACGTGGCAGCAATGGCAGGCATGCCCCGCAAAGTTATCGACAGAGCGGATGCATTATTATCGATGTTAGAGAAATCGCATTCACACGAAGAGATGAACAAGGCTGTTAAAGAAACAAAAAATTGCAACGAGATGCAGTTAAGTTTCATTCAATTAGACGACCCGCTTTTGTTACAGATTAAAGAAGATATTTTAAACATAAACATCGACACTTTGACGCCAGTAGAAGCTCTGATGAAATTAAACGAAATCAAGAAACTTCTGAAAGGAATCTGAGAAGGCTTTTGAACTTTGCGTTCCTTTGCGTCTTTGCGAGAAATAATCAGAAAATTGCTTACGACTTTATAAACTACGAGCTACAAGTCTTGACTCAAAGTTCAAGGCTCGTAGCTCATAGCGAGATTATTTCTCAGATTTTATGTTTTTCAGTTTTTAACAACTTTCTTCGTCACGTTGCCGTTTTCCGTTTCAACATTGAAGAAGTATATTCCTTGTGTATATCTTGAAATATTGATTTCAATCTCGTTAGAAGTCATCTCGATTTCTTCAATCAACATTCCGAGTGTGTTATAAATTCTGACTGTTGACTGTTGACTATTGACTGTTGACACTTTTACAAAGTCTTTAGCAGGATTTGGATAAATCATCATGCCGCTCACGCCATTTTCGTCGATGCTTGTCACTTCAACAACGATGAATGTGTCGTCGTCGCCGTAAGCGTTAGCCGGTTCTGATTCGCATTCTTCACCGTCGACGGTATATACTGCTGTCACCTTATAATAATATGTACCAACTTCTACAGCATCGAAGTAATTGCCTTCTGTAGGTTCAGCGATTAATTCGTAGTTGTCGTTTGATGTGCCACGATAAACATTGTAATGTTCAAATGTATTATCTCTTACTCTGTCGTCAGCTTTAAAGACAACATCTGATGATATTGATTGATTATTATTTTCTATCGTTTGTTGCTCAATGACTTCTAATGGAAGTTCGATTTCCGACTTGAGGTCTGAAGTAACGAAAGCACGGATCATCCAAGTGTAGTTCAAGCCTTGACCTGCTGTTACAACATCTTGCCATACGCTTCCGTCTATTGAAATCCAACGACCGTTAGGATCGCCTGTTGTGTTACATGCGGCAGCTGGATAGTTTCCGTTTTCATTATTGAATACAATCCATAAGTTCATTGATGGGTCGATTGGTAGCGGAGCTGTCAACTCGATGTCGGCGAAATCTGCCGAGCCGTTACATACGTAAGGTTGAGTGTGAACCAACATTTCAGGAGCATTGTCGCCACCGTAATAGATGAGGAGGTTACCAGTGTGAGCTTCCCATTCAAATGCGGAGATCTTTGTCATCATCGTACCGCCGTAGAATTCGAGGGATTCTTTAGGGAACATGATACCCCAGTAGAATGACTGACCACCTAAGCCTATACCTGTTGCAGCGACACCATCGTCATAATATAAACAGTCTGAACCGTGTAATGTGTAAGGCCATTCGAGTGCTACGCCTATCTCGCCGTTTTGTACAGTTTCAGCACCATAGAGGTTACGTGGAGCGTCGCATGTTCTCACGATAGATATTGTTTCTGTTTGAGGGCATGACATTGCGTAGTATGAATCTTCTTCGCCACCGAAGACGACTCTCAAAGAATATTCAAAGTCGCCATAGCCAGGGTTAACATCAACGAATGATTCTTCAGTGATAGGTTCTTCTGTGATGAGTTCGCCGTCACGATAAATCATTGCGCCGAGGACTTCCATGTCTGTGTAGTTAGGTTCTATAGGTTCTTCAACAAAGGCGCGGATTTGCCATGTGAGGTCGTAACCTGTAGCTTCATTAACGTCGGTCCATTCTGTGCCGTCGATAGAGAGCCAACGTCCGTTAGGGTCGCCTGTTCCCATTGTACATGATGCCACGAATTGTCCGTTGTTGTTACCAAACACGACCCAGATGTTGTCGTTACCGGTGATTTCAATTTGTTCTGACAATTCAAATTCCACGTAATCTGCTGCGCCTGTGCAGACGTAAGGTTGAGTGTGAATCAAGTTTGCAGGAGCTGTTGTTCCGCCTGTATAGATGTATATGTTACCATCGTGGGATGTCTTGTCATACATAGAGACTTTAGAGATGACCTTACCGCCGTATGGCAATAATGATTCTGCCGGGAACATGATACCCCATTTCAAGGTACCGCCGTTGTTCAAGCCGATAGCATCGTAGTGTTCGCCGTTGTCATAATAGATCCAGTCGCCTTCTTCACCGTCCTTTGCGTTTGATGTCAATGTCAAGTCATCAATCTTAATCCAGAACTGACCATAGCAGTTGAAGTGACGTAATGCGATATAAACTTCCTGACCTGCATAAGCACTCAAATCAACAGTCTTTGAATACCATTGACCTGGAGCGCGTTCGCCGCGAGGAGCTTCATTACCCTTGGCAATCATTGTTTCTTCCCATATTGTAGTGAATGCTGATGGAGAAACGTTTGTTGTTGTTGAAATTGCCACGCCGTAATGTTCAGCTGCATACAAATGATTTTCTGCTGCTGCATAGAATCTGAGTTTTGAGTTTTCTGTGATAGCATATTTGCGTGTTGTCACCATATAATCGTCTGGTGATAAGTCATACATACCGTCGTATGAACGTGATACAGCGCAGTTAGGACTTTCATAACCGCAGTCTGTACTTGAGAATTGTGTTGAGTTACCCCATGTACGACCATCACCGTTAACGTCTAAAGTAAGGAATCCGTTCAATGTTCCGTCTTCAAAGTCATACATAAATTCTGTTGGAGTCTCACCTGTACCTTGAACAGGAAGTATCCATGAAAGTTCAACATTTTTGTCTGCTGTTACTTCAACATTATATTCTTTAGCGTCAACGAAATTATCGCATGAAGAGTATGTCCATGTATATTCCATTGTGTTTGTGCCGATAACTGTTGTGGTATATTCTTCACCTGCGGTAAGACCTGTAACATCAAATTGATAGTAGTTGTTTGATACTTCAGCTACTGTAGCGCCGTCCAATTTCACTTCGAATGAAGAAGCATTGTCTTCCCACATAGCCCAACCTGTTGCAGATACATAAAGGTCGCCGAGAACGAAGATTTCTTCCAAGACACAATCTATTGTTGTTGATTGAGTGATTTCAACTGTTGCTGAACTTGTCTTGAAGCCTTCGAGTTCGATGGTATAATCGTATGTTCCGAGACGGAAGTCGTTCCATGTATGAGATGCTGTAGCACCTAAAGTTGTTTCGTAGGTATAAGAAGCATCATCAGTGTTAACGAAGGTTACTTTAGCACCTGCTGCTGATGCGCCTGTCTCTGTTGTGACGTTGACAGTAAGAGTGACGTTCATATCTTTGTCGATGCTGTTTGACCATACGATAGGAGTTTCACCATTAGTATAAACGACAGACACACCATATTTATATACGCCGCCTGTTGCTGTACCCCATGTATTGTCGACATAAACTGTATCTGTTACGTTGTTTGCCACAAGAGTTGCTTCGCCGTCTGTCAAGATATTCTTTCTATATACTTTATAATTAGAGAAACCTCTTGAAGGTTCGTTGTCGTTTTCAATTTCTTTGCCTGAGTTGAATGCGAGACGAGTGTTGATGAAGTCCCAGCTCCAATAAGCTTTTGCGCTGTTGTCGTCAACTATTTCCGCAACGACTTCAGATACCGCATTATTACCGTCTTCTGTTTCAGTGAAGATAGAAACTGTGAATTCTTCTGTTGCTGAAGCCACGAGGTAATAAACGCCGGCAGGAACTGTGAGGTTTTCAATCATATTAGATTTTGCAGAACGATTGCCTGATGTCAATTCGATATTGTCGATACAGATAGCGTGTTCGTTGCTACAGTTGAAGTGACGTAAACCGACATAAACGTTACGACCTGCGTATGAGCTGAGGTCTACTGTTTGAAGTGTCCAGTTTGCTGCTTCATTGACGGATACAGTGTGTTGCCAGAGAGTTGTGAAATTAATACCGTCAGTTGAAACAACAACACCATAATGTTCCATATAGAATCCTGTCTCTAATGGTTTTGCATAGAATGAAAGGACGGAATTTTCTGTGATGGTGTATAATCCGTCGGTATAGATGTAGTTGTCTGGAGTAAGAGCCGAGTTGGAACTCATATCCCATGATTCAGAATAGATACAGTTTGTTCCATCAATACCAGGGACGCCTGCGCCCGACATTTTCCAGTTGCGGAAGTCGCCGTCAGCGTCTTTTGTTTTCCAGCCTTCCAAGGAGCCATCGTTGAAGTTGAATGAGAATGATTCACCCAATACGTCTGGTGTCGGATCATCTGGATCATCCGGATTAGGTTCTGTTCCATAGTAGTTGTCAAAGTCAGGACCACCCTTGCCGTTGAAGTGTGTTTCGTAGAGAGCGACCTTACCGTTAGCACCGTTTACCTTTGCTGATAATGTCGTTTCTTCTTGGAATGAAAGTCTGTAAACCACATCCTTGCCGTCTTCTTCATCGCCAGGCAACATATAGTTGTCGTACAAATCATCATATTCAGGAGTCTGGACGAAAGGATAGGAAGATACTACAAATGGCATTTCCCAAACGTCAGAAACAGTTGGATTATATGCTATTGCCGACAATGCCACTGCGTCGGAACCGAAGCTGTGGTTGATGAGGAGTTCGCCATCAATTTGTCCGTCGTTATTTGTTGAAAGATGAGATACTTTCACTGTGAGAGGAGTTTCTGTTGTCAACTCGTATGGCAACTCAACAGGGGTATAAACGAAGAAAGGATTTGATGATGAAATTGAAGATATTGTAGCGGCATCGCCTTCTGTTGTAACTTCGATATTTTCAGGACGCATCCAAGCTCCGATAGGACGATATCCGAGGTCGATGGTTTCAGGTGTTACTGTTACAGGTGATTCCACTTGACCGTATGTGACATCTAATTTTATGTTAGGTCTGTATGACAATCTCGTACCTGCAGCACCATTAGGATG
This sequence comes from Bacteroidales bacterium, assembly GCA_045606705.1. Lineage (GTDB taxonomy): Bacteria > Bacteroidota > Bacteroidia > Bacteroidales > F082 > Limimorpha. The sequence goes on from JAZUSL010000008.1 coordinate 20,327, forward strand.
TTCGTCGGCGATACTTTCTGAACTGTCGTTACGACGATATAATGTTGTGTTGTCTACGCTGGTATAGAACCATTTCAATTCGGATATGTATTGATAATTTGTTTTCTTAGCGACAACGACAACGAGGTTACCTTCGCCTGTGTAATAGAAAGGAGAATCCAAGTTTATTGTCTCCCAAACATTATCACCGATTACGACATCTTCACCTGAATAAACCAACAAAAGGTCTGAAGCAGGTGTCCAGTCGATTGTAGATGACATTGTCTCTCTTTGAGTGATACCCATATAGACATCGAGTTCTGTCAGGTTGAGAGTACCGATTGTGTCGTGAGCATTACAGTTGAATGCTATTGAATTTATGGTACATGCTCCGCCCAATTCACTTCCCGGATAGATTGTCTCGTTCCAGGAGAATGTGTAAAGCGTGTTGAACGGCACAGAGCAATCGTAGTCTGTACCTTCGCCGATAATAACCTCATCGGCATGCATTGCAAATGGTGCGAAAAAAACCAAAAGCAACAAAGTCGTTAAAAACTTTCTCATAATTTTCTTGTTAAATTTATAATACGTTAATTAAATTATTCTTCAATCCATTCGGCGAAAGAGCCTTCTGTTTCTTTCAAAAGAATCTTAACTAATTTTACGTTATCGGGAAGTCTTTGTTTAATTTTTTTAGAGAAGTCTATGAGCATTAGTTCAGTGGTAGGTTGGTATGGTAGTACGATGATTCTCTCATAATGACGTTTCACTTCTTCTATGAAGTCGTTTGGCATTTGGTTATTTATGATGAAAGCATGATCATAATGGTCTATTATCTCCTCATTGACAATTTTTTTTAGGTCGCCGAAGTCCATCACCATTCCGTTTTTAGGATTGCTGTCATCCATAATAGGCATACCTTTTATTGTGACTCTCATCTCGTAGGAATGACCGTGGATATTACGGCACCGACCGTCGTAACCCATCAGAGCATGAGCGGCTTCAAAGCGAAAAATCTTCGTCAGGTGTATCATAGTTTGTAAAGTAAAAAATTAAGGCGCAAAGGTAATGAAAAACTTATAACCTAAGACGGAAGACTATGCATTTTTTATAGAAAAAGATTAAAATCTACTGAGTATTGGAATCACAGCAAGTTCTCTATCTCCTCTTTCGTCAAACCTGTTATATCCATCATAAACTCTACACTCGCTCCCGCAGACTTTAGATTTTTAAGCATCTGCACTTGGGCTTTCTCCATACCTTCAAGCACACCTTCTTCTCTGCCTATTCTTTTGCCTTCAAGCACACCTTCTTCTCTGCCTATTCTTTTGCCTTCAGACAAACCTTCCTCTCTGCCCATCCTTCTGCCTTCTCTCATTCCTTCTTTTCTTCCTATCTCTTTGCCTTCAAGCAAACCTTCGCCTCGGGAGGTATAGATGTTATCTTTCAATATCACCGTGTTATCCAAATGACGATAATATGCCGACAACTCATCCTTACTCATCATGGCGAGTTCCAACTTCTTCCTCGCCTCTTCCAAGCCTGGAGCTGTAGAGTCTTGCGGAATATCCCCCGTATTAAGATAATATATCCATTCTTCCAATGGCGTACTCGGTTTGCCATCAAAGTCGTTTACTTTCAAAATATAATATTCGGGATATAATTCACTAACGATATCAACCTTGAACTTCTGCTGCTGGAATGGACTGAGTTTCAGAATCTCGCCCGTGTTCACTCCCAAAAACTCCGTCTTGCCATGATAAAGATAATCCTTGCCCTGTCCCAAGTCGAAATAGACGATGTTGACGCTGTATATCTTCTTGATGTTCTGGTAACCTTCACCTCTATTAATATACTCCGTCACCAACTTAGAAACCCCGAACAGCATCCTCTGTAAATAGGCGTACTCGTCGTTGTTCTGTACCTCGCTGATAAAGAGTTCGCCTTTGCTGTTCTCCGCAAGAATATCGACACGGTTATATTTATCGAATTCCTCTTCCTGATTGCTCTCGCTTTCCAAGAGTCTGTTAATGACAATCTTCTCTTTGAATAATGTTGTAAGAAGTCCTTCCAAAACTGCGTAATTGGCTTTGTCGCGAAGCATACGCTTCATAGCCCAGTCGAATCTTATGTATTTTTCTGTTTTCATAAATTGTGATTTTTAATGTCTTGCAAAGATAATAAACATCGTCATAATAAACAAGAGGAAACAGGAGATTTTTCTCTCACAAATTTCACTGATGTTCACAGATTTCTCAACTTTCAGATTCTCAGTTTCTCAGATTTAAAAACAGCTCCAGAGGAGCGAAAGACAATAGGCAGACGGTGAAGCACGCAGTGCGGAACCTCTGCCAAAAAATAAAACACGACCGAACAAAGCGCTGTAGGCGCGACAGAGTTCATTATCGTGATGACAGTTTCATTCTGTCGTGCCTACGGCACTCTGCTGATAATACGATTACATTTCAGGCAGGCATTACGAGCTACGCTCTTCATACCTGCCGGGTGTCTGTCGTCCCTAACGGGACTTAAATTTATCATGAATCAAATGCGTGAGACGTACTAAGTCAAAGTCCCACAAATTCCACTGATGTTCACGGACTCCTCAATTTTCAGGTTTTCAGGTTTTCAGTTTCTCAGATTTAAAAAAACTCCTCGCGGCATTTATTTCGTCTCGCTTCTCTCTTCGCTCCGCTCCGCTCGTGCTCAACTCCTTAATGACGCTCGTTTTTTTTAGTTTAAACAATTTCTGGATTGTATGTTAATACTGATAAAGGGCAAGACGAAAACCGCGGTTACGGTCCCTTACATCAGGATAGCTCTCACCACGTTCCGACACTCGACAGGATTTTGTTTTACGACTCCAGCAACCGTTACGAAGAACACGACAAGAGCCATACGAAGGTCCCGTTGGATTCGTCTGTGAACTACTGCTATAACTTCCAAACCAATCCTGACACCATTCATATACATTACCGCTCATATCGTATATTCCTAATTCATTCGCTTGCTTTGTCTTTACATCATGAGTTCTACAATTATTCTGTTCTAACTCATCATTCCACCAATCGACATCAAATATCGAATCCCCTGAATTATCACAATACCAAGCAACATTATCTATTGTGTTACTACCGCTGTATTTATATCCCTGAGATTCATTCCCTCCTCGAGCTGCATATTCCCATTCAGCTTCCGTTGGAAGACGGAAATTCTTACCAGTGAGACGATTTAGCTTTGTTATAAATTCCTTACAGTCATTCCATGAAACATTTTCTACAGGTTTCTGTGAGCCTTTAAAATAACTTGGGTTAGTTCCCATAACAGCCACCCACAATTCCTGAGTCACCTCTGTCTCTCCTATGTAATAATCTGAGAGTGTCACTGAGTGCACAGGTTTCTCTTCACTTTCATCAGCATCGCTGTCGTAGTTTGTTCCGCTTGGGTCAATAGATTGCGCTCCCATATTAAAAGTGCCGCCTTCTACCTTTATCATCGTAAAACTAACACCATTAACAGTAAAGGTTTTGTTAGAAGAGAACACCAATATATATTCTTCAGACGGATGTCCGTACGTCTCTACGTGAGATCCTTGTGAAACATTGATCATCTTGCTCGTCGTCTTGCCGTCGCGTTCTGCTTTAATATTATGTGAGCCAAAAGCAAGAGAAATCATTACAGGTGAAAGTCCTACATAATTGTCATCAACATAAATCTTGTCACCTGTTTTAAATGTCTTAATGACAATATCTTTTCCTGTCTGGAGTTTCTCATTCACCGTCAAGGTCTCATTTTCCTTTATCGTTATGGTCTTTGTTATAGGGGCACAGCCTTGTTTCTCTAACTTCAGTTCGTGGGTTCCTATCAAGATTTCATTAATATAGTTCGGTGTCTGTCCGTAATGTTTCCCATCAATATAAATCTCTGCGCTCATCGGTGAGCTGTTAACGTCTATGCTTCCTGAAATAGGTTGCGGTGCTTCAAGGGCTATGGTCTTGTTTTCTCCTAAGACTAAATCAACGCTTGTCTTACTGCTTCTATGGTTCGCTCTCCTCGCCTCCAAGTTATGAAGTCCTTCAGATACTCTCCCCGTCCACTTGCCTTTTCCCTTATATTCTTCATCAACATAAATGTCTGAGTCAGCGTCAGTGTTCACAGTCAGCATCACGAAGTTAGCTGTCATCGTAATATTGGCATTAGTGGTTTGTCCGTCTGTCACAGTGAAAGACTGTTCCTTCATCATATACATGTCTTTCATCACTCTCACGGTATGCGTACCGCTTGCGAGTTTGTCGGTCTTTATAGGAGACTCACCGATATATTTAGCATCGACATAAACTTTAGCGCCTTGTTCTGGCGATGTCGTCACATTGATATAACCATAAGCAGGACGCAGTTTCTTCTCTATCGTCATTCTATCATTCACCATCACAGTACCGCTTTCTTCATGATATAGATTACATTCTATCTTGTATGTATGTGTCGTTCCTATATTAACAGACTTAGAAGCCTCGCCTGTGTTTATCGGCTCATCGTCTATATAAATAAGTGCTTCTTGTTGGTCAGCTTTCACAATGAGATATGTCTTCTGCGAGCTTATGCTTTGCAAGGTCTCATTAAGTTGCAGGGTCTCGCCTTTCGTGATATTGATGGTTTTTGTCAGCGTCACATATCCTTGTTTTTCAAGTTTCAAAGTATGAGAACCTTCCGCAAGGTCGGTAACGACTTTATTCGTCATTCCGCAGTGTTTACCGTCGACATAGATGTCAGCTCCATTAGGGTCGCTACTTATCGAAAGGAAGCCAACCTCCGCAACAGGAGTAATGTCAACATTCTGCAACACCATCTCATAGCATTGTTTCGGTTTCAGACTCATTGGAAACCAATATTCCGTCACGCCGAAGTCGGGGTGTTTAATCCTTAAAAAGGTTGCTGCTTCCGCTGTCAGGTAAACCCAGGTCTCTCCTATATTCTGCTCCACCTCAATAAATGTCGCGAGGTTTCCTTCAAAATACAACTTGGCTCTATCTTGCTCGTTGATATTTTCGGGTATGATCTTCACCACCGCCATAGCGGCATCGTTGTCATCATAACGCGCAGGTATGGTGATACAACCTTCTATTTTATGAAATGAATCATCTTTAACTTTAAAGGTATCGGTCTGAGAAAAGACATTCAACGACATCACTAAAGTCAAAATTGCAAGTACTATCTTCTTCATCGCTATTTTTTTCTGAAAACGCAAAGATATAAAAAGTCTAAAGACTAAAGGCTAAAGACGAAATATTATTTTTAGTCGCCAAGTCAATAAAAAAAACCTGAGAATTAAAAAAACAAATTCTCAGGTTTTCAGATTTTCAGATTTAAATTTACTTCTTCAAAGGCTCGCTGATCTTAGCTGCCAAGAACTGTCTGTTCATTCTTGCAATGTTGGTTACTGAGATGCCTTTTGGACATTCTGCCATACATGCGTATGTGTTTGAACAGTTACCGAATCCGAGTTCGTCCATTCTTGCAACCATCTTCTGAACTCTTTCGTAAGTCTCGACCTGACCTTGTGGTAACAAAGCGAGTTGTGAGAACTTAGCTGATACGAAGAGCATAGCGCTACCGTTTTTACATGTTGCGACGCAAGCACCGCAGCCGATACATGAAGCGGCGTCCATTGAGAGGTCAGCGTCATGTTTGTTGACAGGGATAGCGTTAGCGTCTGGCACACCGCCTGTACGTACTGATACGTAACCGCCTGATTGGATGAGACGGTCTAATGCTGAACGGTCAACCATCAAGTCCTTGATGATAGGGAAAGCTTCTGAACGCCATGGTTCGATGGTGATGGTGTCGCCATCTTTGAACTTACGCATGTGAAGCTGACATGTGGTTGTGTTCTTGTATTTTCCGTGAGGGTGACCGTTGATGTATAAGCCACAAGCTCCACAGATACCTTCGCGGCAGTCGTGGTCGAAAGTGACAGGGTCTTCACCTTCCAAGACGAGGCTCTCGTTCAAGATGTCGAGCATCTCGAGGAATGAAGCTTCTTCAGGAATGTTATCTACATTATATGTAACGAACTTACCTTTATCTAAGTTATTCTTCTGTCTCCAGATTTTTAATGTTAACTTCATAGCGTAAATTATTTATAGTTTCTTTGTTTAACCTCGACATTTTCGAACTTAAGTTGTTCTTTATACATTACAGGTTCTGCGTCAGGACCTTGGTATTCGTAAGCTGCCACGAAGCTGTATTCTGCGTCGTTACGCATTGCTTCGCCGTCAGGAGTTTGATATTCTTCACGGAAGTGACCGCCGCATGACTCGTTACGCATCAAAGCGTCGCGTGCCATGAGTTCGCCCATTTCTAAGAAGTCGGCTACTCTCAAAGCTTTCTCTAATTCGTTGTTCATGCCTGATGTTGCAGGGACTTTAACATCACTCCAGAACTCTTTACGTAATGCCTTGATTTCTTCGATGGCTTCTTTCAAACCTTGTTCGTTACGAGCCATACCGACTTTGTTCCACATGATGAGACCTAAGCGACGGTGGATAGAATCGACGGTTTGAGTACCATTGATAGCCATAAGACGGTTGATTTTCTCGCGGATTTGTTTCTCAGCATCCAAGAATTCTTGTGAATCAGGATTGAAACGTGGAACACCGATTTGGTCAGCGAGATAATTCTGCATTGTGTAAGGCAAGATGAAGTAACCATCAGAGAGACCTTGCATCAAAGCTGATGCGCCGAGACGGTTAGCGCCGTGGTCTGAGAAGTTAGCCTCACCAGCAGCGAACAAACCTGGAATAGTTGTCTGTAATTCATAGTCAACCCAGAGACCGCCCATTGTGTAGTGAACAGCAGGATAGATCATCATAGGTGTTTCGTATGGATTATCATCGACGATACGTTCGTACATCTCGAAGAGGTTACCATATTTTTCTTCAACTACTTTCTGACCTAAACGACCGATAGCTTCTTTGAAGTCCAAGAATACGGCGAGACCTGTGTTGTTTACGCCGAAGCCAGCATCGCATCTTTCTTTAGCGGCGCGTGAAGCGACGTCACGTGGTACCAAGTTACCGAAAGCTGGATAACGTCTTTCCAAGTAGTAGTCACGATCTTCTTCTGCTATGTCTTTGGCTTTGATTTGACCTTTAGCCAATTTCACAGCGTCTTCTTTTTTCTTAGGAACCCAGATACGACCGTCGTTACGGAGACTTTCACTCATAAGAGTAAGTTTTGATTGGTAGTCGCCGTGAACTGGGATACATGTTGGGTGGATCTGTGTGAAGCAAGGGTTAGCCATCATAGCACCTTTCTTATAAGCTTGCCATTCAGCTGAGCCGTTCGATGACATAGCGTTTGTTGAAAGGAAGAACACACGACCGTAACCGCCAGAAGCGATGACGACAGCATGAGCTGCGTAGCGTTCTAATTCGCCTGTTACTAAGTTACGCATGATGACACCGCGAGCGCGACCGTCGACGAGGACTACGTCCATCATCTCGCGACGAGCGTACATCTTCACTGTACCTTTTTCTATTTCTTTAGATAATGCGCCGTAGGCACCGAGTAATAATTGTTGTCCGGTTTGACCGCGGGCGTAGAATGTTCTTGATACTTGAGCACCACCGAAAGAACGGTTAGCGAGTAATCCGCCGTATTCGCGAGCGAAAGGAACGCCTTGTGCCACGCATTGGTCGATGATGTTATTACTTAATTCGGCGAGACGATAAACGTTAGCTTCACGAGCGCGGTAGTCGCCGCCTTTGATTGTATCGTAGAAAAGACGATAGACGCTGTCGCCGTCGTTAGGATAGTTCTTAGCTGCGTTGATACCGCCTTGTGCAGCGATACTGTGAGCGCGGCGTGGGCTGTCTTGGATGCAGAACACCTTGACGTTGAAGCCCATCTCTCCGAATGAAGCAGCTGCTGATGCGCCGGCGAGACCTGTACCGATAACGATGATGTCTAATTTTCTCTTGTTAGCAGGGTTAACCAAATTCTGGCTTGCCTTATAATTAGTCCATTTTTCAGCCAATGGACCTGCAGGTATCTTTGAGTTTAATTCTTTCATGATGTTATCCTATAAATGAACCAATCCAATAATATAAAACTACAGAAGCGAACATAAGAGCGATGAGGATAGCGAAGAATCTGCCTAAACACTCAATTCTCTTTTGCCATACGTGATTGCTCCAGCCGATTGACTGCATAACACTTGCAATACCGTGATCTAAGTGGAACCATAAGAACACTAACCATACCAAGTAGATGATAGAATAGACTGAGCATGAGAAAGTGTTTTCGATGTGATAAACGCCATCAGCTGCGTAAGTGATGTCAGCGTCTTCATAACCTAACTTATGCAATACTTCAGGAAGCTGCATATTAGCCCAGAAGTTGAATAAGTGTAAGCCGAGACCTACCAAAACGATAACGCCGATAACGAGCATGTTCTTTGAAGCCCATGACACGCCTTCTTGTTTTTCTACTACTTCGTAACGTTGTGAGCCACGAGCTCTGTAGTTCTGCAATGATAAAACGAAAGCATAAATAAGGTGGAACACCATAAGAGCTGCTAAGCCTACTGTTGCTACTAAAGCATACCAGTTTGCACCGAGGAATTCGCAAATCTTGTTATAGCCTTCAGGCTTGATGATTGCGACCAAGTTCATTGAGGCGTGGAACAAGAGGAAGAATACCATCGCTCCTCCGGTTATAGCCATGATCAATTTTTTTGTAATTGATGAAAGACCTTTGTTTGCCATATTATTTAATGTTTAAGTTTATTTTAATATTAAAGCATGATACCAGCTTTACCAACGATGATGAGCATTGTGAAAGCCAAGATGAGACCTACAACACCGACGATGATACCTACTGTACGCATGTATTTCACATCAACCAAACCTGTACTATAAGCGATAGCGTTAGGAGGTGTACTTACAGGCAATATCATAGCGAGTGATGCTGACAATGTGACGCCGAGGATGAGTGTGAGGATGCCACCGAATGGTTCGAGGACGCTGCCCATACCTGTACCGACTGCCACCATGATAGGAATGAGAAGAGCTGCTGTTGCTGTGTTGCTGATGATGTTTGAGAAGAACCAGCATAACAGACCTGCACCTACGATAACGATGATTGGTGACCATTCTGCGAATGGGATAGCTTCAACCAAATTCTTGGCGAGACCCGAGTTTTGCAATGCGATACCGAGTGCGAAACCTCCAGCTACCAACCAAAGAACGTCCCAATTGATTTCCTTTAGATCTTCTTTACCGAACAATCCTGTCACACAGAAGATAGCGATAGGAATCATAGCGACAGTGTTAGCGTTGATACCTGTATACTTATCTAATAACCATAAGATGATTGTCAATGCTAATGTGATATAAGCGATGACGAGTCTTGGACCTTTTACTGTGTTACCTTCAATATTGAGATGTATTTCCTTATCTTTGAATGGGAATAACTTGATGAGTAACAACCAAGCTAATATAAGTAATAAGATTGTGAAAGGCATCATCACCATTGCCCAGTCACCGAAGCCGATGTTGAATCCGAGACCTGCTGGGTCGTTCAAATATTTAAGAGCGATAGCGTTAGGAGGTGTACCTACTGGTGTTGCCATACCGCCGATGTTAGCGCCGATAGGGATAGCCATGACGAGACCTATTCTACCTTTGTCGTCTTCTGGAAGCTGACGTAAAACAGGAGCCATGAAAGTAAGCATCATAGCAGCTGTTGCTGTGTTACTTATAAACATTGAGAAGATACCTGTCACGAGTAAGAATCCTAAGAGCACGAACTCAGATCTCTTGCCGAAAGGTAATAACAAGATTCTTGCAAGTTGAACGTCGATGCCCATCTTAGAAGCGATGATAGCTATAACAAAACCGCCGAGGAAGAGCATGATAGTTGGATCTGCGAACGCGCCCATGACAGCTTTGTGTGATAACAAAGTACCTACGTTCTCACCTTCTCTCATAAACATGAACGAGCTGTCGGTACATGTCAACAACATGATAACAACGATTAACATTGATGTTGTCCATGATGGAATAGCTTCTGTGAACCATAATATCAAAGCTAAAGCGAAGATAGCGATGACACGATGTTCAACGATTGAAATGTTTGGCAATCCTATCGCTGATGTCGGTATGAACCACAACACAAAGAATAAGACAGCTGCCAATGCAATCTTAATGATTTGACCTTTGTTAATAGATTTACCCATTTTTATTTGTTTTTTTTTAGATTTATTTTTCCTTTTTTGTTTGTAGAGACGTCACCCTGTGGCGTCTCAATGTGATTATCAGAGTGGCGTTTCACTGTGATTCATCAGAGACGCCACAGGGGTGACGTCTCTACAGTTTTATCCGCCGAAGTCGTCGAATGAAATCATTTCTTTTGGCACGCCGAGGCTGTCTAACATCTTCAAGACTGCTGCTGTCATCATCGGTGGTCCGCAGAGATAATATTCGATTTCTTCTGGTTCGCTATGATTCTTAAGATAATTTTCTAACAAGACTTCGTGGATATTTCCAACATAGCCTGTCCAATTGTCTTCCGGCAACGGTGCCGACAAAGCGATGTTGAACTTGAAGTTTGGATTTTCTTCTTCGATCTTTCTGAAGTCGTCGATGTAGAAGAGCTCGCGTAAGGAACGACCGCCGTACCAGTACGAGACTTTTCTGTCGGTGTGTTTAGTAAGGAATAAATCTAAGATGTGAGAACGCATTGGTGCCATACCTGCGCCGCCGCCGATGAAGATGATCTCACGTTTAGTGTCTTTGATGTGGAACTCGCCGTAAGGACCGCTGATGGTGACCTTGTCGCCTGGTTTCAATGAGTAGATGTATGATGAACATACACCTGGATTTACCTTCATGAAGCCGCCATTGACTCTGTCGAATGGAGGTGTAGCGATACGTACGTTGAGCATGATGATGTTATCTTCGGCTGGGTAACTTGCCATTGAATAAGCTCTGAACTGTGGCTCAGGGTTGTGCATGACCAAGTCGAACATACCGAATTTTTCCCAGTCGGCTCTGTATTCTTCATCAACGTCGATGTCTTTGTAGTTGACGTCAACTTTAGGAACGTCGATTTGGATATAACCGCCTGATAAGAACTTGAGGTGTTCACCCTCTGGAAGTTTAACGACGAACTCTTTGATGAAGGTAGCGACGTTTCTGTTGCTTACCACTTCACATTCCCACTTCTTGATACCGAAGATCTGTGGGTTGATGTGGATCTTCATGTCTTCACGAACTTTAACTTGGCAGCCTAATCTCCAGTGGTTCTGTTGTTCTTTTCTGCTGAAGAAGCCTGTCTCGGTAGGAAGTATCGTTCCGCCGCCTTCAAGGACTTGGCAGCGACACATACCGCAGCTACCGCCACCGCCACATGCCGATGGAAGGAATATCTGTTCGTTAGCTAATGTAGCAAGCAATGAGTTGCCTGGTTCTACTTCAATTTCTTTCTCATCGTTGATATTGATTTTCACCTTGCCTTGTGGAGCAAGTTTCTTTCTTACAATAACTAATATCGTTACAGGTATCAAGACAACGACTAAAAATACTGCAATACTTAATAAGATAATAGATGTAGTGCTCATTTCTTTTTCTTTTTTTACTGTAACTTATTAATTAAATGTAATACCGAGGAATGACATAAAGGCGATGCCCATCAAACCTGTCACGATGAATGCTATACCTGTGCCTTGCAATGACTTTGGCACGTGTGAATATCTTATCTTCTCTCTGATAGCGGCGATGCCTACGATGGCGAGGAGCCAGCCGAGACCTGAGCCTAAGCCGTATGCCAATGACTGACCTACTGAGCTGAAGTCTTTCTCTTGCATGAAGAGTGAAGCACCCATGATGGCGCAGTTCACAGCGATAAGAGGCAAGAAGATACCGAGTGATGAATACAATGCAGGAGTGAATTTTTCTATCACCATCTCGAGAATCTGAACGATAGCAGCGATGATGGCGATGAAGAGGATGAATGTCAAGAAGTCTAAGTTGACATCAGCAAACTTAGGGCTGATCCATGACAATGCGCCTGCAGACAAAACGAATTTATCTAACAAATAGTTGATTGGCACTGTTATGGCAAGAACGAAGACGACTGCCACGCCGAGACCGAAAGAGGTCTTAACATTTTTAGATACTGCGAGGTATGAGCACATTCCCAAGAAATATGCAAACACCATATTGTCGATAAATATCGAACGGATGAAAATTCCTAATGATTCCATTATTTCTTATCCTCCTCTGGTTTTTGTAGCCACATGATAACACCTACAATAATCAATGCCATTGGAGGAAGAATCATAAGACCGTTGTTCATATATCCGAAATCGTAAAGTCCTTCTGGAATGATCTGATAGCCTAACAATGTTCCTGAACCGAAAAGCTCACGGAAGAATGCCACTATAACTAATATCAAACCATAACCGAGACCGTTGCCGATACCATCTAACAATGATTCCCATGGACCGTTAGCCATAGCGAAGGCTTCGAGACGTCCCATAACGATACAGTTGGTGATGATAAGTCCGACGAATACCGAGAGTTGCTTACTTACGTCATATACGAATGCCTTGAGGAATTGGTCGACGAGGATAACTAATGTCGCTATGACTATAAGTTGCACGATGATACGTATCTTGGAAGGAATGCCTTTTCTCAACAGAGAGATGATGAGATTCGACAATGCGATAACCACTGTTACTGAGAGAGCCATTACCAATGCCGGCTTGAGCTTAGCTGTGACGGCGAGAGCAGAGCATATACCTAATATTAATACTGTGACAGGATTTGCCTTGCGTAATGGAGCTGTTAAAAGTTCTAAATTCTTACTCATTGTTTTTCAATATAAGGTAAATAAGATCCTAAAACATTTTCAATCATTTTATTAACTCCTTGTGAAGTTATAGTACCACCGCTGATGGCATCGACAGAATGTTTCTGAAGGTCAGCTGCTAAGTTAGCAACGCCGCCTTTAACAACATCTATAGAAACAAATTCGCCACCGCTGAAGATTGTCTTGCCTTGGAATTGGCTTCTGAATTTTTCTGTTGTGATTTCAGCACCTAAACCTGGAGTCTCTGACTTATGGTCGAAGACAACGCCGACAACATTTTGGAAGTCTGATGACATGCCGATATAACCCCAGATAGGTCCCCAAAGACCTGCACCTTGAAGCTGAATGACATTGACATTTTCCTTGCCGTTATTGATAACGATGATTGGCAATACGTAATCTTGTCCGTTGTCTCTCTTGTAAAGCTGGTCTTTCAAGTTCATTGAAAAAGCCTCGAACTTTGTAAAGTCTGAAGTACAAGTTTCCTTCACTTCACCTTTAGCATCTACGAGCATCATCTTGACGCAGTCCTTATCGAAAAGCTCTTGAACATTAGCACCTTCAACATTTACGTCGGCTGCCTGAAGTATGTTCATCATCTTTTCATTATTGATGTTAGCTTGTTGATATGGTTGTAACACCAATGCTGCTGCTGATAACAAAATCGCTACTATCACTGTCAAGACTGTGATGTAGAAGAAAATATATCTGTCTTTCATTTTGCACTCCTTTCTGCTTTTGCCCAGCGTTTTTTACGTTTGTTGATATTGACTGCCACTACGCAATAGTCGATGAGTGGAGCGAATACGTTGAGTAACAAGATAGCGAGCATCATACCTTCTGGATAACCTGGGTTTGCCACGCGGATCAATACTGCCATAGCACCGATGAGGAATCCGTAGATGATCTTACCGCAATTGGTCTGTGCTGCTGTAACAGGGTCTGTTGCCATGAATACTGCACCGAACATGAATCCGCCCATCAAGTAATGATAGTAGAATGGAACGTCCGACACGCCTATTGCTGTGAATAACAATCCTAATGCTGCTGCTCCGACAAATGTCGATAATATTATTCTTAAACTTGCCACGCCTGTGATGATAAGGAACAAAGCTCCTAATAAGATAGCGATCTTTGAAGTCTCACCGACGCTGCCTGGTATTGTTCCTATGAACATCTTCTCCATCATGCTTGGAAGCTGCTCAACGCCGCCGCCGTTCAATAATGTTCCTAATGGTGTTGCGCCTGAATAAGCGTCAGCTTTCTCTGCGATCCAGATGCCGTCGCCCGACATTTGTGATGGATATGAGAAGAACAAGAAAGCACGTGCAAGAAGCGCAGGGTTCACTACGTTCATGCCGCTGCCACCAAATACTTCCTTACCTATGATGACTGCGAAAGCTACTGCCAATGCGAGCATCCATAATGGAAGGTCGGCAGGGACGATCAAAGGAATGAGGAAACCTGTCACGAAGAAACCTTCGTTGACTTCTTCTTTTCTGACTTGTGCAAAGATGATTTCAATGCCAAGACCTACAACATAACTCACGATGTAGAGAGGCAACACTTTAAGCAAGCCGTAACCGAAGTTCTGCCATAAAGTAGCTTCTACGCCATGAGAAAGAAAATGTTGATAACCGATGTTCCATGTTCCGAAGAGGAAGCAAGGAATAAGAGCGATGAGGACATAAATCATGTTACGTTTCATATCGACAGCGTCTCTGACGTGTGCGCCGTTGAGAGTCACTTTATTAGGAACGTAGAAGAATGTCTCCATTGCATCGAAGAATGAGTGGAAGCAGTAGAGCTTGCCGCCTTCTTCAAAGTTTGGTTTTATTTTATCTATAAATTTACGTAATCCCATAATACTGATATTAGTTCATTTCTTTGCGAAGCATTTCTAAGCTCTCACGTACAATCTGTTGAATCGCGGTCTTCGATGGGTCGATGACTTCACACAAAGCGAAATCTTCAGCATCGATTTCATAGATTCCGAGTTCTTCCATCTGGTCGATATCTTTGATGATACAAGCCTTGATGAGCTGCATCGGATAGATGTCGAATGGGAACACTTTCTCGAAGTTGCCTGTCATGATAAGAGGACGTATGCCACCGTTGAGGTTGGTGTCGAGTACTTTCTTGCTCTTCTTGCATAATGATGCGCCCATAGTGTTTGTCGAGGTGAACTTCTTGAAGTTAGGAGCCAACCAACCGAAGAGTTGATAGTGGTCGCCTTCTGGAATTACTGTGACTTGTGAGTCGTAGTATCCCAAGAAGTTATCACCGTTGATTTTGGTACCTGTCAAGACGTTGCCGCTAATGATACGTACATTTTCTGATGAAATGTTATCATACAAACCTGACATATCTGCGCCTATTCTTGTGCTGTAGTACATAGGCTCTTTCACTTCTGAACCTGTGAAAGCCACTACTCTACTGCTGTCGTAAACGCCGTTGAGGAAGAGATTTCCTATAGCGATAAGGTTTTGAGCATAGGTATACCACACTGTCTCGCCTTTGTTTATTGGCGACAAGACGTTAAGCTGAGTGCTTACGTTACCTGTAGGATGTGGACCTTGGAACTCTGTGATTGTGACATTCTTTGCAGAGAAGTTCAAAGAAGCGAGGGCTTGTTTTGTCTCTGAAGAATTTACGTTAAGATAAACCATGCCTTTTGTCAATTTAGCGAGAGCCTCGACACCGACTTTGATAGCCGCCATTTGGTCTTTGACGATGAAGTTATTATCTGGAGCCAAAGGAGCTGTATCGAACATCGACACAGCGATACATTTAGGTTCATCTTGTGTTTTGGCTATAGTAGAATAAGGGCGTTGACGAAGCATTGTCCATGTTCCGCTTTGAACCATTTTTTCTATCACCTCATTACGTGAGAGTTTTGATGGCTCTGCCTTACCGAAGTCTATGGATTCATATTTTCCATCAGATTCGATGACGACTTGAAGTATGACGCGTTTCTCACCACGGACGATGGCTTTCACTTTTCCTGATACTGGAGATGTGAAGAATATGCCTTCGTTTTTCTTGTCGTGGAAAAGAACGGTACCGACTTTCACTTCATCACCTTCGGCAACGTGTAGTTTTGGTACTACGCCGATAAAATCCTGTGGTTTTAAAGCAAAAAGTTGAGGTTCATATTTTCTGACCTCTTTCTTTGCTTCACCAACGAGATGAATATCAATACCTTTTTTTATTTTTATCATAATAAGTTGTTTGTTTTTATATATATTAAATATATCCTAATATAAAGATTTACAACTATACTTTTAAAAACGACAAAAGGATGGCACCAAAAGGTACCATCCGAATTGAGATTTATCTTAAATTAGAGAATGATTTTCTCTGTTGCCATTGCTTCGTTGATTTGTTCTTCTGTCAACAAGCCGTGTTCTCTGATGAGAGCTACAACGCCTTTACCTGTTTCGAGAGCTTCTTTAGCGAGTTTTGAACATGGTTTGTAACCCAAAACTGGAACTAAAGCTGTGATGATACCGATGCTGTTTTCTACCATTTCGCGGCAGTGTTCTTTATTAGCTGTGATACCATCGATACAGAGTTTACGTAATACGTCGAAACCATTTGTTAACAACTCGATTGATTCTAACAAGCTGTAAACCATAACTGGTTCCATAACGTTAAGCTCTAATTGAGCGTTGTTAGCACCGAGCATGATACATGTATCGTTACCGATAACGCGGTAGCAGATTTGGTTAACTACTTCAGGGATAACTGGATTAACTTTACCTGGCATGATTGAAGAACCTGGTTGCATCTTAGGAAGGTTGATTTCGTTGAGACCGCAACGTGGACCTGAACTCATCAAACGTAAGTCGTTACATACTTTACATAAGTTTGTACATAATGTTCTCAAAGCGTTTGAGTAAACTAACATTGAAGAAGCGTCTGATGTAGCTTCAACCAAGTCTTCTGACAAGTTGATGTCCCATTTTGTCAAGTCGCGTAAAGCCTTAACACAGACTTCTCTATATTCTAATGTTGAACAGATACCTGTACCGATAGCTGTTGCACCCATGTTAACATATAAGAATTCTTTTGAATCGTGGATGAGGTGTTCTTTTTCGTTTCTCAATGATTGAGCGAAAGCGTGGAATGAAAGACCTAATGTCATAGGAACAGCGTCTTGGAGCTGTGTACGACCCATCTTGATAACGTCTTTGAATTCTCTTGCTTTTCTTTCCAATGAAGAAATGAGGAGATCCAAATGGCTGATCATTTCGAGGTGGTCAGCGTAGATAGCCAAACGTGTTGCACATGGATAAGCGTCGTTTGTTGATTGTGATGCGTTAACGTGGTCGTTTGGTGAGCAGTATTCATATTGACCTGGTTGGTAACCCATATATTCCAAAGCGCGGTTTGCGATAACTTCGTTAGCGTTCATGTTGGTTGATGTACCAGCACCACCTTGGATAACGTCAACTGGGAATTGGTCGTTCAATTTACCTTCGATAACGTCTTGACAAGCTTTAGCGATACCATCGTAGATTTCCTTGCTGATTTTGCCTGTTTCGTAGTTAGCGATAGCTGCTGCTAATTTGATAACGCCCAAATATTTGACGACATTTGGATAACGGTTGATACCGATACCTGTGATTGGGAAGTTCTCAATAGCTCTAACTGTTTGTACTCCGTAATAGCATTCCATTGGGATTTCGCGTGAACCGATGAGGTCGGATTCGATACGTGTTTTCTTTGTTTCCATTTCTTCTTGAATTTTTATTTCTTGTTCTGTAATTACTATTTGTTCTTCAACTGGTTGCTCAGTTTTTTTGCATTTTTTTGTTGTTGTTTTTGAATCTTCTTTTTTCATGTTCTAAAAAAATTTATTATTCTTTTTTAACGGGTGCAAATATACTATATTTTTCTTTTTTAGATATTTTTTTATCGATTTTTTTTATATATTTTAACAATCAAGAAAGTCGATTGTAAACTATTGTGTTTCAATGTTATTATTTGTATTATTATAAAGTTTCTGTGCAAGCAACGCCAAGGAAACAGCCAAGTTTTCATGCTTGATGATAATACCATCTGGAACTTCTAAATGTACAGGAGCGAAATTCCATATAACCTTTATTCCTGCCGATATCATGATATCGCAAACTTCCTGAGCCGCATCCTTAGGTACTGTTATTATACCTATTTTAATATTAAGACGTTCAACTATCGGAGTGAGCTTGTCGATATGAAGTATCGGTTTGTCGTTAACCTTTGCGCCGACAAATTCTAACGAATTATCGAATGCAGCGACAATATTAAGTTTATAGTCTGCAAAACCTTGGTAGCTCAGCAAGGTGCGGCCCAATCGTCCCGCACCTACCAAAACTACTTCGTCTAAATTATTAAATCCTAAAACTTCTTCTATGTCAGATATCAGCGACTCTATCTCGAAACCCATTCTTGGCTTACCCGATTGCTTGCTCACGCACGCCAAGTCTTTCCTAACCTGAATATTGTTAAGTTTCAGACTCTTCGCAATGACAGTCGATGAGATATACTTATAATTCTCCTTCCTTTTCTCTAACAAAAAGTTATAATACAAAGGCAATCGACTCAAGACTGTCTTGATAATCTTAATAGGTTCTGTTTGAGGTTCTGTCATTCTTTTGTTGTCATTTCATAGAGTTTAACAGAATTGTATACTGTCTTTTCTTTTGCTTCATTGCCATATTTGTCGACATCAACGATGTTACGTGGACTATGAGTGATACAGAGAGGACCATTCAAACAACCGCCTTCGCAAGCCATGCCTTCGAAAAAGTTTTCTGTTGCCTTGCCGAATTTCAACTTCATCAAGTTTGCTCTACATTCATCGATGCCGCTCATCACTATTGGTCTGAGTCCTTCTACATTCAAATCTTTTGCTACATCAACTAGACCTTGTACGATACCACCCGACTTAGCGAAGATTCTTCCGTAGAATGATGCGTTGTCCAATACAGTATCTTCACATTCTGTTGTGTCGATGCCACGTGCATCCAAGAATGCCTGCAACTCTTCGAACGACATTACGCAGTCGATGGCTCCGCCTGTCTTAGGTAATTTGAATTCGAATTTCTTTGAAGCACATGGTCCGATGAAGATACATTTAGCTGTCGGGTCTGACTTCTTTATCATCTGTGCTGTCAATATCATTGGAGATACTGAGTGAGATATATGTTGAACTAATTCTGGGAAGTTCTTTTCTATGAATGCGACGTATGACGGACAGCATGATGTTGTCATCAAACCTTTTTCTTTCCATTCCATAGCTTCGTTATATAAGGTGATGTCAGCACCGAGAGCTGCTTCTACAACCTGATGGAAACCTAACTTGTGAATTGCAGTAACAACCTGTGTCGGGCGACCGAAACGGCATTGACTTACGATAGCAGGTGCAATGACTGCATATACCTTATATTTAGTGTTATTCTCCGACTTCTTCAACATATCGATGATGTCGAGAACGTATGATTTATCTGTGATGGCACCGAAAGGACATTTATAGACACAAGCACCGCATGAGATACATTTGTCGTTGTCGATTTTTGCTTTCTTGTTTTCATCGATGGAGATAGCTTTCACCTTACAACTCACCATACAAGGACGATGTTGAACTATCAAAGCTGAATAAGGACAAGCTTTGGCACACTTGCCGCATTCGATACATTTTTCCTTATCGATAACAGCATGTTGGTTTACGATGGAGATTGCACCTTTAGGACATACATCCTGACAAGCATGAACCATACAACCACGACATGCCGGTGTCACCATGATACCTTCTGCAGGACATTCGTCGCAAGCGATGTCGATGACTTCAACAGGATTAGGGTTATTTTTGTCACCGCCCATAGCCAATTTGATTCTATCTTGGATGATAGTTCTTTCTTTATAGATGCAGCAACGAATCTGTGGTTTAGGTCCCGGGCAAATCACCTTAGGAATTTCAATATAAGCATCTTCCAAACCGCCTTCGTATGCACGGCGGATAACTTCTTTCAAAACGTTGTATTTTACAACCTGAACGTTTGTGTCGAAAATTCTATTATTTGCACTCATATCTTTAAATTAATCATAATTCAATACTACTGTTTTTCCCATAGCGCGCATATTATCTGCGAGCCTTTCTACAAGTTTCATCTTCATGGTGATGTCGATAGGCAGACCTTGGTGCGCCACGTTGACACTTTGTCCCACGAAGAATTTTATATGCGTCGCTTCTTCAAAAAGCACATTCGCTAATAGAGAAGCACCGTCTTGTTTTATAAATGTCTTTGGTGTTAAATCGTTGATAGAAATATATTTCTCTGATAATTCAAGAAGTCGTCTTAACGTAAGAACACCTTCTGTCGTAAGGTCGACGCCTTCTATAAAACCAATTGGAGGAACGTCTTTATCAGGGAAGTCGAAACTGGTTTTCAATGGTTTGTTGAGATAACGTGCCACTATCTGTGAACTCGTTCCACCGCAAACAACAGTCTTGTCGGCTCCGTCGAGGAATTGCTCCACATAGAAATTATCTTTTTCCTTATCGACAGGAGGTCCTACCATGATATTGACATTGAGACGGCGGCGAATCTTCACAGCTGCCACCGTGGTATCGTCGCCAGGCTTATCTAAATACAAGTCATTACATGCTGAGGTAAGCAGACAAGCGATAGCTCTCGCCGACATTGTAGGTTTTATGCTTCTGTCGAGATGTTCCATGATTTGCTTGCGTTCCCATCCGAAGTTAAGGATCTGTCCTATTCCTGCGTGGATGGTGCCGTCAGACATCACCATAATGACGTCATTTTCTTCAAGATTCAGTTCTGACTTATATACTGTCTTGCCACATATCTCTAACTTCTCTCTTTCAAAGTCGATACATTTCCCTTTATGATAATATATCGCTTGCGGATTATCAAACTCATAAAGGAAACCTCTGCCTTGATTATCGGAATGTATCAACGAGAAAGTGGAATAAGCTACGCCTCTCACATGACATACCGGAAGTGTCTGAATCAACGTCTCAACACACTCATCGATATTGATGCCGTTGGCAGCCATAGTACATAAAATCTTGGATGTCAAGGTAGATAGAATATTAGCTTTCACTCCGCTACCGAGACCGTCGGCAAGCACCAAAGTAGTATAATCGCCGTCAACTGTATAGGCGACATTATCACCGCAGAGTTCTTCGCCGAATTTATTCACCGACGTACATCCATATTCCAAGCATAATTCCATCACTTCGTTCCTTTCTCGATATTTTCGTCTGAAAGTGTCTTCTTCAATTTAAGTAATGCGACCTTTGTTTCGGCTGTCGTCTCACCCAAAAGTGAGGCAATCTCTTGTGCCACACGCATCTGTTTCTTGATAACTTCATCAGTAGTCTTCAATGTCTCCATCTTCACCTTATTAATTTCTATATCGTAATTAACTTGGTTAGAAACATCGATGAAGATGCCGAACAACATATTCTGTTCTTTGAGGTACGTTATCAAAACGTCGAGATATTTACCTGTTGCCGGCACGAACATCTTCTCAACCTTTACATTACGTTTCTCGTTATATGCGATCATGAAGTCGATAAGGTTAAAGAAGTCTCTTGCATGACGACCTTTAGCGTGCGGATCGTCAATACCGAGAAGTTCGCGACCTTTTATATTAATATCTTGGATATAGAAATCAGAATCGAGCAAAACGATACCGTTTGGACTATTTTGAATAATCTCGTATGACAGAGACTCAGCACGTTCACGCATATATGGGAGACAAATCTCAGCATCGGTATAACCGTTATATACAGCCCATGCCTTGTCGCGACATGTAGCATAGCCACAAGCGCCGCAGTTAAGTTCGTCGGCTTCACTATGTTTTCCGATCTTAGCCAAGATAGATTTTATCTCACGTTCCGGTGGCGGCATACTGTTGTTTCTTATACGTGGATACAACTTGTTCAAGTCGATGCCATGCTCTTCATATTGATGAGGTGCCAAGGTACGGATGTCGTTCTTATAATATTTAATGACATCGGCAGTAGCCTTGATGCTTCCGCCTTTTATGTTAACGCTCAAGCTACAAGGTCCGTTGACACAACCGTCTTTACATATATTCATTTCCAAGAACACATTCTCCAAACTATCGATGTTTTGAAGAGCATCGACGCAACGGTCAGGACCGTCAACAGCCATATAATCATAACCTTTTGGAAGTTCTGGGAACGACTTCAAGATACCGTGACTTATAGGATATACTTTTGACAAGCAAGCTGTAGTTCTCTTGTTTTCGAGAGAGATGTCGATAATCTCTTCAAGGACTATACTCTTTTCGGCGAACAATTCCTGCATATCGTCGAATGTAAGCACGCCATCAATCAAGCCGCTTTCCATAGCCTCACGTTTTTTGGCGATACAAGGTCCTATGAAAATTATCTTAGCGTCAGGATATTGTTTCTTTATCAACTTGGCATGAGCTATCATCGGAGAATCGACGGGAGCGAGATACTGCAATGCTTTAGGGTAATAAGCCTGGATGAGGCGGCACACTGCAGGACATGCCGATGTGATGAAATTCTTGAATTGTTTGGTCTCTAATAAGGTCTTATATTGTTGTGTAACAAGTTCTGCTCCGTAGGCTGTTTCTTCTGCGTCGAAGAATCCGAGTTTTGCAAGAGCTATCTTGAACGCGTTGAAGTCCTTAAGACCGAAGCTGGAGAGGAACGATGGAGCTACACTTGCGAACACCTTCACCCCGCTATTAAGGATCTGCTTGATTTCGTTGAGCGAACTATGAACTATCTTAGCGTTTTGAGGGCAAATCAGAGTGCAATGACCACACAAGATACAGCGGCTCTCTATGATTTTCGCCTGATGGTCTTTCACCTCAATAGCCTTGACAGGACATTCGCGCACGCATTTGTAGCAGTCCTTACATCTAGCGTTTTTAAATTCTAGATAATCAGCCATGATTTTCCCTTCTTATAAACCTAACAAAGGATAAACTTCTTTAGCGAAGAGTTCTTCAGCGTTGTCTTTGTTTACGTTATGGATGAAGAGACAATCTTCTCCTAATTTTTGAACTGTTGGTTCATCAAAACCTTCCGCTTTAACTGTTACGCCTTTGGCACAGAAACCAAGGCAGAAACTTGCTTGAAGATCAACTAAATCTTCCACATCATATTTTTTCAATATTTCTTTAAAGGCTTCGATAACATCGTATGAACCTTTCAAATGGCATGAACTGCCAACGCAAACTTTAAGAGTTGTCATAACCTAATAATTTTATAACTTATTGATAAATAATCTAAAATAAAAGTAAAAATATTTTTTCAAAATAAAATCCGCCCCTCAATTCCGAGCAACAAATTTAATATTTATTTTATGGAAAGCAAATTAAAAATGAAATTATTTTTTATTTAATGTTTAAATCTTAAGGTTTAAGATTATGATAGACTTTACCAACTAATTTTCAATTCAAAGACGCCTTTCAACTTTCAATTTCCCAGCACTTGCTCCATGCAAACTTTCTGCACTGTCATTCCCATGCTTTCATAAAACGCCTTAGCCTCCGGATTCTTAGCCCAGACATTCAATGTTATGTTGAAACATCTTTCTTCCTTAGCGAACTGAACCACATATTCATACAACTTCTTCCCCACTCCATGACGACGATATTTCTCGTCAACACAGATGTCGTCAATATATAAACTCTTGTCAAGATGAAGGTTGTCGCAACGACTGAAATCCTGAATCACACAGAAAGCATAGCCTTTTATATCACATTCCTCCTCACAGACAAAGACTGGAGTCGGGGCATCATTTAAAATTTTTATCAGTTCCTCTTCATCATATTTTCTTTTACCTTTTATAAAATAATCGGGGCGTCCTTCCGCATGAACGTCATTAACTTGCGAAAGAAGATCTAAAATCCTTGGAATATCGTTTAATGTTGCTTTACGAATCATATTTTTGAACTATGAGCTATGAACTATGACTATGACTATGAACTATGACTATGACTATGAACTATGACTATGAACTATGAACTATGGACTATGACTATGAACTATGAGTTATGAACTTTTTGGATTACAAATATAGTTTATTTTCATAATCTCTATCTCTGACTTTTTACAAAAAACCGCCATTTTTATCTCTGACTTTTTACATTTTATATTATCTTTGCTTTACGCATTGTCAAATCTTTTCAGATAAAATGAAACATCTTATAAATATACTGAAGTCATTGTTAATTGTAATTTGTACACTGTTAATTTTCAGCTGCTCATCTCCACAAATAAAAACAGAAGTCGCTTCTCCCGATGGAAATATAAAAGTCGCTTTCAACGTTGATAACGAAGGAGCGATGTCTTATAATGTGAAAGTCGATGACAATATTTTTATTGATGATTCCCAATTAGGTTTTGAGGCAAAAGACGGATTGAATCTTAAAGACGCCTTTGAAATAATTGATGTTAACTTCTCTTCAAAAGACGAAACTTGGACTCAGATTTGGGGCGAGAACAAAATAATCCGCAATCATTATAATGAGATGTCAATCGATCTGCTCAACGAAGACAGCATCTTCCTTACGATGACATTCCGTGTCTTTGACGACGGTCTCGGCTTACGCTACGAATATAAAGTCCCTGATGTTGACAGGATTTATCTCACAGACGAACTTACATCTTTTAACATAATAGGCGATGGAACTTCATGGTCGATACCAGCAGATTTCGAGACTTACGAACTGCTTTACAGAACTTTACCTTTAAATGAAATTAAGAATGCAAACACGCCGTTTACTTTTAAGATAGAAAGTCGCAAGGTCGCAAAGTCAGAGCCTATTTACGCCAGCATTCATGAAGCGGCGTTGACAGACTTTCCGGAGATGACGTTAGTCCTTCGGGCGGGAACGGGAGCAGGAAGGGGAGCAGACTTCGAAGAAGCCGCAGAGTCGCAAGGTCGCAAGGTCGCAGAGTCAGAGTCTATGTCAAGGTCTGAGTTCAAAGCAGAACTCGCTCCTTATCCTGACGGCAAGACAAAAGCCATCCTTGAAAAAGACAGTTTCAAAACTCCTTGGCGCACAATACAAATATCAGATAAAGCCGTCGGTCTGATAAATTCAAATCTCATTTTAAACCTCAACGAACCTTGTGCTTTGGAAGGCGACCTTTCCTGGATTCGTCCGTTGAAATATGTTGGTGTCTGGTGGAGCATGCATCTCGGCGTGGAGAGCTGGGTCATCGACGACCGTCATGGCGCGACAACGGAAAACGCAAAACGTTATATCGACTTCGCCGCAAACAACAACATCGACGCTGTCCTTTTTGAAGGATGGAACGAAGGCTGGGAAGACTGGAACAGCTCGTCGATATGCCACTTCGATTATACAAAACCTTACGCCGACTTCGACATCGATAAGATAATGCGTTATGCCAAAGAAAAGAATATCGAAATCATCGGTCATCACGAGACAGGAGGCAACATCACGAACTATGAAAATCAGTTAGATGAAGCATATCGATGGACTAAGGAGAAAGGTATCAATTATGTGAAGACAGGTTATGCCGGTTCTCTCCCCGACTTCCACAATCACCACGGACAATATAACGTGCGACATTATAGGAAGGTGGTCGAGACTGCTGCCAAACATCAAATCGCTCTCAACGTACACGAACCTATCAAGCCGACCGGCATTCGCCGCACCTACCCTAACATGATGACACGCGAAGGAGCGCGCGGCATGGAATGGAACGCATGGAGCGAGGGCAATCCTCCTGAGCATCACGTCACTTTGCCTTTCACGCGACTGCTCGCCGGTCCGATGGACTACACTCCAGGCACATTCGACATCTTATTTGAAAACACACGTAACTCGCCGCAACGTAAGAGATGGAACGGCAACGACAAAGGCAACAGCCGCGTCAACACCACGATAGCGAAACAACTCGCCAACTGGGTGATATTATATTCGCCTTTACAGATGGCGTCCGACATGATAGAACATTACGAGGGACATCCTATGTTTCAGTTCTTCCGCGACTTCAATCCCGACTGCGACTGGTCGGAGGCGCTTCAGGGCGAACCCGGAGAATATATCGTCGTAGTGCGCCGAGCCGGAGAGAATTTCTACTTAGGAGCAGCCACCAACGGCTCGGCGCGTGAAGCCACTGTGCCATTAACGTTCCTTCCTAAAAATCAAGACTTTGTCGCCACGATATATTCTGATGGCGACGACGCTCATTGGAAAACGAATCCTACTTCATACATGATAGAAAAGAAAATAATCTCGCACAACGACACATTATTTATTAATATGGCAGCCGGCGGAGGCTGCGCAGTGACATTGTCCCCAAGAAATTAGACGTTGAAAATCTGTAGCAAGATGCTCAATATGTGTTTTTATTTTGATGATATAATCTGCTCCATACAGACTTTCTGCACCGTCATTCCCATGCTTTCGTAAAAAGCCTGCGCGTCAGGATTCTTCGCCCACACATTCAATGTGATGTTGAAACACTTCTCTTCCTTAGCGAATTGAAGCACATGTTCATACAACTTCTTCCCCACTCCATGACGACGATAATTCTCGTCAACGCAGATGTCGTCGATGTAAAGACTTTTGTCGGGACGAAGATTATCGCACTGACTCAAATCCTGAATCACACAGAAAGCATATCCCTGTACGGACGAGGCTTGTCGCGTCCCTGATTCGGACGTGACAAGTCGCGTCCCTACATAGACGAAAACCGGTGTGGTATCATCGTTAATAATTTTTAACAAATCCTCTTCATTATATTTTCTTTTACCTTTTATAAAGAAGTCAGGCCTACCTTCAGCGTGGACGTCATTCACCTGCGAGAGAAGCTCCAAGATGCGTGGAATATCGTTATGTGTTGCTTTTCTAATCATGAGTTATACATTATTTACAATACTACAATCCGTTCAAATCTAAATGAAACTGCATATCAATCTCACGTTCTTTTTGCAAAAACATCATCATATAAATTGGAACATAAATGACATTGTCTTTCACTTCAAAATTATTATTACACAGCACAACTGCTTGAGGTATATCATATTCCGGACACGTCAATATATTGTTCAACGCACGATGTCTGGAATAATCCTTGCCAGACTTTACCTCAACAAGGAAAACATTCCCATCATATTCCAATATAAAATCAAGTTCGCCCATCTTCTTGCTGTTGTAATAATAAAGTTCATCGAAACCATGCGCAAGCAGCTCTTGTGCAACAACGTTTTCATAAACAGAACCATGATTAATAGCATCATCGCCTGTCAATATTTTCAATTGAATACCATCAGAATATTGGCACGCGAGAAGTCCCACGTCATTTGAAAAAAGCTTGAAAAGATTCCTTGAACTCGCCAACTTCAAAGGCAACTTTGGTTCATCAACATTAAACACTGGTATCGCCACACCAGCATTCTTCAGCCAAAGGAACTCATTTTCATACATCTCCGCTCTCGCCTTAGTGTTAATATCCTTAATGAAAAACCTCTTGCTCTTAGAGTTAAGTTCCGACGGTATCAGATCAAAAACCTCCTTAATTTTCAGGCTTCTTTTCTCGTCATACTGAGAAATATCTTTCTTATACAGACTGATAATCTCACGCTGACTTGCCATAACATCCTGTAAATTATTGTTTTCCTTATATGACATAACCGCTGCAGGCATACCACCAACGATAAGATAGAGACGGAAGACATCCATCATCTTTTTATGAACAAAATCATCGACATGCTTCTTCTCTTCCCAAGATTTTTTCAAAGAAGCAATCACATCTTCATTAACGCCAACCGCCCACATGAACTCCTCTAAGTCTAACGGATACATCTCTTTAAACTCCATATATCCTACAGGAACAGAACGAAGGTTATTAAGTTCCACTCCAAGCAAAGAGCCACTCATTATATATCTGTAGCGTCCATCATCAACGAGAAATTTTATTGCAGTCACAATTTCAGGACACAGTTGAACCTCGTCAAAAAAAATCAAGGTATCCCCCTTAATTAATGGATGATTTACAAAAGCGGAAAGACGAAGCAGAATATCGCTACTATTTTTTGCATTAGAGAAAATCCCGACAGCATCTGGATTATCCACAAAGTTAATCTCGATGAAACTTTTGAATTTCTTTTCCGCAAATCTCCTGACGGAATACGTCTTGCCGACCTGACGCGCTCCCGAGAGAAGCAATGCACCTTTATTCACCTCGTAAAAGTGCTCTATATAACGAGAAATCTTTCTTTCCAACATAACATTTGCATTTTTCCAAAGCAAAAATAATACATTTTACACATTTTTCCAAAAGAAATAATATATATTTTCAGCATTTTTCCAAAAAAATAACACACTGACTTCAGGAAGTAAACATCAAAAATAGATTTATATATTGTAACATAAAACTTAACAAATACGAGATTTTTATATCGCAATCTCTCTCAAAAAGAACTTTGAAAAACAGAATTAAAAATAGACTTATGTATCAATATTTATCGGAGAAATTTGAAGACATGTCAATGACTAAAAAATAGAAATACTATGAAAAACCAAATAATTGAGTTTTACAAGAACTTCGAAAAGAAATTGAAAGATCTCGGATATGTTTTTGGAGAAAAGAAATAATGACATATTCTGAAATAATATAAATGTCCGTCCGTACAGATGATAATCTTGTCGTAGGCGACAAGGCGTTTGTTATGAGGATAGGGCGGCTTAGGAATAATTTGCCGCCCTACTAAAGAATCGATTACTGTTTCGCGTCATGAATAGAATACACAATCAACAAGAAAACTAATAATATAATTCCGACTACGATAACATACGTCGGTGTTTTGAAATTAATCAATGCGAATATCAGATTACATGCAATCAATAAGACTGTGAAGATACCACCTACGGTTTTGATATTAATGGACCTACGTGTATCTTCAAATTTCACTGCAACTGTTAGTCCTAACGTAACGAACACGCTGATGCCGCCTAAAATAGTCAGTAGCCATCTTGTTCCTTCTACTTCTACTTTACACAATCCGTATAAAGCATATGCTATCAATGCACTTATCATCAATGAAATGATAGCAGGTATTAATTTAACTTTCATATCCCAATTTTATTTATTAAATACTGGTGGAGCTAACAAAACGAGTTTTAGCACTTCAGGTGTAGATTCTACTTTTTGCCAATCTGTCATTCCTGGCTTCCATACATAGGTGTCTTTTGTGATTTGTTTGTTGGAAATCAACTTTATGATTTCTGACTCAGACAATGGACCTACAGAACTGCCTTCTATTATTGCATAAAAGATATTAGGCAATGTCTGTGCATTGTTTTGTTGGTTCTGCATTGGTGCCATCGCCCCTGGAATATACATATTCTGCATAGTATGATTCATCATTTGAACCATCTGCTGTGAGACCGCCAAGCTCATTCCGAACTCAACAAGTCTGTCAATTGAGAAAAAATGATCGTTATCCATAAATATAAAAATTAGATTACAGCTATTATTAACTATATCAAGGCATTGGTGGCATTGGAGGTGGAGGAGCCATCATTCCTGCACCAAAGAGAGATGCCAATTCTGCCACATTGCCAGCCAATTCCCAATTAGCCATGCCTTGTTTCCAAACGTATGTCTGATTATTCATCTGACCATTCTGTACCAATTGCTGCAATTGTTGCATATTGTACGGACCATATTGCTGACCATTTATAGAAATCATATAACTCACATTAGCAACACCTGGCATAGGAGGTGGTGCTGTCTGTTGCTGAGGTTGTTGTGGCATCATCTGTCGTCCCATTTGGTTCATCATACCGCCCATTTGTGACCCCATGGCACCGCCCATAGCCATTCCCATCATCATGCCGGCAGGATTCATTGCGCCATCACCGCCACCTAAGTTGATAGTGCCCATCTGACCTAAATTATTTGCAGCTGCGGTAAGGACTTCTGCCTGCTTATTGATAGCATGAGCGCCAATGAATGTATTCTCAGATTGCAAACGTTGAGCACGTTGAGCCTCTTCTCTTTGTATCCTAAGAGTCTCTTGCATATTCTCGGCGTTGATCCTTTGAGAGTCATACATATTCTTTATATTGACATCTGTCTGAGCCTCAATTGTCTGTGTTGTTTGTTGTTTTGTTACACGCATCAACGATATATAACCTTCGCTTTCTTTGTCTGGCTCTATATGTGCAATGTCAAGCGATTTCATATTAACGCCAAAGTCATTTTCAAGGCGTGGCTTTAGATATGCGGCGACAATATCGTTTATCTCCAAGATTTTTCTTTCCATTTGCATGACAGGAATGCCATTGTCTAGTGGAATATTTGTCACGACGCCTTTAACGTATTTCACCACAGCATCTTTAATCTGTTTTTGGAATGCATCCAATTCGAAGTTTATAAGACGATGCAATTTAATGAAAGACTTATAGTCGGTTATGTTAAATGTTATAGTTCCCCTTACTGCCATTGGCACTGCGAAATCCAAGAACCGAGGGTCGAAGACATCGAAATAAGGAATAGCGAACTTAACCTGCACTATTCCCGACAAATTGATATAGTAAATCTCAGCTTGGAATGGCGACGCTCCACCGAATGCTGTTCCTACAATACCCGTCAATATCGGGAAGTTGGCGGTCTTGATAGTATCGTCGTATGGACCTTCTATGAAATCCTGCATGGAGCCGTCTTTCTGTTTATAGACGAAAACTGCCACCTCGCCATCTTTAACACGCAGGCTGCTGCCATAACGTATCGCATTTTCTTTTTTAGTAGTGTTGGCTTCTTGACCTTTAGGACGCCATTTCCATATTAAATATTCAGGCTCATCACAGCGGATAACATCCATCAATCCGCCTTCTTTTTTTCTGTCAAATAATCCCATAATTTATTTTAATTTTTAGCTTTTAACTTTTCTTTTAATTTCTTGAAACCATTTATAATAGAATCTGTCGTCAACTCACCTAACTTATCCTTGGCGCAATTAACCAGAAATTCCTTAACAATATCTGTCCATTCAACAGGGAAATTTGTATTCCCCTCGCTTTCTTCTTTTGCTTTATTCACTATTTTATCTCTATCAACAAATTTCAGTTTCTCAATAAGATAGATAAAATCGTTGATATAGATGGAAACAGAAGAAGATGTCAGTGAACTTTCCAAATATCTGCCGTCATTTTCCAAAACATCATTGATATATTGTCTGACTAATTTATCTGGAACAAGAAAATACAATTTTTGAGAATCAGCTTTATATTTGGCATTCTTCAAATTTTCATAGAATTCATTTCTTAATCTCTGATTATCATTTTCATATTCTGAATAAACCAAAGACGACTCATATCTAAGACGTTTTACTTTAGATTCCGGAATCCTCAATTCTCTACTTATAGTATAATCTGATTTTTCTTTATTATTTTCAAAAGAAAGCCATTGATTGAATATAAAAACTTCGAAATCGTTTTTATTCATCGAACCGAATCCTCGCTTGATATATGACTGGATAGCACGTTTTAAATCCATAGTAAATATAAATTTAACAAAAAACTATCACACTTTCAATCGCAGAATTTTGGCATAATGCATTATTTCTTCCAATGTTTTTGGATCGTCTTTCATGGAGAATTTTGCCTTGATTATTATTTGTTCACATTTGTCTTTCCAGGTATTAGACAACTCTGTTTTATTGTGATCTGGTTCAAAAAATCTGACTTTAGTCAACGGCACTGCTTGAGCTAAAAATTCCAATATATCTTCTTTTGTATTAGGTACTGGAAAATTTTGGATAATAGCTTTTTTTCTTCTAACATCTTTTGTACCCCCAAAAGCCCCTGCAAACAAGTCCGCATACATCCTTCCCAAACCTCCCACAATTGTTTCTGCATCCTCTCTTGATTTTTCCTCTGCCTCATTCAACATTTCGAAAAGTTTCGTTATAGTATGATTAGCTTCAATATTCGTAAATGTATGTCCACATTCGGAACATGTTGTTTTGAATGTTTCTAACATTGCACCACAAGCTGGACATTTTTTAACATCACCATATTTGTTAGACTTCGGTGCTGATGATACCTGTGCTTGCGATTGTTCTTTCTGCAATTTAAACAATCTTGCATCCAAAACCATTTCAAATTCATCGAGGTCAACACCTAATGTCTGTGCTTTTTTGAAAAGTACTTGTTTCTCTTTTTCTGTCAAAACACCGTCAGCCAAAGCGGCATCTATCAGTTGTTCAAGCTGTTCGTTATACATAATCTTAATTTTATTATTTTAAAATAAATATTTTTCAATCGTGCAAGGATAGGAAAACCATTGCATTTTTCAAAAATTCTTTTTAGTCCTTTTTAAGAACTATAAACCACTTTCAGCGGACAAAAAAAGTCGCCTGAGACATCAGACGACTTTTCTATCAATTCGAAAAAAATTATTCAACGATTGTAGCTTTTGAAAAATCTATTGATTTTGCCATAAGTCTACCCCCTCGGATCTCCACAGGGACTTGATATTTCGTGTCAGTAACAACATTCTTTTTCTCCTCCGTCCGTTTTGTAATACAAAGCACGACTTCTCCTGTATTCATATCATAACTAACCACTTCACATGACACAATTTTACGGAATGGCTTCAATAATGTATAAACTTCAACCTTCCATGTCAACGGTTCAAGGCCATATGAATTAATAAATTCTGCAGAGATTTTAGCCTTGCTAAAGAAACCTATACCTGGATTTTTCGACAAATAATTACAAATACGTTGTATTGCTTCTTTATATTCTACTTCCCTTTTAAATTCTACTTCCCTTATTTCCCTATTCTTTTCATCAATTAATGTTTCAAAATCTTTTATCGATTCTTTATTGATATATTTGATTAACCTAAACTTATTAGAAGTGCTCTTTACTACTACTGTGTCAACGAGCATGTAATCGTAATTGCTTACGTACGGAGATTTTATCATTTTTTTAACACGTTCGTAATCAGACAACAACACTTCGTATTTATTTCTTAACTTATCCAAATTAGATTCGCCCGATATAGTATCATTAATATATTCTACCATGTGTTTAGATTGATCTGAATCTTGTGATAAGTTATCATAATAATACACCATAAAATCTTTCATACTTATTGCATTATTTATCAAAGTTGGTTCTACGGCAGTATGGATGTTAGACAACTGTTTTTGCGAGATGCCAGCTAAATGAGCAGCATCTTTATCGTAGTTAGCTATATACTTATGAGGATTGTCAGAGTTTCGTATATCATATGAAAATTCTATAACAGTTCTACCCTGAGGTTTTTCCATAAACATACAACCATACTTACTACCAGCAGGTGTATACTTATGATTAACAACAGGAAGTTCTATTGTAGAAAAACCTTTCTCAATATATTCATTTATACAATTTACCAAATTATCCACGCCATCCTGTGTCAACATTTGTGTTTCTTCAAGATATGTGTATTCAACTTTGCCGCCTACAGTAAAATCATATCCACGCAACTTAGAGAAGTCCACACAACTATAGGTTAAAATATTATCTGATATATGCGACGGCAAAGGATAATATCCAACCATATAATCTACGGTTAACACCATTATGCCTTTTTCAGCCAATTTCTCTTCTGTAATTGTCCCTGACACATATTTCTTTGCCAATTCAACAAGAGCCGGTTTTGTGACTTTTGTACCTGTAATAGATGATTTTATTGTTTCAGTAATAAGAACTCCATTTTGGAATTGTTGGTTTCCCCATGTTCCAATAGGTTTACTTTGGTCGTTCAATTTACCTTTAATTTTATTACACGACAAAGCCCCTACCAACTTACCATTGTTGTAATTCACGTTTAAATTAATATTATCCACATTATTGTTTATCACAAAATTACCATGAGGGACTCCATTCTTAAAATTACCCTTAAATGTAACAACAGCAGTTTCTGTACCTTTTTTATTTGTCATGACAAGTTCATATCTAGATGACATTGCTCCATTTATCATACCATTGCTATATGTAGTAGTTAGAGTATAGGTGCCAGATACAGTAGTGCCATTGACATTAGTCTTATTAAGTTTACAATTTATTGACAAAGGACCGTCTTTAATAAGAGAACCATCTTCAGCTACAATACAGCTATACTTTAAAGTACCAGGAATACCCACATATGTATCCGGATAACTTGCAGTGTACTTCTCCGTCATCTCCTGACGCTGTGCTAATACCAAATTTGTGTTCATCAAAAACACTGAAAACATAAGAATAAAAATCTTTTTCATAATGTGTAATTTTAATAATAGGCTCTCAATAAATCAAATCACGAAGTGAACTGAGCCATATATATCCACTTGCAATTGCAACGCAAAGATCATTTTTTTTTAAAAGTAATCAAAAGTTCTTTTTAGTCCTTTTTAATGTACAATGTATAACGAACAATGAATAATGAAGCAACAGTCGGTCACTAAGCTTGTCGAAGTGACGGTGTTTTTAGAGATAGTCAATCGCTTCTTACAGCGACAATAAAGGCATATTATCGTCTAATCCTCAAAAAAAAATGTGTCAATCTATCGCGATGGAGATTGGCATCTTGCTCCAGCATACGACTTATTACCGAGCGATGGAATAAACGGATTTCACACTACATCAATCAACGACAGCATCAATCCTACAAAAGAAGATGTCATCAATCTTGCCGTAAAACATGGATTGAATAAAAAAGAAGCAGAAGTGATATTTGAAGAGATAAAGACAATTGTTGTCAACATGTAGAAACACGTCAATGTAACATGCAATGATACACATTGACACGACTTTTTTTGCTGTGAGCCATGAGCTTTGAGCAAAAAAAACTTCTCAGGTTTTAAGGTTTTCAGATTTAAATTTTAGAAATCTAATCCAAAATTATTGCCTTTTATTTGGATTTAATTCCAAGATTATTACTATATTTGCAGTATTAAAATTCATCATTTATTTTTAACGATGGAGGATTGATTAGCACCAAACAATCATTGGAGAGTCGCCTCATTTATGGTTCCTATCCGGATGTAATAAACAACATCGACAATCCTCACGACATTTTAATCAACCTCTCTGGAAGTTATATGTACCAAGACTTGCTTTCCATGGAAGGAATCCGTAAACCCGTGATAATAGAGAAACTATTGATTGCTTTGGCATTACAAGTCGGAAGCGAGATATCATACAATGAAATTTCACAGACAATCGGTACTGATTCAAAGACTGTAGAGAAATATATCGACTTATTAGAAAAATGTTACATTGTATTCAGAATGCCGGCATTAAGCAGAAATCTTCGCAATGAGCTGAAGAAATCAAAGAAAATTTATTTTTATGACAATGGTATCAGAAACTCAATAATTCAAAATTTCAACCCGCTTGCATTGAGGAATGATGTTGGCGCATTGTGGGAAAATTTCTTCATAAGCGAGCGTATAAAATACAACCAATACAATCAAAACTACTGTAATACATATTTTTGGCGTACGACAGAACAACAGGAGATTGATTATATTGAAGAAAGCAACGGAAAATTCACCTTGTTTGAAATAAAATGGAATCCTAAAAAGTCGAAGATCTCCGTACCTAAAGCATTCGTGAAAGCATACGGCGAGCATGACTTTCATATAATCACCCCTGACAATTATTTGGATTTTTTAATTTTAAGGTAACTTAGAAATTAATGGTCGCTTCGACAAGCTCAGCGACACCCTAATTGTTAATTGTTAATTGTAAGCTGTTAATTGTCAACCAACTTTCTCCACCACCTGCAAGCCACCGTTTTTTCCAACGACGAACATGGCGTAGGTCTCGCCGTCTCTCGTCAAATCGTCTAAGTAAAGAGGCTGACCTTCAATAAAGAAAGCTGTAACAAAAGTATCGTTCTTCTGAACCTTACTGTTTTTAGATTCGAGGACTTTAAAGACATTATCACCAAGATATTCCACCAAACATTCTCTATCAGGAAACCAAGTGAAATATAACTTATCGCCTGCTTTTAAGTTTTTAGTATAAATGCATTTCTGCATTATCTCCTCTGATTGTTCGTTAGGATCCATGACATTTTCTTTCACGAAATCGTCCCAGTCATTATATCCGACAAACCTCGCCAAGATAGAAAGCGTATGGAAACGAGTAGTATCGTAACCTTCAATATATCCCCAAATACGTTTGAGGGTAGTCTCTGAAATCGTCTCGCCACATCTTTCAAAGATAACACCTGAAAGATACACAAAATCCGCCGGCGTCTTAATCTTACGAGGAATTGAATCTTCAACCAATTGCTTCAACTTGATAATCTCTTGACTTGTCTTCATACCTTAACAATTTGTATCTGCAAATGTAAAGACTTTTTTCAGAACTAATTTAATCCTAATTAGTCCTTATTGGTTCTTTTTATAAGACTCTGAGTCCCCGAGTCACCAAGTCGCCAAGTCAAAAAAAATAGACAAACTCAGAGACTCAGAGACTCGGTGACTTAAAAATCTTATCTTTGCACAAAAAGATTCTACATGGACAATAACGATATTTCGAGTTCTGGCTTTGTAATTCAGGAAAACAATTCTGAGATGATTTCTTCTTTTCATAGCATAAAAGAGATTGAGACTAAAGGATATAGCAGTCTTTATATCGCAACGCATCTCGGAAAGAAACATATCCTGAAAGGTCTAAAACAGGAATTTAAAAACGAGAAATTCTATCAAGACCTACTTAGGAAAGAATTTGAGATATCGCATTCGTTAAATCATCCAAATATCGTCAAGACTATTGATTTCCAGAATATTCCCAATATCGGTGATTGCATCGTGATGGAATATGTGGAAGGTGTGACGTTGAGAGAATTTGTTGAAGGTCGCAAAGTCGCAAGGTCGCAAGGTCGCAAGGCAAATGAAATTTTTGATAAGATTTTCAATGAGTTGCTTGACGCGATGGAGTATTTTCATTCAAAGCAGATTATTCATCGCGACTTAAAACCCGACAATATACTCATCACAAATAACGGCAACAATGTAAAAATCATCGACTTCGGGCTTTCAGATGCCGACGATTACGTCATTCTAAAACAAGCCGCCGGAACAAGAAAATACGCTGCTCCGGAACAACTAATTCCCAATAACACAATAGATTGCAGAGCCGATATTTATTCGTTGGGAATAATATTAAAAAACAACTTCCCTAAATCATATCAAAAAATAGCAGACAAATGCGCTCAGCATGATAAGGAAAAACGCTTCGCTTCCGTCGAGGAAATAAGAAAGCATGTCAAGAAAAAGAAAATCAGCAAGATAACAATCGTAACTTCGTTAATATTAATTCTACTTTTCGCATTGTCGTTTGTCGTTACAAAAAATTATATTTCAAGTGGGACTTATAGTTTGAACGAGGAGAAAATTTTAACAGAATCATCTCAATATATTGATTCACAAATAGAAATTATTAAGAATAAAATTAAAGAAGGTCCGACTTCAAGTCTCGACAAATACAATGAAGTTGTTAAGATTTATTATGAACTCACGACTTTAGATCATAAGAAATGGCTCGACAATATTCCGAACGACATTCCTTTTTACAACGACTTCATGACACATTGGAACACATATTTCGGCGAAAATCATAAAGACGCCATTATGTCATATATACAATGGAATCAAGAATCTATTCTGTTGGTTTTCAATAATCTGAAACCAGGAGAAAATATAGTCGTCGATGAAGAAATTCCTGTAATGTTTAGGATAACTAACAATTGACAATGCACGATTTACAGTTAAAAATGAAGAAATATATTATTCTTTGCATAATAGCACTGTTATCAACGACATTATTTTGTCAACAGACAACGGACAACAGACAACAGACCTTGTCCACAGAAACTCTCAGATTTTCAAAAACAAAAGTCGCTTGTATTGGCAACAGTGTCACTTACGGTTACGGACATGATAATCCAGAGGAGACTTCATATCCTTCTCAGTTGGCAAAAATGTTAGGCGACGATTATGAAGTCGGCAACTTCGGAAAGTCTGGAGCTACGCTTTTAAGGAAAGGACACCGTCCATATAACGAACAGGAAGAATATCAGAGAGCTTTGGAATTCGTTCCCGACATCGCCATCATACATTTAGGATTAAACGACACCGATCCTCGCAACTGGAAATATTACAAAGGAGAATTTATCTCCGACTATGTCACTCTTATTGAAGCATTCGAGAAAGTCAATCCTGATGTAGAGATTTATATCTGCAGAATGACACCGATTTTCCATTGGCATCATCGTTTTAAAAAAGGAACTCGCGACTGGTATTGGGAGATTCAGGAGACGATAGAAAACATCGCATATAATATCGCCGAAGTAAAACTCATTGATTTACAAGAAACTCTATATCATCGTCCCGACCTCATGCCCGACGCCTTGCATCCAAATCCTGAAGGCGCAAAACTTATTGCACGACGCGTATATTCCGCCATCACTGGCGACTTCGGAGGATTATCAGTCCCAAGAATTTATAGCGACAATATGGTAATTCAACGCGACAAACCATTTATAGTTAAAGGATTAGCCAATGCAGGAGAAGAAATTTCCGTCAATCTCGACAAACAAAAAATTAAAACAGAAGCAGGCGACGACGGCAAATGGGAAACTGTTTTCGACGCACCGAAAGTCGATGGAAAGAAGCACAAACTCGTAATCAAGACGAAGGATAAAATATTAAGTTTCAAGAATATCGTTGTCGGAGAAGTTATACTATATTCAGGAAATGTTATGTCAACAGACAACGGACAACAGTCAACAGACTTTGACCATGATTTTATGACAAAAGACAAAAGTCTAAAGGCAAAAGGCAACGATATTCGTTTATATTATATGAAAGCACCGGATGCTTCTGTCATCACTGATACTAACGCATGGAAACATCCTCTCGAAAAAGCGATACTTAACAGTCACGGTATATTTTTTCCTACTTCTTGGGAGGAATTTAATGAAGAAGACATCGATTTTTATTCTGAGACATTATATAGTATAGGTATAAAAATTTCCGACTCTTTGCAGATGCCGGTAGGATTGATTTACAACGTTGTAGAAGGAGCACCTATTGAATCTTTCATCGACAGAAAGACCTTGGAATGGCACCCTACATTAATCAATGTTTTATACGAATGGAGAAACACCGACAACACAAAAGACCATTTAGAAGTTTACGAACCGTCATATCAATATCAATGCGGCATCAAACCTTTGGGGTCATTTCAAATCAATTCTGTCATTTGGTTTGAAGACGATTCAGATATTGACAGCGATTTGGATTCTATCAAGAAATCAGCTTTGATAGAGAGTTGGAAGAAAGTGTTTGGTGAGATTAGTTTTATTCTGGATTAAGGTCATGTATTTTTTT
Organism: Bacteroidales bacterium; assembly: GCA_045606705.1. Taxonomy (GTDB): domain Bacteria; phylum Bacteroidota; class Bacteroidia; order Bacteroidales; family F082; genus Limimorpha. Next base: position 59,620 of record JAZUSL010000008.1, read on the forward strand.
CTTTAGTTCGCTGTCAAGAAAGGCGTAAACATATCTTGGACTTTGATAATAGAAATGAGTTGCTTCGTTTTGTAACTTTTGATATGTGTTGGAATTTAGAACCAATGATAGTGCTTGCTCCATAGTTAGGCTTGGGTCGTCATCCATTAGAAGCGTAGTGAGATTTTTGGTCATGTCCAATTTCATTTGTTCAAACTCAGTCATATTCGTTTTAAAAGTTTAATTGCTTGTTCTGTTCCAAAAAAATATTGAATTGTAATTCCTTTCATGTTTTGCAGATTTCGCACTAAAGTGGGTAAATCTATGCTTTGAGTTTCATATTTCCATAATTGCACTCCTACTCTGTCGTTAGCTATCGGACCAATAACTATGTCATAATCGTGCGCTGATTGTAAGTTTTCATTTCTACGGTTTAGAAGAATGAATTTCGCCCAATCCTCCGAATATTCGTTATAACGTTTAATATTGAGTTGCTCAATCAGTTGTTCATCTACTTCGTATTTTAGCACGACAGGTTCGCCATCTTCTAATTGCTCTACCTTTGTCTTTGCCATTGCTAATGCTTGGTTATAGTCAGCAGAAAGATAGAATCCCCGCCCAAAATCTTTGTTTGGCTTAGATTTGCTCAAGTCGATAACATCGAATTCCTTATTTGTTCCGTGGTATAAAATCATCACAAGTTCCCTCCTTTTCTACGGCAGTATTCACTAACATCGTTAATCATTGATTGGAATGATTGGGTATGTACATAATCATAATGACGATCGACAAATTCAATGCCTTTATAGCATTTTAGATAATCAAACGCTTGCTTAAGCGTTAATCCAAACTTTCGTCCAAACTCTAAAACGAAAATCAGTGTCCATTCTATTTTTTCAGCATTACTGTACATTTTTTTTGCATGATTGGTTTTGCAAAGTTACTAAAATAATAAAAATTATGCAATGCTTTTATTTCTTCAGATATCTTGAAATTATTGTGGTATGATGATTCTCTACTTAGAATGCTTTGTCAATTCTTTTGATACCAATCTCGCCCGTAAATCGTTATGACTTACAGGCGAGACATTTACCAAGTTCTAAACTAACATTATTTTATATAATCTCGAAGAGCTTCGATATAATTTTCCATCGCCGTGATGCCTGTCTCAGTGATACGGCATATCGTCCTCGGCTTTTTATTCTCGAACAATTTCTCTATCTCGATATATTTAGCTTCCGACAGTTTCTCCAACTGAACGCTAAGATTACCAGAAGAAGCTTCCGTTTCTGTTTTAATATACACAAAATCAGCCTCTTCAACATTAAGCAAAATCGACATTATAGCCAATCTCAATTCAGAATGCAGCAGCGGATCTAATTTCTTAAACATAACTATTCCTTTCTCGACTGCAAATTTAAGATAATTCCAGGTATCAGCAAGGTGATGAGAGACGCGATGCTAATCAATAAAGTCGTGTCGGCACCATCAAGGAAACCAAATGCGATTGGAGAACCTAAACCATTGATTATTCCAGCTATTACAATCCATAAGTTCTTCACTAAAAGTCCTGTTATCATAGCTGAAAATCCTAACAAGATTCCTATTATAGGAACTAAAAAAACAGATGATAAATAAATATTTAAGTTAAAATTAGAGCTAAAGATAAAACAAGACACCGCACTCAAACCGATAGCGAAGATGCCGTACGAAATCCACACATAACCAATAATTTCGCCAAGGAAATTCTTGGTCTTGACTTTCTTCTCCTTCTTCTTGTCGATGATTGTAAAGACTATCCAAAGAATTATCGTGCTGCACCACAAGAAATTCCAAGCAGGATTATCTGTCGATTTCCATACAAG
>JAZUSL010000009.1:0-20895 GCA_045606705.1 Bacteroidales bacterium
TACAACATTATTCAAGGAGAAGATTGTCATTAACAGACTCTTGGAAAGCGAGAGCAATCAGGAAGATGAGCTCGACAAATATAACCGTGTCGATATTCTTGCTGTGAACAGCAAAGGCGAGTTGTTCATCATCGAGGTGCAGAACAACGACGAGTACGCCTATTTCCAGAGGATGCTGTTCGGAGTTTCTAAGTTGGTGACGGAGTATATTAACAGAGGTGAAGGTTATCAGAACATCAAGAAGATATACAGCGTCAACATCGTTTATTTCGACTTGGGACAGGGCAAGGATTATCTATATCACGGCAAGACGGAGTTTTTGGGAGTGAACACGGGCGAGATTCTGAAACTCAGTCCATTCCAGCAGCAGAAGTTCAAGGTTGATATCGTCAGTGAGTTATATCCCGAATATTATATTCTGAAGGTCAACGATTTTGAAGGCAATCCGAGCTCACCATTAGAAGAATGGATATATTATCTCAATACCGGAGATATAACGCAAGACTCAACCGCACCTGCCTTGGAAGAGGCGAGGAAGAACTTGGAACTCGCCATGATGAGCAAGGATGAGTTGTCGGCATATTATCGTCATTTAGATAATACGGTGATATTGAAAGACAACATCTATACCTCCCGAGGCGAGGGTCTGCTTGAAGGCAGAGCGATGGGAAGAAAAGAAGGAATGCAAGAAGGCATGAAGAAAGGGTTGGAAAAAGGCATCAAGAAAGGTCGAAAAGAAGGTATGAAGGAAGGTGTTAAAAAAGGTCGTGAGGAAGGAATTAAGAAAGGACGTGAAGAAGGTATAGAAGAAGGCATGAAGAAGGGAATGGAAAAAGCTAAGATGCAAATTATTAAGAACCTTATGTTGGCGGGAACTGATATAGAGCTTGTGATGGAAGTCACAGGCATGACGCGGGAAGAGATTGAGAATCTGAAAACCTGAAAATGATTCTCCTGTAGTTTTCTCTCGCAGAGTCGCAGAGTATCGCAGAGTTATTCTGCGTCTTTTGCGTCTCTGCGAGAATATATCATTGAAGCGTTTCTCTCGTAGAAGCACACGGACGTGTGACTTTGAAATTGAAAATTGAAAATTGAAAATTAATGTGTAATCGCATCAATGATTCCGGCGAAATTGGGAACGGGAAACGGGGACGTGAATTGGGATGCGGGTCACTGAACCTGCTGAAGTGACTGGTGTTTCGACAAATTCAACGACCGTGTCAGACAACAGATAACCGTCAATAGCTATTGCCAACATTGCTGTTAAAAAAAATTAACGTTTTCTATTGCATTTAGAAAAAATGCTTATTAACTTTGCAGGTCTCAAATGCAAAAAACTATGAATTATCCCGATGTATACTCCCAAGAAGAACAGTTTGAAATGGACAGACTGTTTGATGTTTTGCTGAATGCATGGACTGGCAAGAAGACAGACGATGATATAGAATTAGTTAGAAAAGCTTACGAGTTCGCGGCATTGGCACATAAAGACGCTCGCCGTAAGTCGGGAGAACCTTATATCTTCCATCCTATATCTGTCGCGATAATAGTGGCGCAGGAAATAGGGATGGGAGCAACATCAATAACAAGCGCGTTGCTTCATGATGTTGTCGAGGATACAGAATATACCGTAGAGTTTATATCACAAGAGTTCGGACCAAAAGAAGCTCGCGTGGTGAAAGGTCTTACCAAACTCAGCAATATAGATTTCCAAAACAGCATAGAAAGTATACAGGCGGAAAACTATCGTAAAATCGTCAACACGCTTTCGGAAGATATCCGCGTGATACTCGTGAAACTAGCCGACCGACTTCACAACATGAGAACCTTGGAGTCGATGGCGCATCACAAACAGCTAAAGATAGCTTCGGAGACGATGTCGTTTTATGCACCTCTCGCTTATCGCCTCGGTCTTTACGCAATCAAAATGGAACTCGAAAACCTCTGCCTCAAATATATCAACCCTCAAGTTTATGAATCCATATCGAAACAATTAGACGAGATACGCGAAAAGAAAATCAAAGAACTTGAAGAATTCGCCGAACCAATAAAAAAAGAACTTGATAAAATAGGTATCAAGTCAGAGATAAAAATTATCGAGAGACGTCAGAGCGGAATATGGGAAAGAATGCAGAAGTTCGGATTCTCGTTGGAAGAGATTTATGATGTTTTTGTCTTAAGAATCATTATAGATTGTCCGATAGAGGAGGAGAAAATAAAATGCTGGCAGACTTTCGGGGTGTTGACAATGTATTACCGTCCCAATAATTCAAAGTTAAGAGACTGGCTTTCATTTCCAAAAACCAACGGTTACGAATCAATTCATGCAGTGTTCATGAGTAAACAAGGTAACTGGATAGAGACACAGATACGTACCGAGAAGATGAACCTCATAGCTGAACGTGGCGTGATGGCTTACTTAAAATATATTAATGATACCAACTATGCTGAAAACAGTCTTAAACTCTGGATCGATAATGTTAAGGATTTAACTAATTCAGACGATTCTTCAGCAATTGAATTCCTTAATAGTTTTAAATTGGATCTGTTTAATGACGAGATTTTCGTCTTCACCCCGAAAGGAGAGATGAAATGTTTGCCTAAAGGAGCATCTGTTCTCGACTTCGCTTATATGATTCACAGTGAGATAGGCAATCATTGCGTGGGTGCAAATGTAAATAAAAAACTCACTACAATAGATTATGTCCTTAATATGGGTGATCAGGTCGAGATTATAACCTCCGAATTTCAACATCCTAAGGAACAGTATTTTGACTGTTTGGTGACATCCATCGCTAAATCGAGGTTGAAAGCCGGCATAAAAGATTATAAGAGAACATTTAAAGAAGAAGGCAAGGCAAAACTTGAAGAGATATTCAAGAAACTCAATGTCGATTTCAGCAGGCAGAACAGGAATTATATAGCGGAGAAAGCTGGTATGGATGGTCGCATCGACTTGTATTATAATGTGGCTTTAGGAAGGATCACATATCAGGATATTGAGCCTTTATTTAAAAACGAAAGTCGTAACAACTCTAATATTTTGTTGAAGATACTTACTTTTGGCTTGGTAGGTTCAAATACTAGACATGAAGAAGTGAAATCGGACGAATATGAACATAACGAGTTTGGTTACACTATATCAGAATGTTGCAAACCAATTCCAGGAGATGATGTCGTTGTGATTTCTTTCCCAAATCAACCCTTGCAGATTCACCGTCCCGATTGTCCTAAAGCCATAAGCCTTATGTCCCAGTTCGGAAATAACATCGTTAAGGCGAAGTGGCAGTTTAGCGACGATATCGCGTTTATGGCGACCTTGAAGATTTCTGGAATCAACAAGAAAGGTTTCGGGGTGGAATTGATATCAACCCTTAGCAATGATTTCAAATTAGACCTTTATTCCATCAAAATGCAGAGCGAAGGCGGAATGGTCGATGTCGTGGTGTCGTTTTATGTTAATAATCTTAAACAATTGGAAACAATTATTGCCGATATCAAGCGTATGTCTCTGGTTAAGAAAGTGGCAAGAGTTGAACGCAATATTGAAAGTTAATCATTTAAGGCGATATATATTAAGGTGACTTCTATAATATATAAATGTAACCTTTTTTTTTATTTTTATAAATATTTTTCTTTCGTCATACTGAGATTTTTACTAATTTTGAACGCTAAATAGGAAACCGATTTTTTTAGGATGCTTTAATTCTAAAATTCAGAGGTTCTGGAGTTCTTCTATGAACCTATTTAGCCTCGTTTAAGTAAATTATTAAAAATCTATAAATTATTATGGCAAAAATTGATTTGCTTCTTGGCTTACAGTGGGGCGACGAAGGTAAAGGTAAGGTCGTCGATGCCCTAACACCTCATTATGATATCGTAGCTCGTTTTCAAGGCGGACCTAACGCCGGTCACACTATCGAGTTCGACGGAAAGAAATTCATCCTTCACACAATTCCTTCCGGTATCTTCAACGAAAAATGTATCAACGTCATCGGCAACGGCGTCATCATAGACGCTAAGATTTTCAAAGATGAGATAGATAAACTCGCGGAAAGCGGCATGGACATCAAAGACCGTCTCCTGATTTCTAACAAGGCTCACCTCATCATCCCGACTCATCGCGCCCTTGATGCTGCTAACGAAAAAGCTCTTCAGAAAAATAAGATAGGTTCAACATTAAAAGGCATCGGACCAACTTATACAGATAAGACAGCACGTCGTGGCTTACGTATAGGTGACATAGCAGCAGCCGACTTCAAAGAACGTTACGAAAGACTTAAAAATACTCACCTCGCTCAAATCAAAAACTTAGACTTCGATATGAGCACTCTTCTTCTCGATAATATGCCTTTCGAACAATATGAAGAAGAATGGTTCAAATCAGTCGATTCCTTAAAACAATTTAAGTTTATCGAAAGCGAATATTTCATCAATAAGTCATTAAATGAAGGAAAACGTATCCTCGCAGAAGGAGCTCAAGGTACATTGCTTGATGTCGATTTCGGAAGTTATCCATTCGTGACATCATCATCAGCAATAGCAGCAGGCGCTTGCTCCGGTCTCGGCGTAGCACCAAGCAGAATAGGTAAGGTGTTCGGTATCTTCAAGGCTTATTGCACTCGCGTCGGTACAGGTCCTTTCCCAACAGAACTCTTCGATGAAGTAGGAGAAAAGTTGCGTGTTAATGGTCATGAATTCGGTTCTACAACAGGACGCGCCCGCCGTACCGGTTGGCTCGACCTTCCGGCTCTTAAATATGCAGTAATGCTTAATGGCGTGACAAATCTCATGATGATGAAATCTGACGTCATGGACGACTTCGAGGAAATAAAAGTCGCTACAGCATACAATTATAAAAATGAAAAAATTGACTATTTGCCATTCGACGCTTGCACCCAGACAATGACTCCTGTCTTGGAATCTTTCAAAGGATGGAACCAAAAGATAGAAAAAGACATTCCTCGTGAATTGAACAAATATATCGAATTTATCGAGAAATATGTAGGTGTCCCAATTACATTGGTATCATACGGACCAGACCGTAACGAAGTAATAGAAAGACCAGCTAAATATTCACTATAATATTTTTTATTCATGAGAAAAATTAAGAATCTATTATTTGCGATATTCGTATTGACTCTGTTCGCATCATGTTCACGTGAAGAACATTTCATCTCCGATGAAAAACAACGTGCTGAGGTCGAGAAAGATTTCCAGGATAAGATGAACCAGATCCGTAATGAGGAATTACTTGCTATCATGGATGCTGACTTCCCCGCAAAGGAAAAGGAAGCCTTGAAATTCTTATATGCATATATGCCTCTCAGCGACGTGACTGACTATCCTGTCTCGTTTTATCATAAGAATATAAGAGCAGCTTATATTGCCAAGACTGAGATGCCTTGGGGTAAAAACGTACCTGAAAGAGAGTTTAATCACTTCGTAGTCCCTGTGAGAATAAACAACGAAAACCTCGATGATGCGAGATTCGTGTTTTATGACGAACTGAAAGATAGAGTCAAGAATCTCTCTATGTATGACGCTGTTCTAGAAATCAACCACTGGTGTCATGAAAAGGCTAACTATAAAGGATCCGACTCAAGAACAAGTTCTCCATTGGCAACAGTAAAGACATCTTGGGGACGCTGTGGCGAAGAGTCAACATTCCTAGTAGCAGCACTCCGCGCCATGTGTATCCCTGCTCGTCAGGTATATACTCCTCGTTGGGCTCACTGCGACGACAACCACGCATGGGTTGAGGCTTACGTCGACGGACAATGGTACTTCCTCGGTGCCTGCGAACCAGAACCTGTTCTCAACTTAGGTTGGTTCAACGCTCCGGCATCACGTACTCTCCTTCTTCATACAAGAGTGTTCGGTCGATACTACGGTCCGGAAGAAGTTATTGATGTAACACCTAACCATACTGAAATCAATGTCGTTGACAATTACGCTGATGCTTCTAAGATGACGGTTAAAGTGGTCGACATTGATAACAATCCTGTTCATGGAGCAAGAGTGGAATTCAAGATTTATAACTATGCTGAATTCTGCACCGTAGCTATTAAAGAGACAGATGAAAACGGAACAACATGGTTGACCGCCGGTAAAGGAGATATGCTCGTCTATGCATCGGATCATGCTAAATTCGGTTTCGCAGAGATGCCTTTCGGACAAACAGACGAAATAGTAGTTAAGCTAGATAATGCATACGGCACAAATAAAATCGTCGAATTAGACATCACTCCTCCGGTTGAAAGAGCCAATATGCCTGACGTAACACCAGAGATGCGCGCTGAAAACGACCGCCGTTTCGCTTACGAAGATTCAATAAGAAACGCATATATAGCTTCTTTCCCTAAAGGAATCAAAGACGCTGAGTTGCAAAAATTCGTAGATAAATCATGGGGTAATCATAGAACTATCATCGAATTTTATAAATATGCAACAAAGAACAACAAACGTCAGATGGCTATAGACCTTCTTTCTGAGATAAGCGACAAAGACTTGCGCGACGTGTCTCTCATGGTTTTGAAAGATAACCTCGATAACTCAGTGAAAGGAAAAGGTGAAATATATAACGCCTATATCTTGAACCCTCGCGTTTCTAACGAGATGTTAAGACCTTATAAAAAAGAATTGGCATCGTATTTCAACAGAGAACAAACTAAGAAATTCAGAGACAATCCTCAAGAACTCATCAATTGGGTTAAGGATAGCATCAATGTTAATGATGAGTTGAATGCACGTAACATCCCTATGGATTCAAGAAGCGTGCTGAAACACAGAATCACCGATTCACGTTCAAGAAACATCTTCTTCGTGTCAATGGCACGTTCTCTCGGCATCGCTTCACGCATCGATCCTGTTACAGGTAAGGTACAATATATTAAAGGTAACGACTGGATTGATGTAAAATTTGAAGAGAATGCCGTTGAAGCAGTTCCAACACAACAAGGAACTTTGATGGCTAAGTACGTCCCATCGGGTGCATTGACCGACCTCCGTTATTACACACATTTCTCTATCAAGAAATTCGATAATGTCAACTTCGACTTGTTGGCTTACGATGCTAAAGATCCTGGAATGGATGTTGGCGAACAATATTCTACATTGTTTGAAAACGGTCTCGCATTAGACCCTGGTTATTACGTTTTGACAACGGGAACACGTCTCTCCGACGGCAGCGTCCTCTCTCGCATGACATTCTTCACCATCGAATCCGGCAAGACAACAAATATCGACTTGGTGATGAGAGAACCAGAAAAAGGTCTCAGAATAATTGGTAACTTCAATTCCGAAAACAGATATATGCCTGTTGACGAAACAGAAGATAAGAGCTTGTTACAAACAACGGGTCGTGGTTTCTATGTGTTAGGTCTTTTGGATGGCGGCAGCGAACCAACAACACACGCAATGCAAGACATCGCTTTGGTAAAAGACCAATTAGATAAATGGGGTAGAAGCTTCGTGTTCTTGTTCCAAAATGAAGAACATAAGAAGAACTTCGAAAAGAAGAACTTCCAAGGACTTCCAAACAACCTCACATTCGGTATCGAAGACGGAACAATGTTGAAGGAAATAGTAGCTAATATGCGACTTCAAAACAACAACCTTCCTATCTTTATCGTTGCCAATACACAAAACGAGATAGTGTTTATCTCACAAGGCTACACCATCGGATTGGGAGAACAGCTGATGAACATCATTAATGAACTTTAGAATTCTTTTAGTAATCTGAGAATTTTAAAAACTGAGAATTTTGACTTGTCCTGAAATAACTTTACTTTTTACGTAAACTTATTTCAGGATAAGTCACCTTTGCCTTTAGCCATTCGTCATAAATAACTTCTCAGATTTTCAATTTTCAATTTAAGTCACACGTCCGTGTGTCTCTACAAGAGAACCCAAAAACTTCTCAGTTTTTCAGATTCTAAGACATCAACTACATACTTATTGTTTTATTGGAAAACCATATTCTAAAAGGAGTTCATCGGTTAGATATTCGTCGCTGAAACAATGCATGTCCGCAATGCCATTGCTGATAAGCTGAAATGTTTTGGAATCGTAAAATTTTTCCAAAGCTACGTCGTATGTAGTATTGGTTTGCTCCGCAAATAATCTGACAATACGAGCATATTTCATCTGTAATATATTGAGGTTTGCTTCCATGCTATAGTTTTATCGATTCTATAAAATGTAAATGTTTGTCTATTACGTCTTGCGAAGTAATACATATCTGATGATTCGGTTGTTTATACAACAGCTGACCAAGTGCTTGTTCTCGTGTATATATTCCAGCGAAATATAAGTCAATAGTGTTAAACACCTTATCATCAGCAACACCACCTTCTATGACATCATAATTGTTATGTTCCAATCCCATTCTGCAAGAAGCCACAAAGTCGAGCCATTCCGCATCATACGTCTCAAAAAATTTATGTGAAAAACCAGGACGTTCTTCATCCAATTCATAAATATTCATAATGGCAGGTTCTCCTTGTATTTTATAACGTTCACCATATTGTTCTGATTGCGAACGTAGAAATGTCAAGTAGAATCCTTTTCCGAAATCAAGTCGAGGTCTTGAATGTAGAACATCAGGTTTTGTAATTTCTATTGTCGAGGTGTGATAAACTAACATTCCAAAACTCCTTTCTTTTTCATAAAACCAATCAGGTCCTCTACAATATATTCTTTTGAAAAAGTATGCAAAACATCATAACAAGGAACAATATAATCGTCTATTATTCCCGCATCTTTCAGACTATGATATATATCTTTAGGATTGTTTTTCAAAGTCTCAGCGACACTACCAATACAAAAAATCGTAAAATTCAATATCTGAAAATTCATATCTTATATTTTTTGATATTGCAAATATACGTTATTTTAATTTTTTTATGCGAATGAATTACATAAATTTTCAGAGCAGGCGTTCCGTGCTATCGCACTTCACACCTGCCTATTATCTTACGCCCTTACAGGACTTTGCTGAATTTGTCTTTTAAAACCCGAAAAATCTTCTAAAAATCTCTTAACCTTTAGACCTTTGCCTTTAGCCATTCGTCATAAAAAAATCTCAAATTTTCAATTTTCATTTTAAGTCACACGTCCGTGTGCCTCTACGAGAGAACCCATAAACTTCTCAGTTTTTCAGATTCTTAACAACGAAGTCTCTCAGATTTTCTTCTGTCTCGAATATCTTCTTTATTTTGGAGACACGTGAGTTTATGGCGTTGTATTTGACACCGAAAAGTATCGCCATCTCCGTATTCGTGAATCCGATAAGCGACAGACAACTGTCAACAGACAACAGACTTTGTCCACTGACGACTGATAGCTGACAGCTGAAAGCCAATAGCAATATAAAAATCGAGATTCTTTTCATATTATAAATAGGAATTAAAGTTTTATTGAAAACTTCTTCAATCTCTCATCGAGCATATTTTCGGGAATAGTATCGGCAATGTTTTTAGCGATGACATTCAACAATCTTTCCTTTACGTAATCGTTTCTTACCACGAGAGATATTTCTCTGTTAGGTTCCGGATTGACGATAGGGCGGACGTTGGCTTTCTGTTTTTCGTTTAACAAGTCGATGTGAAGTTCAGGAATGATGGTGTAACCTCCATTGGCATCAACTATTTTAATTAATGTGTCGATGCTTCCCGCTTCGTATGTGGTTGAGAAACCTGATTTGGATTCGCAGAGTCGCATCACTTGGTTACGCAGACAATGACCTTCTTTCAAAACCCAGAGATGATCGGTAGGAAGATGATGCATCTCGTATTCCTTAATCATATTATATAAAGGTTCGGTAGGGGAGACGTAAGCGAAAAATCTCTCATAATAAATAGGTATCTCCAAGAAGTTCGGATTGTTGAGCGGCGTCGCCAACAGAGCCATGTCAATCTCCGCTTTCTCCAACTGATTTATTATTTCACCCGTCGTAATCTCCTTAACGTGAAGGTTGATGTTAGGATTTCTCTCCTGAAGTATGTTGAATAATTTAGGAAGAATATAAGGAGCAACCGTCGGGATGATGCCTAAAGTCACCTTGCCAGACTCTTGTTGAATCTCGTTTAATGCTAATTCTTTAAATTGTTTTGCGTTATATAGAATCACTTTCGCTTGGTCGATGAGACGTATTCCTATCTCGGTAGGAACGATGGGCTGCATCTTTCTGTCGAAGATACTTATCTCCAATTCCTGTTCTAACTTCTGTATCATCATGCTGAGCGTTGATTGCGTCACATGACATGATTCGGCTGCCTTAACAAAATGACGATGTTTGTCTAGAGCCACGATGTATTCTAACTGTTGTAATGTCATTTTTCAATGCGTTTATTTATTATCTAGAATTTCGATACAAAGATAGAAAATATCTGTTTGACTGATATATGTTTTTCGTAGTATTTTTGCATTGTCAAAATGAACAAATTCTAATGACAAATGTCTGAAAGTAGAGACGTCACCCTGTGGCGTCTGAAAAACAAAAAAATAAAAAATTAAAAACAAAAAAATAAAAAATAAAACTATGGAAACTAACAACAACACAGTAAACGTAATGCCAAGAATCGGCGACAAAGCTCCTTCATTCACAGCTAAGACAACTCAAGGTGAAATCAACTTCCCATCAGATTATAAAGGAATGTGGAAAATATTATTCAGTCATCCGGCAGACTTCACACCGGTATGTACCTCAGAGTTCATGACATTCGCAAGCATGGCGGAAGAATTCGAGAAACTCAACACACAATTGGTAGGTCTTTCAGTTGACGGTTTATACAGTCACATCGCATGGTTACGCACCATCAAGGAAAAGATTGACTGGAAAGGTATGAAAGACGTAGAAGTCAAGTTCCCTCTTATCGAAGACATCACAATGGAAGTCGCCAAGTTATACGGTATGATTCAACCGGGCGAAAGCACTACATCGGCAGTACGCGCCGTCTTCTTCATCGACCCATTCGATAAGATTCGCACTATCATGTACTATCCACTCTCATTAGGTCGTAACTTCGACGAAATCAAGAGAGTCTTGATAGGATTACAGACAACAGACAACTTCGGCGTAGCATTACCGGCAGACTGGCGTCCAGGTGATGAAGTCATCGTTCCACCAGCAGGTTCATGCGGCGTGGCAAAAGAAAGAATGGAAAACAACGACGACTTGCACTGCTACGACTGGTTCTTCTGCACAAAGCAGTTAAGCAAGGAAAAAGTTGAAGAAGCTTTGAATCTATAATTGACTAAAGGCGAAAGACTAAGGACGAAAGGCTAAAGTTAATTGGGGATTAGGAGTTGTTAACTAAAATAGAAGTATCAAATAATTCCTAATCCTTTCTAATAATGTACCACCAACCTCCAACTTTAAACCTTAAACTTCAAAACTATTATAAACTATGAACTCTAAACTATTAACTTTACTAACGCTGTTGTTCTTCACCATGAGAGCGGCAGCCTTTAACGAAGGAGACGAAAAAATGAAAGCAACTAACATAACAAAAGAAGACTTTTTAACTAAGGTGATGGATTACAAGAACAATCCTACCGAATGGAAATATTTGGGCGACAAGCCTGCCGTTATCGACTTTTACGCATCATGGTGCGGACCATGTAAGATGATGGCTCCTATAATGGATGAATTGGCGGCGGAATACGAAGGCGAAGTTTATATCTATAAAGTAGATACCGAAGCTGAAGAAGAACTTGCGCAAGTGTTTGGCATCCGTTCAATACCGTCGATATTATTCATTCCTATGGATGGAAAACCTATGATGTCGCAAGGTGCTTTGCCAAAGGCGGAACTTAAGAATATTATTAAAGAAAATCTCGGAGTTGAATGACAATAAGCCTAATATGAATTAAGTTATAAAGTAAATTCATAAAACATAAGAATCATGAAGATTAGAAACTTAATTGTAGGAGCATCATTGCTATTGGCATTAGTATCGTGTGATACTAAAAAAGAAATCAGAACTGTTGAAGTACAGGAATTCAAAACAGAGATCGCGAAAGATAATATACAGATTATCGATGTTCGTGATGCGGAATTATATTCAGAAGGTCATATTCCGGGAGCGAAAAACATTGAATTGTCATCAGAGAATTTCGTTGACATGATACAGACACTAGATAAAGATAATCCTGTAGCAGTATATTGTAGAGGTGGCGGACAAAGCGCTGAGGCGGCGCAGAAACTTCATGACGCAGGCTTTGAAGTCATTGAACTCAAGGGAGGGATTCTCACCTGGGACGGCGAAGTAGAGAAATAAAAAAATAGACAGCATCTTGGTTTCAGGATGCTGTTTTTATTTGTAAACAAACGATTTAAGGGGATTTCTATAAATTGCTTTGCAATGATTTATGAATTTTTATTGAGAAGATTTCAGTTTTTCTTGAAAGAGCATAGCGATCTATGTGAATGATAGAAAGACGAAAAGATTCCGATAAAAAACATAAAGCATGCAAAAGTTTTAATTGTTGTTATCAAAGTTTATTCAAACGGGGAATTTATAGAATTCCCCTTAACATTCTAATATTTTTTAATCAAATTTTTTTTAAAAAAACTTGCAGGATATAAAATTATATCCTATATTTGCAGCGTGAAATTTAAAAAACTAAAATTTATGTCAGAATTATTTAGAATATTTGGAATGAGATTCTTATTCTGGTCTCGAGAACACGAACCAATACATGTGCATGTTGAAAATGCTGACGGGGAAGCAATATTTAATATTCTCCCCGATGGTATTTCATTAAATGAGAATTATAAAATTAAACCAAAAGATCTGAAACTAGCAGAATCAATTCTTGAAGAGAATAAAGATTTGATAATATTTAAAATGAAGGAATATTTCAAAAATAACAAATAATCAAAATGTTTGTTATGATTGATAATTATAAAAAAATATAATTACAATGATAATAACGAAAATCTGGTTTGAAAATAATCGTATTTATGGTTTGACTGACGATGGTCGTACTTTATGGCAGTCGTTATTGTACTATAGACATTTACGAGAAGCTACACCTGAGGAAAGAGAACAATACAATATAGGTCACTTTGGTATTCATTGGGAGAAACTTAATGAAGATATATCTTTTGAGAGTTTTGAATATGATAATCCGGAGCCTGTCGGCATATCGAAATTCTTCCTTTCTCATCCGGAGATTAATGCGTCGGCGATAGCTCGAAGATTGGGAATACAACAGAGTCTGATCGCTGCATACATCAACGGTACGAAGAAACCGAGCAAGGAACGCGAAACTTTGATATTGAATGAAATCAGATCGTTAGGAGAGGAACTGATGAATACCGAGTGGTGAGGTGAGTAAGCGTAAAACAAAACGGCATCTTGATCTAATCGATTAAAAACAGAAGAGACCCCAGAATTTGAGGTCTCTTCATTTATTTCAGTCTATCAGAATTTTTATCTGACTACTGTGATGCGTTCAACAGCAACGCCGTTTTCTGTTACGATACGTACCATGTAAACGCCAGCTTCGTATTGAGCCATGTTGATGGTTTCGTTGTCAGATACGACTTCTTCGTCATACATTACCTGACCTAAAGCGTTTGTTACAGTGATGCGTGTCATATTTTCAGCTGTGATGTTGATGTTATCCTTAGTTGGGTTAGGATAGATTGTCAAACCTTGAACGCCGTTTTCTTCGATAGAAGTCAATGTTATTTCAACGAAGTTTTGACCGCTGCCGTCAGCTGCTGTTGCAGGTTCTGATTCATATTCAACGCCGTCAACTTCAGCAAATGATCTAACTTGATAGTAGTATGTACCATCAGCATTGACTTCATCGTAGTATGTCAAGTTTTCTGTTTCAGCAATCTTTTCGTATGTGCCGCCAGCGACTCTACGGTAGATGTTGAAGTGGTCAATTACACAGTAAGGAATTACCCATTCTAATGTAACGCCGTATGTGCCGTCAGCATTGTATGTTGCTTCACCTGTTAAATCGTAAGGAGCTACTATTTCGAATGGTTCTGCTTCATAGCTTACTTCAACTGTTTCAGCGCATGACATTGCGTAATGTGTTGATGGATCTTCGCCACCGTAAACAACTCTTACATCATATTCATAGTTGCCGTATGCTAAGTTAGCGTCTGTGTATGATTCAGCGTTGAGAGGTTGTTCTGTGAGGAGTTCACCGTTACGATACAACATAACACCGAGGACTTCAGCTTCAGCTTGTTCAGGTTCGTCTGGAATTGGATTAGCGTCGCCTTCAACGTAAGCGCGGATTTGCCATGTGCCGTATCCGAAGTCTACGCCATACCATTCAGAATCATACCATGTGAAACCGTCGTTCGACATCCAGCGTCCGTTAGCTTCGCCGCAGTCTGCTGAGTGAGCAGCTACGAAATAACCTGAAGTATTTGAGAATTGAATCCAGATGTTTTCAGTACCTGAGATAGTGACAGGTGTTGTCAACTCGATTTCTTCATATTGACCAATATTGCTTACTTCATATTCCTGTACGTGAACTGTTGTACCAGGAGCATAGTCGCCGCCAGCGTGGATACTTACACCGCCTGTGTGACCTTCATATACGTACATTGATACTTTTGTGATTTGAGTGCCTGCATATTGTGAGATTACGTCGGCAGGGAACATGATAGCCCAGTACATTGTCTGAGGTTCCATTGTGTTATAATCCATGAAACCGAATGCAGATTCATTGATGCCGTTGTCGTAGAATAACCATTCACCGTCTTCGTCTCTTGTTGGGTTGCTCAACTCAACATTGTCGAGGTTGATCCACCATTGGTCGGAGCAGTTGAAGTGACGGAATGCGATGTAGATAGCTTGACCTGCGTAGTCGCTGAGGTCGATTGTTCTTTCGAACCATTGTGTTTGGATTGAACCTTGTTCAACTTCACCGCGTTCTAATGTTTCTTCGAAGATTGTTGTGAATGCTGCTGCATCTGTGCCGTTTGTTGTTGAGATAGCAACACCGTAATGTTCTTCATAGTATGTATTGCTTTGTCCGCATACTGAGTATGTAAGTGTTGAACCTTCAGTGATGGTGTATTTAACATCTGTAACCAAGTAGTTGTCTGGTGTCAATGCGCCTACTGAGTTGTCGTATGAAGATGAAGAAGCGCAGTAGGTGTTGTTTATACCGAAACCTTGGTTAGCGTGTTCTGAAGTGTTTTGCCAGTTACGAGCGTCGCCGTCAGCGTCTATTGTATTCCAACCGTTCAATGAACCATCGTCGAAGTTACATGCAAATTCATAGATAGGATCTTGGTTTTCATAAACAGGAAGTGTCCATGTTAATGTTGCTGTACCTTCTTCCATTGTAGCTGCCAAGTTAACAACGCCAGCGAAGTTGTCACATGCTCTGTATGTCCATGTGTATTCCATAGCTTCTGTTGTTGAGTTGTCAACGATAACAGTTGTTGTATATTCTTCGCCTTCTGTCAAACCTGTGACATTGAGTTGGAAGAATTTATCTGTGATGTCGTTAGCTACTGTTTCGCCTTCGAATACAACGTCGTATGCTGAACCTTCAACAGTCCACATTGCCCAACCTGTAGGTGATACGTAGAGACCTTCAACGAGTTCAGGTTTTGCTTCCATTGTACATTCAATTGTTGTAGCGTCCATGATTTCCATGATGTCGCCTTCAGCGCATGAATAGTAACCTTCCAATGCGATAGTCACTTCGTAAGTACCTTTACGTACATCGTTCCATGTGTATTGACCTGTTGCGTCTAATGTTGTTTCATATACGTAAGCAGGTTCGTTAACATTTTCCAATGTAACTGTTGTGCCGGCTACTGAACCACCGTCGTCTGTTGTTACGTTGACAGCCACTGTAGTTGTCATGTCTTTATCGATTGTATTTGACCAAACGATTTCTGAAGCTACAGGGATAGGACCGTCAGATGTGGTGCCTGTAACGATAACGTTATCGACGCCAACGCCCCAGCTACCGCCTTCTACAGAGCAGAATGCTACGTAAACTGTGTTGCCTGAACATGCTGAGAGGTCGATTGTTGCGTCGAGCCATTGTGATGTTGTTTCTCCATTCCATAAGTCTGTCCAAGGACCTGTTGGTGATGTGGAATATTTTACTGATAAGGTATTTACGCTACCCCAGAATTCTGGACATACATAGTGGAAGTTGATAGAAGGATTTACTATTGTTGTGAAATCGAGAGCTGGAGTTACCAAGTAGAACACAGAACCAGCTGTTGCATAACCGCCTAATGTAAATGCTGAATATTCGCCTGCGTATGCTGTGATATCTGAATATAATGAAGAGTATGAATTGAAGTTACCATACTGATTTGCTGTAGCTGGGTCAGAATATGTTGTCCATCCTTCTGGAAGTATATAGTATCCCACTTCGAAACCTTCATTAATCAATGTAACTTCTTCACGTTTTGCGTTGTTTGCTGTGTACATTGCAGCGACGCCCCATTTGTAAACGCCAGATTCAGCTTCTGCCCATGTAGCGTCTTGGTATGTTGTCTCTGTCAAGTTTTCAGCGAGAACGACTGGTGTTTCATCACCGTTAGCTCTATAAACTTTATAGCTGTGGAATGTATAGTCGCTTGGGTCGCGTGTCTCATCTAATCTTATCGACTTGCCGCTCTTAGCGTCTGTAACTTCCAAGTTTCTGTTCATTGTCCATGCAACGTCAACGTTAGCTCCGTTTTCTGTAGCTGTTACTTGAGCGACTGGAGTGAGGTCTGACTCTTGTTCTTCAACTACGTTGATGTTTACTGAGAAAGCTTCTGTTGCAGATGCTACCAAGTAGTAAGTACCTGCTGGAACAGTTATATTATCGATGCTGTTGCGGTTAGCTCTCTTAGCACCGTCTGTCAATTCTATATTGTCGAATAACAAATGGAAACCATCTGTACAGTTGAAGTGGCGTAAACCGATATGGACTTCTTGTCCTGCGTATGCGCTAAGGTCAATAGTCTTATCGATTGCTTGATTGCTTTGTAATGATTCTTCTGATACTATGGTGAAGTTAACACCGTCAGTTGATACTATAACTGCATAATGTTCAGTATATGAGCAGCTCACCTTGTATAATAATTGCGATTGAGCTGTGATAGCATATTTCTGAGTGGTGTAGATGTAGTTGTCTGGAGTCAATGCTACATAGTTAGCGTATGAATCTGATACGAGGCTGTGACCGGCTATGCCATAATTTTCATAGATATACCAATTTTGACCATCGCCGTCAGCGTCAACTGTTGTGAAGTCTGCCAAACTCATATCTGTGAAGTCATAGTAGAATGTTGTTGCGCCTTCTGGTTGTTCTGGTTGTTCTGGATCTTCAGGTTGTTCTGGTTCTGAACCGCCTTCTGTTGACAGCACTGCGTTGTCGATGGTAATAGCATCTTGTGCTGAACAATTGAAGTGACGGAATGCGATATGGACGTTCTTTCCTGCGTATGCGCTTAAATCAATTGATCTGTGTGTTCCAGAATTTAATCCTTCTGCACTTTCTTCAAATACCATTGTGAATTCGCCAGCATCTTCAGAAACAGCTACACCGTAATATTCAGCTTGATACCATGTGTTGCCAAGACGTACATCATATTCTAATGTTGATGTTGATGTTATTGAATATACGTCTGTTGTGTAAACATAATTGTCAGGTGTCAATGAAGAATATGTATAAGATTGTGAGAACAAACAATATGTTCCGTCTGGACCTTCATAGATGCTGCCAACCATCCAGTTTTCACCGTCACCGTCGGCATCGATAGTGTTCCATCCTGTCATTTGACCGTCATTAAAGTCGAATGAGAATGTTGTTGCGCCTTCTGGATCTTCTGGTTGTTCTGGATCTTCTGGTTGTTCTGGGTCTTCGCCTTCTTCTGCACCGTAATAGTTGTCGGTACCAGGACCAGCTTGACCGTTGAAGTCTTCTGCATACAATGCTACTTTTCCGTTAGCACCTGTTACTGATGCTGAGAATGTTGTTTCTTCTGCGAAGTTGAGTTTATATACAACGTCAGCACCGTCTTGTTCTTCACCTGGCAATGTGTAGTCATTGTTCAAGTTAGCGAAGTCTGGTGTATGAGCGAAAGGATATTCTGTCACTTCGATAGCGTCTTGCCATGTGTCGCCAGCTGCCATCACTGGTTCGCCGCCTTCACCTAATGACAATGCGATATTGTCGATACATACAGCGTCATTGTCTGTACACATATAGTGACGGAATCCGATATATACAGTTTGACCTGCGATATAATCTAATTCTAATGTTCTGTGTTCGTATTCATAGAATGATGTCAATGTTTCTTCCCAGATTGTGTAGAAGAATTCACCGTCTGTTGAATAAACAACGCCGTAATGTTCTTCGTAGTATTGTGAGCTACTTGGCAATACGTCCCATTCCAAGACAGAACCTTCTGTTATGGCGAATGTCGCTGTTGTAACAATGTAGTTGTCTGGAGTAAGAGCACCGCCGCTTGACCATGATTCTGAGAAAATGCAGTTAGAACCGTTTACGCCTACGATGCCACCGTTACCTGTAGAGAGTTTCCAGTTCACGTTGTCACCGTCAGCGTCAATCAATCTCCATCCGTCTAATGTCGCGTTTTCGAAGTCTGCATATAAAGCATATTCGCTTTGTTCTGCTTCGGTTGGAGTTGCACAAGCTTCTTCTGATGCTGCTGATTCGCCTGCGATGTTAACTGCTGTAACGCTGTAGCAGTATTCTGTGCCAGCGGTCAAGCCTGTAGCGTTGTATGAATTTGTTGTTACTGTAGCAACTGTTTCAGTTCCGCTGTAGATGTTATATTCTGTAGCACCTTCAACAGCGTCCCATGTCAAAACTATTGTTGATTGGCTTGTTGCTGTAGCTGCCAAGTTTGCTGGAGTTGCAGGGATTTCTGGAACTACTGCATTGCCGTAACCAATCTTAACGATAGGTCTGTTGCCGTTTGTTGAACCATTACCTATAGGATAGTCTGCATATGCTGCATTAGTGTCGTTGCTACGATAGTTAACAGATTTTGAAACTGTTGTAGTAGCCCACTTAATAGCGTTGTTAAATAATGATGAGCTCTTCGACATTGCGATAGCGAGGTTCTTTGTTCCGCTATATTCGAATGGAACATCCAATGTGAATGATTCCCATTCTTCTTCGCCAATAGTGATACCTGTACCTGTATATACTAATGTATAATCTGCTTCAGGAACCCAAATTGCTGATGATGTATGTTCTGTATAGTCTGTTTCAGCGATGTAGATTTCAATAACATCTGTTGCAAGTGTGATGTCTTCTGTAGCGCATTTATAGGCTAAAGAAGTAATCGTCATTGCTTGACCTAATTCTTCTTTTGGATAGAATGTTTCTGTCCATGAATATTTGTATGAATTTCTGAAAGGAGCTACAGAAGATGATTCTGTTGTGTTGATGTCGCCTACAACTAAGAAGTTGCCTTCTTGTGGTTGTTCTGGATCTTCTGGATCTTCTGGGTCTTCTGGTTGTTCAGGTTCTGATGGTGTTCCAGTACCTAATATTATGTTAGGAAGTTTGTTGTAGATATAACCTGCGCCGCCTGTAAATCCGTTTTCGTTTGGATATTCAGCACCGGCAGGATTGTTGTCGCTAAAGTCAAACAATACGCTGTTAGCTACGGTGCTACAAGCCCATTTGATACTTTGAGCGTTGGTGCCGGCATCGTTCGATACAACGATAACGAGGTTGTTTGTTCCGCTGTATTCGAAAGGAGTGCTGAATGTGAATGTTTCCCATTCTTCATCGCCAATGGTAACATTTGTACCATCATATACCAATGTCAATTCTGATTCAGGAACGAAAGTGTTAACATACGATGCTGATTTTGTTGTTTCTGCGAGATAAATCTTGATGTTTGTATTGAGTCCATAAACTGGAGCTGTACCGTAGAGAGCGCTGGTAACACAGTTGTAAGACAATGATGTGATTGTACAAGCTTGTCCTATGTCGCTGCTTTTGTATAACATTTCTACCCAAGAGTATGGAGAAGATGTTCTGAACGGAGCAGCATTTGTTTCTTCTGTGCCATTGCCGATAACGATTTCTTGTGGTTCGTCATCTGGAGTTTGTGCAGCATTTGTTGTAGCGCAAGCGTCGGCTGTTGCTGCTGATTCGCCAGCTTCGTTAACTGCTGTAACATTGTAGCAGTATTGTGTACCTGCTGTTAAGTTTTCAACAGTATAAGATGTTGCTGTTAAACCTGTAGCAACTGCATCTGTTCCGAAGTAAACGTTATAGCTTGTTGCGCCTTCAACAGCATCCCATGACAAAGCGATTGTTGTTTCGCCTGTTGCTGCAGCCACCAAGTTTGATGGAGTTGCAGGAGTTGTAGGTTGTTCAGGTTCTTCGCCTGATCCTTCAAAGGTGAATTGAATTTGGTTGACAGCAGATCTTGGTGCTGCGTTTGATGCGAAACTAGTTCCGTTTGCTGTCTGTAACGTTGTTATATCGTATGCACCCCATGAATCCTGTTTGTGAGCAACAGCTCTATATGTTCCGGAGTTGAATGTATAGAATCGGTTAGATTGATCAGCAGATCCAACGCAACTGCCTGTGTTGTCAACAAATGTAAGAATGATGTTGTCTTGTCCGTTATATGCGAACGGAGTTTCAAATTCTATTGTTGAATACTGAGTGTTTGAATCGAATGTATATGTGCCTGCATATACCTGATCAGCAGCAGTCATACTAATAAAGTTAGTATAAGAACTTGTTGTTGAAAAACATGTCTCAGTAGTATGAGCCATATAAACCTCGATATTACGAGTGTTCAACTGGGTGCCAGACGTATTAATCAATGAAATACTTGTGATATTTCCTGACTTGCCTTGCATTTCTTCAGCGAGATAGATCTGCTGAGATACGCTG
>JAZUSL010000010.1:0-9048 GCA_045606705.1 Bacteroidales bacterium
TTTGACGGAGACATTCCATCAAAGTATATCCATATCATTAACTGTCATTTATTTACAAGCTTATCGCCAAACTGTCTTTGGCAACATTACATAATTATACAAAAAAAGAGACTGCCTAAACTTGTTAGACAGCCTCTTTAATTGTTATTGTCAATTCCTATAAATCACATTAAGGACTACATCTCCAACCATCCCTAAAGTCTTAGGATCTATCTGCTCGATATTGTCTTTAACGGTATGCCAATAAGGGTAGAATGATGTTGTATCACTATCAACCAAATGAATAATGTCTATCATCGGGATATTGGCATTGACATTGACATATATATGATCATCATTGATTGGATGACCTATCTCGTTAGTGAAATAATCTGAATAGCCAATTTCACGAGCCACTCTCCAGACCTCATTGCTTAATGAAGGTGCAAATTGCTGAGAATAATATTCTTTTGGGAAACGAGGATTTGAAGCTCCGACCATATCGAGCAACAAACCGAAATATGCTCGGTAGTTATAGATATGAGGATTTTTTGACCAATATTGAGAACCTAAAGCCCAATCGTTGTTTGTCATCAGGTTGAGATATTGTGGAGCTCCATAATCTTCGAGGTCGAAGAGAATGATGTCGACACCTATATTAATAGGTTGTTCCTTCAACACTCTGGCGATCTCCATCAACACGCCGACGCCGCTGGCACCGTCGTTGGCGCCATCAATAGGAGTATTCCAATTGCTTTCATCTGGGTCGTGGTCGGCGAAAGGACGTGAATCCCAGTGAGCACCGAGAAGGATTCTTTTCTTAGCGGATGGATTAAACGACGCGATAATATTTTTCCCATCAATGCCTTTGCCATTATAAAGACGTGTCCTGAAATCCTGCACATAAACAGTATCAGCTTTCTCATTAAAGAAGTCGATAAACCATTCGGCGCATTTAGCGTGTGCGTTGCTGCCAGGAACGCGAGGACCGAAATCCAATTGAGACTTAACATAATGATAAGCCGAATCAGCATTGAAATCAGGAACTCTAATTATCTGCTTAGCAGGTGTAGACTGTGGTGAAGGTTTGTTGGTTTTCTTATCATCGCAAGAAGCGAAGACTAACAAAATCATTGATATTACGATAATACTGTATCTCATGGTATTATATTTAAAGGGACTTCTATAAATTGCTTTGCAAATGATTTATGAATTTTTATTGTAAAAAACATAAAGCAAGCAAAAGTTTTAATTGTTGTTAATATAATTTATTTAAACGGGGAATTTATAGATGTCCCCTAAAAAAGCATCCGAATCCGCTTCTCAGATTCTCAGATTTTCAGATTCTCAGATTTTCAGATTTTCAGATTCTTTTCGGAGCTATTTTATTTCTGATGATATTATAAAGTTCATCAGCGTTGACACGGATTTGTTCCATGGTGTCACGGTCGCGAACTGTCACTGTGTTGTCTTCCAAAGTCTGGTTATCGATAGTAACACACAAAGGAGTGCCGATAGCATCTTGACGTCTGTAACGTTTTCCGATAGAGTCTTTTTCCTCATATTGGCACATGAAGTCTGGTGTGAGCTGATCCATAATTTCGCGTGCTTTCTCTGGAAGTCCGTCTTTTTTGACGAGAGGAAGTATAGCTACTTTATAAGGTGCTAATGCGGCAGGGAATTTCATCACGACGCGTTCTGAACCGTCTTCGAGTTTCTCTTCTGTGTAAGCATGACTCAACATGGCGAGGAACATACGGTCTAAGCCGATAGATGTCTCAATGACGTATGGAGTGTAGCTTTCGTTTGTTTCAGGGTCGAAGTATTGGAGTTTCTTGCCGGAGAACTTGGAATGACTGCTGAGGTCGAAGTCGGTGCGGCTGTGGATGCCTTCGAGTTCTTTGAAACCGAATGGGAATTCAAATTCGATGTCGGTAGCTGCATTAGCATAATGGGCGAGTTTTTCATGGTCGTGATAACGATATTTCTCTGCTGGGATGCCGAGAGAGAAATGCCATCTGAGACGTTCTTCTTTCCAGTGTTTGAACCATTCGAGTTCAGTGCCAGGACGTACGAAGAACTGCATCTCCATTTGTTCGAATTCTCTCATTCTGAAAATGAACTGACGTGCCACGATTTCATTACGGAATGCCTTGCCGGTTTGAGCGATACCGAAAGGCACTTTCATTCTGCCAGTCTTTTGTATGTTAAGATAATTGACAAAGATGCCTTGTGCAGTCTCTGGACGGAGATATATCTCGTTAGCGCCTTCTGCTAAAGAACCCATCTGTGTGGCAAACATAAGGTTGAACTGACGTACGTCGGTCCAGTTACGTGAGCCGGAGATAGGACAAACAATGCCTAAGTCTTCGATGAGTTGCTTGATGCCTGCTAGGTCGTTGGCTTCCATCGCTGCATAGAGACGATGGCTGATAGTTTCAATCTCTTGTTTGTAACCGACGACGCGGGCATTGGTAGATACGAATTGTTCCTTGTCGAAAGCCTCGCCGAAACGTTTCTTGGCTTTTTCTACTTCTTTATTAATCTTATCTTCTATCTTTGCGATGTGGTCTTCAACGAGTACGTCGGCACGATAACGTTTCTTACTGTCTTTGTTGTCAATCATAGGGTCGTTGAAAGCATCGACGTGACCTGAAGCTTTCCATACTGTAGGATGCATGAAGATAGCTGCGTCGACACCGACGATATTCTCATGCATTTGCACCATGGCTTTCCACCAATATTGGCGGATGTTATTTTTTAATTCAACTCCGTTTTGACCATAGTCGTAGACAGCGGAGAGACCGTCATAAATGTCGCTCGATGGAAATACAAAACCGTATTCCTTAGCATGAGCTGTTATCTTCTTGAAAAATTCTTCTTGATTCATATTTTTAAGCCTTTGAGACGCACCAATGTTTATCTATGTTTTGCAGGAATCATTGTCACGTCTCTAAATTAATTTTAATTTTCAATTTCTCAGATTCTCAATTTCTCAGATTTTATAAAATGAGCATTGCATCGCCGTAAGTAAAGAACTGATATTTTTCTTCAACAGCGACTTTATATGCATGCATAAGAAGGTCGTAGTCGGCGAATGCTGCTACTTCCATCATCATTGGTGACTTAGGAAGGTGGAAGTTTGTGATGAGAGCGTCGGCAGTGTTGAAATCGTAATGAGGGAAGATGAATTTATTGGTCCATCCTTTGAAAGGTTCTATTTTACCTGTGATTGTCACTGCTGTCTCAAGCGCTTTGAGAGTTGTTGTTCCTACGGCGAATACCTTGCAACGTTCTGACTTAGCTGTGTTGATGATGTCGCAGGCTTCTTGTGTTATCTCCATTTGTTCGGAATCTGTTTTGTGTTTGGTGAGGTCTTCAACTTCAATGTCGCGGAAGTTGCCGACGCCAGTGTGGAGAGTGAGTTCTGCAAATTGGCAGTCGCGTAGTTCGAGATGTTTCATGAGCGACTTGCTGAAGTGCATACCTGCTGTTGGTGCAGCAACTGCGCCTTCGTTCTTGGCGAATACGGTTTGATAGTTCTCTGCGTCTTCAGGTTCTACCGGGCGTGCAATCTCTACTGGAAGAGGTGTCTCGCCCAAGTCGGTTATGGTCTTCTTGAATTCTTCTGGCGTTCCGTCGAACAAGAAACGTAATGTCCTTCCGCGTGAAGTGGTGTTGTCAATAACTTCAGCAACGAGTTCGTCGTTTTCTCCGAAATATAATTTGTTGCCGATACGAATCTTACGTGCCGGGTCGACAAGTACATCCCAAAGACGACTTTCGTGGTTGAGTTCGCGGAGCAACATCACTTCGATCTTAGCACCAGTCTTTTCCTTCTCGCCATAAAGACGTGCAGGGAATACCTTAGTATTGTTAAGTACAAATACGTCGCCAGGACTTACATAATCCAAAATGTCTTTAAAGATACGATGTTCGATGGAACCATCTTTACGATTAACAACCATCAAACGAGCTTCATCTCTGTTCTTTGCAGGATAACTTGCAATGAGATTTGAAGGGAGGTTGAATTTGAATTGTGATAACTTCATGTATATCTATTTTGTATATGATTTTACGAAAATCACAAAGATAATATATGAATGAAGTTTTGTCAAGTGTTTTTAAACTAAAATTATTATTTTTGCACAAAATTTTATAACATGAGTGATTTTAAAGAAATTGAAAAGGAAAAAAAATCGCTGAACTTCATAGAAGCCAAGGTGGTTGAGGATTTGCAAAATGGTAAAAACGATGGTAGACTACAAACTCGTTTTCCTCCAGAACCTAATGGTTATCTTCATATCGGTCATGCTAAGGCGATATGTCTCGATTTTGGTTTGGCTGAAAAATATAATGGCGTCTGTAATCTTCGTTTCGACGATACCAACCCTACAAAAGAAGATGTTGAATATGTCGACGCAATAAAGGAAGATATTCAATGGCTCGGTTTCCAATGGGCAAACGAATATTATGCTTCAGACTATTTCCAACAGTTATGGGATTTCGCAATACGTCTTATTAAAGAAGGTAAGGCTTATATTGATGAGCAAAGCTCTGAAGAGATAGCTGCACAAAAAGGAACGCCGACAGTTCCAGGAACTGAGAGTCCTTATAGAAACCGTCCTGTAGAAGAGTCATTGGAACTTTTCCAAAAGATGAACAGAGGCGAGATTGAAGAAGGCAAGATGGTGCTCCGCGCAAAGATCGACATGGCGAACTCTAACATGCACTTCCGCGACCCTATCATCTATCGCGTCGTAAAAACACCTCATCATAGAACAGGAAACAAATGGAACGCTTATCCTATGTATGACTTCGCTCATGGCGAAAGCGATTACTTCGAAGGCGTAACCCACTCATTATGTACATTGGAATTCGTGGTTCACCGTCCTTTATATGATTATTTCATCGATGAACTTAAAGAACAAAAAGACTTGGATGACCATCGTCCTCGTCAATATGAATTCAACAAACTTAATTTCAACTATACATTATTAAGTAAACGTAACCTTCTTATCTTAGTTAAAGAAGGTCTCGTCAACGGTTGGGATGACCCCCGTATGCCTACTATCTGCGGATTCCGCCGTCGTGGATATACTCCTGAGTCAATCCGTATGCTTATCGATAAAATCGGTTACACGACATACGAAGCCGTCAACGATTTCGCACTTTTGGAAAGCACTATTCGTGAAGATCTCAACGCACGCGCAACACGTGTGTCGGCTGTCATCAATCCTGTTAAGTTGATAATCACCAACTATCCGGAAGGACAGTCGGAAGAGATGGAAGCCGTCAATAATCCGGAAGACGAAAACGCAGGTACACACAACATCACCTTCAGCAGAGAGTTGTGGATGGAACGCGAAGACTTCATGGAAGACGCTCCTAAGAAATATTTCCGCATGACACCTGGTAATGAAGTACGTTTGAAAAATGCTTATATAGTTAAATGTACGGGTTGCAAGAAAGACGAAAACGGTAACATCGTTGAAGTGTATGCAGAATACGATCCAGAGACAAAGAGCGGAATGGCAGGCGCTAATCGTAAGGTGAAAGGGACCTTGCACTGGGTAAGCTGCAACCATTGCATCAAGGCTGAAGTAAGATTATACGACAGACTTTGGATGAACGAAAATCCACGCGAGGCGATCGCTAAGATTCAAGAGGAGCAACAATGTTCGGCATTAGAAGCAATGAAACAGGTGATAAATCCTAACTCTTTGGAAGTAAGAACAGAATGTTATGTAGAGCAATATCTCGCCGACGCAAAACCTCTCGACCACTTCCAATTCCAGAGAATAGGTTACTTCACTGCCGATAAAGACAGTACAAAAGAACACCTCGTATTCAACAGAACAGTAACACTTAAAGATACATTCCAATTACCTCAGAAATAATTACTGAGAAAAAGAAAAAAATCGTATCTTTGCAGGCATAAACTATGACTTTGAACTATGGTTCAGAGTCATAGTTCAAAGTTAAAATAAAACCGCCACTTTAGCTCAGTTGGTAGAGCAACGCATTCGTAATGCGTAGGTCGAGGGTTCGAGTCCCTCATGTGGCTCTTTCTTTAAAGTTTAGAGTTTAGGGTTTATAGTTTAGAGTAGTTGAAAGTTGATAAGTTTAAAGTTATAAAGTTTATCATATCATTAAACAAAATAAACTTAAAACTAAAAACTTAAAACTCTAAACTATAAAACTTCTATCAACTATAAACTATGAACTATAAACTAAATAAATATGACTGAAAACACTAAAATGGCTGAGTTGGTGATGTCGAATCCCAAGTTGATGCTCACCCTATCTCGCTTCGGAATTGAACTAGGATTTGGCGACCTCAGCGTCAAAGAAGTATGTAAGAAAGCAAATATAAATCCTGCGTTTTTTCTCTTGGTTTGTAACATTTACACCAACCAAAATTATATCCCTTCCGACAATGAAATACAATCCGTCGATATAAATTCAATACTGACATATCTTTCAAACTCGCATAGATATTACGTTGAGGAAAGAATTCCGCACATTGAACATCATCTCGAAAGAATCATCAACGCTTGTCCGGAAAGATTCGGCAACACGATTAAACGTTTCTTCATAGAATATAAAAAAGAAGTTGCAAACCACTTCAGTTACGAAGAACAAACGGTTTTCCCGTATATCAATTCGCTGGCGAACAAATCTTTAGACAATCAATTCACGATACGCGAATTCGAGTCGAATCACAGCAATATAGAGGATAAACTCAGCGACTTGATGAGTATACTTATCAAATATCTTCCTGCCGACATCTTCCCGAAAGAAAGAATAGAAATATCTCTCGACATCATGGATTTGTCGTCCGACCTGAGATGCCATACCATCGTTGAAGAACGCGCCCTAGTGCCTTTTGTTGAATTATTAGAAAAGCAATGCCATGAAGATTAATAAGATAATAATAGCGGAACCTTCCCCGATAATTTCTTCAGGCTTGCTTAAATATTTAGAAGATATTAATCAGATAAATATTGTTTCTATTGTTGATAACATTGATGATTTGAAAGACAAGATGATAATTCACAACCCGGATATGCTAATCATCAATCCTTTGGTTTTAGGATATTCTAATCACAGTCTTATCAAACAATTTATACAGAACAATCCTTCAACATATTTTATCGCTCTCATCTCTACATACATCGACAAAAGTTTCTTAAAATATTTTAAGGAGATAATAGAGTTGAATGAAACGAAGCAGAAAGTCGTAAATAAAATAATCAACTTGATTAATAATTCCGACGAAAGTTCTTCGCAGGCAGAAAGTTTCGACCTTTCAAATCGCGAGACTGACGTCTTGGTATGTGTCGCCAAAGGCATGACAAACAAAGACATCTCCGATATGCTCAATATCTCCGTTCATACCGTAATAACACACCGTAAGAATATAGTTAAAAAGACAGGTATCAAGTCGGTGTCGGGACTTACCGTTTACGCGCTACTTAATAATTTAGTTGAGGAAAGCGAGATCTATGAAAACTGAAGGTCATAGGGGTGGCGTCTCACTATGGACTATGAACTATGACTATGACTATGGACTATGGCTATAGACTATGAACTATGACTATAGACTATGAACTATGACTAACAGCTAATAGTTCCCGCTCCCGTTCCCGTCCCAATATTCCGTCCCAATATTCCGTCCCCGTGGCACTTCCGTGTGCCTCTACGAGAGCATTTCAGCATCTCAGTGACTCAGTAGCTTCTTGTTCTCGTAATTCTCCAGAATCTTCATCTGATGTATAGCAATTTTGTTGAGTTTCTCGAGACGTTCGCCTTGAGAGATTCCCTCGTTAATCAATACTGAGTTGATGTTCTCCATGTTTGAGATGCAGATGAGTTCGTTGATTGTGGCGTAGTCTCTTATGTTACCTTTCATATTTGGATTGTTGTCTCTCCATTCTTTTGCCGTCATACCGAATATGGCGACATTAAGCACATCGGCTTCTTCGGCATAGATGGTGTTCTTTTGAGCTGCGCTGATTTCTTTTGGGATGAGATTGTTCTTTACGGCATCAGTATGGATGTGGTAGTTGATTCTAGCTAATTCGCGTTTTACCGACCATCCAACTTTTTTCTGTTCATCCTGCTTCAGTCTCTGAAATTCTTTGATGAGATACAGTTCAAACTCTACTGAAATCCAGCTCGCGAATTTGAAGGCGATGTCTCGTTGTGCGAAAGTGCCACCTCCAGAACCAGTCTTGGAAATAATGCCAATTGCATCTGTCAGCTCTATCCATCGGCTAGGACTCATGGTGAATGAGTTGCTGCCAGCTTCTTTCAAAAGGGGGTCGAATTCGATCCCTTTAAACATAGGGTTATTTAATTTCTCCCATAATCCAAGATATTCTAGAGTGTTCTTTTGACGCATCCAATTTTTTACAACATCTTTAGGTTCGGCACGGTTCTTTTGGCGAGCTATGTCTGTTATGCAGATATAGTCGATACCATCTTTTGTTATTGTCTTAATAATCGAGTCTTTTACGATAATTTTGTTAGTTTTCATAAATTTTTAATTTTATTTGGTTAATAATGATTGCAAAGATAATAAAAGTCAAAAGTCAAAAGTCTAAAGATTTTTTGAACTATGGCTATGGACTATGACTATGAACTATGAACTATGACTAACAGCTAATAGTTCCCGCTCCCATATCCCGCTCCCGTTCTAGTTCTAGCTAAGCAACAATCTCATTAAGGTCGTAATATAACAGATGAGTCTTATCGTTATGCTTACGAAGAAAAAGGAAATCGTTTCTTTCGTAGAATGATACAGCCTTATGATAAGCATCTACTGTCAGGAAGCGACATCCAGCTTTGTTGTCTTTCGTGTAATATAGTTTTATGAAATCGATAAGCATGGAGCCTATGCCGAATCCGTGGAAACTGTTGTTGATGCCGAGACGGCAAATCTTGACCGCAGGATAATTCCTGATACGTTTCTCGTTTACAAAACGATGCCGTCTGAAACGGTTGAATTCAGTGTTGTTGTCAAAATCGTCGATTGAGATTCTGTCGTTTGCTAGACTGAAGTAT
>JAZUSL010000011.1:0-27681 GCA_045606705.1 Bacteroidales bacterium
CCTCAATCTCTTTCATAGAGCGATCCCAGATCTGCATTCTATCAATCAAAGACGTCATTACAACTTCTTTAACGAGACTTGTCTTCTCCATCAAGTCCTTTGGAATCTGAAGACGACCGTTAGCATCGACTTTCACCATACGCGCTCCAGCATTAAAACGACGAATCAGCATCACATTTTCTGCTTTAAAAGGGTTCAACCTACCAAGCTTTTCTTGCATCGCACGCCAATCGCTCATTCCAAAAAGTTCGAGACAATCTCCAAAGAGACTCGGACGAAGAACAAAACCCTCCTCTATCACATCACCAAGCTGCTCCTTAAAACTACTCGGAAGAAGAAGTCTGCCCTTACTGTCTAATTTACAATAATATTCGCCTATTGGATAATTCATTTCTAAGTCTATTTTTCAACATGTAAAATTAGTGCATTTTTTCCCACTTTTAACCACTTTTTTCTATTTTTTTTCAAAAAAGTTTTCAACAGACATCAAAACCATTGAGAACATTGGAACTTCAGAACAATTCCTAAATAATCGCTACGATTTTTTTTGGAAATTACAGCATTAAGCATACTCCAAGTTTTCAGTCTTGTTTTTTTAAGATTAAAGGAAGTCGAATCCGTATCAATATTTTTCTATCTTTGCAAAAGGAAACACCTATTTTACACATATATTTCATGTTTTCATCAAACAAAAGTGAGGATGAGTAAAAAAATGGAACTTTACAGATTGATTTAGAGAAGATTTTACACCAAGACAACATCAACAAAACTTATTCTAATAAATTGATATTTATCCATTAACTTAAACAAAACAAACTAACGACAATAAACTTTAAGAAAATGATAATAAAAAAAGCATCATTCTTACAGAGCAACACAAAGATAGACAAATTGCCTGCAGCAAACAAACCAGAATACGCTTTCATCGGCCGTTCCAATGTCGGCAAGTCGTCTTTAATCAATATGCTGACCAACAAGAAACAACTTGCAAAGACATCTTCAACACCGGGTAAGACAATAACCATAAACCATTTCGTCATCAACGATGAATGGTATCTTGTCGACTTGCCAGGTTACGGATTCGCACAACGTTCAAAAAAAGACCGCGCCGCATGGAGGGTGATGCTCGACGATTATATCAAAAACCGCAAGAATCTTATCAGCATGTTCGTTCTTGTCGACAGCCGCATCGAACCACAGAAAATAGATTTGGAATTCATAAGTCATCTCGGCGAAATGCAAATGCCATTTGGTATCATATTTACCAAAATTGACAAGATAAACAACACCACACTTGAAAAAAATCTCGAAGTATATAAAGCCAAACTCGCAGAAGAATGGGAAGAACTACCTCCTATCTTCATCACATCTTCAGAAAAAGAAGTAGGCAAAGACGACGTTCTCAATTATATCGAAAGTCTTAATCAATACGACTACGGACTTTGATTTTTTGAATCTGAGAAATTGAAAAACTGAGAATCTGAAAATTGAACTATTAACCAACGATTGAGTATATTTAAAAAAAAGACGTCACATATTGTGAAGTGACGTCTCTCTAATTGTTAATTGTCAATTGTATTACTTATTGTTCAAAGGTTTTAATCAGTTCTTCGAGCGGGATACCAATATTTTTGATAGTTGTCTGAACATCTGTTGCCATCGGGTTGTCCGGATATCTCTCCAAAAATTGATGATACGTCTCCAAAGCTTTTTCATAGTCTTGCATCTGGTTTTCATAGATAAATCCTTTGATAAACATCGCCATAGGAGTCATATTGAAATCGGGATAATTCTCTATCAACATATTTGAGATTTCTATTGTCTTCTGCGGGTTGAGTGCGTTGTATTCCACAGATATATCTATCGCTTTAAACAAGAAGTCAGGCGACATCGCATCATTCGGATATTTCTCAGCGTAGTTTTTATACGCCTCGATAAGTTTGTCGGCTGACGCTGCATTCAAGGCGCCATTTTCATCAACCAAAGTTTTCTCTAATGCAAAGATATCATTTTTTGTCTTCTCCTGAGTTTCACAAGCAGTCATCGCTATCACGAGAAATGCTATCAATAATAATGTTATTCTTTTCATATTTTATTTAATTAATTTTTAGACACAATTTTCAATTTAAAGACGCCACAAGGGTGACGTCTCTACATTAATTATCAATTTTCAAAGACGCCACAGGAGTGACGTCTCTACCTTAATTTTCAATTCAAAAACTATCTTCTTCTTTTATTTGGGAAAATCATCTTATAGTCGACATAGACATTACCTTCAGAGATGTTGCGCAATTTGTTTTTAAGCATCATCTTGCGCATTGGCGCCACTCTGTCGACATAGACTTTTCCTTCGAGATGGTCATATTCATGTTGGATGACGCGGGCGCAAATTCCATCATATTCTTCTTCGTGTTCGACGAAATTTTCATCCAAATAATTGATTGTAATCTTGCTTGGACGTACCACGTCTTCATGCATATCAGGCAGACTCAAGCAACCTTCATTGAACGTCCATGTCTCGTCAGATACTTCAACAATTTCAGGGTTGATGAACACTTTCTTGAAACCTTTTGCTTCTGGATAATTCTCATGGAAAGGATCCGCATCAATGACAAATAATCTTATCGATTTATTTATTTGAGGAGCAGCGAGACCTACGCCTTCAGAATGATACATGGTCTCAAACATATCTGCTATAAGCTGTTGTAAATTTGGATAATCTGGTTCAATATCTTCAGCGATGCGTTTCAGCACCGGATGACCGTAAGCTACTACAGGTAATATCATAATTTCAAATTTAAAGTCTGTTTTTCTTAATTGCTTCAGATTCCATATACGACTGTAAGATAATGGTAGCGCTGATGGTGTCGACAAGTGCCTTGTTTTGTCGCTGTTTTTTACCGAGACCCGCATCTATCATTGTCTGAAAAGCCATCTTTGAAGTAAAACGTTCATCATGGCGTTTTATCGTCATATCTGGAAGAGCTTTCTTTAACTGTCCGATGAAAGGTTCGATGTAACGACTTGATTCGGAAGGATTGTTCTGCATGTCTTTAGGCTCACCTATTACGATTGTCTCAACATTCTCTTTTTTAACATAATCCAAAATGAATGTCAAAAGGTCCTTTGTTGCGACTGTTGTCAATGAGTTAGCGATAATCTGCAGAGGATCTGTCACAGCAATGCCGCAACGTTTCCTTCCATAATCTATTGCCATTATTCTTGCCATTTATTTCTTAATTTATTTTCACAAAAATACGAAAAAAAAAGAACTCTAGGATTCCTAAAGTTCTAAAATTTTAGAGTTCTTTTCAAACTTTTCTTTTGCGTATTTCAAATCGACAGAAAGTTTCTTTTTGTTTTGCGATGGCATCTCAAACATTGCGTCAGTCAATATCGCCTCGATGATAGCTCTTAATCCGCGAGCACCTAATTTGAATTCGATACTCTTGTCGACTATATAATCAAGCACTTCGTCTTTTATATCCAACTTGATTTCGTCCATATCGAATAATTTTGAAAACTGTTTCAAGAGAGCGTTCTTAGGTTCTTTCAAAATACGTTTCAATGTTTCTCTATCCAATGGATTGAGGAATGTCAATATAGGGAAACGACCTACTATCTCAGGGATGAGACCGAATTTCTTGATGTCGGCAGGAGAAATATATTGCAACAGATTATCCTTGTCGATTTGTTTTTTGTTGTCGTTGCCATAACCTATAG
Source organism: Bacteroidales bacterium (assembly GCA_045606705.1). Taxonomy (GTDB): domain Bacteria; phylum Bacteroidota; class Bacteroidia; order Bacteroidales; family F082; genus Limimorpha. The sequence continues at coordinate 3,724 of JAZUSL010000011.1, forward strand.
CATTACTTCCCACTCTGTTAGCGATAATCTTTTCCATTCCGTCGAATGCACCACCAGCGATAAACAGTATGTTTTTGGTATTTACCTGAATCATTTTCTGTTCAGGATGTTTACGACCGCCTTGAGGTGGAACGTTAACAACAGTTCCTTCGAGGAGTTTTAACATAGCTTGTTGCACGCCTTCACCAGAGACGTCTCGGGTGATACTTGGGTTGTCGCTCTTACGAGCAATCTTGTCTATCTCATCAATAAACACGATACCTCTCTCCGCTGCAGCCACATCGTAGTCTGCAGCCTGTAACAGTTTGACTAATATATTTTCAACGTCTTCACCAACATAACCGGCTTCTGTCAAAACGGTGGCGTCGGCAATTGCGAAAGGTACGTTGAGCATTTTTGCGATGGATCGAGCGAGGAGTGTCTTGCCTGTTCCTGTTTCTCCGACTAATATAATATTAGACTTTTCAATCTCGACCTCGTCGGCAGTTTGTTCTTGGCTAATTCTCTTATAATGATTATATACTGCGACAGCAAGTATTCTCTTTGCCTCATCCTGTCCGATGACATATTGGTCGAGGAACGACTTTATCTCTACAGGTTTCAACAATTTAAAATCAGGAGTATTTGCTTTTTTGAGATGCTTGAGTTCTTCCTGCACTACGATATGACCTCGTTCGATACATTCGTCACAGATGAAACCATACATTCCTGACAGAAGCAACGCAGCCTCTTTATCGCTTTTTCCGCAAAACGAGCAGAAGTTTTCTTGTTTCTTTGCCATGTTTTTTTAGTTTATAGTTGATAGTTTACAGTGTAGAGTAGTTTAAAAGTTTATAGTAGAAAGTTAAAGTGAAAAAATTTAAAAGTTAACAATTATCCATAAACTTTTAAACTTTCAACTTTATACATTTAACTACTATAAACTATGAACTATAAACTTTAAACTTTCTTGATAAGAACTTCGTCAATCATGCCATAATCTTTGGCTTCTTGCGATGTCATCCAGTAGTCACGGTCAGAGTCAGCCCAAACTTTATCGAAAGGTTGACCTGAGTGAGTAGCGATGATATCATAGAGCTCTTTCTTGAGTTTCAATATTTCACGTGCTGTGATTTCGATGTCTGAAGCTTGTCCCTGCATTCCGCCCATTGGTTGGTGAATCATGATGCGAGAGTGTTTCAACGCTGATCGTTTGCCTTTAGCGCCTGCACACAACAGCACTGCTGCCATTGATGCAGCGATACCTGTACATATTGTAGCGACGTCAGGACTGATGAATTGCATAGTGTCGTATATTCCTAAACCAGCGTAAACAGAACCGCCAGGTGAGTTGACATAGATTTGAATGTCTCTCTTAGGATCTGAAGATTCGAGGAAAAGCAACTGAGCCTGAATGATGTTTGCCACGTAATCGTTGATTTCGTCACCTAAGAAGATGATACGATCCATCATAAGACGTGAGAAAACGTCCATCTGTGCCACATTAAGTTGACGTTCTTCAATGATTGTTGGAGAAATGTAGTTAGTTACTGTTGAAGTATATTTCTCCAAAGCCAAACTGTTGATACCACAATGTTTGGTAGCGTATTTATAAAATTCGTTATTCATAGTTATTTTGTCTTTGTTGGTATAAACTACTTGTATTGTATTTTTGTTTAAAGTTTAAGGTTTAAAGTTTAAGGTTAAGTACTGACGACTTTAAACCTTAATCCTTAAACCTTAATCCTTAAATCCTTAAGATTTGTATATTATTATTCTGCTGTTTCTTCTTTAGCAGCTTTCTTGGTTCTTGTCTTCTTTGGTTTATCTTCACCTTCAGCGAGTTCAACTTGTGGAAGAACAGCCTTCACAAAACCGTCATAGTCTGTATCAACAACAGTGATTGTCATATTTTCTTTCAAGTAAGCTGTTAATTTTTTATCAGCCAACTGGTTGTTGATGTTTTGACGTTGGTTTTCGTCTTTGATGATAGCGTCGATGATGTCATCTAAGCGTTTCTTTGTCTCTTCGTCTAATGTTTCAACATCCATATGACCGAAGTACATGCTTCTTACGAAGTCGCGAACTTCTTCATTTTTAATAACTAATTCTGGATTTTGTTTTACGAGGACTTCTTCGATGAGTTGCCATCTGAGAGATTTTACGTAACCGTTATCGTAGTTCTTTTCTACGTCTTCAGCAGTGATTTTACCTTCGCTGTTTTCAACGATCCAGCGTTTAAGGAATGTGTCTGGCAAATCGAATTTGATTTCTTCAACCAATTGGTCGATAGCTTTGTTATAGAACATTCTTTCTGCTTCGAGGACATATTGTTTTTCCATTTCAACAGCTACTTTGCTGCGGAATGTTTCGATGTCTTTTACTTCTTGTCCTGGGAAAATCTTGTCGAAGAGTTCTTCATTGAGTTCCGGTTCTTTATCGTCGACTTTGTTATTTTCTTGGATGCTTTTTATTGTTCTGTCTATTTCTTCTGCTGATGCTTTGATATTGAAATCATTGATTTTATGATCTTTAAGATTTACTTTGATTTCTGGTTTAAGAGCTACTTCGAAATAGAAATTCAATTCTTCTTGATTATCGAGGTCATTAGGTTGTGATTGTTCCATATCTGGAAGAGGATAACCGATGACATCTAATTTATTTTCAACAATGTGATTGTTAAGACCTTCAGAAACTTTCTGGTTAATTTTTTCTAAGAGGACTGATTGACCATACATTTTTTGAATCATGCTGAAAGGAACTTTACCTTGACGGAAACCTGGCAAAGTAGCTTTGCGTTGATAATCATTTAAAGTCTTTTTTACTTCTGCCTCATAGTCTGCTTTAACTAAAGTCACTTGAATACCGGCGAGGAGTTCGCCTTTTGATGTTTGTGTAGTCTTCATTTTGATAAATAAATTTTTATTAAAAAGTGCGGATGAAGGGACTCGAACCCCCACGCCTCTCGGCATCAGATCCTAAGTCTGACGCGGCTACCAATTACGCCACATCCGCCTGAATCGTTAGGAGGTGCAAAAATACAATTTTTTTTCAAATAAAATACTAATTTAAAAATAAAAAGTTAAAATAATTGCTACATTTGCATTTACATTACTTTTAGATTATGCGCATATTAAAATACTTACTTTTAAGTCTGTCTATACTTATCACCGACAACTCTTTTTCTCAGTCTCTAACCGGGTCACAAAGTAATTATTCCGGCTCCAACTCATTGTCTATGAATCCGGCTCTAATCACAACATCTTACGTATACTCAGATATTTCAATAGCTAATTTTGGATTCACCGCATTCAACGATTATGCATATATAAAAGGTAACGACTTAAGAACATTGATATACTCCGAAAAACACACTTTGCCGACTTACCAAATACACGACAAAGAAATGAATTTCGCAATATATAACAACTCTTCTCATAAACCCAAAAACTTATACGAATCCATAGACTTGAATCTTTTACGATTTATGCTAAACATAGACGAAAAACAAAGCCTAGGATTTTCATTAAACGGAAGAGTTTATACTAATGCGACTAATATTCCATGGGAGATTCCAGAGATATGTACTTTTGGGGTTGAAGATTCCACGTATCACAACCATTATTCTTCAACAGATGCCAGAATTGCGACTATGGAATGGATGGAGGTTGCATTCTCTTATTCCAGAAAACTTTACGAACGTTATATACACAGATTCGATGCCGGTGTCAGCGTAAAATATCTCATCGGATATTCCGCCGCAGCAGGAAACATCAACGACCTCGACTACGAAATATCTACTATAGAGAACCCAAACGGCGAAAAAGAAGAATTGATAGAAATCAACAGATTCAACGCCGATCTTGCATATTCATTACCTATTAATTATAATGAGAGCATTTATTCCAAGTCTGTATTCAACAACTCTTTATCAAGAGGAAACGGGATTGGTCTCGACATCGGACTTCTATATACACATATGAAAAACTCGGTCACTAACAAAAAAAGAATAACATCCCCTTGTCAGCAAGAGAAAATCAAATACCATTGGCGCATCGGAATTTCATTGATGGACTTTGGTTTTATCAATTTTAAGAATAATGCCATCGACAATTATTTCGATTTTAACGGAACGACTTTCTTTGATATTGACAAATATAACAGCGTAGAGAATTTCGACAAGATGATTATGATTATGAGCGAGACTTATTATGATGATCCTAACGCCTCAAAAATTGGAGATAATTTCAAGATTGGTCTGCCGACAACTTTTAGGTTTCAATTTGATTACAACTTCTATAACGATTTTTATGTAAACGCCTCTTTCATTCAACCTGTCAGAATATTTAAATACTCCGTCGAAGCAACACCACAAATCATGGTTGAACCTCGTTATGAATCAAATCATTTCGATTTCAGCATACCTATCAGTCTCCGCAACTACAAGCATTTCTGTATAGGCGCTGCAGCTCGATTAGGATTCATCACTATAGGCACTCAGAATCTTGCATCTTATTTCGGTTTCGGGAAGGTGAACGGCTTGGATTTGTTCATCTCACTTAAGTTCAACCTCATCAAAGGCAAGTGTACCGACGAGAGATTCGATGCTTGCTGGTCGGCTGATTTCGGAAACAAGAAAAGCAAGAGATAATCATTTTTTCACATCCAGTGCATCACGCAGAGCGTTACCGAAGAGCATGAAAGCAAGTACCAGAAGCATAATGGCAATGCCAGGAAGTATAGCAAGATAAGCGTCGTTTAAAATGATGTAAGCGTAATTTTCTTTTATCATGCTGCCCCATGAAGGCATAGGTGGCTGCACACCTATTCCCAAGAAACTCAATCCAGCCTCGAGCAATATCGCCGAAGCGAAGTTGGCTGCAGAAATAACTATTATCGGGTTGATTACATTTGGAATTATATGACGTATAATTATCCTCGCATCGCTGAATCCCAAGGCACGCCCCGCCTCCACAAATGTCGTCTCCCTCACTGAAAGTATCTGACCTCTTGTAACACGGGCTACTTCAACCCACATCGTTAAACCAACAGCAATAAATACTTGGACAACACCTTTACCTAAAACAAAAGTTATAGCTATGACTATCAACAATGTTGGTATCGACCATACGACATTGATAAGCCACACCATAATATCGTCAACCTTGCCACGGAAAAATCCGCCGAGACTGCCTATCAATATACCTATTAATATACTCATAAAAACAGCTATGAAACCTACAGAGAAACTTATTCTCGTCCCAAGCAAAAGACGACTTAAGAAATCGCGCCCGAACTGGTCCGTGCCAAGAACGAATTTTCTATGAACAACACAATTATTTAAGATATAGCATCGTGCTTCTTCATTATTATTAAATGTCATTCCCGGAATAATGTCGTCATTTAAAACAACCTCAACATTATTCTGACTATTGTTATCGGGATTATAGATAAAGACTGTGGTTTTATCTTTTTCTATATTCAAAGAATCGATAGGTATTTGTCGATACGGTGACGGTTTTCCATTCATAAGTTGTGAGAAAAAACCTGTCTTTTCTCTGACATTTTGTTTTGGAACAAGAAGCATATCCACTTCAAAGCCAGGTTTACGCGTACTTATCTCCAAGATCTGAGTGTTGGCATAAGGAGTTTTATCTGGAATTATAAAATAAGCGAACAAAGCAACAAACCCGCATAAGAAAATAAAAATCAATGATATCACACCTGTAGTATTTTTCTTAAAACGCTCTATTGCGATTTGGTTCGGTGATAATATCTTATTGTTTTTCATCATTATTTTGTTAGGAAAACAAAAATAAAAAAAAATCTCGTCTGATATAATTTTTGAAAGAAAAAAGTTGTATATTTGCACTCGCAAACAGACGGTGGATGTAGCTCAGTTGGTTAGAGTACCGGATTGTGGTTCCGTGGGTCGTGGGTTCGAGTCCCATCTTCCACCCTTCTTAAAGGAAAAGACAGATTGTCAACAAAATACACCTGATTTAATGTCAAAATGAGTAAAAAGCTCCGGCATAAATCTGGTGTATTTCTTTTTCAGAGGTTTTGGACTGTTGTTCAACAACTTCCCCAAAAAAATGTCTAAACGTAAAAATGACAAACTCGAGCGTCAGGAAAAGAACACCCTGATTGACTTTCTTCCGGTTGTCTTAAAAAATACCAAGTCAGAAGGTTATTTAGTGGAATATCATTACAGAGATAAGATCCTTAATTCGCCCTTCACATCGTTATTTGCCATGCTTATCCTTTTTTCTGCGAATTTACGTCTGCAGAAAAAGAATAAAACGACAAAAAAAAAGAGACTTCACAATGAAATCTCTTTAATCTATATTTAAAACCAGTGTTTATTGTACTTTGGATCTTTGCCGTCTGTAATAATGTATATAAGGAGTCTTAAAAGAAACTTTGCTACAAAAAAACACCAACCATCATAAGTACATATAAAATCATAACCACCTCCTTTAAATTTAGTTCAGTTGCAAATATAACAAATTTCATGCTGTTTTTCTAACATTTTCAACATCTCTAATTTCTTGTTATAGAAATAACGTTCAAGGATTTCGAAGTGCTTGCAACATTATTCTTATATGCCAGCAGCTGTCATAATGCAGCAGCTATCTTTCTGATGTTGGAAAGTCTTTCTACAAATGATTTATCGCTTTTAGCAATCTGAATATTGTAATCTGTCTGCATACCGATAAGGATATGAGCAGGTATATCTAAAGCCGCCTCGATAAGTAAAGCGGTCTGTATAGAGATCGGTCTTCTGCAGTTAAGAATATCGTTTAAGACCTTATAAGAAACACCCATTTGCTCGGCGAGTTTTTTTTGAGGGATATTTCTATATTCCACTTCATCTTTCAATAATTCGCCTGGATGTATAGGACGCTGACAAACTAATTTACCCATATTTCCTTTTATTTATAATGGTTTGACAATTCTAAAATATTGCATATAGTCACAACGGTTTCTGAGGAAATTTGTTTTACGGTAAACTCTATCCGATACTGATTATTCACCCTTATCGAAGAAATACCTGCTTTGTCACCTTTCAGTACCTCATAGCGAAGTGAATTGAAACGGTAAAGGTCTTCTATGCAAGACGCGTACTCGAGCGTTTTAATACAAAGCTGATACTTCGCTATTATCTGAGGTTGAAATCTGTGTTTCTTGTCGGAAACCTTTCCTGTCTCGTATAACTGTTTCAGATATTCCTTTTCAAACTTTATTTCCATTGTCCCCGTTTTTTGTTTTGCAAAGATAATAATTTAATTTTAATATTCCACTGTTTAAGTGGATTCTTTTCGTTTTTTAACAAAAAAGTTGAGTCGCGCACCAGATATAAAGAATTGACGATCAAACATAGAGGGTGGTCCAGATTTATCGTGGGTTCGAGTCCCATCTTCCACCCGAAAAGGTAGAGACGCCATGCAATGACGTCTCTACTTTTTTATATCGAAACATCGAAATCTCTCAAAGCATCATTTAACGATGTCTTCTTATCTGTCGATTCTTTTCTCTTACCAATTATCAAAGCACACGCAACCTGATAGTCACCAGCGGGAAAATGTTTTGTGTAAGAACCAGGTATCACGACAGAACGTGCTGGTACATAACCTTTGTATTCAACAGGTTCCGATCCGCTAACATCGATGATTTTTGTAGAAGCAGTGATGACGGTATTTGCGCCAAGCACTGACTCTTCTTCAATGCGGACACCTTCAACTACAATACATCTAGAACCTATGAAACAATTGTCTTCGATAATTACTGGTGCTGCCTGAACAGGTTCCAAGACGCCGCCTATTCCAACGCCTCCACTGAGATGCACATTCTTACCTATCTGTGCACAAGACCCTACAGTAGCCCATGTGTCGACCATAGTTCCACTATCAACATATGCTCCGATATTAACATACGACGGCATCAAGATTGCACCTTTATTAATAAACGCACCATGGCGCACTGTTGCCGGAGGAACAACTCTCACTCCCGCTTCTTCAAAACCACGTTTCAAAGGAATTTTATCATAATATTCAAAGATACCACTCTCGCAGACTTCCATCTTGTTGATAGGAAAATACATCAAGACAGCCTTCTTCAGCCATTCGTTGATAATCCATTTGCCATCAATCTTTTCTGCAATACGCAACTCCCCTTTGTCTAATTTATCAACAACTTTAAATATACATTCACGAACTTCGTCTTTCTCTAATAAAGAACGATCGTTCCACGCATTTTCAATTATATTTTTCATCTTAATTATTATTAACAAAAATGGACGCTTTAAATCACGTCCATACAATTATTTTCAGTTCGATTCCGGTCTGATACCGAATCTTATATATTTAATGGTTAAACCTTTGTCGAGCCAGATTTGTTCATAATAAGTCCTAATTTTTTTCACTTCCAAATCATCGTCGTTAGCATAAAGATTGTCGTAATTATAATAAATAGGATAATTGGCTTCTTTTGCTGTTTCGACAGTAAATTCATACATTAAGTCACTGTCTGTTTTAAGGTTAACGACTCCATCTTCTTTCAAGAACTTACGGTAACGTTCCAAGAAGTTAGGACCCGTGAGACGTTTACGAGCCTTTGATGGTTGAGGATCCGGGAAAGTAACCCATATTTCATCCACTTCATTTTCGGCGAAGAAGTTATCTATGAGTTCTATATGAGTTCTTAAGAATGCTACGTTGGTCAAGCCTTCGTTGCGTGCGGCACAGAGTCCGACCCACATACGGGAGCCTTTAATATCGACACCTATATAATTAATATCTCTGTGTTCGCGTGCAAGACCTACTGTATATTCACCTTTGCCGCAACCCAATTCGAGGACTATAGGATTGTCGTTCTTGAAGAAATCTTGTTTCCATCTGCCTTTCAAAGGGAAACCTTCTTCCTTTATTTTTTCAAATGAATATTCAAAAAGATTATTGAAAGTCTTGTTTTCTGCGAAACGTTCTAACTTATTTTTTCCCATCTTATTTTATTTTTGGAACAACAACCAAGCCGACTCGTTATAGTCGTTCTTTATCGTTTCAAGACGAATCAATGCGTCTGATTTTACAGCAAATGATTCATAATAAACGCGGATATATCCTTTGTCATTTTTCTCAAACAAAGAAGCATTTTCGAAACCTTGTTTCTTTATATCATTAAGACAAATTTCTGCTCTGTCCATAGTTTGGAAAGAACCACCAATAATAAAGTAATGAGGAATTGAAACACTCTGCTGTGGAGCGACTATTTCCGGTTCAACCTTCTCAATAATATTTTCAGGTTCTGACACTTCAACGATTTCAGACTCTGATGTTTCATTATTCTCTGATTCAGAAACGAAAGTCTGTTGTACGTCAATATTTCCAGATTCTAAGGTTTTCAGATTTTCAGTTTCTAAACTCTCGCTTTCATCATTATTATTCAAAGAAAGATTGACGAGAAATTCGTTTGGTGAAGAATATAAGAATGGATTCCAACTTGCGAAATTAGAATCAGTCTGTTCTGTCTTCCAGTTAATTGCGAATAACAATAAAAACGCTAATGTAGTTAACGCCAAGGTTTTTGCAAAACCAGGTTTTCTTCTTACAGTTGTATCGGGTGCATCTTCAACACATTCGACAGCAAGAGTATATTCTGTATTTTTCTCTTTTTGCTCGATGGCAATTTTTTCCTTGATGGTTTCGTATGTCTCTCTGCGGAAGACAGGTTGCATATTAAACTCTGTCAGACCGAAAGAATCGCCGAGAAGATTGGATTCTGTTTTTGTTGTCAAGACATAATCATCACCGAACTTACGAAGTCTTCCCAAACCTTCCAAATTAAGTTCCGAATTAACATCAAGAATTGCCTCGCTTTGATTGACAAAACTTTTTATTTTGACGAGTGCTTCTTCTTTGTTTATATTTTCTTTTTCACACAAGAAATTGACAAGGAGGTCGTCATCATTTTTCAGTTTTTTATTGAAAACTATCTCTTTGTATGGAGGTGTAAAACGATGGTTTGCATAATCAATTGCAGCAGAATGTCTTTTAGAAATAAAAGCTCCTAATTCTGGAACAATTACACATTCGTTATCCTTTAACAATTCTATTAAATAGTTAGTTATCATACAATTAGAAATTTTCTTAACAGGGGATTTTCTTTCTGCGAAGTTAAGAAAAATAGTTTAAAAATATGTCAATCTTTGAAGAATTTTAGGCATTTTTCTACATCTTGCGGTGTATCAATCGAATAACTTTCAAACTCGGTAACACCCATTTTTATGTAGTATGAATTTTCAAGCCAACGTAATTGTTCGAGACATTCTGACAGTTCCAGACCCGACTGTGGAAGTGCGGCGATTTTCTTCAACACATCGGTTTTATAAGCATAAATTCCGATATGTTTATAGAATGTTCTTTCCTGCATCCATTGTTGTTCATCTTTTTCCACTTTCCTTAAAAATGGTATCGTCTGACGACTGAAATATAACGCTTTTCCTTGAGTGTCGAAGACGACTTTGACAACATTATTATCAAAGAGTTCATCAGCGTCTTTTATCGGTTTACACAATGATGCTATCTGACTTTCGTCAGAAGAGATAAGTTCCGCAATCTGATTTATCTGCTCCGGATTGATGAAAGGTTCATCACCTTGAATGTTAACGACAGCGTCATAATTTTCACCTATCTTCTCCACTATCTCGCAACATCTGTCTGTACCGCTATTGTGTTCGGACGAGGTCATCATGACTTTTCCTCCAAAATTAATTACAGCATCAAAAATACGTTGGTCATCGGTTGCAACAACAACATCTGTCAATAAATTTGCCTTTAACGATTGTTCATAAACACGTTGTATCATCGACTTACCATTAATCATTGTCAATGGTTTTCCTGGGAAACGTGTCGAGGCATAACGAGCCGGTATTATTCCTAATATTTTCATTTTACATATTTTTTAGTCATTAGTTTTCAGCGGTCAGTTATCAGTAAAAGACTGACAACTGACAGCTAACAACTGCATGCTTTTAAAAGAGTCCGTTCAAAGATGCATTGATGCTATCTATCACCTTACTTAAATCTTCAGGATTTTCAAATTCGATATTGTCACTTTCTATGATAAGAACCTTTCCTTTATCGTAAGACGAAATCCATTTCTCATATTTATCGTTAAGAGATTTTAAGTAATCGAGTCGTATTGACTGCTCGTATATACGATTTCGTTTTGCTATTTGGCGCACCAAAGTCGGTATGCTGGCTCTGAGATAAATCAACAAGTCGGGAGCCTGCATATATGACGACATCAGATCGAAGAGAGAAAGATAGTTACGATAGTCGCGTTCCGACATAAGTCCCATATCGTGAAGATTTTCTGCGAATATGTATGCATCTTCAAAAATAGTTCTGTCTTGTACAACATTTTCGCCGCTATTTCTGATATCCAGAATTTGGCGGAAACGACTGTTGAGAAAATAAATCTGTAGGTTGAACGACCAGCGTTGCATATCATCATAAAAACTTGCGAGATATGGATTATCATCGACAGCCTCATAATGAGGTTTCCATCCAAAATGCTTTGACAATAAAGTTGTTAAAGTCGTTTTTCCCGACCCTATATTACCTGCGATAGCTATATGCATAACGAAAAATATTTTTTGCTAAGATAAGAAAAAAGTCAACAGATAAAACTTTTTGTTTAAAGTTTAAGGTTTTAAGAATCTGATAAACTTAAAAACTTAAAAATCTCAACTTTTTCGGTCAACAGACAACAGACAACAGTCAACAGACTTTGGGTATGCTTTTTTAGTTTAAAGTTTAAGACTTAAGGTTTAAGGTTTAGATAAACTTAAAAACTCTAAACTTTTTCGGTCAACAGACAACAGACAACAGTCAACAGACTTTGGGTATGCTTTTTTAGTTTAAAGTTTAAGGCTTAAAGTTTAAGGTTTAGATAAACTTAAAAACTTAAAAACTCTAAACTTTTTCGGTCAACAGTCAACAGACAACAGTCAACAGACTTTGGGTATGCTTTTTTAGTTTAAAGTTTAAGGCTTAAGGTTTAAGGTTTAGATAAACTTAAAAACTCTAAACTTTAAAACTACTCTAAACTCTAAACTCTAAACTATAAACTTTACTTCGGTGCTTTTATGAAGAAGTAAATTCCTATAAGGGAGAATAGAATATTCGGGAACCATGCTGCGATTAACGGGGAGAACAATCCCGACATTGCAAAGACGCGTGAGAACTCCATCAAGAGTATATACGAGAATGCTATCACTATACCAATTCCGATATGAAGTCCCATACCGCCACGAGTTTTTCTGCTCGACAATGCGGCACCTATAACAGTGAGTATCAATATAGCAAAAGGAGAAGCGATGCGTTTATGCATCTCTATACGGTACGGCATCGAGTTGTCGGCGCCTTTCAGTTCAAGGTTCTTTATGTGACGACTTATCTCGAAAAGGTTCATCTCCTCGAATTCCTCTTTAATATTATATAGGTCTCTTGGAAGCAGTCGTAATGTTGTATCTTTAGTCTTTCCTCGATTCATAGTTTCCCCATAATCCAAGAAACGCTCGGTATAATTATGAAGTTTCCATATTCCGTTGACGGTGTCATAACTTGCTTTATCTGCTAAGAGTTTATATTTCATTTCATTATTTTCAAATTTCTCCATAGAGAATCTGTAAGCTATCTTCTTCTTGATGTCAAAATTACCTACATAGACATAAGTTCCCCGTTCTATTTGCACGTGAATATTAGAACCGGAACTCTTGGTAAGTCGTTCGATATATTTATCTTTAAATTCGCGGCGCACCGAATCAGTCTTAGGTATCAAGAAGTTACCGAGATAAAAAGATATGAGAGCGAGCAAAGTTCCTGCCATGATATAAGGCAAAAGGAATCTCTTGAAACTTATTCCGCTACTCAGAATAGCGATAATCTCGGTATGTCCTGCCATCTTCGATGTAAAGAAAATAACAGAGATGAATACAAAAAGGAATATGAATAGATTAATAAAATAAGGTATAAACGGGATATAATAATGAAACACGACTTCTTTGAAGGTTGCTTCATTCTTCATGAAGCTGTCGATATTTTCCGAGACGTCGAAAACGATGACTATCACTATCAGCAGAGTTATCGCGAAGAAGAAAGTGCCGATGTATTTCTTAAATATGTACCAATCCAGTTTCCTCATAATCAAATTCTGCGAGTTACTTTAGGAAGCATCATGTCGCGCCATGAAGCGAAGTCTCCTTCTATGATATGTTTACGAGCTTCTTTCACAAGCCAAAGGTAGAAACCGAGATTGTGAACTGTCGCTATCATCGGTCCGAGAATTTCTTTTGAGATGATAAGATGACGCAGATATGCCTTGGTATAGTCTCTATCTACGTATGTAGTTCCGTTTTCGTCGAGTGGCGAGAAGTCGTATTTCCACTTCTCATTTTTTATGTTGATGATGCCTTCCGAAGTGAAGAGCATTCCGTTACGACCGTTACGTGTCGGCATCACGCAGTCGAACATATCAACACCACGCGAGATAGCCTCAAGCAGATTTGCAGGAGTTCCCACGCCCATGAGATAACGCGGTTTATCTTGCGGCAGAATCTCATTCACGACTTCTATCATTTCATACATCTGCTCTGTTGGTTCTCCCACTGCGAGACCGCCAATAGCGTAACCATCTGCTTCATGTTTGGTGATATATTCTGCCGAACGACGTCTCAGTTCAGGATACACACAACCTTGAACTATAGGGAATAACGATTGATTATAACCATAAATAGGTTCGGTTTCATCGAAACGTTTCCAGCAGCGGTCGAGCCAGCGATGTGTTCTCTCCATCGACTCTTTAGCGTAACGGAAATCGGCGGTACCCGGAGTACATTCGTCGAACGCCATCATGATGTCGGCACCGATAACACGCTCTATGTCCATTACGTTTTCCGGTGTGAAAGTATGACGTGAGCCATCTATATGCGACTGGAACACCACGCCTTCTTCTTTCATTTTTCTGATGCCTGTCAAGGAGAAGACCTGAAACCCGCCACTATCGGTAAGTATCGGACGTTTCCATCCGTTGAACTTATGAAGTCCACCTGCCTTTTGCAAGACGTCCAAACCTGGACGTAAATATAAATGATAGGTATTGCCCAAAATGATCTGTGCCTGTATCTCTTCTTCTAAGTCTCTGACATGAGAAGCTTTAACACTTCCCACAGTACCTACAGGCATAAAAATAGGAGTCTCTATATTACCATGGTCGGTAGTCAAGACACCAGCACGAGCATTGCTCGCTGTATCATTTTTGACAAGTGAAAATTTCATAAAATATTTTTGGGCAAAGATACTATTTTTCCTACAAAAAATTCATACTTTTGTAGTGAAGAATCAAAAGTTTTTAACGAAAAAAATACACATTTACCGTGAGCATAAGTTTCAATTTTAATCAACTGAGTTTCATAATTCTGGTAATATTTTTGGCAGCATGGCTTGTACAGATGCTATATCATTGGATAACGTTCAGACGATTGGCATTTTACAAAAAGAAAGAAGTAAACACCAATTACGAACCTGTCTCAGTGATAGTATGCGCCCACAACGCTTATGAATATCTCCTCGATTTGTTGCCAGTAGTATTAAACCAAGATTATCCGGAATATGAACTCGTTATCGTTAACGACTGCTCACAAGATCAGACAGAAGAACATCTCAAAGAATTGGCGAGAAACAATCCTAAGATTAATTTCGTCAATCTTACCCAGCATCTTAACTTCTTCCAAGGCAAGAAGTTCCCGCTCAGCATGGGAATAAAATCAGCGAAATACGACTTGCTTTTATTGACAGACGCCGACTGCGTTCCTACCAGCGACCAATGGATCAAGGAGATGGTTGGCGCATACAACAAAGACACCGAGATTGTAGTTGCCTACGGACCATATTTCGAACGTAAAGGATTATTAAACAAACTTATCCGTTTCGATACATTATATATCGCGATGCAATATATGTCGCTGGCATTAGCGAAGAAACCTTATATGGGCGTGGGAAGAAATCTTTCTTATAGGAAAAGCACCTTCATGAAAAACAAAGGATTCACCTCGCATTACAATATCCCTTCCGGCGACGACGATTTGTTCATAAGCCAAGTTGCGAACAAGAAAAACACCAACGTCTATGTCGACGCCGTTCATCGTGTGGAATCTGAACCTAAACGCACCTGGGCATCATGGATTCGTCAGAAAAGACGTCATTATTCTACAGGCACTAAGTACAAACCTCAAACCAACAGAGCATTGGGATTATTACTCGGAAGCAGATTGCTATATTATCCTACATTAATCGCATTGTTCTTTATGCCTCATGCTTTCAACATCTCATTAGGAAATATTTATTATTACATCGCGATAGGATTATTTGCCTTAATTCACTACGTCACGATGTTCATAATATTCCATAAGTCGGCGAAACAATTAGGCGAGAAACATTTGGGACTAATATTCACTCCATTCTATGACTGTTTCTTCATGATTTTCACGACACTCTTGGGATTCTGGAGCACCTTGTTCAAACCTAAAGGATGGTGATTCTCAATTCATAATTCACAATTCATAATTCATAATTGTCATCGAAAAAAAATTATGCATTATGCATTATAAATTATGAATTATATCTTATATTTGCACATTATTAATTAGCATAAAAATAAAATTATCAATATATGAACGACTTTCAAAAAGAGATACTTGCAGGTATTCCTGACGAGTTGCCATGCGTAAAAGAGTATGACATGACAGTCAACCACGCTCCAAAACGTAAAGATATTTTAACAAAAGAAGAGAAGAAATTAGCTTTAAGAAACGCTCTTCGTTATTTCCCGGCTAAACATCACGCTGTCTTAGCACCGGAATTTGCAGAAGAATTGGAAAAATACGGTCGTATCTATATGTACCGTTTCCGTCCTTCATACAAGATTTACGCTCGCCCAATAGAAGAGTATCCAGCTAAGTCTAGACAAGCAGCAGCCATCATGCTTATGATTCAAAACAACTTGGATCACGCAGTCGCTCAACATCCACACGAACTCATCACTTACGGCGGCAACGGCGCTGTATTCCAAAACTGGGCACAATATCGTCTCGTCATGCAATATCTCGCAAACATGACAGAAGAACAGACTCTCGTAATGTATTCAGGTCACCCAATGGGATTGTTCCCATCACATAAAGACGCTCCTCGCGTCATCGTCACAAACGGCATGATGATTCCTAACTATTCCAAGCCAGACGATTGGGAACGTTTCAACGCTATGGGTGTGACACAATACGGACAGATGACAGCAGGTTCATATATGTACATCGGACCACAAGGCATCGTCCACGGAACAACAATCACAGTACTGAACGCTTCAAGAAAACAAGGCGGCACACCAGCAGGTAAATTGTTCATCACAGCAGGTCTCGGCGGCATGTCAGGTGCTCAACCAAAAGCAGGTAACATCGCCGGCGTCGTTTCAATCACAGCAGAAATAAATCCAAGCGCAACAGACAAACGTCACAGTCAAGGCTGGGTCGATGAGGTTTACAGCGATTTAGACGAATTGTTCGATAGAGTTAATGAAGCACGCAAAAACCAAATAGCCCGTTCTTTCGCATATCAAGGCAACGTTGTTGACCTCTGGGAATATGCAGCAGAACACGACATTCAAGTTGACTTAGGTTCAGACCAAACATCATTACACAACCCATTCGCTGGCGGTTATTATCCAGTAGGTTATTCTTTCGAAGAATCAAAACAGATGATGGCAGAAGAACCGGAAAAATTCAAAGACGCTGTCTACGCATCATTACGTCGTCATGTGGCAGCTGTCAACAAACTCACAGCAAAAGGCATGTACTTCTTCGACTATGGCAACGCATTCTTATTAGAAAGCAGCCGTGCAGGTGCCGACATTCTCAACGCTGACGGCAAGTTCCGTTATCCATCATACGTACAAGACATCATGGGACCAATGTATTTCGACTACGGATTCGGTCCATTCCGTTGGGTATGTACTTCAGGTAAGGAAGAAGACCTCGCTGTCACTGACGAAATTGCATGTAACGTCCTTGAAGAAATAGCTAAGAACTCACCTGTTGAGATTCAACAACAAATGCGCGACAACATACAATGGATCAAAGGCGCACGCGCTAATAAATTGGTCGTTGGTTCACAAGCTCGTATCTTATACGCCGACTGCGAAGGTCGTACAAAGATCGCTGCCGAGTTCAACAAGGCTATCGCCGACGGTCGTCTCTCAGCTCCGGTAGTATTAGGTAGAGACCACCACGACGTTTCCGGTACCGACTCTCCATTCCGTGAGACATCAAATATTTACGACGGATCTTCATTCACAGCAGATATGGCAATACATAACGTCATCGGTGATGGTTTCAGAGGCGCCACATGGGTAAGTATCCACAACGGCGGCGGCGTCGGCTGGGGCGAAGTAATCAACGGAGGTTTCGGTATGGTACTCGATGGCAGCGACGACGCTGACAGAAGATTACACTGCATGTTACATTGGGATGTCAACAACGGTATCGCTCGTAGAAGCTGGGCAAGAAACGAACCTGCCATGTTCGCAATAAAACGCGCCATGGAAGTCGAGCCAAGACTTAAGGTTACAATGCCTAACTTCGCAGATGACGCTCTTATCAATGACATTATAAAATAAGATTTTGTTTAAGGTTTAAGGCTTAATGTTTAAGGAAATCTCAAAATACTTTAAACTTTAAACCTTAAACTTTAAACCACAAAAAATAGCACGATATTTGTGTTTTTTTCAAGACATAAAACAAAGATTAATAAACAGATAAATTAAATAAATATTAACTTAAAAATTAGAAAAAAGATGAGAAAATTTTTACTTTCATTAGTACTTGTAGCATTAGCAGGTTTCGCTTCTGCACAAATCACATTTGAACGTATCGTTGACCATGAAAATGTAGGTGAAGTAGCACCAGGTAGATACGAAATCATCGGCAATGTCAACGACATGCAAGAATTGGACTTCGTCACACACATTATCAATAACGGAGATGCAGCTGTTACTGTGACATGTGAAAGAACTATTATCTCTATTACAGAAGGTGCAGGTAATAATTTCTGCTTCGGTAACTGTTTCCCAGATGATGTTTCATTTACAGAAGTTACAATCGATCCTATATCAAGCATTGACCCTAACATGCCTTATTATCCATACGAATTCAGCGCACACTTCAAACCATACGACCCAATGACATGGGAAATGTTGCCAGAAGGTGCAGAACTCACAGTTCAATACACATTCACTGAAAGAGGCGGCGAACCAATGACATTCGAATTCTACTTCAGATATGACACATCATCAGTTGATGAAAATGTAAGCAAGCTCTTCAGCAACGCTTATCCTAACCCAGCAAGCAATTTCGTAAACTTTGACTGTGAAATGCAAAACGCTACAATCGCTATCTACAACATGATGGGTCAAGAAGTAATCAGACAAGATGTCAACGACTCACACGTAAGCATCAACATCAGCGACTTAACAGACGGCATTTACTTCTACAGCGTAATCGTAAACGGCGAAGCTGTTAAAACAAGCAAATTAGTTGTTAGAAAATAATGGAAAATAATGGCTAAAGGCAAATGACCAATGGCAAAAGTTAAAGGCGACGGGAATATGAGTTCTCGTCGTCTTTTTTATTTCATAAAAGTACAGCAAAACTTTTCTGGTTTTTAGATTCAAGAATTTTCGGGTTCAAAGAAAGTCTCCGCTTCATATATCGCGCTCTGATAACTATCAGAACTATGTATCACATTGCGCATCGCATCAATACCATAACGCTTTCGATACATCATCTTAAAATCTTTGATAACTTCCATAGTCGACTCATTGTCTGCAAAAGGAGACAACAAAACCATCCCAATACAAGGTCCGCTCGTCATATATTCTATAAGTTCATCGAAAAAAGGTTTGCCTTTGTGACATCCATATATCATCTCCGCTTCATCTTTTGTTAAAATCTTTTTTTCAGACACAACAATAGCAAAGTTGCGGCGATATAAGTCTCTGACAATTTCATCGGTGTATTCAAGAAACTCAGGTTTGATGATGATAAAAGCATCATAATCGGGAAGCATAGTAGCATTATATCCGTAACCTTCATCTTTATTTTTTAATGTCGATTTCATAAACTGGTTTTATCATATAAACAAAAAAAGAATAAGAATGTTTTTGATAAAAAGAAGAGAATTATTATCTTTGCAAATCACACCTAAAGACATAGGTCTGTGTATCTCTACAAGAAATCAACTTTATGAATATATATCAACTATTTGTACGAACATTCGGTAATAAAAATACAGAACTTATTCAGAATGGCGATAAGTCACAAAACGGATGTGGCACTTTCGCAAGCATTAACAACAATGCGTTAAACTCCCTTAAAGAATTAGGCATCACGCATATCTGGCTTACAGGCGTAATAAGACATTCCAGTATGACGGCATATCCTGAACTAGGAATAAAGTCAACGAACCCTCTCATCACCAAAGGCAAAGCCGGATCACCTTATTCTATAATGGATTATTACGACATAGACCCTGACCTTGCCATCAACCCACAAAACAGAATAGCGGAATTCGAAGACATTGTTCACCGCATACATGAGAAAGGAATGAAGGTGATAATAGACTTCATTCCAAATCATCTTGCCAGAGAATATAAGTCCGTCAACAGACCTCTCGACGTTGAAGAATTCGGCGTCTATGACAACAAAGACGTCAACTTCGCACGCGACAACAATTTCTATTACTGTCCAAATCAGGAGTTTGTTGTACCAAGACAGCCATCATCCATCAGTCATCAACTATCAGATGTTAGCTATAAAGAATTTCCGGCAAAAGCATCAGGCAATGACGTCTTCTCTCCTACTCCATCTGTCAACGATTGGTATGATACCATAAAATTAAATTACGGCATTGACTATCTAAATGGCAACACCAAACATTTCGACACCATTCCGAACACATGGTACAAGATGCTGAACATCATGCAATATTGGTGTGACAAAGGCATCGACGGTTTCCGTGTTGATATGGCAGAGATGGTGCCTGTAGAATTCTGGCTATGGTCTATCAACGAGTTACGCGACATTTATGATGTCATTATGATAGCTGAAATTTATCAGCCTCATCTTTACAGAGATTATATAGAAGCAGGCTTCGACTACCTTTACGACAAAGTTGGTCTCTACAATACATTAGAAAACATTTATCGTCACGGGCAACGCGCCGACACCATCACCAAAGTATGGAACAGTCTGCAAGGTTACGGTGACGTCATGTTACGTTTCATGGAAAATCACGATGAGCCACGTCTCGCATCCAAACACTTCATCGGCGATGCTTTCAAAGCGTTACCGGCAGTTACCATGGCTGCACTGATGAACCGCGGACCTTTTATGATTTACAACGGACAAGAGAGCGGTGAAGACTCCGACGGCGCAGCAGGATTCAGCGGCGACGACGGACGTACATCCATCTTCGACTACACCACGATGCCTAAACATCAGAACTGGATGGCAAAAGGAAAATTCGATGGAAGCGAATTCAATGAGGAACAAAAGAAATTACACGACTACTATACCAAACTACTCAACTTCCGCCTCAACAGCAAAGCAATTAATAAAGGTGCATTCTACGACCTTATGTGGGTCAACCCTTGGTATTCCAACTTCGACCCTCAATATATATATGCTTTCTTACGTTATCATGAAGAAGAAAAATTACTCGTTGTAATCAACTTCAACCAAAACGAAAGCCGTTATTGCGAAGTAAAAATCGCAGATGACGCGTTGGAATATATGACTTTGAAGATGTCAACAGACGATTGCACTCAGCTCTCAGTTCTCGGCTCTCAGCAAAAAATAGCGACAGACATTTTTACCGGAGAGAAGATTGAATATAATATAGAAGAGGTAAGCACTCGCGGCATCGCGATGACTCTTGAACCATGTAGCATTAAAATCTTAAAGTTATGATGAAGTTAGTTGAAAGAGATTCCTGGTTGGAACCAGTAGCTGATAAAGTACAGGCACGCTACGACAGATACGAAAATCTGTTAAAATATATTAACACTCACTTCGGCAGCTTAAAGTCGTTCGCTTCTGCTCATGAGTTCTTCGGATTCACATACGACAAGATACGTCGAGGCTGGTGGTACAGAGAATGGGCTCCGGCAGCACATTACCTCTCATTATTCGGTGACTTCAACAACTGGGACAGATACGCCAACCCGCTCGAAAGAGAAAACGACGGAATATGGACGATTTTTCTGCCCGACTCTCAATACAGGAACAAACTCACACAAGGCAGTCTCCTGAAGGTATTAGTACAATCAAGCATCGGAGAACAAGAACGCATACCTATATATATTAATAGAGTAGTTCAGAACGAAGACAACAAAGATTTCGCAGGAGTGTTTTGGACATCCAGTAGAGACGTCACCCCTGTGGCGTCTATTAATAATACCCCTGTGGCGCATTCCCCTTTGTTCATATACGAATCCCATATCGGAATGGCGCAAGAAACCGAGACTGTCGGTACGTATAAAGAATTTAAGGAAAACATTCTGCCGAGAATCAAAGAGTTAGGATATAATGCGATACAGCTGATGGCGGTGGCGGAACATCCTTATTACGGTTCATTCGGATATCACGTCTCCAACTTCTTTGCAGCGAGTTCCCGTTTCGGTACACCGGAAGATTTAAAAGAACTTATCGATGCTGCTCACGAAATGGAAATCATGGTGATTATGGACTTGGTACATTCTCATACCGTAAAAAATACCTACGAGGGAATGTATCTCTTCGACGGAAGCGAAGACCAATATCTGCTTGCTGGGAAAGAAGGTCATCATCCACAATGGGATTCCAAACTGTTTAACTACGGTAAGATAGAAACATTAAGATTCTTACTTTCTAACGTAAGATATTGGTTGGAAGAATTTGGTTTCGATGGATTCCGCTTCGACGGTGTGACATCCATGTTATACAAAAACCACGGTATCGGAACCAACTTCTCGGAGCAAGAAGACTATTTCGGCTACAATGTGAACAACGATGCCGTCGCCTATCTCCAGTTAGCGAACACATTGATACATCAGTTAAATAAAGATTACGTCACCATTGCGGAAGACGTCAGTGGCATGCCTGGGATATGTGCTCCTATTGAAGACGGCGGCATAGGTTTCGACTATCGTCTCGGAATGGGACTTCCCGACTTCTGGATCAAGATACTCAAAGACCAGAGAGAAGAAGATTGGAACATGCACGAGTTCTTCTTCACCATGACAAACCGACTCTATGACGTGAAGACGATAGCATACGCCGAATCGCACGACCAAGCCCTTGTTGGCGACAAGACCATAGCCTTCCGTCTGATGGATAAAGAGATGTACGACTCCATGTCGAAGTTCACGCCAAACATCATCGTTGACAGAGGCATAGCTTTACATAAGATGATACGATTCTTCACAATATGCTTAGGCGGCAACGCATGGCTCAACTTTATGGGCAACGAATTCGGACACCCGGAATGGATTGACTTCCCTCGCCTGGAAAACGAGTGGAGTCATAAACACGCCCGCCGTCAGTGGTCACTAGTCGATAATACTACCTTGAAATATCATTACCTCAATGATTTCGACAAAGCGATGCTAGAGTTCGTTAAGGAAAACAACATCATGAACTCCGAACCTGCCTGGATGCTCAACGCCGACGAAGAAAACAAGACGATAGTCTTTGAGAGAAATAATCTAATATTCGTCTTCAACTGGGGAACCAAGTCGACACCAGACTACGAGATTAATGTAAAAAATACAGGAGACTATAGAATTATTTTCAGCAGCGATGATAAAGATTTCGGTGGATTTGACAATATCGACAAGAACGCCATATTCCCATCAGAGAAAAGAGACGAACAAGTTTTCATGAAGATTTATAACGTAAGCAGAACAGCAGTAGTGTATAAACAAATTGAAAACTGACAATTAACGTAGAGACGTCACCCCTGTGGCGTCTTTGAAATTGAATATTACAGTAGAGACGTCACCCTGAATTGACCCCAAAAGTTTGGACAAAAAACTTTTGGGGTTTTATTATGCGTAAAAAACATGATCGTGAAGCATTGCTCAAATATATAGCGATGCTTAAGGAAGGTCGCTCCTTTAGATCCATCAGCGATGAATTCGGCATAAATGCAGAGAGGCTTAAATGTTTATGGATTTTATACCAAACAGAGGGCGAGTCTGTTCTTCGCCGTAAGCGGCCCATTAAGGTGAGTGAAAAATTAAAACGGCAGATAGTGTCGGATGTTAATAAAAATAACTTAACTTTGGTGAGTGCCTCATTAAAGTATGGAGTCAGTGCTAGACGATTGAGTTTCTGGTTGAAAGTTGCTAGAGAACAGGGACTTGACGTTTTATCAACCACCAAAGAGCGAGGCATGAAACCAATTATGGGAAGACCACGGAAGAAGAAAATAGAAGAAATGACGGAACTGGAGCGTCTGAGAGAAGAGAATGAATATCTCAGAATGGAGAATGCTCTGCTAAAAAAAGTGAAGGCCTTAGTCGAGGAGAGAGAAGCCCGCTGGCGCGAGATTGGGCGAAAGCCATCGGAGAACTAAGGCGTGATGGCTTTGAACTGGAGAAACTGTTACAGCTCAAAGGGATGGCACGTTCAACTTATTATTATCATACGTCAAAGCGAAGTGTTGATAAGTATGCAGCCATACGCCAGCGCATAGACGAGATATTCTCTCAACATGGCATGCGCTACGGTTATCGTCGTGTATATCATCAGCTGAGGAATGAAGGATATTCCATAAATCATAAGACTGTACAGCGTCTTATGCAGGAAATGAATCTCAAATCAAGGGT
>JAZUSL010000012.1:0-4287 GCA_045606705.1 Bacteroidales bacterium
GTTTTTTATATAGCCTTGGGCTAAACTGAACAATGCGAAATCCATCTTGCTGATGCTATGATTGTTGCCGTCGAAATAACCATAGAAAGTGCTGTTGAGCAACAGACCTATAGGTGTCCAAGGAAGATAATTAAGATCGATATCAGTTGTAAGTTTATAGTACATTTTATTGTTTGCGCTATAATGCAGTTGCGACATGAACGCTAATTGTGCCGCATTTTCTATGAGGATAGGGTTGTCTTCTGTGAGACCTTTCCCATTAGAAGCGTCGAACTCTTCGTAACTTCCATCCCATACGGATACCTGAGCCGTCAAGGATGCCGTCATTGCTAAGATGACTATGGAGATGATAAATTTTTTCATGATAATAGGATTTATTTTTTTTACAATAATAAACAATGATTCTTTTAATTATTTTTTAATGAATTTTCCTGAATTGACAATGTTGTTAGATGATGTTTTCCAGATATAAACTCCAGCTTTCAAATCATCAGCATTAATGATATTTTCACCCTCATTTAATGCTGATTGTTTAACGGCAACACCTAATGTGTTGTAGAACGTTATATCGGCATTTCCTTCTTTTAGATATATTTTGATAAAGATACAACACATAAAAACATAAAAATTGTAAATAATGACTTTTTCATAACGATAATTTTTAAAGTTTTGTAAAACTACCTAATCAATTATTACAATCTTGATTTTTACAATGATTTTACAGATATATTTTACATTGTCAAAAATGAATCTTTTGGTTATCAGTATAATATAAGAAAATAAGCCAAATATCTTTCCAGTCGTTTTACAGATTCAATTACCGAATTTTGGTTGTTTTCTGACTATATTTAATGAAAAATCATGGGAATTACCGTGCTCTTACGTAAATTTTGTCGTGTGTTTTAGAGTGCTTCAATTTATAAAAAAATGCAGAGCCTTTTTTACTCTGCATTTTAAGTTTACGAAAAAAATATGTATGTTACCATAAAAATTTTTCAGACTTCTCTTTGGTAATATTTTTCTAATATATATTCTGAAAAAGAAGTTCTCTTATTTTCTATTTTCAATTTCTTTCTGATGTTGGTTCTTGCCTTACCGACTGAATCAACACTTAATTCGATTATATTGGCAATATCATCTACACTTATTGGAACAACCAATAACAGACACACCTTATATTCCGTTTCGTTTAATTCAGGAAATGTTTTCTTGATAAAGGTATATACCTGTTTTATGACACCTAATCTTTCAATCAGACACTGGACGAATATTTCTGCCCAGCCAACGTTCTTCCTTATTATCGAAGTTGCCATACCAGACATTAATATTATGCGTATAAATACAATATGCTGTATATTGATAATAGGGACTACTGGAAGGTGTGGAAGTCCATGAAGTTGCTATTAGCTGCTCTGAATGATTCTCATAATGATGAGTTCTTGCAGGTAAAAATATATAATTGCCGTTAGGTCCGGTTATCATCAACCACTCATCACCATTATAGACCACCCATCTTAATGTGCAGTATTCTTCAAGTTCTTTCGCTTCATCTATGGTGGGCATTCTCCATGTGCTGCTCCACTTCGCTCTTGCCGCATCATAACGGGCATCTCCGGATATGTCTTCGGCAAGGCCGTACGAACTGCAGTTGTTTGGAGTATATGATGATTTTGTCTCTATCTCACCCCATGCATAAGTGTCACCGCAATCAGTGGTGGAAGATGCTCCCACATTATACATCGCCCATTTCAAACCCGACGGCAGTCCGAGATCTACGTATGGATATCCGTTGATATAGCCCGTAGGCTCCTGTTCTTCTGGTACGGTGATAAGACTTTCCTCTTCTGAATAAGCTGTTCCTAATTCATTGGTGGCGTATGCTCTAACATAATATTTTGTGTTGGGAACCAATCCCGTCATTTCTATTGAGAACTCTCCTATGCCACCGCCGTCGCTGCTATGATGGTCTTCTGTCGTCAGATTTGGATTGACGCTCCAGCATACGCCTCTTGCCGTAACCTCTGTTCCGCCTTCGCAGGTTACGTATGCCAACATCGTTGCGGAAGTCCTTGTCAAGTCAGATATGTTCACTATGCTGACCATCGGAAGTCCTATAGTGGTGAATTTGATGTTGTCGCCGTATATTGTACCTGCCGCATTGGTGGCATATGCTCTTACATAATATTCTGTATTAGGTCTCATTCCGCTCATCTCGCTTGTGAACTCTCCCGTACCTGTTCCGTCGTTTGTATGCGGACCGCTCAACGTGGGGAACTTGGACGTGCCCCAACACACGCCTCTCGCCGTTATCTCTGAGCCTCCGTCGTTTGTGACAATGCCGCCGCATCTCGCAGTAGAATCCATTATTTCGCTTACATCCGATGTGATGACGGTCGGCAATCCGACTTCTGTCGTGAAGCACTTCTCTTCTCCGTAAGCTGTTCCCGCTTCGTTGGCGGCATACGCTCTTACATAATATTTTGTATTGGAAGAAAGCTTTGTTATTTCACTTGCGAATTCTCCCGTGCCGTCGCCGTCAGTAGTATGACGGTCGTCTGTCGTCGGGTTCTGATTATGACTCCAGCATATTCCTCGTGATGTCACCATCGCTCCGCCATCATCGGTTACGATGCCGCCACCTTTTGCCGCATCTGTACCAATGTCGAATATCTCGTTAGTTATGACCGTAGGTCTGCCTGCAAGCGTCATGAAAGATTTTGTAGCTGTCTTTATGGAACTGTGCGACGCGATGCATTCAAAGCAGTAATGGTAATTGGTCTTGCTCTCAAGTCCGTCAATTACGACCTTGAACTCATCACCGTTAATATCAACTTCAGAAGCTAGAGCGTTAGAAAGGTCATCATCCTTTCCGTATAATATCTTCATTTCATTAGGAATGCTGTTGAAGATGTATGAGCCCTTTATCTCAGCTCCTGTTGATGAAGCCGTCGTCTCGACTTCTTTGATTTTGAAAACATCAGGCTTGGGGTCTTTTCTGCATGCAGATAAAAAGACACATGTCACAAGTATTGCAAATAACAAATCGTCTTTCATATTCTTATTTGTTTTTGTTAATGCCAAAACCTATTTTAAACTCTAATGTTTTCAGACTGTTACTTACACAGTCGAAAGAAATATTAATGTTGTCAATGAAGAACTGAAGACCGGCGTTCAGCTCAAATCCTTCATATCCGTACGAGTCATTCCTTATCCATCTGCCATCGCCAGTCTCCCATGCGAGTGCTCTTGTTCCATAGCCTATTCCTGTTTTCAAAGCTAATTGTTCCGACAATCTGAACATGATGCCGCATATCAGCGATAGTCTGGCGTTGCTGCTCTTGCCTGAAAAATACTGCATCTCTCCGTCGATAAATCCGTTGGCGTCGCATTCCATATCAGTGCTTAAGGCGACGACTCTGCACCAGGACATGGCGCTTACATAATACCCGAAACGTTTGACACGACCGATAGTTATTCCTATTGAATATTGGGGATGCAGCGAATAAGCAACGTTTATATCTGCAAAAGACTTCGTTTGTGGCGGGTAACGAAAAACACATCCCGTCTGCGTGGAAAGCATCTTGGGAGGCTTTTTGCCTCTGACCTGCGCATTAAGGCATAATGATATGAAAATGAATGTCGATATCAGCAGAAGTCTTTTCATAATTGTGAGGTTTTGCATTTGACTCTCAAAGGTACAACAAAGAAGTGACTTTGTCAAGAGAAAATCAATTGAGAACCTCAAAATCTCAAAATATTCTGAAGTTCTGAGTTTTTTAAAAATCTTATCTTACAACAAGCTTGCTGATTGTTCCATCTACGTCAATGAAATACATTCCGCTCTTATAATCCGAAATGTTGATATCAATCTCGTTAGATTGCATTTCAAATTCCTCTACCAACATTCCTAATGTATTATAAACCCTGACCGCTGACAGCTGACCGCTAACAGCTGATAGCTTGATAAAGTCTCTCGCCGGATTAGGATAAATCTCGATATTTGTTTCTGTTACACTTTCTTCAACACCTATCGTTCCGTCGATATCGAAGGCAGGAATCTTTTCTGTGTCTATGATAGGATAACCGTCATTGACGAATGGCTCTACATCTTTCTTGTAATAATCGTTATACTTGTTGAGCATCGTGACAAATTCATCGCTTTTCATGAAGTCGGTTGAAAGTAATTCGCCATAACCAATACTTTCGTTATGTTCAGCCATGAAGCAGTTGTCGGCTACGAATTCATCCTCGTTTTCAATTTGACCGATCAATCCTGAAGAAGAGTCG
>JAZUSL010000013.1:0-5798 GCA_045606705.1 Bacteroidales bacterium
CTTTAACTTTACTATTGTCTTCCATCTCAGAATGCTATTTGTTTATATGTCTTTATTAAATCTGTATAAATCTCTTTGTTACTTTCTAATCCATTTCCCCTCTTCAACTTTCAACTTTCCATTTTCAGTTTTCAACTTCCAAACGTAAGTTCCCGAGCTCCATTTAGAAGCGTTTATGCTTGTGACTTCATCTGTAATTATTTGTTGATGAATTATTCTTCCTTGCATATCATAGACTTGCAATGTAGCGTTGCGCAAACCTGTTCTTATGTTCAGCACATCGCCACCCGGATTAGGATAAGCCACAGCGAGTTTTAAGCCGTGAGCGTGAGCTTCTTCGATGTTGTCAGGATCAAATGCCGTTGCAGGGAATTTAGTCATATAACCATAAGTATTATCAGAATCCAAATCATCCGCTCTATGAAGAATAATCACTCCACCATCTTCTGTAGAATTAAGAGTTAGCACTCTATCTAAAAATCTATTGTTTATACCATAATAATATGTTGATATTGTGTCCATATTTTCATCAAGACGTTCTATCACAATCCAAGAATCAAGATTTGCATTATAACCTTGATTAAGCGTATATGTATAGTATATTGAGTTATCATCGTTTAAATCTACACCCGCTATATAACTGGACATATCCCATACTTCAGTTCCTCTGTCGGTATAATTGATGATTTCCAAAAAATCAGAATTTGTATTTATGTCATCATTTATCTCATACAAACGACAGTCCTCGTCACTATGAGGATTTGTAATGGATCTTTTCTGGGTTGTCAGATATGTCGTGTTGTGATTACTTCGTTTAATTGACATATTGTATAGATTATCGGATATTGTACAATCTTCTCCTCTTAGATACTTCTCTTTGATAAAGTTAAATTCCTTGTCAAAATATTTAGCAGTTCCTTGTATATAGTACTCATCACTATTGCCTCTGCCTGCATCATAAAATATATAACATGAGTCATTTGCTACAAAATGGTTTGTACGATAGAACATAGCTTGTGCTCCTCTACTGTCATCCTTTGAAGGTCCGACTGTCCCAATACATTTTTTATTTGTTATTTCTCCATTAAAATTCATTCTGAAAAAAAACAATGTATCATCTCCTTGGTCTGGGCTTTTATAACTTTCAGATTTCCAATATGCACCAACAATATCACCTTTATCCTCAAAAGCCGAAAATAAGAATATGTTTCCGCTATATCCATTAGGCAACATCTGCCATTCAAATTCATCTTGAGCCTCGAATGTATCAATAGGCCAACTATTATCATAAACCTCTTCAATATTTAGCTGATTATCTAATTTTAATAATGATAATTTCGCATCTGTTGGAGGATTATCATAATTGGAAAAATGATTATAAGAACCAGGAGTATGCTCTGGACTATATGTAGTGAGCAGATAAACATTATCTTCTTTTACAAAAACATGTTGTAACGAATTTGATATACAATACCCAGGACGAAAGAAATTATTTCGTATAAGTTCTTCACCATTTCCCGAGAACAACATAACTGCAGGACTTTCTGAATAGAAATATTCTTGGGAACTATCTCTGCTTAAATATACAGCCGGTGAAATTAAATTGCCATCAGACAATTCTGTGACTCCAATTGGTGAATAATACTCTGTCGTATTATCATCAGTTTCTATTACATATTGCCATTCTTGGGAATTTATAACTTTCACTCCGCAGATGAGCAGAGTGAAAATTATAAATTTAGTAATATCCTTACCCATACAAAGAAATTAATTTGAAGGTTCATTATTACCATTTTCTTCTGAGCAATCCACCCATAACACATTGCCATAAGAGACACATGCAATATGTAATCTTGCTTCTTGAGATGGTTGTCCGCCTAATACTAATGTGATAATTGTATAAACATCATCGATAAAGCATTCAATATAAGGAGCATTTGTTTCAGGGCCAAAATGTAACGGAGCTTGAGGATATACAATGTTTCTACAGATTATGTTATGATAACAATTCATTTCATCATGGTGAATACATGGTTCTTCTGTGATTTTACCTATCTCTGCAAACAACCATTTGTCAGCACATGGAACATTGTCATCTTCATAATAAACATATTCAAGATCATGTTGACCATAGAAATTGACGGAGGTATATTTTACATATTCAATTTGATACAGCAAGTATGACATGCCTTCATGCTCTTCATCTGGCGTGAACTTAAATAGTTTAGAGAGTTCTTGAGCTGCATCGGTTGGAATGTTGAAAGGTCCTTCAAGATCACATGAACCAAGATCCATTCCCCAATAATAATCATCACCTTCTTCAAATGGTTCATAAAATGGAATCTTTTCTGTACCATTACCTCTCGTAAACACGACTTCAATAGCGTCTCCGCTCTTGGATCCTGTTTCAGGGAACTTGATGCTGAAGTTCTTGGCGAGATCGGAATCATTATCGACACCTGCCATGAGTTCTGCCAACTCTGTTTCAAAAGCGTTGTAGGTGGCGACGGCTTCCGCTGCCGAGACATTGCCGTTTGCATCCACTTGAGGCATTCTTACGTAGAAGGTGTCTAAAGAGGCGTTTGCAAATGGCGTTGCATGCTGGCTGTGTTCGTAATTGAACGTGAGGTCGATGTCGTCGCGCAACTGTTCTAATGTCATGCTCTCACCCGATTTAGCTCCTGATCTTACATTGTCGCGAAGCTCCTGGAAAGCGTAGATGCGGTTCAACAATTCTCTTGATTCGTCGTTCGCTGATTTTGTTACGACCTGATTTTCATTTTCTGTTTCATTGTCCTTCTGACATGAAACCACTGCTACCGAAATAGCTGCTGCAACAAATAATGTTGCAATGGAAAAAAATGTTTTTTTCATGGCAATATTTTTAATTGTTTATAATTTGTTTTTTTGCTGCGAGCTACGAGCCATGAGCTGACAGCTAATTTCTAAAATTCCAGAATTCTAAAGTTCTGTAAGCTCGTTCTCTTCGCCCACGGATTTCACTGATGCGCACTGATTTCTCAGTTTCCACCTTACTGATAGCTGAAGACTGACCGCTGACAGCTAATTTTCAATTTTCAATTTTCAACTCTAAAATATCCATAATACTGCTCACCGTTACTTAATGTGATGTCCATTCTGTAATAGCCGGCATCATTAATAATAAAGGTGGCATGATCAGGTGTTGATAAGACATTGTCGTTGTCAATGTAAACACCGTTAGAATCCTTGATGACGATATGTGCAATTCCCACATTATCGTTAAAGGTGATAGTAAGTACATGTCCCGTGATATCCGCCGAGATGGATTCGGAACGATCAGTGTAGCCGTTTTGGGTGTTGGAATGCACTCTCAAAACATCAACACCCTCTTCTAAACTTTTCTGTTTCGCTTCTGTCATAAAAACGACTTGCGAAAGAATGATTAGTAAAAACAATTTTTTCATCGCATTTTAATTTGCGACAAAAATATAGCGGAAATGATTCGTTGTCAAGGGGAAATTATGAAACCACAAAATAGTTATAAACTTGACAATCAATATTATTAGATTAGGTTCAGGAGATGATTATATAGATTTTCTTTTATATCTAATCCTAATAACTTGCAAATTTTATTCTTCCTTTTTCTTACAGCAGTGTATGTCACGCCAAGCAATGAAGAAATTTGACTGTTGTTCAATCCGATAATTACAAGACACAAATAATACAAATCTTCCTTTTTCAGTCCTGAATACTTGTTGGCGATGTCATTCATAAAATAGTTTAGGTGAAAATTTGCGGAATTTAATAATAAAACCAGTTCCTTCTGAGACATAGTTGTTAATTCGGAAGTATCCATATTATTTTCAGAAAGTTCTTTTATTTCCTTAAGTATCCTCGTACAAATATCAGATTGGAGATAATTGTTTAGATTTGAAATATCAATATGATTCCTTTCCAATCTGTACCTTAGATTTGAAATTTCTGCCGTAAATTTCTTTATAAGTTCCTCTTTTTTCTTCAATTCGGCATTTAGGCTCTTTATTCTGCCTTCAGTGGAGGAATTTCTGAATCTTAGATCGTCAAGATTGTTTCTCGTCTCATTTATCTCAGTTTTCAATTTCTCTATTTTCTCTGTTTGTATTGCTATCAATTCTTCATTGGTTTTATAATCTTTAGACATTCTATTTATAATCATGTCATTCTCGCCTATAATCGCCTGCAGCCTTGCGATCTCATTTCTGTTTTCAGCGATGGCATCCTTTCTTGTAATCAATCCTTCGGTCGCAATGGAAATAAGACGGTCCTTATCGTTTATCACTTGCCTGTTATTTTCAATCTCTTCAAGATGACTTTTAATCTGTTTCTTTTTCGCTATATTATCTTCATTCAGATTGTTAATCAATATCATGTATTCATGAATATTTTCCTGAAGTTTTTTCAGTTCCCCCTCTTTTGCCGACAAATCGTCTTCCATATTCTTGATGACGGATTCTTTACCCGATATTTCCTGTTCCTTTACAACCATTTCATTCCTAAGGGAATTGATGTCAGTTCTGTAACGTTCTATTGCTTCAATAAGTTTCTTTATCTCAGATTCTTTCTGTTTTATTTTCTCATTTGTATTACTGATTATTTCTTCTTTGCTTGCTATATATTTATCTTTTCTTTTAGATTTGCGCAAGATTAGAATTGTAATGACAAAAGTTATGAACACAAGTACGGAAAGTGATACTGCAATAACTTTTGTTCTCATTCTGCTTATTGATTTTTCCTTTTCGGATTTTCTCTCCTTATATCTGTCATATATATATTGCAACTTGCTTGTTTCAATATTTGAATTATTGTAATCTATTAATATTTTAGAGACAATATTATCATAATACGCTTTCTTTATGTTATCACCAATGATATTATATATCGAGGAAAGTTTAATGGCTGCGTATACTCTTATATCGGATATTGTACTATTCATGCTTTTATCAAGATAATAGATGGCACAATCATATTCTTTATCATTTATATACATGTCTCCCAATGTGTTATAGTAGGAGTATATTATATTGACATTCTCAATCTTACCCAAATTATTCTTGATCATAACATACGCACTGTCCTTTTCTCCCCTGTCAAATAGAATCTGGGCTATGCATTTCTCGACATCCAATCTGTTTGGAAGTTCGTAGTTGGTCTCCAATGATTTATTGTAATAATACAATGCGCTGTCGGGCATATCGTAAAGCTGATATGAATTGCCCAAGCATTTGTAGGTGTTTGCTACAGCTTTGTTTTCTCCAAGCAACAACTTATATTTCAATGCTTTTCTGTATTTGGAAATCGCAAGGTTACAATAGTTTTCACTATAGAACAATTCACCTAATCTTGTATAAATCAATGAGAGAAACCGGATTTTTTCGTAATCAGGGCTTTGAGCTTCGAGCTTCGAGCTGTGAGCATTTCGGAATTTCTGCTCATGGCTCATGGCTCGCTGCTCACTGCCTTTCCCAGATTTTGAGGTTTTCAGATTTTCAGTTTCTGATTCCATAATCTCCAAGGCAGTCAGATAATGCTCGCATGCTCCAACAATGTCGTCACGCTCGGTCAAACCAACAGCGTGGTAGTAGTGCGTGCGAGCGCAGAGGAATTCTATGTCAACAGACAACGGACAACAGTCAACAGACATTCGATATGCGGTCGCAGGGTCATAAGGTCGCAGGGTCGCAGAGTCGTAAAGACAATCACTTTGCGACTTTGTGTCCTTGCGACTTTCAGACTTTAGCCCTTTGTCTTTAGCCTTTAACCTTTTTTCAGTTTCTGAG
>JAZUSL010000014.1:0-24432 GCA_045606705.1 Bacteroidales bacterium
GACATTCGATATGCGGTCGCAGGGTCATAAGGTCGCAGGGTCGCAGAGTCGTAAAGACAATCACTTTGCGACTTTGTGTCCTTGCGACTTTCAGACTTTAGCCCTTTGTCTTTAGCCTTTAACCTTTTTTCAGTTTCTGAGGTTTTCAGATTTTCAGATTCTAAAAACTCTACTGCTTTCTTAACTTCTTCAAAGTTATATTGCGGAAGATAGTTTTTATATAAAGAGTCTGCAATATGAATCTGTTTTTCATAATAGTCAACAGACAACGGACAACAGTCAACAGTCCTTGGGTATGCGGTCGCTGAGCTTGTCGAAGCGCCGGAAGCTGTGCCTTCGACAGGCTCAGGCACCGTACACAAAGTCTGTTGTCCGTTGACTGTTGTCTGTTGACAGCCGAAAGCTAAGAGTAATATGAAAAACATCAGTAATCTCATAAATGCAAAAATAACTAAAAAACACATAAAGTCGGCAGAGGGAAACCGAAAATTATTTTTGAAATCAAGCTAAAGGCTCGCTCCCAACTCAGCATATTAAGAAGTTCATCCAATTTTACCGCACGGCCTGCGCATTCTTATCCTACCAAAATTTTCATCGTTATGTAGGCTGAAATATCAGAATAATTTTTACCTTTGCGCCAACAAAAGAGTTGTTTGGAATGCATGATGAATATAGCGTAACTAAACACTTGCATTTTTTCTTATCCATTGCCCATTATCATGCAAGCTTTTCTTAAAAGTCTGACGTACTGAGTTATAGAATTGAGATATACAAAGATAAGAAAAAGTCAACAGTCAACGGACAACAGACAACAGATTTTTTTGAATCTGAAAAACTGAAAATCTGAGAAGCCAATTAGAGGCATCAATTACAAATTGTTTATTTTCATTAGTGTAATATTATACGATTCTATGTTACTTTCAACTTTCAATTATCAATTCGTTTCAGACGCCACAGGGGTGACGTCTCTACTATAATTTTCAATTTTCAAATTTCAATTCAAAGACGCCACAGGGGGGGGTGGGTGACGTCTCTACCATAAATTTCAATTTTCAAATTTCAATTCAAAGACGCCACAGGGGTGACGTCTCTACCATAATTTTCAATTTTCAATTTTATTAATTACGTCCTTTACTTTATTGATTTCAAGGAATGTGTTACCACCACCTTGTCCGAGACTGCCACTGAGATACGCAACTTTATCATCAATATTTATGTAACCTTTCTTCAGCAACATACCCAACGATTCTATATAAAGTTCGCGTGTTGAAGATGTGTTGCACAATGAGAATGGTATTACTCCATAGCTGAGTGCCAGTTGTCTAAGAATTTTGTCGTTACAACATAACGAAATTATCGGGTTAGGTCCGCGGAACGCCGATAAATTACGCGACGTTTTTCCTGTCACGGTATCAGTGATAATGCATTTCACGCCGAGTTGTTCTGTTGCTTCGATGGCATTTCGTGAGAGGAATCCTGTCACGTCATCAGAATCGCACAATGGAATCTTGATATCATTTTCCCGCAATTTGTCTCTCTCCGCCTGCAACGCAATTGATGCCATAGTCTTAACTGCTTCGAGAGGATATTTTCCTGAGGCAGTCTCGCCGCTAAGCATCAGTGCGTCGGTACGATAATATATTGCGTTGGCGATGTCGGTTACTTCCGCGCGTGTCGGACGTGGGTTGTTTATCATGGTATGAAGCATCTGTGTCGCAACGATGACAGGTTTCTTTGCCAAAACGCATTTGCGGATGATCCTGCGTTGAATGCCAGGGATGTTTTCGATAGGCACTTCAATTCCGAGGTCACCGCGGGCAATCATAATACCATACGAAGCCTCGATGATTTCGTCGATGTTATCTACGCCTTCTTGGTTTTCAATCTTAGATATAATCTGTATATCGCTATGATATTTGTCGAGGATATCCTGGACGGCTTTCACGTCATTGTGGTTTCTTACGAAAGAATGAGCGATGAAGTCGATGTCTAGTTCAATTGCCAACTTTATATTGGCAATATCTTTATCGGTGAGTGCCGGAAGGTGAATGTGAACTCCCGGAACATTGACACTCTTACGTGAACCCAGCCGACCGTCATTCTGAACTTCAGCGACGAGATAACCTTCTTTCTTGTCGATGATTTTCATTGAGAGTTCTCCATCGTCGAAAAGAACATTGTTGCCGATATTTAGGTCATTGACGAAATTAATGTGTGTGACGTTGATGCATTCTCGTGTGGTCATGAAATCGGGATTGCCGCATATCTTCAGTATGTCGCCTGTCTTAAAATAGATATGTTCTTCAACAGCAGTTGTTCTTATTTCCGGACCTTTGGTGTCAATAAGAATCGCCAGATATGGTGAGACTTCTCTTATGTTTTTTACTGTGTTTTTAATACCTTCAACAGTAGCATGAGCAGTGTTGATTCTCATCACATTGACACCCGCCTTATACAATTCTTTCAAAAAATCGATGTCGCAACGAAGGTCGCTTATCGATGCCACTATCTTTGTTTGTTTCATATTGGTGTTGTTTTTTTATTTAACAAACAAAAATACGAAAAGGCAAAAGATAAAAGGCAAAAGACAAAAGTTTTTTTTGAAACTGAAAATCTGAGAAGAATCTGAGCTTTGACTTGTCCTGAAATAAGTTTACGTAAAAAGTAAAGTCATGTCAGGACAAGTCACAGATTCTCAGGTTATCAAGTTCTCAGATTTTCAGATTGTCAAATTGTCTTTGCCACCTCTTCAGCTCGGGCAAGAGCCTTATGGATGTGATCAAGAACGTTTTCTTCGCCAACCATATCGACGATACCAGCTTGTTTTATCGATGCATGAACGTCTTGGTTAACACCTGACAATATTATGATATGTCCTTCGTCTTGTGCTGATTTAATGAAAATCTCAAGATTATGAATGCCAGTAGCATCGATAAAACTTACCTTACGCATTCTTATGATACGGATGATATTGTCGGAATGGCGATATGATAATTCCTCAAATTTGTTAGCGATGCCGAAGAAGAATGGACCTTCAATCTCATATACTTCTGTCTTGGCTGGAACAATAAGTTTTTCGTCTTGTTCGCCGTCGTGGTGTACATCCAGTTCATCTTGAATGACTGAAATATTTGTGCTTTCCATAACACGTTTGATGAATAGGATAACAGCCATGATCAAACCAATCTCGATAGCGATGGTCAAGTCGAAGATGACTGTTAATAACAATGTTGTGAAAAGAACCGCGATGTCGCTTCTCGACTGACGGCACATTGACACGATTGTTCTCCAACCGCTCATATTGTATGACACTACGATAAGAACACCTGCGAGACATGACATTGGGATGAGACCAACGAGACTGCCCAAGAACAATAACACTAATAATAACACCAAAGTATGAACTATACCAGCAACTGGAGTACGACCGCCGTTGTTGATGTTTGCCATTGTACGTGCTATGGCGCCTGTTGCAGGAATGCCGCCGAAGAAAGGAACGACAACATTAGCGATACCGTTACCTATTAATTCTGTGTTTGAATTATGTCTGTCGCTGATAACACCGTCGGCGACCATAGCTGAAAGCAATGACTCGATGGCACCTAACATAGCGATGGTGAATGCAGCAGGAAGAACTGCTTGGGCTGTAGAGAAGAACGTCTCGCCTTCTGCCAAAGCAGGCATTCTGAATGATGGCAATCCTGAAGGTAATTCGTATAAGTCGCCGATGGTTTTGATAGAGTCGATGCCGGCATATTTCTTCAAGACCCATGTAAGTACTGTCATTACAATGATTGCTAATAATGAACCTGGAATTTTCTTTGAGAATTTTGGTGTAACGACGATTACCAAGATGCTGAGCACACCTATTAACAATGCCCACCAATTGATGTTAGAGATATTTTGGAAGTAGCATCCCCATTTATCGATGAAGTTAGCAGGTACATTTTCTATGCCCAGACCGAAGAGGTCGTTCATCTGTGTTGAGAAGATTGTTATCGCTATACCTCCGGTGAAACCTACGATGATAGGATAAGGCATGAATTTAATTATGCTGCCGAGTTTAAACACACCCATGAGTATCTGCATTATACCAGCCAATACAGTTGCTATTGCAAGACCTGTCAATCCATATTGCTGAATGATACCATAAATGATGACGATAAAAGCACCTGTTGGACCGCCAATCTGTACTTTGGAACCTCCCAATGCGGAGATGATGAAACCAGCCATGATAGCTGTGACGAGACCTTCGGTGGGACCTACGCCTGAAGCTATACCGAAAGCGATTGCTAGAGGAATAGCGACGATACCGACAATAACACCAGCCATCGCATCTTTAGCGAACATTTGTTTGTTATAATTCTTTAATGTCGAAAACAAGCGTGGCTTGAAATCAATAGAAAATTTACGGCTTTTCTTAGCCTTTGCGTTAACAGTATTTGTTTCTGCCATGACAAATAACTTTGAATGATAATACTTTATAAATGTTTTTAATGAAATTTCTGCTAATTCTTCAGGAGTGCAAAGATAATAAAAGGCTAAAGACAAAAGACAGAATGTAAAAGAATTTTTAACAAAGTTTATAGTTCATAGTTTAATAATTGATATTTACTCAGCAACTTTCAACTATTAACTTACAAACTACTATCAACTATACACTATAAACTATAAACTTTTGATTTAAAGGAGTATCTCTTCTCCGTTTTTATTAAGGAAGTTATATTGTGTTATATGAAATGATTTAACTTCCTTAATATCGATTTTTCTGTTGTATCTCCATTTCCATTTTCTTTTTATTGAGAACAGACCTTTGTTGAGGTAAGCATAGAGGAAAGGATGCACTTGCACTATAATTTGATCTTCGTTTTGATCTAAAAGCAAGTATCTTATATTGTTCTCAATCTCATCTATAATTAGGTATGAAGATCTGATTTTGCCTGTTCCGTGACAAGTAGGGCATTTTTCTTGCACCGTCACTTCGTTTTCCGGTCTTACTCTTTGACGAGTTATCTGTATGAGACCGAACTTTGATGCAGGTAATATTGTATGGCGTGCGCGGTCTTTCGCCATCTCTTCTTTAAGTTTATTATAAAGTTCTTTTCTATGCGCTGCTTCCTGCATATCGATAAAGTCGACAATAATGATTCCGCCCATATCGCGGAGTCGTAGCTGACGTGCAATTTCTGTTGCTGCCTCTAAGTTGACAGACAAGGCGTTTTCTTCTTGAGAGTTTTCTTTATTGACACGTTGTCCGCTATTGACGTCAATGACGTGCATAGCTTCAGTATGTTCAATAATGAGGTAAACACCATTCCTGATTGTGACAATTCTACCAAAAAGACCAGCCATTTGTTTATTGACACCGAATTCGTTGAAGATAGGTTCTTTACCTTTATATAATTTTACGATGTCAGATTTCTGAGGTGCTATGGTAGAAATAAAGCTTTTTATTTCTTCATAAAGATTGTTGTCGTCGATGTATATTCCATTAAACGACTCGTTGAGAATATCTCTAAGTACGACAGAAGTTCTGTCTAACTCGCTAATGAGTTTGGTTGGACCTTTGTTGCTGTTTATGACATGAGTCATATTATGCCATTTGTTGAGCAAGGTTTTAAGATCAGCGTCAAGTTCTGCCACCTTTTTACCTTCTGCCACAGTACGTATTATAACGCCGAAGTTGTTAGGTTTGATACTTTGTATGAGAAGTTTTAATCTCTTGCGTTCTTCGCTGCTCTTTATTTTTTGAGAAACAGAGATTCTGTTTGAGAATGGCACCAATACTATGTAACGTCCTGCAAATGAAATATCAGCGGTAATGCGAGGTCCTTTTGTGTTGATAGGTTCTTTAGTAATCTGTACGGGTATTCTATCGCCTACAGATAAGAAGTCAGATATCTTACCAGACTTTTCAATGTCTTTCTCAAGTGTAAAAACATCCATGTTCAGCTGAGCGTTGTTTCCTTCTTCAGCTAATTTGGTGAATTTTTTGAGAGATTTTATTTGAGGTCCTAAGTCTAAGTAATGCAAGAAAGCGTCTTTCCTGCAACCTATGTCAACAAAGGCAGAATTCAATCCTGGAAGGATTTTCTTTATGCGACCCATATAAACGTCGCCTACCGAGATATTGTTGTTTTTCTGCTCTTTATGAAGTTCTACAAGCTGTTTGTCTTCCAACAAAACAATATTAACCTCCGAAACATCAGAACTGATGATGAGCTCTCTGTTGATTTGTGTCGTGTCCATTTTTCAGTTAAATATTTACAAAGGTTGATAAATTAAAAAAATAACACAACATTAAAAATTGACAATTTAAAACTGGCAATTATGTCTTGTAATGTTGTGTTATTCAAGAAAAACAATCTTAGATTATTTTTTCTTCTTATGTCTGTCCTTTCTTAAACGTTTTTTACGTTTGTGGGTAGACATTTTGTGTCTTTTATGTTTTTTACCGTTTGGCATAATATAGTTATTTTATTATTATTTAACTTCGTTAGCAAAAGTTTTTGAAGGTTTGAAAGCTGGAATGTTGTGAGCTGGGATAACGATTGATTGGTCTAATTTAATGTTTCTACCAACCTTTTCTGCTCTAGTCTTTCTGATGAAGCTACCAAAACCTCTCAAATATACTGGTTCGCCTTCAGCAACTGATTTCTTTACGATATCCATGAATGCTTCAACTACTGCTTGTGTGCTTGATTTTTCAAGACCTGTTTTTTCAGCGATTTGTGCTACGATTTCTGCTTTTGTCATGTCTTTATTTTTTTAATTTGTTAATAAATAATTTTTTAGGGTGCAAAGGTAACAACTTTTTTGATTAAAAACGCAAAAAAAAATATTTTTTTTCTAAAAAGCATTAAAAATGTGAGAAATAGAATTTTTATAATATATTTTTTGAGATTTACCATTAATTAATAGAAAAAATGGTGTAACTTTGTTAATGAATTTTAACATTTAATTTAGTTATGGCAAGTTTAAATAAAGTAATGCTTATAGGTCGTCTTGGAAAAGACCCGGAAGTTATATCATTTGATAATGGAAATAAAAAAATGTCTGTGTCATTAGCAACATCAGAACGTTATCGCGACCGTAACGGCGAATGGATGGAACAGACCGATTGGCACAACCTCGTCGCATTCGGACCTCTCGCACTCGACATCGCAGAAAAAAGACGCAATTATGTAAAAGGTGACATGATGTATGTCGAAGGTCGTCTCAAAACACGTCAATATGTTGATGCTCAAAATGTGACTAGATATGTAACAGAAGTCCTCGTCGATAAAATGATGAGCATCGGCGCAAACCGTATACAAAATCAAGACCAGCAGAATGTTTCTTATAATAGCTATCAGCAACCAGCAAATAGCTATCAGCAACCAGCAGTCAGCTATCAGCAACCAATACAGCAAAGTGTACAGCAACCCCCTCTACCACAGATGCCAGATCCAGGTTACGATGGAGACGACCTCCCATTTTAACTAACAAAAAACATAATTATGCATTATGAATTATGCATAATGAATTAAAATATTATTATCTTTGTAGAGCAAATTTTTAAAATTAGAAAACAATGAAAAAATTATTTTTAGTATTAGGATTAGCAGTAGTATTATTAGCAAGTTGCTGCAACAACAATCAAAAAGGCACACAAAAATGTGACAGCAAGACTGAACAAAAATGTGAACAAAAATGCGACGGCAAACATGATCATCAAAATTGTGAAAAAGCATGCGACGGCAAACATGATCATCAAAACTGTGAAAAGAAATGTGACGGACAAAAACATGAAGGATGCACTGGCGAACATAAATGCGACGGCAAACATGATCATCAAAATTGCGAGAAGAAATGTGACGGTCACAATCATGAAGGTTGCGAAAAGAAAGCAGAAAGTTGCACAGGTGAACATCAACATGGAAGTTGCAACCATCAACACAATGCTGAAACAGCAAAATAATTTTGACAGAAAACATTTTTCAACCATAATGGTTATAGAAGGCGGACATAGTTCCGCTTTTTTTGTTTATACATTTAAAAAAATAATTTTTGAATTTGTTTTTCGTGTATAAAAAAAAGTTAAATTTGCGAGTTAAAAAGTAATTTTTTTAAGTTAAAACTTATTCATCTCAATCATATCTAAAAAAAATTAACAATTATGGCAGAAAAAAAATTTATGACATGTGATGGTAACTGTGCAGCCGCTCACGTAGCTTATATGTTCAGTGAAGTAGCAGCCATCTATCCTATTACACCATCATCGCCAATGGCAGAATATGTTGACGAATGGAGCGCAGCAGGCAGAAAGAATATCTTTGGAGAAAACGTCAAAGTAGTTGAGATGCAGTCGGAAGCCGGTGCTGCTGGTGCTGTTCACGGCTCATTGCAAGCAGGTGCTCTCACCACCACATACACAGCATCACAAGGTCTCTTGTTGATGATACCTAATATGTATAAGATTGCAGGCGAGTTGCTTCCAGGTGTATTCCACGTTTCAGCACGTGCCTTGGCCGCTCAAGCTTTATCAATCTTCGGCGACCATGCCGACGTTATGAGCGCACGCCAAACAGGTTTCGCTCTCTTAGCAACAGGATCAGTACAGGAAATCATGGACTTGGCTCCTGTAGCTCACCTCGCAGCTATAGAAGGCCGCGTTCCTTTCATGCACTTCTTCGATGGTTTCCGTACATCACATGAAATCCAAAAAGTTGAAGCCGCCGACCAAGACGAAATCGTTAAACTCGTCAACTGGGACGCTCTCAAAGCTTACCGCGAACGCGCATTGAATCCAGAACATCCTGTAACACGCGGTACAGCACAAAACCCAGACATCTATTTCCAAACACGTGAATTACAAAATAAATACTACTATGCACTTCCTGATATAGTAGCTAAATATATGAAAGCAATGAGCAAGATCACTGGTCGTGAATATGCTCCTTTCACATACTATGGCGCAAAAGACGCAACAAATATCCTCATCGCCATGGGCTCTATCACCGATGTCATCAAGACTGTCGTTGATAAACTTAACGCAGAAGGTAAGAAAGTCGGTTTAGTAAGTGTACATCTCTATCGTCCTTTCAGCGTAAAACATCTCTTGGCTGTCGTTCCTAAGACAGTAGAACGTATCTGCGTCCTCGACAGA
The DNA here is from genome assembly GCA_045606705.1 of Bacteroidales bacterium. Lineage (GTDB taxonomy): Bacteria > Bacteroidota > Bacteroidia > Bacteroidales > F082 > Limimorpha. The sequence goes on from JAZUSL010000014.1 coordinate 9,149, forward strand.
ACAAAAGATACTGGTTCAAACGGTGAACCTCTATACTTAGATATAGTTGAAGCTTACAACGACTTGTTCAACCACCACAGCGCCAACTTGCCTCACATCATCGGCGGTCGCTATGGATTGTCATCAAAAGATACAACACCAGCTCATATCTTGGCAGTATTCAAAAACTTGGAACGTCCAGAACCACGCAACAGATTCACCATCGGTATAAACGACGATGTCACATTCGGTTCTCTTCCAATGCTTCCAGAGTTCTCAATCCTTCCAGAAGGCACTTTCGAAGCTAAGTTCTATGGTCTCGGTGCCGACGGTACTGTTGGTGCAAATAAGAACTCTATTAAGATTATCGGTGATAACACAGACAAATATAGCCAAGCTTATTTCGACTATGACTCTAAGAAATCAGGCGGTTACACATGTTCACACCTCCGTTTCGGCGACAAACCTATCTTGGCTCCTTATCTTGTAGGTACTCCAGACTTCGTAGCGGTTCACGTGCCATCATACCTAAGCAAATACGACTGCTTGCGCGGTTTGAAAGATAACGGAACATTCCTCTACAACTCACCATGGGATGTTGAAGAAACCAAGAAACATCTTCCTGACTTCGTAAAGAAATATTTGGCAGTACATAATATTAATATGTACATCATCGATGCTACAAAAATTGCTGACGAAATTGGTTTAGGCAACCGTACCAATACAATTCTCCAATCTGCATTCTTCAAGATTTCAGGTGTTATCCCTTACGACCTCGCTGTAGAACAAATGAAGAAATTCATCGTCAAGTCGTATGGCAAGAAAGGTGAAGATGTCGTTAAGATGAACTTCGCAGCTGTTGACCGCGGCGGTGAGATTACAAAATTAGAAATTCCGGCAGAATGGGAAAACTTGGCTTGCAAGACTGACTTCGTTCTTGAACCATTGAAAGGTGCACCTGAATTTATCAACAAGATTATGCGTCCAATGACAGCTCAGTTAGGCAACGACCTTCCTGTAAGCACATTCGAACCAATCATTGACGGTACATTCCCTGCAGGTACAACAGCATACGAAAAACGTGGTATCGCAACATTCGTACCTGAATGGAAATCTGAAAACTGTATCCAATGTAACCAATGTTCTTTGGTATGTCCTCACGCAGCAATTCGTCCTGTAGTAATGAATGAAGAAGAATTGGCAAACGCTCCTGAATCAATGAAGGCTATCGATATCAAGATGCCAAAAGAGTTCGCAGGCATGAAATTCCGTATGCAAGTATCGGTGATGGACTGTACAGGCTGCGGCAACTGCGCCGATGTATGTCCTGCTAAGGAAAAAGCATTGGTAATGCAACCTTTCGAAACACAACTTGGTGAAGCAGAAAACTGGGAATACAGTCAACATAAAGTTGCTTATAAAGACGAACTCATCGACAAATACGCTAATATCAAGAACAGCCAATTTGCACAACCTTTGTTCGAGTTCTCTGGCGCTTGTGCCGGTTGCGGTGAAACACCATACATCAAGACCATCACTCAACTCTTCGGCGAAAGAATGTTGGTGGCTAACGCAACAGGTTGTTCTTCAATCTACGGTGGTTCTGCTCCTGCAACACCATATTGTAAGAATTACAAATCAGGCAAGGGCGTTGCTTGGGCTAACAGCTTGTTCGAAGACAACGCAGAATTCGGTCTCGGTATGCAGACAGCCACAAACAAGCTCCGCGACCGCGTGGAACGCATCATGAGAGAAGCCATAGAAGAATGCAGCTGCTGCTCGGCAGAACTCAAGGCTCTCTTCCAACAATGGATCGACAACCGCGAAAACGGACAAGTAACAGAGAAACTCGCTCCTCAGATCTTGGCAGAAGCAGGCAAATGCGACTGCACATACTGCAAGCAAATCGTTGAGTTGAAAGATCACTTGGTCAAGAAGTCACAATGGATCATCGGTGGTGACGGCTGGGCTTACGACATCGGATTCGGCGGTTTAGACCACGTATTGGCATCTGGCGAAGACGTTAATGTTCTTGTTCTCGATACAGAAGTTTATTCAAATACTGGCGGTCAGTCATCGAAGGCAACTCCTACAGGTGCTGTCGCTAAGTTCGCAGCATCAGGTAAGAAGTTACGTAAGAAAGACCTCGGCATGATAGCAAAGAGTTACGGTTATGTCTACGTCGCTCAAGTGGCAATGGGAGCTAACCAAGCACAATACTTCAAAGCCATCAAAGAAGCTGAAGCTTATCCAGGACCATCACTCGTTATCTGCTATGCTCCATGTATCAACCACGGCATCAAAGCCGGCATGGGTCGCACACAACAAGAAGAGAAATTGGCTGTGGAATGCGGTTATTGGCACTTATATCGTTACAACCCATTGGAAGAAGAAGCAGGACAAAATGGATTCCACTTGGACAGCAAAGAACCAGATTGGAGCAAGTTCCAACAATTCATCATGGGTGAAGTTCGCTACAACTCATTAGTAAAAACCTTCCCGGAAGAAGCAAAAGAATTGTTCGCTAAGACTGAACAACATGCCAAGATTCGTTACGAAGGCTATAAGAAATTGAGCGAAGGTAAATGATAAATTTGAGAAACTGAGAATCTGAAAATCTGAAAACAGGAGATTTTTAAGAGTTCGGTAATCATAAAAAGGTCGTCACTTCAAATTTGTGACGACCTTATTTTATGCGTTATTTCTAATAACGATACAAAAAAAAGACGCAATCAGCGTCTTTTAATTATGTGATAATTATAGGAAATATTTGATTCCCTTTAATTTTTAATGTGCGATTTTTCTTCTGTTCTTATCGCCCCAGAGACCGTAAACTTCGCTGACGTTGCCTGCTGTGATGAAAGCGTTGATTTCATTCTCGTTGATATATTTCATCAAGTCGGAGAATTCGTCTGTACTTAAGAGAGCAACGAGTTCTACTTTCTTTTCGCCGCTATAACCGCCTGTTACGTCATAAAGTGTAACGCCACGTGACAAATCATTGATGATGAATTGTCTGATTGTTTCATGTTCCTTAGAGATGATACATACTTTCTTTCTCTTGTTCAAACTTGCTGTGAAATAGTCGACGACCAAACCATTGATCCATGTTCCGATCAAACCGATGATTACCAAACGAGCGTCGTTGATTAAGAATGCCGTAGCGCAGATGCACCAACCTGCTACTGATACTGATGTTCCGATGTCGAAGTGTAGATATTTGTTGACGATTTTAGCCAAAATGTCAAGACCGCCAGTAGAAGCGTTAATCTTGAACAATACGGCTTGAGCCAAACTCAGTAACAAAACGAAACAACATAAATCCAACCATAAGTCACCCATGATTGATGGAATTTCTGATGTAGGATCAATGAATTTTTCGTATGGTAAATATTTTTCCAATAGACTCATCAATGGACCTAAAATGAGAGCCGTATAAACGGTTTTGGTACCGAATTCCTTGTTAATTAAGAGATAAGCTAAAACCAAAAGGATGGCATTGATTACGAAAATTACTGTTGATACGTTAAGCGGAAAACCGAAAAACTTCTCGCATACTCCGCTAATTACGATTGAAAGACCAGATATTGTACCGATGATAAGTTTGCTTGGTACTAGGAAATAGTAAACCGCACAAGCTGTGACTATCATACCTAAAGTCATGATAACCAATTCTACCCAGAACTTCTTTGTTCCTAAGTAACTAATAATTTCTTTAAAATTCATCTTACGTTTTTTTTGTTGCGCAAAAGTACAATATTTTATGATTGAAAAATAATGTTAATTAACATTTTTCTTAGATTTGCAGAAAAAGTTTTTTTTATGAAAAAGATATTGACATTATTGATTATGGTAATGCTTCTTTTCTCATGTGGTAAGAAAGAAGTCTTTATAAAGGAAAATATCATTCCTACCCCTAAGGAACTGATTGTTAATGATGATAAATTACATGCAATTAAAGATGTAGTCGTGTCGGAGTCGTCAGACCATCTCGTTTATCCGCAGAATAAGGATGAGTATTATCTAAAGACTAAGAAAGGTAAGGTCATTATTGAAGGTAATGAAATATGGGCGAAGCAGACATTATCTCAACTTGCAGATGCGTCAGGACGTGTTCCCGATGTAGAGATTCACGACTGGTCGGCTTATCCTTTCCGTGGTTTTATGCACGACACCGGACGTAACTACCAATCTATTGAGATGTTGAAAGAGACTATAGACCTCATGTCATTATATAAGATTAATTATTTTCATTGGCATCTCACCGACAATCCAGCGTGGAGAATAGAGTGTAAGGTTTATCCTCAACTTAACGATCCGCAATATCAGCGTCCAGGTCGTGATTGCGGAAAGTTTTATACTTACGATGAGATACGTGAACTTATAGTATACGCCAAAGAACGTGGCATCACAATAATGCCAGAGATTGATATGCCTGGTCATTCTGCTTATTTCAGAAATGCATTTGGTTTCAGCATGGATTCAGAAGAAGGAATGAAGGTGATTGAGAAATGTATCGAGGAATTTTGCAATGAGATACCTGTATCGATGTGTCCTTATTTTCATGTAGGTTCTGATGAGGTTCACGTTGCAGACCCTAAAGGTTTTATGGAGTTTACCGAAAGTCTTTGCAAGAAATATAACCGCATCGCGATGGCATGGGATCCTGGACTTCCATCCGACTCCACGACGGTACGTCAGATTTGGAATACCGCAGCAGGATCAAACGCGGCACAGACTAAAAAAGGCGGTAAGTATGTTGATTCTTTTATGGGTTATCTCAATTATTATGACCCTATTTATTTTACCAATAAAGTTTATTTACATCAGGCTTGCGCACAGGAAGTGCCAGATACTACCAATGCTCTTGGCGGAATCTTGTGCCTTTGGAATGACGTCCGCGTCGACGACAAAACCCGTATCGCCTTACATAACGGAATGATTAACGGCATGATGACTTTCTCAGAACGTTTCTGGAAAGGTGGCAACGGTACCTGGGAAGAATTGGTGGATTATGAAGATAAGATGTCATACCATAAAGATAATGTCGTAAACAATCATGACGTACGTTGGTATCCTAATGCCAGTACGTTATGGAAAATCAAGATTGGTGACAATGAAATTTTAGAGGCTCGCGGTGGCGCTGTTGATGTTAATGATTTATGTACGGAAAATTCTATAACAGTGGGAGATACAGTCTCGGCTTGGGCTTTCACCGATATTTATTCGGAATGCGACACCACGATAAAAGTATGGGTCGGATTCGAAGCTGCCGCACGTTCCAACAGAATCTCTGGTGGAATAGGACCGCAAGGCAGATGGGAAAACAACGGACGCTTGTTCGTCAATGGAAAAGAATATTTCCCTGCTCAGCAATGGAACGAACCGGAAAAATACGCATTTCATTTCAACACATGGCATAAACCTGAAGAAGAATTGCCTTACACCGATGAACAATTCTATTGGATGCGTAAACCCATCACTGTCAATATAAAAGAAGGCAAGAACGAAATCAAATTATATATCCCTAAAACATTTAGAGGACAAAGGTGGAGCTTTGGGATGATTTACAATTAACAGTTAACGATTAACAATTAATTGTTGGTGTTGTTTTAGGTTTATGAAATTACCTATAATAACGGAAAATTTATTATCTTTGCAAGTCTAATTTTGCTTAATGAAAAAACATCTTGTAATATTAATATCATTACTTTCCATCGGGATTTTCTCGATGAAGTCTGATGTCTTATCGTATGGCGAAATGATTGAGCATGAAGAGTCGGTGATTTTTGATGGACAACAATCGGATTTGATCTGTTATATTGAAACCACGAATACCAATTCAACCTTGCCTGAATTGCAAAATTCTTTGCCTTCACCATCGTTCCGACTTCTTGCTTCACAAAAGAAAACACATCATAACAATCCTATTAATAACATCCTTTTGAAACGCTTCTGCATTGAAGCACAACCAACCAAAAGTTTCAAAAACAAAATCTCATTTCCTTTATCCTCAAAGGAAGATTTAATAGTTATAGTTAGACATCTGATTATTTAGTATAGAGTTTAGAGTAGTTATAAATAGGAATGTTGATAGCTTATTGACATCTCCATACTTTAACATTTTAAACAAATAGAATGGACAAAGTCTGTTGACTGTTGTTCGTTGTTTATTGACATTAAATAATCATTAACTATTAAATTAAAAAATCATGACAAACAATATTAAAAACACACAAATAGATTTTATCGAAAAGAAATTCAATGTTACATCATTAATATCAAGTATCATCTTAATCGGATTGGGCGTTTTCATGTTCATCTATTCAAGGAATATTGACAATAATATGCTTTCATCTGCCTTGATATTCTTCGGTGTTGTTGCATTATGTTTTGCAGGATTTATGCTGATTGCCAGACTTAACAGTGAAGTATATACCAAAACTAATTCTCCTATTGTGAGACGCGAACTTTATTTCGACACTAACGATTTCTATAACATCAAGAACGTTGTCGAAAATAATGACTTCAAATCAATTGAAAAATTCAAAAGAGTTGATGAAGGTAACGTACAACTTTACGTAATTCATTCAAAGGACAAGAAATTCGCCGCTTTGCAACTTCTCAAATACGAACCTTTCGATTTCATTCCACAAACAGAAGTAAAAACAGCAGAATTTTAAAAAAAAACAATAACTTAACATTACAAGACTCTCGTAGGTGACAATATCTGCGAGAGTTTTTTTTATTTTTCTTAAAAAAACTTTAGACTTTTGTCTTTTGCCTTTTGCCTTTTTTCTTATATTTGCAAGATTTTTTTCACTTATACATCTTATGTAGGATTTATAACATAGTATTCATTATCAAAGAAAGGGGGAAACCATGATAGAAACATTAACAGTAGGCAAACTGAAATGGCATCATATTACTGACCCGACGGAAGAAGATTTCGTTGAATTAAAGGAGAAATTTCATTTTCACCCCCTTGATATTGAAGACTGTAGGTCGGTGAATCAACGTCCTAAGATAGACATCTATGATGACTATTATTTCCTAATACTCCAATATCCTGATTTCGACAGACAGGACAAATTCATTTTTCCAAAAGAAGTGAAATTATTCTGGGGAAAGGATTATATTATTACCCTGGAAAGAAAACGCTGGCATGTAAGTCAGCTCTTCAATGAATATAGCGAACGTGATGACGAATCTTTAGTCAAAGAACTTGCCACATCCGATATTCTCCTTTATCGTATCATAGAAAAACTGATGAAGGAATCTTTATATCTTCTTAAGAAAATTGGTTTCGAACTTGAGATGCTCAACAAGGAACTCTTCGGCAGTAAGCAGGTAAGAATCATCGAAAGAATCTCCGTAACAAGAAAGAATATCATCACAATCAATACAATATTCAAACCTCAGTTGAGAATGTTCCATAGCTTTGAATCAGGACAGATTAGAGGTTTCGGTGACGTTGAATTCATGGAAGACTACTGGGGTAATATTCTTGACTATTACCAAAAGGTATGGGATATGACGGAAGACCATGAAGATTTAATTGAAGGTCTTTCTCTCACTTTCGACTCGATGCAGACTAATAAGACGAATGAAATCATGAAGATACTCACTCTGCTATCTTCAATAATTCTCCCTCTTACCTTTATCACAGGTCTTTTTGGTATGAATGTGGTGTTCCCTTTTATAACAACCACAAAAATGGCGTTTTGGATTATCATAGGCGTAATGCTAATAGTTAGCATAGCCTTGATTTATTTCTTCAATCACAGGAAATGGTGGATGTAATTGGTTTTTATTCTACATCATTCTGGATGATATAAATCACCTCGTTGTCGCGTTTCATCATATATTTTTCGCGAGCGATGCGTTCCATTAAGGCAGAATCTCTTTGAAGATTGTCTAATATTTCTTGTTTGGTCTCGATCTCTTTTTCGTAATACTCGACCTTTTCTTTGGCGGCATTACGTTTTCTTAAATTCTTTATCTGAAAGAACAGGTTGTATTGGTCAACAAAGATTATCACGACTGCAAATATCAGTGTAGCAATTAAATATTTATTGCTGAATTTCTTTAATATCTCTATAATTTTCATGGTGGTGGATTTGTTGCAAAATTAGCAATTTATAATTAACAATAGAGTGTAAATAAATAATAATTGTAAATTATTTATTGTATGTTATCGATCGACAGACGATAGAACACCATCTCGTAGCTTGTGGTGTCGACTTCTCTTTCTTCTACGTAGAATCCTATCGATTTGTCGGGAAGTACGCACATCGAAGAATAAGCGGAGAAGCGCGGTACTATGATTTTCCCGTCGTTCCAAGTCTTGCCTTCGTCTTTTGAGATGTATATCGCGACGTCACGGCGTGAATTGCCGGTTGGAAGACTATGTAATAATGTATTCTCATCATATCTTATCAAGTCGCCGTTACATGCCGGACCGACAAGGTCTTCCCATTCGGATGTCGTCTCATTCCATGTCACGCCGCCATCATGCGAGATGTTGTACCATCTTTTCCCTGAGGTACGGATGCTCATCAAGATGTCGCCATTTTTGAGTTCAACCACTTTCGCTTCATCACCGCCAATGGAAGCGCGTCCCGATACGTTCCACGTCATGCCGTTGTCGTCGGAATAAACCACGTAATTATTGATAGAATAAGAAGAATTTTCCCTTATACAAGCCACGAACATGATTCTTCCTTTGCTTGTAAGAAGTCCGTTGCCGGAAGCGCAGAACGAAGCGCGCCATTTGCTTCTTATGCTGTCGTTACAATCTTTTCCAAATATGAAATGAGTTATGTCTTCTGGCTCAGTCCATGTGCGACCGTTGTCATAACTCATAGATTTATAAGTTCTGTTAGGGTTGGCAGGCGACGATTGCCAGAATCCTTGTCCTCCGACGAAGACTGCTATTAAACCGTTTTCGTCATTAGAATGTGCCACGGCGCAATCGCCGAATCCTTCCATATAACCGAATCCTTTTGCTATAGTATAAGGTTCGCTCCATGTCAATCCGTTGTCGGTGCTGTAATTGCAAAAGATATCAATATCTTCAGGGAGGTCGGTTTCGTTTTCTTTTCTCTTGTCGGTAAAGATTACAAGACTGCCGTCTTTCGCTGTAATGACGGTTGGTATTCTATAATATTTAGAATCATAATCGCCGGGACGATAAACGACGGTACGAGTGTAACCGTCGAATTCTTCTTTCTTTTCGCAAGAAGCAAATACAGCAATTATTAACAACAATAGGAAAAGTACTTTTTTCATAATCATAAGTTATTCAATAATTTTTCTTAATGGCGTTAGTCTTAATAATTTCGTTGTATATAAACTGAATATAAAAACGATGACAATTACTGCCGGAATGGTGACAATATGATTACAGATGTTTCTGAACATATCGTGATTAAAAATCAATATATAAACAGGATGTATGAGATATATCCCGAACAAATCATGTCTTATGTAGTTGATAAATTTATTTTTTTCAGTGGATTTATTCGTGGATTTTTCTTTGATAAATACGAACAATGCCATTGAAGTTAAGATGACATTCGGACTTAATGGTTCGAAGAATCTGAGATCTGTTCGACCCATATACACAGAAGAAAATACACATCCTGAAATCGTCATTAATAATCCCAAGATTCCTAAGGCGTAAATTATCCTTGATTGTTTTTTCGAAACCGAATGAACTGAGATGAAATAACCCAAGAGGAAATATCCGGAATATCCGACAACAGAATTAAGCTGGAAAAGCTGACTTATCTGAATGTCGTCGTTTAAGAAAAGAAAACTTCCTGAAATATAAAAAAACCAGATTAACAAAGAATAAGAAAGAATCTTTTTGTCGGGAGATATTTTTCTCAGGCAAGGAATAAACAGATACACTCCCATCAACATCGGCAGAAACCAGAGATGATAATGCGGTTGCAGCGAGAAGGTCAAGACATCGTCAAAAACATAATGCCATGCCATGACCAATGCGGAATAGAAAATCCACCAGAACAGATATGCCATCAACAATCTGGCGATTTTTTTCGTGATGATGTCTTTGGTTGATACTTCTTTAGCAGGATTGAGGAATAAGGTGCCGCTTATCATGACGAAAATTGGGACCGACCAACGTACCAGTCCATCGAAGAAAACAGAAAGATACCAATTGTATGATGCTAAAGCGGAGACGATTTCCTTGCTAGAGACATGAATACAAATAACGCCCAGAGTAGCGAAAAATCGTAATACATCCAGATAGTGAAGTCTCTGTGCTTTCATAATATGCCTCTATATTAATTTCAATTTTCAACTTTCCATTTTCAATTTATCAATGGTTCTTCGGTCTTTCTTTGTAGGACGACCTGCGCCTCTGTCGCGGTATTCCACCTTATAAGCGTGGATGAATTCGATTCTTTCGTATTCTTCTTTCGGAGTCAAGTCGGCATAAACCTCTTCTACTTGTTTTGGTGAGACGCGACTTTTAGGTATGCTTTTCACTTCTACAACTTTATGAAGTTGTCCGAGTTGCACCTGTATCTGTTCGCCGATTTTCACATCGCGAGATGGTTTTATAGAGACATCGTTGATCTTCACTTTACCGCCTTTACAAGCGTCGGCAGCGAGAGTGCGCGTCTTGAAAAGACGCGCACACCATAACCATTTATCTATTCTTAATTCTTCCATTTTTTAGAATCTGAAAACTTAAAAATCTGAAAATCTGAAAGTTTGAAAGTCCGAAAAATTTCAGGTTCTCAGATTTTCAGATTCTCAGTTTTTATAAATTATTTTTCCCTGAAAAATAATTGTATCGGCACTCCGTTGAAATTCCAGTTCTGACGGATCTTGTTTTCCAAGAAACGGCAGTATGATTCTTTCACGTCTTTAGGTAAGTTGCAGAAGAAGATGAACTGTGGAGTAGGACTCTTCAACTGTGTGATGTATTTTATCTTGAGATAGCGGTTTCTTGATGCTATCTGTGGAGGTTGTGCCTGGATTATCTCTAATAATGTATCATTTAATTCACGGACAGGTATTCTGCGTTCGCGGTTTTCATAAACCTGATGCATCGCTTCCAATACACGGAATGTCCGTTGACGGTTTATCGCCGAAGTGAAGATAATCGGATAATCGGTGAAAGGAGCTGTCTTCTCTCTGATCATTCTCTCGAATTGAAGGTGCGTGTTGGAGTCTTTATCTATCAAGTCCCACTTGTTAACGATAAGTACGAGACCTTTTTTATTTCTTTCGATAAGACGTAAGATGTTCATATCTTGAGCCTCGAAACCTTGTGTTGCGTCGATGATGAGAGCTGCGACGTCACATTCTTCTATTGCTCGGATTGAACGCATCACAGAATAAAACTCAATGTTTTCTGAGACCTTACTCTTCTTACGTAATCCGGCAGTGTCGACCAAAATAAAGTCCATGTTGAAAGCATTGAAACGAGTGTTGTTGCTGTCGCGTGTCGTTCCTGCTATATCGGTAACGATATGACGGTCGTGACCTAAGAATGCGTTTATCATTGATGATTTGCCGACGTTAGGGCGACCGACCAAAGCGAAACGAGGAAGTCCATCGTAAGTTTCTGTTGTTTCGTTGGGAAGATATTTGACCACCTCATCGAGGAGTTCGCCGGTACCGGTTCCCGTCATCGCTGAGAAAGCGAATATGTCGCCTAATCCTAAAGTATAGAAGTCGGCGATGTTGCTTTCTTTGTTTGGAATGTCTGTCTTGTTGACGGCGAGGATGACTTTCTTTTTGCTGCGGCGAAGCATCAGGGCGACATCTTCGTCAAGTACGTGCAGACCTTCTTTGCCATCAACGACGAAGATGATGACGTCAGCTTCTTCAATGGCGAGTTCAACCTGTTTTCTTATCTCTTCTTCAAAAATATCGTCTGAACCTACAACATAACCTCCTGTATCTATTACGGTGAACGATTTGCCATTCCAATCGCTATGTCCGTAATGACGGTCGCGAGTTACGCCGCTTGTTTCTTCAACAATGGCTTGGCGAGTCTGAACCAAACGATTGAAAAATGTCGATTTGCCTACATTAGGTCTTCCTACAATTGCAACAATATTACTCATTTTCTTATTCTATTTCGATAATTTGCAAAAATACGAAAAATAGTTTAAAGTGTATAGTTAATAGTTTAGAGTAGTTGAAAAGTTTATAGTTATGAGTTTTGTAGTTTATGCGAGACAATAAATAAACTTTTAAACTTAAAAACTTTAAACATATAAACTACTCTACACCCTACACTCTAAACTCTACACTCTAAAAATCATAACTGAAGTTCCTCAACTCTTCTTCATTGTCGCGCCAGTCTTTGCTTACTTTGACATTGAGGTCGAGGAAAATTTTCTTACCTGTGAACTCTTCTATTCCGGAGCGTGACATTATGCCGAGTTTCTTGATTGCAGAGCCGCCCTTACCGATAATGATTGCTTTTTGGGAGTCGCGTGCCACGTATATGGATGCTCTTATGTTGATGAGTTTCTTGCTTTCTTCGTAAGCTTCAACAACAACTTCCACCGAATAAGGAATCTCTTGTTTATATAAAAGCAATATTTTCTCTCTTATTATTTCAGAGATGAAGAAACGCATCGAGCGGTCGGTGAGTTCGTCTTTCGGAAAATAAGGCGGACATTCAGGGAGCATTTCCAGAATGCAGTTGAAGATGTGTGTGATGTTGGCGCGATGAAGTGCTGAGATAGGGAAAATTGTGGATTTTGGAAGTGTGTTCTGCCAGAAGTTGACTGCATTAACAACGCCGTCTTGGTCCGACAAGTCTATTTTGTTTAAAAGTACGAAAATTGGAATGTCGGTTTTCTGAAGACGTTCCACTGTTTTTTCGTCGATTTTTTTGTCTGTGATATCGACAACGTAAAGTATCAGATCGGCATCAATGAAGGCGACATTTACGAACTGATTCATGACCTCATGCATCTTGTAAGCGGGATTTTTTATGATTCCAGGAGTATCTGAGAACACAATTTGGAAGTCATCACCGTTCACAATACCCAAAATTCGGTGTCTTGTAGTCTGTGCTTTTGACGTAACAATGGAAATTTTTTCGCCTACAAATTCATTCATAAGCGTTGATTTTCCGACATTTGGCTTACCTATAATATTGACATAACCTGCTTTATGATTCATAGTGAAAATTTTTTTTAAAAAATACTTGACTTGCAAAGAAACAAAATATATCTTTGCAGTCGCAAACAAAACAAAAAAAAATTTGTTTTTTTTGTGTAATCATGATGCGGGGTAGAGCAGTCCGGTAGCTCGTCGGGCTCATAACCCGGAGGTCGAGGGTTCAAGTCCCTCCCCCGCAACCAGAACATGGCGGCGTAGCTCAGTTGGCTAGAGCATTCGGTTCATACCCGAAGTGTCATTGGTTCAAATCCGATCGCCGCTACCATAGAACACCTTGAGAAATCAGGGTGTTCTTTTTTGTTACAAAATTCTGTTGGTGTTTGGCATGAAATTCCAGCTCTTGTTCGTTTGTATTCATACAAAATGGAATACACCCGTATTCCCTCCACGAAAGGAGCCATCCCCATGAAAACTCTCCGCATCCTCGCGCTGACTTTCCTTTTGTTCCTGCTCCCGCTGGCCACCGCCACCGCCGATGGCGGCTTCACACCCAATAACATCTGGGTGGCGGTCTCCCACCTGCCGGAGGACAGCCCCCGGGTGAATCTGCGCAGTGCACCTTCCGAAGACGCGCCCTCCATTGCGAAAATCTACAGCGGTACCTATGTGTGGGTCCATCGGGAAGCGGAGAGCGGTTGGGCAGAGGTGGAGGTGGGCAGTACGTACTGCAAGCCGCTGCAAGGGTTCATCCGCATGGAATATCTGGATTTTGCCAGAGAGCGCGTCCAGCTGCGGATGCCGACCCTCACCGTTGCCAATACCACCGGCGGTGATGGCATCATGCTGCGATCCTCCCCCACGATGGAGTCGTGGTCAGCGCTGGGGCTGCTGCCCAATGGCGCGCAGGTGACGGTGCTGGCGGTGCTGCCAGGGGACTGGTATTTTGTGCAGGCAGGCGGTATTACCGGCTATGTGGCCAAACTGGGCTTCCAAGAGGATCTGGGTGGCTATAACCAGCCGGAAAGCGGCGACACCGCTTCCACAGAGGCATGGAACGGCCCTGCCAGCCCCTGTGTGATCGCTCTGTGGCCCTTTGCCATCCCTGACTATGTAGGCGTGGTGAACAATCCAAACCCGGCGGATCGCCTTCACCTGCGTTCGGCCCCCGATGAGAATGCGCCTTCCCTTGGCAAGTACTACAATGGTGTGCGCTTTGTCATCAACGGAAACAGCGACGGCCAGTGGATTCGGGTGTCCATCGGCGGGTTGGAGGGCTATGTGGATGGCCGGTACATCACCGTGGAGGGCTTTGAGACGGTTCCCTCTGCCATGCCGGTGGTTATGGTGAAGGATCCCGGCTCCTCCGAAGGGGTGGAACTGCGGCAGCAACCGTCCATGTCCGCTGAGGTGCTGGACGTGTGCATGAACGGCGCGGAAGTGATCCTCATGGGCTTTACCGACGACTGGGCCCATGTGATCGTGGGCGAGCAGACCGGATTCCTGCCGGTGGACAGCTTGAGATAAGCAGCTAAAAGCCAGCCCGCCTATTGCGCAGGCTGGCTTTGTCGTGGTATCATTTTCCAGAATGACCCGCCCAAAGGAGGTTCCCCCATGCAAGTGTTTCCCATCATCGCCACGGTATACGGCGCTGTTGTGCTGCTCATCGGCCTGATTTTTCTCATTCCTCTCCGCTATGTCACCACCCGCTTTGACCGTACCACCACCGGCAAGGTGATCGACCTGACCAAGAACGCGGCCAAGTTCAACCGGGAACAGGGCCATGAGCCCATTCAGGTGGGCGGAAAGGACTCCCCGTTCAGGTTTGAGGTGCAGGTGGGCGGCCGCAGCCGGATGAACCACGGCCATGGCGTGCGTGTAACCACCAGCAACACCTACCACAAGGTGTATACCTATACCGTCAATGGCCAGACCTACACCCGCGCCGATGGCATTCGCTACAGCAAAAATCTCGCCAAGAAGTGGCTGGAGAAAGAAGTGCCGGTGCACTACGATTCCTCCGATCCGTCCCAGGCTTCCCTGTCCGAGGGCAAGGGCTACAAGCTGGTTTGCTGGATCCTGATTCCCATCGGCATCCTGCTGCTGGGGCTGGCTGCGTGGCTGTGGACGTTGGTATAATGCAATGGTAAAGAAGGAGCTTTCTCAAGCGGAGGCTCCTTTTATCA
>JAZUSL010000015.1:0-66853 GCA_045606705.1 Bacteroidales bacterium
ACAACATTTTACAGGTACTAAGCATCTCGCTACTAGATAAAACTCCTGTAAATCAGTTACTTAATAATATTGATTACAAATATGTCAAAGAACAAGATTATAATTTATTGTTATTCAATTAGTTTAAACGGAACACTAGTGCTTGTGAATTGTAAATTGTCAATTATTCATCAAGTCCGTATTTTCTCAACAATCTGCTCCATTGTTCCGACTCTAAGAAAGCAAGAAGATACGGGTTTATCTTGTTAACTAAAAACGGGTCTGACGACATGAAACAATAATACTCTTTGTTGTTTGGCAGCTCTATGAGTTTTATCTTGTCGGAAAGCATCTTGTTTTTTTTATTGAAATAATAATTCAATGTTGCACCGTCATCAACGAAAGCATCAATCTCTCCTTTCTTCAAAGCCTCAATTCCTGCTTCAACAGTTGAAAACTGTCGTGTTTTTATATGTTTGTAATTGAGATAAACATCGCTGCTCCTACCCTCGACGCTACCGACTTTCAACTTGTGCAGGTCGTGAATATTGGTGATGTTGTTCTGAAGTCGATGAGTCGTAAGTTCGGAAGAGATTGTCGCGGTGAAGCCGCTGATGATGAGTATCGCGATGAGCATCCATATAGTTGCGAGTATCTTACCGTTTTTACTTTGCGGCGATTTGTCGCCATAACCGACAGTTGTCATCGTCACCCACGCCCACCAGAATCCGTCGATTATGCCGTTAATTTTTTTTGAGAATGCCGGATTATCATTCCTCTCAGCGAGCCATATCAATGTTCCGATGCTAAAATTTATTAACATCAGCAATCCAATAGTTTTTAAGAAAGAAAGAGAAAACAGGTTTTTTACCACAGTGACGAATCCCGACTCGTGATGATCTTCAACGGCAACACAGATATTGGAGATATAAAACGGCTGCGTGAAAAAAGTGCTGTTTCCAAACGCAGAAGAAACCATCATAGGAGCTATAGAAATATTGATTTCTCCTTCTGTGACATTCGCCATAACTTTATCGTTATCAGCTATAACGAAATCATAATCGATATTTAGCGAATCTGAGATGCTGTTCCATAAGTCGATTGTCAGACCGCTGATTTTATCGTTGTCGATAATGATAAAAGGCGGACTGTCGGTGACACCGATTGAAAGTTTCTTCTCGTCAGCGTTGAGAATATGCGTGGATATTATTATAGTTATAAATATAAAAAAACGTCTTAACATATAGAAAATACTCTTTATGTTAAAACGTTTTAAGACTTTTAAAGTTTCAAGAAAGTCTTATCTTCTTCAACTGATAATCAATTTCTCACCCAATCGTATGTGTAATATCTTACAATGACACGTTCTGAATCGTAGTGTCTGTACGACACCGACATCGTCGCATCTGAAAGGGCAAGCGTGTTGATATATACTGGGAGTCCGTAGATTTCTCCTAAATACCTATATCGTTCAGATATAAATTCTTCAACCAAGCTAATGTCATCTGCTATTACCAGAATCTCGTACGCCACGACTTTATCATCTTCATAATACACATACATATAATCTGTCAAATCCGACTTGTATGGATAAAGGACCACATCATCAGTCGTGGGATTGTAATCTTCAGAAGCATATTTAGCATCAACACTTTCCCTGCTTTCGCCGAAATAAATATCTGGTTCTTGATAATAGTTGCTGAGAGGCAAAACATTGACTCTTATAGAAGCCTCATCTTTTCCATTAGATAAAGTTATTTCTGCCGAGCCGACGTAATTAGCCGTAATCACACCATCGTCAGACACTTCCGCGCAATATCGGTTGTCTGAACAATAAGAGATTTCATAATCCGAAGTAGCATCAATCCAGTGCGTTTCATTATGATTCAGATTTACGGTGATGCCGTTGTTGACTGTAATATGATTCTTTTTACAAGAATAAAACGATGGCAGAAAAGAACAAACTATAATAAACAGCAATAACTTTCTCATAAGATTCTATTTTGAAGTTGTGCAAATATAATGATTATTGGTTAACGGAAGTTCTTTAATAGCACGTAAAAAAACAGAGACATACCTGCCTACGACAACAAACGCCCTAATACGAGACTTAAATACATGACACCCTAGATGCAAATGTAATTCTGGAGAAATTGGCACGGATTATTTGTCCGCGAAAAGGCGCGAAATTTTCGCTAATGATTTTGGAGGCTCAGCGTATCGCGAGGAGTTACGAGGATATTAAACTATCCATTGTTAATTGTTAATTTTACATTGTTTTGGGCGTTCCGGCTATCGCCGTCGGGCTTTCCGCTATATCTTTTTCCGCTGACGCTCCAAAAGGATGCCGCTCCAATCCCTAACGCATGGAGGCTGCCATAAATCAAATGCTTCTCTCGGACTTGATACGGACTTGGTACGGAGCATGTACGGAGTTAGTTCCCACGAATTAAGGCGATTTATTAAACTATAGATTTCACAGATTGACACAGATTATTTTACCTCCTCGTATTGCGAATTATCTGCGCGGATATTTTCCGAGCTAAACAGGAACTTGGTAGGAACTTGACAAGAAGATGACAGGAAGATGGTAGGAATATATCTCGAATGTGAGTCAAAGGCTGTTTCAATAATTTAAGGGGACATCTATAAATTCCACGTATCAAATATTTTTGTTTAATACAAGATATACTTTTTCGAGATTTATGTTTCTCTTTGGAATCTTTTCGTCTTTATTTCAATCACATAGCTCGCTATGCTCTTTCAAGAAATACAAAAATCTTCTCAAAGATAAATTCATAAATCTTTCGAAAAGTAATTTATAGAAGTCCCCTTAAGACTTTATATAAGTTTTTAACAAGTATGTTTTTATATGGTATTTTTCTCTATTTTTGTAGTTGCATGGTTTATATCCGTAACTGAATGAATAGAATTACAACATACCAAGCTAAATATCTGGCGAATTACCTCACAAGGCGTTTGCCTGCTAATGATATTAACAAGCTAACAGCTTCGCTACAAGATGCGCAGGTCGATTTGACTCCGCACCAGGTAGAGGCTGCTTTGTTTGCCTTTAAGTCTCCTTTGTCAAAGGGTGCAATTTTGGCTGATGAAGTAGGCTTGGGTAAAACCATCGAGGCGGGTATAATTCTATCACAACATTGGGCTGAACACAAGCGTAAGTTGCTTATCATTTGTCCTGCCAACCTTCGTAAGCAGTGGTCAAGTGAGTTGCAAGAGAAGTTTTCGTTGGAGTCTGTAATTCTCGAAAAACGCAGCTTTGATGCTATTCTCGATACGGGCAATCTCAATCCTTTTACAACCGATAAGATTGTCATCTGCTCATATCAGTTTGCCAAGACCAAGGCACCTTACATCAAACATACAGATTGGGACTTGGTTATCATTGATGAGGCGCACCGTCTCCGCAATGTGTACAAGCCCACAAACAAAATATCAAATATCATTAAGTCTGCCATTGAGTCGCGTAAGAAAATTCTACTTACTGCCACACCGCTTCAGAATTCGATCCTGGAGTTGTATGGACTTGTCTCGATTATCGACGACTATGTATTTGGCGACCTAAAGAGTTTTAAGACCCAGTTTGGTCGTATGCTCGACGAGGAAGATTACAATTCTCTCCGCGAAAGATTACAACCTATATGCAAGCGTACACTTCGTCGTCAGGTGCTGGAATATATCAAGTACACGAAGCGTATTGCTATCCTGCAGGAGTTCTTCCCGTCAAAGGATGAGCAGGCTTTGTATGATCTGGTGTCAGACTATCTTGCCCGCCCAACATTATACGCGCTGCCTAACAGCCAGCGACAGCTGATGACGCTTATTCTTCGTAAGTTGTTGGCTTCATCGACCTACGCCATCCACGATACTTTCTGCTCACTCATTGCCCGTTTAGAGGCTAAACTTCAACGCCAGGAAGCTACATCGTTAGAAGAGGTTTATCTCGACTTCGATGGTAGCGATGAAGAGTGGATCGATGAAGAGGAAGTAGAGGAAGAGGAGCAGCAGGAGATACTCCACCCGTCAGACATTGAAGGAATAAAGCGAGAAATTCAAGACTTGTATATATTCCGCGACCTGGCTGCCAAGATTAAGAAGAATAGTAAGGCAGAGCAATTGTTTACAGCTCTCAATAAGGGTTTCGAGCAGCTGGACTATCTTGGCGCAAGCAAGAAGGCTCTTATTTTTACCGAGTCGCGTCGTACTCAAGAGTTTCTATACGAGCTTTTGGAGAAGCGTGGCTATAAGGGTAAGGTTGTGCGTTTCAATGGTACAAACACTGATCGCCAATCAACAGAGATATACAAGGCTTGGATGGAGAAGCATAAGGGAAGCCACAAGATTACGGGCTCTCCAACAGCTGACCGTCGTGCTGCCATTGTTGACTACTTCCGTGAGGAGGCTACCATTATGATTGCAACCGAGGCTGCTGCCGAGGGTATCAACCTCCAGTTCTGTTCGCTGATAGTGAACTACGACATGCCCTGGAATCCACAACGCATAGAGCAGCGTATTGGTCGTTGCCACCGCTACGGACAGAAATTTGATGTTGTGGTCATCAACTTCCTCAATAAGGCAAACGCTGCTGACATTCGCGTTTATGAACTGCTCGACCAGAAGTTCCAGCTGTTTAGTGGAGTCTTTGGCGCAAGCGATGAAGTGCTGGGTAGCATAGGCAATGGTCTGGACTTCGAGAAACGCATTGCTCAGATATACAACGAGTGCCGTACCACTGCCGAAATTGAGGAGGCATTTGATGCACTCCAGGCAGAGTTACAGGCGGAGATCTCGGATAAGATGCTCAAGGCTCGTAGCACCCTGCTTGAGAACTTTGACGAGTCAGTCCAGGAGAAGTTGCGCTTCAACCTTGCGCAGAGTCTTAACAACCTCGATCTTTTCGAGAAACGATTGTGGATGCTGGTGTCGCACGCGCTTTGTGGCGATGCGGAGTTTGACAACGAGCACTACCGCTTTACACTTAACAACGGCTCTCTGTTCGATGGTCACTATTTTATGACCTCCGAGCGCGAAACAAAAAGCAGCGCAACACTCCCAGATAATGCACAACCGTTCCGTGTAGGCTGCCCGCTGGCACAAGCCATCATTGGGGATTATATCAATGCAGAGACTCCATGTTCGGAGGTCGTGTTTGACTACTCTGGCAGTGAGGGAAAGACTGCATTGCTGGAAGAGTTGGTTGTCAAGAGTGGCTGGATGCGCGTGGAAAAAGTTTCTATTGATTCGTTTGAGCAGGAAGACCACCTACTGCTATCGTGCTTTACAGAGGATGGCAAAGAGGTCTATTCCGATGTTGTCGAGCGAATGCTGTTACAACCTGCCGAGACTTTGGCCGCAGCAACTATCCCAGCGACAGAGCATACTCGTTTAGCCGAGCGTGTAACAACACTGCGTGGTTATGTTATGGAGCAGAGCGCACTTCGCAACGAGGTGTTCTTTGAGGAGGAGATGGATAAACTGGACACCTGGGCTGGCGACATGAAGGTCGCCTTGGAACGAGAGATTAAAGACCTCGATGCTGAGATTAAATTGCGTAAGAGCAACGCCAAGAAACTTGCACACTTGGCAGAGAAGGTTGCCGAGCATCGTATCATCAAGGAGTTGGAGAGCAAGCGAGCCGAGAAACGCCAGAACTTGTACGAGGCGCAAGACGAGGTAGATGCCCGCAAGGAAACCCTGCTAACCAAGGTGGAGCGTATGCTCGAACAGAAGATTGAGCAAACCGAGTTGTTTACCATAAAATGGAGAGTGAAATGATTAGTCCAACACAAATTCAAAAACCTGCAAATTGGCAAGACTTCGAGAGTCTTTGTAAAAAATTATGGGGTGAGATATGGGAGTGTTCCGATTCTATCAAAAAAAATGGAAGAAACGGACAGGCACAACACGGGGTGGATGTTTATGGCATACCTAAAGGTGAAAATAATTATTATGGTATTCAATGCAAAGGTAAAGATGAATACACTCATAGTCAACTAACGAAAGATGAGATTGATGTTGAAATAGATAAAGCAAAAAAATTCAAACCATCTTTAAAAAAACTAATATTTGCTACAACCGCTAATAAAGATGCAGAAATTGAAGAATATGTAAGAATTAAGAACTTAACAAATATTAAAGAAGGTCTTTTTGAAATTGATATTTTCTCTTGGGAAGACATTGTTGATTTAATTTCAGAAAATAAAAGAACAAATAACTGGTATGTACATAACATCCTGTATAAAGATAAATCAAATATATCAGTTACATTTAATGGTAATATTACTGAAACTATCAATCCAGTATATATAAGGAAAACCATCAAATATTTTCCAAAACATATATTAGAAAAAATACACAACGAAATCCCGTTATGGATTCATAATATTAACAAATTAAATGAAGTAACAAAAAAAGTTTTAATAGATTCCAGCACAATTAGATTAGATACACGCAAATATATAAAAGATTACACATGGTGCAATGTTTCTGTTGAAATGAAAAATACTGGAGATAATGCTATTGATGATTATAGATTATATTTAACATTCGATAGTGAATCAACAGAAGATATTAGTGATGGTTTAAGTTTTATAAACAATCCTCTAATTGTCGATAGAATGAATGTCAACATTCAAAGAATAAACAATCAAGAAGTATTCATTTCTAAAAACGAAAAAAATACAATTGAAATTATACCCAAAATCAAAACCATCGTATCAACAGAAACAAAAAGATTTAAATTTAAAATCAAGCCAATACAAGGTGTAGATAATATTAATGTCAAGTGGAGATTTATTTCAAGAAATTTTCAAGACTCTGGAGGACTCAACATTAAGGTAAATCCAATTTATGAAGATGTTGAAAAAATAATTTATACAGATAGTGAAGATATTATAAATAATAACGAAATAAAAATATATCCTAAAATTGAAAAATAAAATACGTCTTATATATGTCACAAAATAAAAACATACAAAAATTAGAGCTTACTTGGGTTGGCAAATATGATGAGCAACATCCATTGGAACCAAGGATTTTGATTGAGAATCCTGAATATTCTTACGGTGAGGTGGAGACTGGAGTGCTGCCAAACGGCAAAGCATGGAAAGGAAATATGCTTATACATGGAGATAATTTGTTGGCTCTTAAAGCTTTTGAACAAGATTATGCAAACAGCGTAAAGTGCATCTACATTGACCCTCCATATAATACAGGTAACGCTTTCGAACATTATGATGACGGCGTGGAACATTCCATCTGGTTATCTTTAATGCGAGAAAGATTAATACTTCTCCGTAACTTATTAGCTGAAGACGGTTCTATTTGGATTTCTATTGATGACAATGAACAAGCATATCTCAAAGTATTAATGGACGAAATATTTGGTCGTCAAAACTTTGTAAACAATGTTATTTGGGAAAAGAAGTATGCTCCATCTAATGATGCTAAATGGTTATCTGACACTCATGACTTCATAATGGTTTACGCCAAGAGAAAAGATATATGGAGACCCAATTTATTACCTAGAAGTGAAGAAATGAATAGTCGTTACAAAAATCCAGACAATGATCCTAGAGGCCCTTGGAAACCAGCCGATTTTTCAGTAAAGACCTATAATGTAACATGCGACTATACAATTACACTTCCGAGCGGAAGGATTGTTTCTCCTCCAGAAAGTAGAGCTTGGGTATCAAATAAAGATAGATTTGAAGAATTGGTTCGTGATAATAGAATTTGGTTTGGGAAAGACGGCAACAATGTACCTTCTGTAAAAAAATTTTTATCAGAAGTTAAACAAGGAATGACTACCATGACTATTTGGAAGTATACAGAAGTTGGTCATAATCAAGATGCAAAAAAGGAAGTGAAGCAGTTTAATTCAGAAACTGTTTTTGACACTCCTAAACCAGAACGTTTAATTGAACGTGTCTTAACTTTAGGCAGCAATCCAGGAGACCTTGTTCTCGATAGTTTCCTTGGCTCTGGCACAACAGCGGCTGTGGCTCAAAAGATGGGTCGTAAATACATAGGAGTCGAGTTGGGTAATCACGCATACACTCATTGCGTTCCAAGATTAAAGAAAGTTACAGAGGGCACAGACCAAGGCGGCATCAGTAAGGCTCAGAACTGGAAAGGCGGTAGCGGTTTTCGTTTCTATGAGTTAGCACCAAGTCTTTTGAAAGAAGACAAATTCGGTAATCTTGTAATCAACAAAGATTATAACGCAGATATGCTAGCCGCGGCAATGGCTAAGCAAGAAGGTTTCACCTACTCCCCTTCTGAAGAACATTATTGGAAACATGGTTTTTCTTCAGAAAGTGATTACATCTATACCACTACACAATTCATGACGGTTGAAGGTCTCGCTGCCATAGCAGAACAGATGAAAGACGGAGAGTCATTGCTAGTATGCTGCACAGCATTCCAACCAGAATGCAGAAGAGCCTTCCCTAACATCACCATAAAGAAAATACCGCAGATGCTCTTAGGACGCTGTGAGTTCAACAAAGACGATTATTCATTAAATATAGTCGAGATGCCAGTGGTTGAGGAAGAATTTGAGGAAGAAAATTGTGAGGAAGATGAAATTATATCACAAGATGATAATCAACAAATGAGATTGTTTTAAAATCAAAATATAATTATGAAACAACTATTCAATATTTATTGTGACGAAAGTTGCCATTTGGAAAATGATGGTGAAAAAGTCATGGCAATTGGTGGCGTTTGGTGTCCCGCAAATAAAAAAGATGAGATATTTCATCGTTTGCGAGAGATAAAAGAAGAACATGGACTAAACAAACGCTTTGAAATCAAGTGGAACAAAGTGTCGAAAGGACAATTGGACTTCTACATGGATATTGTCAACTATTTTTTTGACAACAGCGACATTCATTTTAGGGTTCTAATCATACCAAACAAAGAAGAACTTAAGCATGAGTTGTTCAGACAGACCCATGATGACTTTTACTATAAAATGTATTTCAATATGCTCAAGACGTTATTTGAACCAGATTGTGCATACAACATATACATAGATATTAAGGACACTCGAGGTCAGAAGAAAGTAGAAAAATTACACGAGGTGCTGTGTAATAATCATTATGATTTCAACAGAGAATTGATAAAGAGAGTTCAACAGGTCCGTTCAGAAGAGGTGGAGTTGATAGCGTTGGCAGATTTGCTTATAGGAGCTATGTCGTATGAGCATCGAGGCTTGACTACGAGCGAAGCGAAGTTGAAACTTATTGAGCGTATAAAATCCAGGAGTGGATACAGCTTGAAAAACAGTACACTATACAGAGAAAACAAATTCAATATATTTATATGGAAGGGCAATATGTATGGAAAATGAAGAATATTTTGAATTACCAGGACTTATAGAATTATCTGATTTTGGAGGTGATTTTAATTCCTATCTTGAAGCCGTTTATGAATGTTTTAAAAACGATTTCATAATAAATCGTCCTCAATTCAGAGGAATTAGATTAGGATTAAAAAAGCACCCGCTCCTTAATTGCAAAGAAGCAACTTTTTGGCACATGACATCGGAAGGTGATGATGAATCAACACGAGTACCAGATTTAAGAAGAATGGAAAGAATCAAATGGCCATCACCTATGATTGCGCAATCTGAACATCCTTATCTGAAAGTTTGGGAAAATACTAGAGGAAACAAAACAAATATACTTATATTCCATGAAGACGAAGATTATTTGGTTGTAATGAGGAAAGCAAGAGACTATATATTACCATGGACAGCTTATTTAGTTGAAGATAATGCACGTAAGAGAAAATTGCTTAAGGAATATGATGAGTATATAAAAAGCAAGGAGCGATAAGATTATCGCCCCCGTTCCTCTTTCAACGCGTGGTTGCTGAGATGTTGCAAAGATAAAACTTTTTGAATAATAAATTGCAAAATAATTATAAAAAAATTTCATTTAACATTTCTATATAGAAAATTTTTCATATATATAATGAATGCCGTAGTAAATAACATTAAGCAACGCTTATCACTACGAGAACCATTAGCAGAAGCACTTGAAATTGTCGCAAAACTTACAGACAAAGTTGCGCTGAAGAAACCAACAAATGAAGAAGACTATGAGACCTACCTTAAAGAGCAACTGAAATTGGCTCAGGAAGTGTCGCCATTCTGCAAAAACTTTGAGCGAGACTTTCCTTCGTTTGCCTTCTCCATCGCCACTGGCATAGGAAAGACACGACTGATGGGAGCCTGTATAGCTTATCTATATCTGAAGAAAGGAATCAGACATTTCTTTATCCTCGCCCCTAACCTAACCTTATACGAAAAACTTATCCAAGACTTTGGAGATACTTCATACGAAAAATACGTCTTCAAGGGACTTGCTGAATTTGTCGCGAATCCTCCGTTTGTTGTAACTGGTGAGAATTACAGAGACTCGCACGGTATGGATAATATATTTGGTAGTATTGAGATTAACATATTTAATATCGCCAAGTTTAACTCGGAAAACCGAGGAGGTGCGCCCCGTATGCGTCGTCTTGCCGAATGTATCGGTCAGTCTTATTTCGATTATCTTTCATCACTTGACGACCTTGTTATCTTAATGGATGAAGCGCACCGTTATCATGCCGATGCTTCAAAGAAAGCAATAAATGAACTCCGCCCCGTACTTGGTTTAGAGATGACAGCAACTCCAACCGACGAAAAAGGCAAAGCATTCAAGAATATTGTTTACGAATATAATCTAGCGCAAGCATTATCTGATGGAAAATATGTGAAGATTCCAACGGTCGCTACTCGTAAAAATTTCACTAAAGGCAATCTTTCTGATGAAGAATTAGATGCCATCAAAATAGAAGATGCTATCAGTGTACACGAGAAAACGAAGGTGCATTTGGAGTTATATTCGAGAAACAACAATCTGCCTTTAGTCAAGCCTTTCATCTTGATAATTTGCCGTAACATTGAACATGCAAAAAGGACTCTCAATCTTATAGAAAACGACTTGTTCGACGGACGTTATGCGGGCAAGGTACTTCAGATAGACAGTTCTACAAAAAAAGACGAGGAAGTCGATCGTCTTTTCGTGTCATTGGAAAAGCCAGAAAATAATATTGAAATTGTCATTCATGTCAATATGTTAAAAGAAGGCTGGGATGTAACGAACTTATACACAATCGTTCCTCTCAGAGCTGCCGACGCTCCAATCTTGGTTGAGCAATCTATTGGTCGTGGTTTACGTCTTCCGTATGGAGGCAAACGCACTGGCGACCCCAATGTCGATAAACTGACAGTGCTTGCTCATGAAAATTTTGAAGCTGTTATAAGTAAGGCCAACGACCCTAATTCAGTTTTAAGTAAATATTCATATATTGAATTAGAGGACGAAGATCTTGAACATGAAACATACAAAGTCTCAACAGTTCAAACGATAATTGAGTTTCAAGAGCAGAAAGCAATATATGAAGCGAAGACTGCTGTTGAGAAACAAGAAGCGAAAAAAACAAGCGATGCTATCCGAGCTGTGTTTAAAGTGATACCATTGCTTAGCAGTCAGGTAAAAAGTAAGGCAGATCTTGCAAAACCTGAAGCCAAAGCGTTGATAAGAAATAAGGCTATACAGAAAATACGCGAAAGTGCCAATGAAGTAGAGCCATTATTTGCTGAAGAAATTATTACCGAACAGATAAAAGACATTGATAAGGTTATAGATATTGCCGTTGAAAAATTTATCGAGAACACCATTGCAATTCCTCGCATGACTGTTCAAAAAGAAATTTTCCAAGCAGAATATCACTGGTTTGACTTAGACACATCTCTCGGATTTGATTTACCAGCACTCAGCAACGAGATTATAAGAATAAGCGTTGGAGCAGGTGAAAAAACAGTTGACATCATACAATCTGAAATAGGCAGAAAATTTGACAAACCAATAAATCAGATTGTTAATGCATTGATAGATTATGATGATATAGATTATGATCAGAACTCAGAATTATTGTACCACCTGGCACAACAAGCCATTGACGCTATCTCATCAAATCTGAAGGATAAGGATGATTTGTCAAAAATTGTATATGAATATAGGAAGGCCATTGCAAACATGATTTATAATCAGATGAAACGACATTTCATTATGAAATCAACAGGTTATGTCAAGCCTAAAATTCTTCCATTTGGAGGAATAATTGACCAACATATCAAAGAAGTTGAAGGCTATGGTCGTATTGATTACCGTAATTATGTTCCGCCTGCTCATATCCGTAAATTTATATATACAGGTTATATGAAATCATATTACACAGAATATAAATTTGACAGCAAGACAGAACTTGATTTCTCCTTTATTTTGGAAAACGATGGTAAAGTATTCAAGTGGTTACGTCCTGCAAAGGAACAGTTCAACATATACTGGTCAAATGGATCAAGACGCTATGAACCAGATTTCGTCGTTGAAACAGAACACTACATATATATGATTGAAACAAAAGCCGCCAATGAAATGACTAATGAAGAAGTGTTGATGAAGAAACAAGCCGCTGAGGAATATTGTCGCAATGCCACGGAATATAATTTAGGAAATGATGGCAAAGCTTGGAAATACGTTTTGATACCACACGACAAAATAAACAAAGCATCAAATTTCTCATTTTTAGTAGCAACAAATTAATAACTTCATTGTGAGCGGTAAGTCAAAAAAAGTTACTTATCGCTCACAACCCATAACCAAACCTTAAGCCTTAAACCTTAAACTTTAAACCAAAACACTATTGTCTTAAAATCCTTTAACATCTCTCCCACTCTTTCATTAACATTTACGTTAAAAATTGTTAAAATCGTGATTTTGTTGTAGAAAAGTCTTGACAAAAGGAATGGGATTGTTGTAACTTTGCGGAAGGAATTTTACCAAAATTTATGATGTTATGAGTAGTGATAGAAAAGATTCTGAACAGGATTTATCGCAATATGTTTCAGCGGTAAAAGAGATTAAAAACGCTATACTCGACAGCCGCTATCGTGTGGCAAGACAAGCTAATAAAGAGGTGCTGTTCCTTTATTATTGGGTTGGTAATTACGTTTCGGTCAATAGCAGAAACGGCAAATGGAATACCAATGCTATATCTGTAATTTCTAAATTGCTTCAACAAGAATTGCCTGGACTAACTGGTTTTTCTGAAACGAACATCAAGAATATGCGAATATTCTACGAGACTTGGGAGTCGGCAATAGGAAATCACTTTTCAAATAACGGCTTTGATGTCATCAGTCTTGAAGATTTGCCAAATCGGCAGTTTACATCTGCCGATTTAAGTGAGGAAGATTGGAATTGTTTTCTTAGCGTCAGTTTTTCTAATCACAGAGAAATAATAAGAAAAACCACAACCTTAGAAGAACGACTTTATTATATCCGACGATGTGCCACTGAATTTTGGAAGGTGGAGACTACGAAGTATTATCTTAAAGAAGATCTTTATCATAAGGAAGGGAGCATTCAGCAGACTAACTTTGAGAAAACCATTGAAGAGTCTGATTTTAAAAGGAGAGCTTTACAATCGTTCAAAGAGGAATATCAACTTGATTTTATCAACACTGAGGATATAAGCGAAAAGGTCATCGAGCAACAGGTGGTGCTGAATATCAAGAATTTCATCATGGCGTTCGGTCCGGAGTTTACCTTTATGGGAAATCAATACAGATTAGAAGTTTCCGGAAAAGAGTTCTTCATCGACTTGCTCTTCTTTTCGCGTCGCTTAAAATCGCTTGTCGCTTTTGAATTGAAACGTGGAGAATTCAAACCTGAATATACTGGGAAAATGAACTTCTATCTCGCGGCATTAGATAAATATGTTAAACTTCCTGACGAGAATCCTTCTATCGGAATAATTTTATGTAAAAGCAAAAATGAGGAAATCGTGGAATTGTCTTTCTCCGATACTTCAAAGCCAATGGGAGTTGCGACATTTCGGACTTCGCAAGAACTGCCGGAACGTTTCAGAAAGGCTTTGCCAAACATAGAGGATCTGAAGAAGTTGTTGTAACTTTGCAGAAGAGAATTTTACCAAAATTTATGATGATATGGGAAAACATTTACAGAATTTCAATGAAATTGAAAATAATCTTGCTATAAAGATTGAAAGGATTATTCGTGAGTCTCGTCAAGCGGCTTATCGGGCAGTTAATTTCACAATGGTGATTGCTTATTGGAACATCGGTAAAGTCATTGTTGAAGATGAGCTTCATTGGGAAAGAGCCGAATATGGCAAAAGCATTCTAAAGAATATATCCAAACGTCTCACCAAAGAGTTTGGGAAAGGCTTCGATGAAAGCAACTTAAGATATATGAGATTGTTTTACAAAACATTCCCGATTTGTGACGCACTGCGCCACGAATTGAGTTGGACTCATTATCGTAGGGATAGTTATATAAGAATGTTCGATGCATTGACAAAACAAGACGATGACAATCCCACAATAGGTCTGATTCTATGCTCTGAGAAGAATGAGGCTATCGCAAAATATTCGGTGTTAAATGATGCCAAACAGATTTTTGCTTCCAAATATAAATTGACTCTGCCAACAGAAGAAGAGCTTCAGATAGAATTAAATAAGGCGAGAAAGCGATTTGAATCGGAATCTTAACAAATCTTAACATCTCTCCCACTCTTTCATTAACATTTACGTTAAAAATTGTTAAAATCGTGATTTTGTTATAGAAAAGTCTTGACAAAAGGAATGGGATTGTTGTAACTTTGCAGAAGAGAATTTTACCAAAATTTATGATGTTATGGAGAATAATAAGAATAAGTCTCACGAGGAGTTGCAATTGTATAATAATGCTGTAGGTTTAATCAAACAAGCCATTTTACAGAGTCAGTATCGTTCAGTTAAACTTATAACTGGAGAAGAATTATCACTTTACTTCGGTATAGGCCGTTATGTGTCAGTCAATTCTCGCAATGGGTATTGGGGAAGCAGTGCAATAAACAGAATAAGTGAACAGTTGAAAAGAGAGTTGCCTGGTCTGAGAGGATTTTCAGAACAAAATATTCGTAATATGAGAACTTTTGCAGAATATTGGGAGAAATACCTAAAATGCTCGCCGTCGGCGAGCATTTTAAAACCAACAGTTTTACAACCTATTATTGATATTGATGCATTTTCTCTGCAAAAATGGTCAACAATATCCACTGAAATCAATCGCGATGACTTCTTATCCATTAGTTTTTCTCATCACATGGAAATATTGCACAAAACAAAAGATCTCAATGAGATACTTTTCTACATACACCAAACCGTATTACATAAATGGGATAAATACGATTTACGTAATAGATTAAAGGAGAATCTTTTCCAAAAAGATAATGCTGCAACTAACAACTTCATTCAGACTATGCCTATAACTGACGCAAAAAAAGCTGTGGGAATGTTCAAAGACGAGTACCTTCATGATTATATTAACGTTGATGAAATTGAAATTGATAAAGCTGAAGATATTGACGAACGGATTGTTGAAAATGCAATAATAAACAATATAAAAAAATTTATAATGACGTTCGGACGTGATTTCGCTTTTGTCGGCAACCAATATAATTTGGAAATATTCAGTGAGGTTATGTTTCCTGACCTGCTTTTCTTTAATAGAGAATTAAACTGCTTAGTTGTCGTCGAACTAAAAAAAGGGACATTTAAATCAAGTTATATAGGACAGCTTCAAACTTATATGAAAGTTCTTGATGATAAAGTACGTAAACCACATGAAAATCCAACAATTGGAATATTACTCTGCAAAAATGCTGACAAATCTTTCGTGGAATATGTCATAAGAGATTATAGCAGTCCTATGGGCGTTGCTACGTATAAAACAACTTCGAATATGGATGAGAAGACTCGTAATTCGCTTCCTGATATTGAAGATCTAAGGAACTTACTATAGATCATTGTAGTTTTTATAAACAGGTGGCAAAATCTTATAACCCGACTCTCGCAGCATTGTAACTCGATACTATTCGCATTAATGTAAAAATATCTAAATATCTAAAATAAAGGTAATGTTGCCAAATTTGTTAAAATCATATTTTAATCCATCAAGATCAAACGCACCAATCACACAGTATCTCCCTGCGTAATTGATGCGTTTAATATCATGATAATCTCACAATTGTACTCAACAATTATGAATTATGCATTATAAATTATGCATTATTTATTGTGTCTCTCGTGACGTTTAATCTTTGATGGCTCGATGTTCATCTTCTCGCCTTGTAACAATGAAATCACGCCGTCAACAACGATGTCCTTACCTGTGAGGTTGTCTGTTGCTTCTTGTGCTCTGCGTTTCTGACATTCTGGGCAGTCACAGTCGTTGTGATATTCTGTTGGCTCTGTATAAGTTGTGATGACGCCTTCAAAGTTACGCAATACAACTTTACCTGGAGCTTGTGAGATGACATATTGTGGCATGACTGGTGTCTTGCCGCCGCCACCTGGAGCATCGACGACGAATGTTGGCACTGCATATCCTGAAGTGTGACCGCGTAAGCCTTCGATGATCTCGATACCTTTAGATACTGGTGTACGGAAGTGTTCCAATCCCATTGAAAGGTCACATTGATAAATATAATAAGGTCTAACGCGCATCTTCACCAGGCAGTGAACGAGTCTCTTCATGACATGTACGCAGTCGTTGACGCCTCTTAACAAAACGCTTTGGTTTCCTAATGGCACGCCAGCGTTAGCGAGTCTGTTACATGCCTCGATAGCTTCTGGTGTGACTTCATTTGGATGGTTGAAGTGTGTGTTGATCCATATTGGATGGTATTTCTTCAACATCTCGCAGAGTTCTGGAGTGATACGTTGTGGACATACTACAGGAGTACGTGTTCCGAGACGTACTATCTCAACATGAGGGATAGCGCGCAAACGGCTGATGATATATTCCAACTTAGCATCGCTGACCATGAGAGCGTCGCCGCCTGAGAGAAGGACGTCGCGAACTTCTGGTGTTCTCTCGATATATTCTAATGCTTTTTCTATTCTGTCTTGTGGCGACTCATCGTCTTTCTGTCCTGCGAAACGACGGCGTGTGCAGTGACGGCAATACATCGAGCACATGTCGGTGATGAGGAACAGAACTCTGTCTGGATAACGGTGTGTCAAACCTGGGACCGGCGAGTCTTCGTCTTCATGTAATGGGTCTAACAAGTCAGCATTAGCCTTGTGTGTCTCCAATGCTGTAGGGATACATTGACGACGTACTGGGTCTTTTGGGTTGTTAGGATCGATGAGACTTAAATAATAAGGTGTGATAGCCATACGTAATGTCGATAAAACACTGCGCACGCCGTCTTCTTCTTCAGGAGTGAGCTGAACGTATTGCTTCAACTGATCTAAAGTCTCGATACGGTTTTTCACCTGCCATTTCCAGTCATTCCATTGTTCGTCGGTGACATTAGGAAATAATTGTTTTCTTCTTGATTCCATGTTAAACAATTTAAAAAAGAAAGTCGAGAGACATAAGCTCTCAACTTCCTACTATAATTTATGCGTATAATTCTTCAAATATCTTACGGAGTTCTGGACATTCGCGGAGCTCTTGTAATGTGAACTCAGCGTGACCTTTAGTGTAGCCGTTACCGATAATCATATTGACGTCTGAGCCGATACCTTCTGCACCGAGAGCTGCCTTTGTGAAGCTTGTTGCCATTGAGAAGAAATAAACGACGCCGTCGTCTTTTGTGCAGAGAACTGCTGTCATCTCTTGATCTGGAACATTGACGCAGTTGATTGTGACGTCAGCCATCTTACCGTCGGTGAGTTTGTAGATAAGTTCATAAACTTGAACTGGTGTCATACCAGCGACGCTTTCCACTACATCGCAGAAACCGAGTTCCTTGATACGGTTGGTGCTCTTAGGGCTGTTAGCCAAACCGATGACCTTACCTGTGACGCCGACGCGTTTCTTGGCTTCGTAGCAGCAGAGCATACCTGACTTACCGCCTGCGCCGAGGATAACGACGTTTTGTCCGTATTGGCACAACTTAGCTGTCTGTGCTGGAGCGCCTGCTACGTCTAATGCTGAGAGAGCTAATTTCTCTGGCATGTCGTTAGGAATCTTAGCGTAGATGCCGCTTTCGAAGAGGATAGCCTTACCTTTGATATCGACTTGGTCAACGTCTTTGCGGATCTCGATGATTTCGTCGATGCGGAGAGGTGTCAATGACAATGAAACTAATGTTGCGATGCGGTCGCCTTCTTGTAAGTCGATTTTGCCTTTCAAAGCGTCACCGATTTTCTCTACCTTACCGAGCAACATACCGCCTGAACCTGTTCTGCGGTTACGGTGTTTACCTTGAAGTTCAACGTTGAGGAACATTTCCTTCTTCACTTCTTCAAGAATACGTTCGTCGCTTGCGCCTTCGCCAGCTTGTTGAACTGCATAGTTGTAGATGTCTGTAAATGATGCTGAGTCGATATTTAAAGTCTGAACGTCGATGAGGATTTCGTTATCCCAGATTTCGTCCATATTGTTATCCAATTTGTTAGCTGGTTGTGGAAGAACGCCAACTGGTTCAATCACGCGGTGTGTACCGTACTTGTTTCCTTTTTTTTGCATAGTATTTAGTGTTTTTATAGGTTAAATATTCTTTATTTAATAATTTCACAAATGCTCGCAAAGATAAAAAGAAATCTTTAAAAAACAAAGACAATGTTAATTCTTTTTTTGAAGGAAAATATGCTTTCAACAGCTCACTGCTCAAAACTCAAAGCATTCCTTAACAGAAATTAACCTTCTCTCCTATTTTCATTAACATTACGTTAAGAAATTGTTAAAAGCGTGATTTTTCCTTTGCAAAGGCTTGACAAAAAGATGAGGGTGTTGTAGTTTTGCAGATGAGAACAGAAAGTTTTTAATTACTAAAATTTATGTTATGGAAAAAGTTGTCAACAACAAAGAGGAAAGCAATTTCCTTAATTCATTAAAGGATATTGTTAAGTCGGCGAGGCAGTTTGCATATAATTCTGTTAATTTAGCTCAATTGCGTCAGAATTGGTATATCGGTCAGAAACTCGTAGTTCAAGAACAGAAAGGCAAAGACAGAGCTGAATACGGAAAACATGTTATCAAAATAGCATCAGAAGCTCTTACTGAGGAATTTGGGAATGGTTATTCTGAAACAAATCTTAAAAGTTTCCGAAAGTTCTATCTGACTTTCAAAGATTATGCAATTGGGCAGACAGTGTCTGCCCGATTTGAAGACACAAAAAAACAGGCATTAATTGCCCAATCTGACAAAGCAATTCAGCAGACAGTGTCTGCTAAATCTAAAGATGCAATTCAGCAGATATTGCCTGCAATTTTAAGTTGGTCACATTATGAACGTCTTATGAGAATCAAAGACAAAATAATTAGAGATTGGTATATGAAAGAAGCTGCAGAACAGATGTGGAATTTTCGTACCTTAAACAGAAATATCAACACTCAATATTATGAAAGGATGTTGATCTCTCAAAAGAAAGATGTAGTTGAAAATGAGATGAAAGAAAAAACTAACATTTTTCAAAAAGATAAACTTGAATTTATTAAGAATCCAACAGTTCTAGAATTTTTAGGATTGCCAGGAAATCAATCGTATTTAGAAAAGGATTTAGAAAAAGCAATATTATCAAATCTAAGCGATTTTCTTATGGAACTTGGGAAAGGTTTCGCTTTCGTAGCACGACAACAACTTATCAGAACTGAGGAAGAAGATTATTATATTGATTTGGTTTTCTATAATTATATTCTTAAGGCATTTGTCTTGATAGATTTAAAAGTAGGCAAAATCACTCACCAAGATGTCGGTCAGATGGATATGTATGTGAGGATGTATGACGAGTTGAAGAAAGGATATGATGATAATCCTACTATCGGTATTTTACTTTGCGCCCAGACTGATAAGGATATTGCACGGTATTCTATTTTAAATGGTAACGAGCATATCTTTGCATCAAAATATAAATTGATATTACCGACAGAAACAGAATTAGCCAATGAGATTAAGAAACAAAGAGAAATGTTTTTAGACGGCAAATCATAAAAAACCGACTCGACTCATTATGAAGTGACCCCAAAAGTTTTTTGTCCAAACTTTTGGGGTCACTTCATGTTCTTTCATATCTTGCATGAATCATTGACGCGTCTCTACATTAATTTTCAATTCTCAATTTCTAGGCATAAGACCAAGGATCTGTCTTGCTTCGTCTGATGTCGCTACTTCACGACCGAGTTCTTTGGCGAGACGTACAACCTTTGCTACTAATTCGCCGTTTGATTTTGCAAGGACGCCTCTTGAAAGATAAAGGTTGTCTTCAAAACCGACTCTCACGTTGCCACCCATTGCGATAGCTGCTGCAGCGATTGGGAAAGCGTGACGACCAATACCTGTTGCTGTCCATGTTGAACCTGCTGGTATTGCGTTGACCATCCAGCAGAGGTTTGCTACTGTAGCTGGTGTACAGCCTGGCACGCCGAGAACGAAGTTGAACTGCATTGGTGCGCCTGGCACTTCGCCTTTACGAGCCATATTTACTATTGTGTCGATGTGACCCATCTCGAAGCATTCGTATTCTGGCTTGATGCCGCGTTCCATCATGCGTTTGCCGAAAGCACGCATCGTTGGCATTGTGTTGTCGAAGATCTCGTCACCGAAGTTACATGTACCGCAGTCTAATGTTGCCATTTCTGGAAGTGGATTTGTGTCTGTTGATTGGAGACGTTCGTCTGGTGTCATACCCACTGCGCCGCCTGTTGAAGGGATGAGGATCACGTTAGGGCAAGCTTTGTAGATAGCTTCCTCGCATTCTTGGAAACGAGCGGCGTTTTGTGTTGGAGTGCCGTCGTCGAAACGAACATGAAGGTGAACGATAGCAGCGCCGGCATCGACAGCCGACTTAGCTTCTCTTACTATTTCTTCTACTGTATAAGGAACAGCAGGGTTTTGTTCTTTAGTTACTTCTGCGCCGCAGATAGCAGCGGTGATGATAAGTTTTTCCATAGTGTATTTTTTATCTTTCAATTCTTTGACATTTCTTTGGAACTACACAGGTGCCGCTCGCACGACAAACGATGATTGGTTCTGGCAATACGTCGGCTGCTGAATCGGAGATGTCAGGACGTGGGATGATGACCTTACGTGCCACGAACTCCATCTTACGTGAAGTGTTGCCGATTTTTGTAACCCAGCCTTCAGCTTCGATATAGTCACCAGCGTAAACTGGTGCCAAAAATTCTATATTGTCGTATGCGCAGAAGAGACCTTCGTCGCCGTCTGTCATGATTAACAATTCTGTAGCGACGTCGCCGAAAAGGTGAACCATGTGTGCGCCATCAACCAAGTTACCGCCGTAGTGAGCATCTTTTGCGCTCATACGCAATCTGATAAGAGATCTGTATTCTTTTTCCATTTTATTTTTATTTTTTAAGTCAACGGACAACAGACTACAGTCAATAGTCTTTGTCCAATTTAATATTCCTTTTTTTCATTGAGACGTGTCAATGCTCTTTAATTTTTTGCAGGAATCATTGACGCGTCTCTACAAATTGTTAATTGTTAATTTTCTAAATATATTCCATCGACAAAGATTCCCGATGCGTGGATCTGTTCTGGAGCTATCTCGCCGTTTTTCACCAACTTCTCTGCTTCAACAACGACATAATCGGCTGCCATTGCCATGAGAGGATTGAAGTTTTGTGTTGTTCCGAGGAAAACCATGTTACCTTCTTCATCAACGATGTTAGCGCGTAAGAAAGCGATATCAGCTTTAAGAGGTTTTTCGAGGATATAATCTTTACCATCTACGTTAACGATTTGTTTTCCGTCTTGGATGATTGTACCTAAACCTGTTGGAGTGAGGACGCCGCCGAGACCTGCACCGTAAGCTCTGATACGTTCTGCGAGAGTCCCTTGTGGTACGTATTCAACTTCGAGAGTGCCGGCGTTCTTTTGAGCTGCGGTTTCTTTATTGGTTCCAGTATGAGATACAATAGCTTTTTTAACTTGATGATTAGCAACGAGCTTACCATGAGCTACATTGTCGTATGCTGTATCGTTAGCGATGATGGTAAGGTCTTTAACGCCTTTTTCCACGATAGCATCGATGATTTGTACTGCGCTACCGACACCGAGGAAACCGGCGAACATGATAGTCATGCCGTCTTGTACTTTTGCAACGGCTTCTTCTAAAGTTATCTGCTTATTCATATATGTTATATTTTGATTA
The DNA here is from genome assembly GCA_045606705.1 of Bacteroidales bacterium. Classification (GTDB taxonomy): domain Bacteria; phylum Bacteroidota; class Bacteroidia; order Bacteroidales; family F082; genus Limimorpha. Next base: position 22,253 of record JAZUSL010000015.1, read on the forward strand.
TAAATCTATATTACACAATAAAGTGCAAATATAATTTTTTTTTCTCAAAGTTTAACGGTCTGATTATATTTTTTTAAATAAGGATTAACGATTTGTCAAACCATCGAAATATCGTTTGAATAAAAACAAAAAGCCCTTGAAAAGATTTAGCGAATCGTAAAAAAAACAACAAAAAAACGATTATCCTTTCAAGGGCTGCCGTATTCTGCATTGGGAGTGCAGTATTTACGTCACAATTATTAATAAAACCAATGCAAAAATACCTTCATATAATAGGATTGATATGTGACTAAAAAGTAATCGGTTAAAATTAGTCAGTTAACGTAAACCATAATCAATACTGATTCCAGCTGTATATCTCTTCCAATGGTTTTCTTACTTTATTTCTAGTCGGTGCGTCAGGATAACCCAAACTGATTAACAATGGGATGCGTCTATTTCTCAGACCAATAATTTTCTTAACCTTCTTCTCATCGAACCATCCCATGATACATGTACCAAGTCCTAAATCAGCAGCTTGAAGACAAAACTGGTTCACTGCTATTCCTAAATCAAAAAGCGAATAATTCTTATTTTTTATGATACCGCCGATTGAAGACATCCAATCCTGTTTTTCCAGAACAACAGCTATAATAACAGGACATTGGTGTGTGAACTTATTCATTCCCAAACCAATGGAACATTCTGCAATTTGTTCCTTCTTCTCATGTTCATCAACAACGACAAACTTCCATGGTTGAGAATTATTTGCCGACGGCGACAAACGTGCGGTTTCTATACATTGTAATATTTTTTCTCTTTCAACGGGTTGGTTCTTATATTTTCTGTCACTTTGACGAACCTTAGCCAATTCAGCGAACATCGAATTATTTTCCATAGTAAAAAAAACAGTTAGTTATCATTATTTATTTTAGTATAAATTTCCATTAATCCAGAAATATGTCTTTTAATCGAGAATATATCTCGACATTCTTCCTTAACAGTTTCTGCTATTAGTTTATAATCTTCAAGATTATTCAATATATCACGTGTCTTTTCTGCGAAATCAACAGCATCTTTGGTTTTATATAGAGTTGCATATTTTCCATTATAAGTAATCTCTTTAATCATTTCATTATCATTTACAACAACATTGATTCCCATCGTCATAGCTTCAATAACTGATAACGCCACAGACTCATCATCAGAATGATATACGAATGCATCCAGTTGAGACAGATAATTATTTGTATCCTTCCTATCTCCTACATAAGTCACATAATTCTCAAGACCTTGTATCAAATAATAATATTTACATTCATCAAAATAAGCATCATCTTTTTCATTAAGTCCACCTGAAACGACACATGTGAAATTACGTCCTGATTTTCTAAGTTTCTTAACCATTTTCAAGATATTCATCAAGTCATGTTTAGGCGAAAAATCACCGAGTGTACCGATAAGATATCTATAATCATCAATAAAAAACTCATCTCTAACAGATTTAAATTTGTAATCATCAAGTCTATTTGTCGAGAAAGCATGGAACAATTTAAAAAATTTAAATGAGTTATTATTATATTTACGAACAAATCTGTTTTTTTGTACTTCTGTCGGGAATATCACAGCATCAATCCCCGAAAGCACTTTTTTAAACATTCTTTTCGGACGCCCCTTTAGATTATCATAATATGAATAACAGGAAAAGACCACTTTTACATTCAAGCCCCATGTAGCTTTTAAAGAATAGTAAGCATCTACATAATCATAAGTGTGAATAACATCTATCTTATTTTCTTTTAAGAATCGTCTAAATTTAACAAGAGAAGAAATTTTATAGAGTTTAAAATCTATATATTGAATTTCAAGCACCTGATTTTCTGATGAATTAAAATTAGATAAAATATCAGAGATAAGGTTTTCTATTTCCCTATTTTGAGGATGAGTATGTAGGTAAACGATTCTCATAGTCATAAAACAAAAAAATCCAGTTTAAAACCGGATTGCTTGTGCCCATGAGAAGACTCGAACTTCCAAGAGCGTACGCTCACTACACCCTGAATGTAGCGTGTTTACCAATTTCACCACATGGGCTTAAGCTTTTGGTATTGTGCCCAGGACAAGAGTCGAACTTGCACGACGCATTCGTCACCACCCCCTCAAAGTGGCGTGTCTACCAATTTCACCACCTGGGCTTTAATTCGCTGCAAAGATACATCTTTTTTCATTACTAGTATCACCTTGAAGCGATTTTTTTAAAAATATTTTTATTTATTTTGTAACTATTTAATACTTAACAAATTTAAATGCAGAATTATTTTCATCGTCATTTACCTTGATAAAATAAAGTCCAGAACCTAATTCATTAAGGAAACTTGTCAAATCCGAGATATAATATCTAGTAACTATATTACTATACAGCAACTTACCTATTTCATCATACACTTCTACATTCACTTTTCCAATAGTTTCTATAGCAACCATCACATTTCCGCTTGACGGGTTTGGATATACCGAAATAAGCGAATTTATCACAGAATCGTGATTTTCTTCAATAATCAGATCTTCAAAAGCGGCTTTGAAATCCGGGATTCCATATCCATAATTATTATTAGGATTGCCCGTCTCGCTAGCATTTTGCCTCAACGCATCTCTAATAGCACTAGCTGGCAAATGTTTGTTCGCCTGCCACAAACATGCCGCCATTCCTGCCAAAACCGGACATGAAAACGAAGTACCAGAACCATCCGCATAACCATTCCCCCATGTCGCAGCAACAGTAACATTGTAGCCATGAGCCATTACATCAGGTTTTATCCTATTATCATAAGTCGGACCAATAGAACTAAAAGATGCCTTATCTCCATATTTATCAACAGCACCAACTGTCAATACATTTTCACCATCTGCAGGAACACTGATATAAGGAAATGAAGTTTCCCCCTCGTTACCCGCAGAAGTAACACATAAAATCCCTCTCGAACAAGCTATTTCAGAACCAAACGTAATCACACTGGTCTCACCATCTAAATCGCTGTAAACATGATCCCATTGAGGATTGTCAAAATCCACATATCCCAATGACGTGCTTATAATATCTATGCCAAGACTATCAAGGAACTCTGCTGCGGAAACCCAGTTATATTCTTCTATAATATTTTCACTCTTAACATCTTCTGTTCTACACAAATAATAAGATGCCAACGGAGCAGTACCTACATATTTGTCCGGAATATTTCCAGCCATCAAACTTAAGCATGAAGTTCCGTGAGAAGACTCGTTATATACGTTACCGTTTTTATGTACAAAATCGCGTGTGCCTAACAATCTGTTATTACTGTACATATCCTCAAAAACCTCATGTTTATCGGCGTAATCATAACCTCCATCACATAATCCAATCCACATTCCTTGTCCTTTATAACCAGTTTCATGCAAAGCAATTCCATTCAACTGATTTATTTGATCGTATGCCATTCCATAATAATCTCTATAATCAACATTATCGGAAGCAGAGACAAACTCATTGGAAAAGAATGTCTTATCTTTTATTTCCCGTTTTAAATTATTGTTGTGAAACGCACGTGTTTTTTCCACAAAAGGCAAAGATTCAATCTCGGTTATCACTGAGGGATCTGACAATTCAACAGTAACTCCGTTCAACCATTTTGACGGATTTAGAATCGTAGCACCTTTTTCGGCAACAGCCTGTATATAAGCAGGATTTACCGGAATATCATAATTATCTATGGCGATATTATAATCCGAACGACGTTGAAGCGCTCTCTCACTCAAAAACTCCTCAGGTTCATTAATAGAATAAGGTGAATCGTTTTTATCTGTAAATTGAATCCAATATTTATTAGGAGCAATTTGCGCTTTGACTGAAAATACAAATCCTAATAATACTAACAAGGTAAAAAATCTCTTCATATTTATCTAAATTTATTTCTGCAAATTTACAATTAATCATAAAATATAAAAGAGTATTTTTCTTTATTATGCATTTTTAACATATCATCATTTTTAGTAATTTTGCGCAAAATTATTCCAAGATGAGAATCGACATTATCACAATATTTCCAGAGATGTTTGAAGGACCTTTTACAGAATCCATCATAAAAAGAGCGGTTCAAAAAGGCATTGTAGAAATCAAGTTACACAATCTCAGAGATTACAGTAACGACAAACATAAGCGCGTTGACGATTACGCATTCTCTTCCGGGGCTGGAATGGTGATGATGATAGAACCTGTAGATAATTGCATTTCACAATTAAAATCAGAGAGGAATTACGACGAAGTAATATATATGAGTCCTGACGGTGAACTACTGACTCAACCACTCGCGAACCAGATGTCACTATATGAAAATATCATCATTTTATGCGGTCATTATAAAGGTATAGATGAACGTATCAGAGAACATCTCATCACAAAAGAAATCTCGATTGGGAACTATGTTTTATCAGGCGGAGAACTCGGTGCTGCAGTATTAACAGACAGCTTGGTTCGCTTGATTCCTGGCGTTTTGAGTGACGAAACTTCCGCCTTGAGCGATTCATTTCAGAGCGGTTTGGTCTCCCCTCCTGTCTATACTCGTCCAAGAGAATATAAAGGTTGGCAAGTACCAGAAGTTCTCTTATCTGGTAATGACATGATTATCAACGAATGGAAATTAAAACAAGCCATTGAGAGAACAAAAGAAAGACGTCCGGAAATGTATGAATTATTGAAAAAAAATAATTCTAACAATTTGTAAAATGTATCGAAAAAAATTCTATATTTGCACACTTTTTCGAAAATAGGAATAAAGAACAAAATAAATTATATCAGAAATGAAAAACGCGTTAATTCAATTTGTTGAAGATCAAGTACAAGTTAAGGATTTCCCACAGTTTAAAGCTGGTGACACAATCACTGTAACTTACAGAATCGTTGAAGGTAATAAAGAACGTTTACAAAAATTCCAAGGCGTAGTTTTACAACGCGCCAGCGAAGGTTCACACGCAACTTTCACAGTAAGAAAAATATCAGGTAACGTTGGTGTAGAAAGAATTTTCCCTATTTCTTCTCCTATGATTGAAAGCATCGAAAAAAATAAAGAAGGTGCTGTAAGAAGAGCTCGTATCTACTACCTCAGAGGTTTACGTGGTAAGAAAGCTAGAATCAAAGAAGCTGCTCGTAAAAGCAAATAATTCTTTAGCGATAAATAAAAAAAACAGCGTAAGAATCTTACGCTGTTTTTTTATACTTATAAATCCGAGAATCTGAAAATTTGATACATTCTCAGATTCTCAGGTTTTACAAATCTCAGTTTTTAAACTAATCTTTGTCTCACTACTTCAAAGCAAACAACACCGGTTGCAACAGAAACATTCAATGAGTCGATGTCGCCTGGCATTGGAATAAGGAAATGTTCGTCAGAACGTTTAAGATAAGCCTCGCTGATTCCGTCTTCTTCAGATCCCATCATGATTGCGACAGGTACTTTAAAGTCACCTTCCCAGATATTTTTACGACCTTTCTCTGAAATGGAAACAACTTTTACACCGCTACTCTTCAGGAAATCGATGGTATCCTTAATGTTTTCTACTCTGCACACATTGATTCTCGACAATGCGCCTGCCGATGTTTTCATGGCATCACCATTAATTAATGCGGAACCGCGCGACGGAATCACAATAGCATCGACACCTGCTGCGTAACAAGTACGAGCGATAGCGCCGAAGTTACGTACATCCGTAACTCTATCCAATATCACGATGAATGGCATTCTTCCTTCGTCATAAACCATAGGAACCACTTCCTCAATCAATTGATATGAAATCGGGCAAATGAAAGCCACAATACCTTGATGGTTCTTTCTTGTGAGACGATTCAGTTTTTCCAATGGAACATATTGAACAGTAATATTATGAGTTCTCGCATAATGAACAATTTCAGAAATCTGAGGCGAGCGCAATCCGCTCTGAACGAAAATCTTTTCTATCTCTTTCTCAGCCCTAATCAATTCTTCCACCGGGTGAAGACCAAAAACCATATTGTTATCCATATAAATTATATTAATTATTTATAATCAAAAACGTACAAAAATAATAATTTATGGTTATTTTTCATAGACAAAAAAATAGTTTCATATTAAAAACTTTTTACTAAATTGCGACATTGTTAAGTATACGAAAGACATTTATCTATAGTTATAATAATCATTAAATTAAACAAGTATGAAAAAATTTTTACTTTCATTAGCAATGGTGATTTTTGCATCACAAATCATTTTCGCACAGGATTCTGACTTAGAACCAAAGCCAGCACCAACAACTAATTGGACACATGGTGGTTTCATAAGTCTTAACGCTTCACAAAGTCATTTTTCAAATTGGACAGCTGGCGGTCAGGACAACGTAAACGCCATTGGCATTTTCAAGTACAATCTAAATTACATCAAAGGGAAATCAAAATGGGACAACACTTTAGATTTGGCATTAGGTTATAGTTATTTCGATATCGACATGAAACCTATAAAGACAGACGACCGCATAAACCTCAGCTCGTTATACGGTTACGATGTCGTAAAAGACGAACTCTTCATCACAGCCAATCTCAATTTCCAAACACAATTTGCAGACGGTTTTGATTACAAAACAGACAGCACAAATAAAATCTCATCTTTTTTATCTCCTGCATATTTAACTGTTGGTCTTGGTGCTCAGTATACACCATGTGACTGGTTTTCATTAAACATCGCTCCTGCTTCAGGTAAACTTACAATTGTCAACGATCAGACATTAGCTGACGCTGGTGCTTTTGGTGTAACAGGAGCTGAATACGACACACTTGGAGTTCTTATAAAACACGGCAAGAAAACTCGTATAGAACTTGGTGCCCAGTTGATTGCCAAACTCAACTATGAAATTTTCAAGAACGTATTTTTCACGTCCAAATTAGTTGTTTTCTACGATTATATGCAAACAAGGGATATCAATGCATTAGGAAACAAATATGGTTGCCGCTTCGACTTTGACTGGGACAACGCTCTCGTTTTAAAAGTCAACGACTGGTTGAACTGCAATGTCACTGCACGTTTAGTATATGACGAAGACATCAATCCAATTGAAGGCGATTCATTCTTGCAATTCAAAGAAGTTCTTAGCGTAGGTATTTCATACAGAATTCCTTGATATGACAAAAATCGGCTTGTTATCTGACACTCACGGTTGGGTAAATCCCGCCATATACGATTTCTTCAAAGATTGTGACGAGATATGGCATGCTGGTGATATTGGTAATGATGATGTTGCCATAGAATTAGATGCATTTATCAACAGACAACGGACAACAGACAACGGACAACAGTCTTCATCCGCATTTGTCAATAACAGATTCAGGGCAGTCTATGGTAATATTGATGACTGGGGAATAAGAGCAGATTATCCTCAGTTTCAGATTTTTAACATTGAGGAAATGAAAGTCGTGATGACGCATATTGGCGGTTATCCAAACGCATATGCTCCAGGAATCAAGCAATTATTATTGGATGAGAATCCTGACATTTTCATCAGTGGTCATTCACACATCCTGAAAGTAATGCGAGACCCCTATTTGAATTTGCTCCACCTCAATCCTGGAGCGGCTGGTCTGAAAGGATTTCACAAAAAAGTTACGATGCTCAGGTTTCAAATCAACGGGAAGATTGCCAGTAATCTTGAGATTTATGAGGCAGACCGGTAAAACAAATAAAAAAAAACGGAGAAGTTATTCTCCGTTTTTCTTTATTTTTGCCACCAAATCCGGCAAAGCTTTAAGCGTACTAATTTCTCTCCACTTCTTTCTAGCCTCGTCGGCAGGAATACCAAAATAAGTTGCACCTGGTTTTGTATCTTTATCTACACCTGTATATGCAAGAACAGTTGTACCTTCTGCAATAATAAGATCTTTATTAACAGCACCCATCGCCCATATTGATACATTATCTTCGACTCTGGTTACACCGCCAACTGATGCATGTGCTCCCAAGAAACAATTCTTACCAAGTTTTGCATCATGACCTATTTGGACAAAATTATCCATCTTGGTACCTTTGCCAACTATTGTGTCGCTAGTTACACCTATATCAACACAACAGCATGCGCCGATTTCGACATCGTCTTCAATAACAACCCTACCACATGATTCGAATTTCACAAAACCACTTGGACGACGTTGGAAATAACAAGCATCACCACCGATAACACTACCACTTTGAATAATCACATTATCACCTATAACAACATGATTATATATTGTTACATTAGGATGAATGATACAATTTTTTCCAATCTTTACTTTATCACCTACAAATGCACCAGGTTGAATGATTGTACCTTCGCCAATGTCTGCTTTAGGACTTACCATTGACGTTGCCGGTTCAAACCTACGATATGACAATATCAATTTATTGAATGCATCCAAAGGACAATCATGAACTATCAATGCCTTACCTTCAGGACATTCAACCTCGTCAGAATTGATGATAATAGTTGTTGCAGCAGAATTTAAAGCTTTGTTATAATATTTGGGATGATCCACAAATGTGATGTCACCTGGTTCAACTTCATGAATTTCATTAAGTCCGGAAATCACAAAATTAGGGTCGCCAATTATTTTTTTTGCACCTACATAATCAGCGACGCATTTTAGTGTTGTATGTGGATTAATTTTCATATTAAATGAATCAATCTGATATTATTTTACTCTTTCTGTATATTCACCAGTACGAGTATCTACTCTAATTTTATCACCTGTATTAATAAATAAAGGAACTCTTACTGTAGCGCCTGTTTCTACAGTGGCATCCTTCATTGCGTTTGTTGCAGTGTTACCTTTTTCACCTGGTTCTGTATAAGTAACTTCCAATACAGTCTTAATTGGTAATTCTGCGAAGAGAACTGTTTCTGAAGATGTATCGAATACTACTTCACATACATCACTTTCTTTAAGGAAATCAACGCCGGTGATTAATTCTCTGTTGAGAGGGATTTGTTCATAATCTTCTTGGTTCATGAAGATGAAATCGTCACCTTCTTTGTAAAGATATTGATATTGACGACGTTCAACGCGTACATCTTCGAGTTTTTCACTGATGTCGAAACGGTGTTCCAATGTACGACCGTCAACGATGCTCTTTAATGTAACACGCATGAATGTATTACCTTTGCCTGGTTTTACGTGTTGGAAATCTACGCAGAAATAAAGTTTTCCGTTGAAACGGATACATGTTCCTTTTTTAATGTCTTGTGAATTAATCATATTATCTAATGTAAATTGTTAATAATCTTTAAGTATTATAACGTATATAATTACGAGGCACAAAGATATAAAAAAAATACATTGAAACAAACATTTTCAACACCTAAATTACAACAATATCTTTCAATATATCAGCACCTGCTATTCTGTTAAGATTTTGTAGTAAAATTGTTTTTGAATATGAGAGTTCACAGCGTAACGAATCAGCATCGACTTTAACATATAATATGTTTTTCGTTATCCTCAGATCCAATGTATGATTTGAGATGAAATCACCGACAACAGAGCGCCATGACTCAAGAATCTTATTCTCTTCCAATCCGTGCTCTCTGTTATGTGTCTTGTAAAATTCTTTTATCAACTCAGCTAATGTATATCCGTCTTCATTCATCATCAATCGTTATTATACCTTTATTTACTCTGAAAATTTTATGATTTACAACAGTATTTTCCATTAAGAATTTAATACGTTGTTTTTGTGTATCAGTTATAAATACTTGACCAAAATGATCATTACCAACAAGTTTTACCAATTGTTCCACCCTACTGTCATCCAATTTGTCAAAAATATCATCTAACAACAAAATCGGTTTATAACCAATTTTCTTATAATTAAAGTCAAACTGGGCCAACTTTATCGCAACAACAAATGACTTTTGCTGACCTTGCGACGCGAATTGTTTTACAGGATGATTATCAATAAGAAATAGCAAATCATCTTTATGTATCCCGACATTGGTATATGAACTAAACCTATCGTGATCTAAACTTTCAGTCAATAATTCCTCATAAGGTTTTTCATTCAACATCGAATTATAATTTATTGATACAACCTCATTTGAACTTGAAACTATTTCATAATATTTTTGAAAGACAGGAACGAACTCTTCTATAAAAGACTTTCTCTTCTCATTAATCGGGACTGCATTCTGTACTAACTGATGGTTCCACATTTCAAGAAGATTACTATCCCAGATTCTGTTTTCTAAAAAGAATTTAAGTTGCTTGTTTCTTTGTTGTAATGCTTTGTTAAAATTTAATAACGAATTCAAATAAGAAGAGTCAAACTGAGATATTACTCCGTCAATAAACTTACGTCTCAAGTCACTACCTCCATTTATCAAATCACTATCATAAGGTGAAATCATCACTAAAGGAATCTTACCTATATGATTTGCAAGACGTTCATATTCTTTCTTATCACAACGGAATGACTTTTTTGAAGCACTTTTCTGTACGCATGAAATGGTATGAAGTTCATCATTGTCGAAATGAAAGTCACCATGAATAGCAAAAAACTCTTCTCCATGTTTTATGTTTTGCTTATCTGTTAAAGAAAAATAACTTTTACAGAAAGCCAAATAATAAATAGAGTCAAGGATATTTGTTTTACCGGCAGCATTCAGTCCTATAAAACAATTTATTTTCTCTGAAAGGAACAATTCTGCCGCTTGGCAATTCTTAAAATTATTTAACTTCAGTTCTTGGAGATACATTATTTGTTAATGTTTTTTAAAACTATTTAAATTAGTTGTAATTGTAATATAGTTAGGCGAACCATGAATATGCATCTCAGAACGTGAATAACTTATATTGAACTTATATACATTTATGCCAACGCCATACGACAACCCGACGACACCTTTCTTGGTTGGAGATTTCATTGTTTGACGATATCCGTAATTATAACCGAGTCTTATACTAAGATTTTTACCCAGATTCAATTCACCGGCAAACACAAAATGAGAGAATAGATTCTTTGCAAATTTATCGACCTTGTTTTTCTCTACATATTCACCTGTCATAGGATCATAATTACCTTCTAAATCAAGAGGGTCATAATAACTCAAATCCCACTTTTGCAAATTATCGTAAACCACCACAATAGTAAGAGGCAAATGTTCCAATTTTTTGGAAGTTCCTATCTGCATTCTGAATGGAAGTGAATTATTATAACTTTGGTAATTATTATAAAGTTCTGAACCAATGTTACGCGCTGCTAAAGATATAACCCAATTTGACTTTGTTATATAAGTTCCGGCAACATCAACAGCTATTGCGAAAGAAGAATTATCCTCATATTGGATACCTGCAAATTTAAGATTGGCACCAATTGATAATCTGTCATTTAATTCACGTCCCCATCCTAAATATATTGCATAGTCTGAAACAGAAAACTGATTTGTTTCAACGACACCTGTTTCTCCAGAATAGAAAAAGTCTCCATAATTATGGTATTGAATCGTCCCGACGAAACTACCAATCTTTTCAAACGAATGTCCATATTGAACAGTTCCGAAATTAATATCATTGAAATAATCCACGTAAGATAAAGACATTGAATTATTAATTTCAGAATTAATCAAAGAAGGATTGAAGGTAACCAACTGAATGTCGGAATCATAAATTGGTAGCATCACTCCACCCAAGGATGCAACACGTGCAGAATTAGTTGCGTTTAAAAAAGTATATGTACCATCTTTCTGTTGTGCAAAAAGAACATTAACTGTCATCAAAAAGAAAAATAATACATATATCTTTTTTTTCATAATACTTATTTTTAATTAAGAAACGTGATATTAGTTAAAATATTATTACGATTCCAATAATCCTATACCTTTTTTAACTATAGCATTGTCTTCGTTAAGTTTCTTTAAGATTCTGTCTAAAATTCCATTTACGAATATTTTGCTCTTAGGTGTACTGAAATATTTAGAAATCTCAATATATTCATTCATAGTAACTTTTACTGGGATATATGGGAAACAGCAGAATTCTGTAATAGCTAATTTTATAATAATCATATCCATAACACAGACTCGCTCTTTCTCCCAATTGGAAGTATTTTCGCCAACCAATTTACCATATTCAGCACCATGACTTATAACTTTTCTAAACAGATTCTTTACGAATTCCTTATCTTCGTTAACAGGATCTTTTTCTGTTTTGTAAATAGTAGGAAGTGAAGAATTTTCGTTAAAATTTGTCTTTATTTCTGTAAAGAACTTTGATAACATTGAGGAGACCAAATGATAATCATCGACAAAGAAAATGCTTTTTTCTTCATAAAAATCTTGAAGTACTTCCAAATCAGCGAAATACTCATTTATCATCTTAACGATGAACTTTTTATCGCGGTCGAAGTTACTAACAGAGTCTGACATATATTGTTTATATTCCTCTGTCTCACGCATTTTATTATAAAAACCTCTTACGATATCCTGATGATTTGCCCAATTAATTTTCAAACGTTCCTCTTCCTTACGAAGGTCTTTATTGTTTTCCAAAACGTTGAGTACACGATTCTCGATATAGCGCGTATTCGGATTCAAGTCTTCTTGTGTAGGAAAATTCTTACGTTTGTTCTCTTCAATTCTATTTTCAGCAAAACGTTTTGTCTCAACTAGAAACGAGAGTTGCCAAACGAACAAGTCTTTCAATTTTTCGATACTATCGATAAGATGCTTAACACCATTCTCAACAACATCTTCACCTGATTCTTGATAAGCGTAAACTGCTTGTAAAACCTTTACTCTTAAAAACCTTCTGTTTATCATATCTTTAATCTTAAATATTGTTTACAAATCATTATTTTCTTAATGCTCTGAAAAAGAAATTAATATCTTTTAACAAAGAATAATCTCTTGCATACATGAGATTCAACTGTTCTTTTTCATCTTCACTCAACTTCATTCTGCTAATATTTGTTGATGGATCAAAAATACCTTTCTTGATTTTTGGCAATCTGTTATTTACCTCTTTATCATCAAGTTCACAGTAACCTATCCAGGAATATTTCCCAAGCAAAACCTTAAAACAATTTTTCAAAAAAGCGAAAGGTTTGTTTATGAAGAAAACTAAAAAAATCCAAAAAATAATTCCACAAGAAGAAGATATTATATCAAAAAGACGTTTTCTTCTTTTATTAGAGTTAGTACTAATAGTTTTAATATCAATGGTATATAAGTCACCTCTTGTATTTATAGAGTTACTTCCAATTATTGACAATGTATCTTCCGGTGCAATTTTATAATCAAGAGACGAATGCCATTCTTCCATTTTATCGATGATAAGCTGATGTGAGATATCTTTGGAACAGAATATGACTTCATTAATTTTATAAATCTGAATTATTTCAGGGACTTGATTTAACTTACCCAAGAAATTATTTGGAAGTTCCTGATTTTCAAAAGGAAAAATTGATCCAATAAAATCAGGTTTGATGGACGTGCTTTGCAAAAGTTGTTCAACACGTTTAGTTTCTTCTTCGCTGCCAATCACCAGAAAACGTTTTTTAGCATTCTTACCATATTGGAAATTAGGGCGTTTCAACAGGTATCCAATCCAACGCGTGAACGACATTTCAGCTGAAACCCAAATCATTCCCAATAATATCAAGGCTCTTGAAAAACGAAGACTTTCAGGTAATAAGGCATACAATATTAATATAAGCGAACTGCCCACAAAAACACCACCTACTGCTGGAGCTATCTTGTATGGCTTATCATAACCTCCTGAAAAATAAGAAGTCAACAACCAAATCAACAAATATATAGGCAAAATTATCGCAAACAGAGTAATAGGATAAGAACCTTCACCATCGTAAATCATGGTATTTCCCCAGTAATATCCAATTGCTGCAAGTCCGCCATAACCTAGAATTGCATCTAACAATGGTTGAATAGCTTTACTGAAGAACTGCGACAATAGTGCAAGAAATGCTTTGAAATAAATTGCAAGATTAATAAAGAATGAAAATGTTTTTGCGCCTTTGTCAGCGAAATGTTTCCTGACGAAAATCTCCATTGCTTTGTAAAAAACAAGGACATAATTGACACTTGTTTTCTTAGTACTTTCACCTTTGTAATGTATGATTCTGGTTTTCGGGTAGTAATAATTTTTATAACCTGCTAGTGTAATTCTATATGACAAGTCAATATCTTCACCATACATAAAGAAAGTCTCATCTAGCAGACCACATTTATCGAGAGTTTCACGTCGCATCAACATAAAAGCTCCGGCAAGAATCTCAACTTCATTAATCTCGTCATTATCAAGATGTCCTAAATAATAACGAGCGAACCTCTTAGAGTGTGGGAACAATTTTGTCAATCCGAACATTTTGTAGAATGCTGTTGCAGGAGTTGGGAGACCGCGTTTTGACTCAGGAAGGAAACGTCCCTTGCCATCCACCATCTTAACGCCAAGTCCACCTGCATCTGGATGAGAATCCATGAATTCTATAGTCTTTGTAAAAGTATCATCTTCAACAACAGTATCCGGATTCAAAAGCAAGACATACTCTCCAGTAGATAATCTGATAGCCTGATTATTAGCACGGCTAAAGCCTACATTATCTTTATTAGCGATGACCTTTACTTCCGGGAATTTTTCTGCGAGCATCTTCAATGAACCGTCAACGGAATTGTTGTCAACAACATAGACCTCGGCGTCAATATTAGCGATTGCTTTTCTCACAGAGAAAAGACATTGTTCGAGGAAGTGCTCAACATTATAATTTACTATGACTATAGATAATTTCATGAACGATTTTAGTGTTGCAAAGGTAATGATTTTTTCACTGTGGAAACTGATATTTCGGAGATTTTTTTTATTGTCTGAAAATATGGGATAATTACTTATAAAATCGTATTTTTGCATAAAAATAAATCAGATGGTAAAGAAGATTTTTGGTACATTTGGAACTCGATTGCTTAACGCCATAGTTGGTTTCGTAACATTATGGTTCGGAACCAATTTTTTAGGCAGAGAAGCTTGGGGCATTGGCGCGACTGTCCTTGTTGACGTATCACTTCTTCTAATCGCCGTCGAGTTACTTTCAGGTAGCGGACTCATTTATTTCACTCCAAGAAAATCTTTCGCTACGATATTCAAACTTTCACATATCTGGATTTTCTTTGTCACAGCATGTATCTGCATATCTTTTTATTTATTGTATTCATTTGTACCAAATATATATCATAGTTTTGTTCCTGAAGGTTATGGTATTCACATTATAGCTATGGTTTTCCTCTATAGTTTTCATAATTTCAACATGAACGTATTGTTAGGTAAAGAACGTGTAGGAAGTCAGAATCTGCTGTTCCTCATACAATTCATGACGCAAATGATTTCTATGATAATATATATCTTTGTTTTTGACATACGCAACGCAAACGCATTCATATATTCATTAATAACAGGATATTTAACTGCAAACATAATAGGATTCATATTTGTCATGCCTTATCTTAAAGATAAGGTGAAGTTAAATGATGTAGGTAAAAAGAAAGAATCTTTAATCGAGACCGCAAAAGAGATGCTCAACTTCGGAAGCATCATGCAACTTTCAAATTTAGTAACAATGATTAACAGAAGAATCAGTTACATTGTTATCAAGAACGTTTTTGGTGATGGAGAAGTAGGAGTATATACATCTGGTACACAAGTTTCGGAAGCTACAAAATTAATAGGTCACAGCATAGCCTTAGTACAATTCTCATCGATCAGTAATATGAATGACAACGAAAAAGCCGCCTATATCACCATAACATTCCTGAAATTAGCTGTAATACTAACAGCACTATGCATGTTCGTTATCTGCCTAATACCCAAATCGGTATTTGCATGGATTTTTACAGAAGAATTCGTCGAGATAAAAGACGTCTTGCTAAGTCTGAGTCCTGGTATGGTATTCATGGCAGCCGACATGATATTCAGTCATTATTTCTCTGGTGTTAACAAAATAAAATATAATCTATACGCAACATTTATCGGTTTTGTCATTACAATCATAACAATTGTCACACTCATTCCAAAGTACGGAATTGTCGGTGCCGGCATATCAGTATCATTAACATATTTAGGCGCAATATTATACAAATGGATTATATTCAAAAAAATCAACAAGATAAAAACAAAGGAACTCATACCAACGTTTAACGATTTTAAGACTTTAGTTATGAGTATCAAGACACAATTATTTAAATCATGATTATTAACAATTAAAAAATAAAGTTATGCATTTCTTATCACAAATCAATTTAGTTGAAATATTAAGTTCATTCATCGTATTGTTTGTCATTATAGACGTAACAGGTTCAATACCAATTTTCTTAAGTCTTAAAAGCGGAGATAAAAACATTAAGGCAGGACAAGCATGTCTAATAGCATTGCTCATGTTCGTAGGTTTCTTCTATGCCGGACATTGGCTTTTGGATTTATTCAGCATCGACGTCGCTTCATTTGCTGTTGCAGGTTCGTTCGTAATTTTCATATTGGCATTGGAAATGGTTCTTGGTTTCGATATCATCAAATATGACAGTCAAGGTTCTAATGTCTCTATAGTCCCTGTAGCATTTCCTCTCTTGGCAGGACCAGGAGCACTTACTGCACTTCTATCTTTACGCGCCGACTACTCCGTTGTCAACATCATGATTGGATTGGTATTAAACTTAACCATCGCTTATATAGTGATACGTTTTGTCGGCAAGATTGAGAAATGGTTAGGCAAAGACATCATCTTCATTTTACGTAAGTTCTTTGGTGTCATCTTATTGGCTTTAGCTGTAAAATTATTCGCAAGTAACCTCTCAATAGTAATCGCAGAATTAGCTAAATAATTAACAATTGACAATTTGCAATATTTGCAATTAACAATTATAACGGAGAAAAGATTCATTTTTGTCCGTTGTCTATAGAAGAATTTAAATATGAACAACACATTAATAACTATAATAGGATTTTCTATAATATTTTTGATGACGACATTGGGTTCGTCTCTGGTTTTCTTTTTCAAAAAAGACATTTCCAAGAACATCAATTCATTTTTATTAGGTATTGCAGGTGGTATCATGGTAGCGGCTTCAATCTGGTCGTTGATCATGCCGTCTATCGCGATGTCGGAGGAGACTTTTGGGAAGTTCGCTTGGTTACCTGCTGCTGCAAGTATTATTTTAGGCGGTATAATTTTGGCTTTATTAGACAAGATTGTACCTCACATGCATAACGGCACCCATCAAGAAGAAGGCCCTAAGTCGCACTTTTCCAAATCGATGAAATTGTTTTTTGCTGTAACCTTACACAACATTCCCGAAGGTTTAGCTGTTGGATTCGCTTTCGGCGCTGCCGCAGTAGCTGGCGAAAACACAGCATTTATCTCCGCATTAGGTCTTGCCATTGGTATCGGAATTCAGAACTTTCCTGAAGGTGCTGCCATATCATTACCAATGCGACAAGTAACAGGAAGTAGCGGCAAAGCATTTCTTTTCGGGATGGGGAGCGGCATTGTCGAACCAATATCAGCGTTAGCAGGATTCTTTCTTGCCTCACATCTCATTGTCTTACAACCTTGGCTATTGGCATTCTCTGCAGGAGCAATGTTATTCGTAGTAGCAGAAGACCTGATTCCAGACGCAAATATAAGCGAGAATCCTCACACAGGCACATGGGGATTTATGATTGGTTTTATCATCATGATGATCCTTGACGTTGCATTAGGATGATTATCTGCAATAAAAATTTTTCTGTAGAACTCAACCTTGTTTTCCAACTACATAGGATATACCCTTGATGTGTCCGCATCATAAGTACCGAGTTTTTATGTGTGAATCGTGTGAATCTAAAAATATTAATTCATAAAACAATTGGAATTATTAAAAATTTTAAATATTTAAAATTATGAAAAAAGTATTATTAGCATTATCATTTGTAGCGATGTTATTAGGAATGTCAAGCTGCCAATTACACAGTCCAATGACATCAAACATTAACCAAAATTCAACAAACGTCGTTTTGCAAGACAACAACTACAAAATAGTTCAGAAAGTCAGCGGCGAAGCTCAGGCTGATTACATTTTATATTTTGGCGGTTTCCGTAAAGACGGTTTGATTGAAGCGGCAAGAGCAGAAATGTTAGAAAACGCCAACTTGATCGGTTCATCAAGAGCAGTCATCAACGAAAACGTTGAATATAGTACGACCACAATAGCTGGAATTTATACAAACGTAAAAGTAATAGTTTCAGGATATGTTGTAGAATTTACAGAATAAAAAATATTTAATGTAGAAAAAAAAGTAGAGACGCCATTAAAAATGACGTCTCTACGTTATTAATATCTGTTATCTAATCAATCAATTCTGCAGCAGAGGTTTCTGTCGCCGAATGCGTCGTCGATACGTGTTACGTGTGGGAAGTATTTGTCTTGAACATCGCTCTTGTTAGGGAAGCCTGCTTCTTGACGTGTGAATGGGAATTCCCAGTTGTCGCTCATCAACATCTCTGCTGTGTAAGGTGCATGTGAGATAACATTGTTACCTTTTTCTGCCTTGCCGCTTTCGATGTCAGCGATTTCTTGACGAATCTTGATCATAGCGTCGACAAAACGATCTAATTCTGCCAATGGTTCACTTTCTGTTGGTTCAACCATCAATGTTTCGTGAACTGGGAAAGCAACTGTTGGAGCGTGGAATCCGTAGTCCATCAAACGTTTAGCGATGTCGATAGCAGCAACGCCTGTAGCCTTATTGATACCGTTGATGTCGAGGATCATTTCGTGTGCTACGTGACCGTTGTTTCCGGTATAAAGGATTGGATAATAATCTTTCAATCTGTCTTTTAAGTAGTTTGCATTCAAGATAGCCATCTTTGTTGCTTCTCTCAAACCTTCGCCGCCTAACATCTTGATGTAAGCGTAAGAGATTGTGAGGATTTGTGCGCTACCGAATGGAGCTGCTGAAACAGCGCCGAGTTTTTCGTTGTATGTTGCGAGGTTGAGGTGACTTGGCAAGAATGGTACCAAGTGAGCTGCAACGCCGATAGGACCGACACCAGGACCGCCACCACCGTGAGGGATAGCGAATGTCTTGTGTAAGTTGAGGTGACATACGTCAGCGCCGATGAAACCTGGACATGTCAAACCAACTTGTGCGTTCATGTTAGCGCCGTCCATATATACTTGACCGCCGTTGTCGTGAACTATCTTCATGAGGTCGCGGATACCGTCTTCGTAAATACCGTGTGTTGAAGGATATGTAACCATGAATGCTGCAAGGCTGTCTTTGTATTCTTCTGCCTTAGCCTTAGCGTCTTCCATGTCGATGTTACCGTTAGCGTCGCATTTAACAACAATGACTTTCATACCTGCCATAGCAGCTGATGCTGGGTTTGTACCATGTGCTGATGCTGGGATCAAGCAGATGTCGCGGTGACCTTGACCGTTAGCTTCTTGGTAACGACGGATTGTCAAGAGACCTGCGTATTCACCACTAGCACCTGAGTTAGGCATGAATGACATACCGGCAAAACCTGTGATTTCGCAAAGGTCTTTACCTAATTCATTTATGAGTTCTAAATAACCTTCAGCTTGGTCTTGTGGTACGAATGGGTGGATGTTAGCGAATTCTGGCCAACTCAATGCAAACATTGATGTTGCTGAGTTGAGTTTCATTGTACATGATCCGAGAGGAATCATAGCGCGGTTCAAACTCAAGTCGCGGTCTTCAAGTTGTTTCATGTAACGCATCATATCTGTCTCGCTACGATATTTGAAGAATACTGGTTCTTGCAAATATGCTGAAGTACGTTGCATATCTTGAGCGATGCCGTTGTATGTGCCGCATACTGATGGGTTGCAAACGAAGTCTTCATGTTGTTTGCCGAGAACTTCACATACTACAGCGACGATTTCATTAACGTCAGCCAACGATGTTGTTTCGTCTAAGCTGATGCCGAAATGTTGTTTGTCGATGATACGGAAGTTCATCTTATGTTGAAGAGCCACTTCATTGACTTTGCATGTGCAGAAACCTTCTGGTAACTCGAAGTGTAATGTATCGAAATAATAATCGTTGAGTTGTTTTACGCCATACTTTTGCATTTCCTTGTCTAAGACGCAAGCGAGGATATTGATATGGCGGGCGATTTCTCTTATGCCTTCTGCTCCGTGGTAGATGGCGTAGAATCCCGACATGATACCGAGGAGAGCTTGAGCAGTACAGATGTTAGATGTAGCTTTTTCGCGTTTGATGTGTTGCTCACGAGTTTGGAGAGCGAGACGGTAAGCTGGATTGCCGAGAGCATCTTTTGAGATACCGATGATACGGCCTGGCATTTCACGTTTGTAAGCATCTGTTGTTGCAAAGAAACCAGTGTGAGGACCGCCGAATGCCATTGGCAAACCGAAACGTTGGCTTGAACCGACAACAACGTCAGCGCCCCATTCGCCTGGAGGTGTGATAAGAGCGAGACTCATAAGGTCAGAAGCGACTGCCACTTGCATGCCTTTTTCTTTCCATGCTTTTACTTCTTCGCTATAGTTGATTATGCGACCGTATTGGTTAGGACATTGTACTAAAACGCCGAAGTATTCTTCACCTGCGCTGAAGTTCTTAATGTCGTCAACAACGACTTCTATACCTTGATAATATGCTCTTGTCTTGATGACATCGATTGTTTGAGGGAACACGTCGTTAGCGACGAAGAATTTCTTGATACCGGCTTTTACTTGAGCGCGGCTGCGGCTGTGCCAGAACATCAACATAGCTTCTGAAGCAGCTGTTGCTTCGTCTAACAATGAAGCGTTTGCCAATGGCATAGCTGTCATGTCGCTGATAACTGTTTGATAATTCAAAAGAGCTTCGAGACGACCTTGTGAAATTTCTGCTTGATATGGAGTGTATGATGTGTACCATCCTGGATTTTCAAGAATATTACGTGTGATGACGCCAGGAGTGATTACATTATAGTAACCCATACCTATATAGCTTCTGTAGATCTTATTCTTTGCGCCTAAAGCTTTGAGATTGCCGAAGCATTCATATTCGTTTAAACCTCTGCCGATATTTAAACCTTGTGGAAGACGAATTTCTGGAGAGATGATTTCGTCAATAAGTTGATCTGTTGATTCAACACCAACGACCTTAAGCATTTTTTCGACATCAGTTGCAGTAGGTCCGTTGTGACGTTTAATGAAATTGTTGTTAATCATATTATTTTTATTTAATGTGTTATAATTTTCCTGAAGCGCAAATTTAGTTTTTTTTTCTTATAAATCTGCATAATACGAAATAATTTTATATTTTTGTGACAAATTAAAATTCTATGAGAAAAATTGCTTTATATCTAATCGCATTATGTTTACTTTCCTCATGTAGGGAGAAAGTTGACCATTCCATAAAATATAACGGCACAAAAACCATTAACATTGTTTTATTGGAAGAGCTAAAACTCGATGTCACTACCGAATCTAACAATCCAATAACTTATCATTCCGATAACGAGATGGTCGTGACCGTCAATTCTGAAGGTGTCATTAAAAGCAAAAATGTTGGTGAAGCAAACGTAACAATTTCAAATACAATAGATGTAATTACAGTCAAAGTTACAGTTTCTTTATACGAGGAACCGACGACCGATTTCTACGTTTCAAAAGATGAGATAAGTAATATATACGGTCAGCCGAATTACATCGTTGACAGTGGAGACACCACCGTTTACATTTATGGCAGCGGCAACGACTGGTATTCATACGCAGTATGGGAAATGGACTTCTTCTTTATTGATAACCAATACATCGAATCTGACCTTTATATCAGAAGTGACGTTGAACTTCGTCTTGATGAATTTTTGGACAACAACTATTTCTATCAATATAGCGACACAATCAACGAGCAGATTTATAACATATATTTAAATGAAGAGAATCCAGAAAATGCAAGCTTGTTGTTAGGTAAGATTAATAATGCAGGACAATATGACGACATCTGTATTTTCTATACTCCTTTTGAATACGAAGAAGAAAGGGATTATAAAGGAATTATCAGAAAAAGAATTTTTAATAGAATCTGAAAATCTTAAATTAAAGCGACGCGATAAATCATTATCACGTCGCTTTTTTGGTTTATTTGCTATGGACTAAACTATTGACACTCCATATACATTCTCTGCAAGGTCTTATTAGGATGTTGTTTTAACTTCTTGAGAGCCTTGTCTTTGATTTGCCTTACTCTTTCTCGGGTAAGGTCGAGACGATAAGCAATTTCTTCAAGGGTGTAATTATGACTAGCATCAATACCGAAATATAGATTCACTATTTCACGTTCTTTGTCAGTAAGAATCGACATTGATCGGCGTATTTCTGCACCGTCGAATTTACGAGTGATATTCTCGTCAGTATCTAAAACACCTTCTGGAATAATGGTATCAATTAGGGACATATCTTCGTCGTCTCCTATAGGAGCATCCATAGATACCTGTTTTGTATTCATACGAAATGCTGCTATGACTTTATCTTCAGGTAAATCGAGTTCTTCAGCGATTTCTTTAATTGTCGGCTGACGGTGATACAATTGTTCCAGTCGTGACGAAGTCTTTTTAATTTTTGTCAGATTTCCTACCTGATTCAAGGGAAGTCTCACAAGGCGTGACTGTTCCGCCACTGCCTGCAATATTGACTGACGAATCCACCAGACCGCATATGATATGAATTTAAATCCTTTAGTCTCATCAAAACGTTGAGCCGCTTTTATCAAGCCAAGATTTCCTTCGTTAATCAAATCAGGCAAACTAATTCCCTGATTTTGATATTGCTTAGCTACAGACACCACGAATCTGAGATTTGCTCTCACCAATCTCTCGAGAGCTTCTTCATCGCCAGACTTTATTCTCTGTGCCAAAACAACTTCTTCTTCCGCCGAGACCATCTCTTCTCTCGCTATGTCAGCAAGATATTTGTCCAGCGAACCCAATTCTCTATTGGTTATCGATTTTGAAATTTTTAACTGCCTCATAATCCTACTACTGATATTCTAACAATGTTAATTCAAAAATGTTCAAACTGTTTTCTATAAATAGATGAAAGTCACAATTGCCAAAATCTATCTATAGAACTCAAAAATAATGTTATATGTACCTGTTGAATTGGTTCCTTCTATACGAACCTTACCGTTTCTAGTATTATTCAGTGCTTTATTGAGATCACTTTCTGAACTAACTCTTTGATGGTTAACAGATAATATAATAAAATCATCAGTAATACCTTTCTGTTTGAAAACACCTTCTTTGATCTCAACAATTTTTAATCCATAATTTATTCCCAACTCACTCTTCAACGAAGAAGACAACGGTTGCAATTTGATACCAAGTACTTCATTATAGAAACCTTCGCCTTCTTTATGCATTTCTTCCGTTCCTTCCAAATTCTTGAGTGTCACTATCTTTTCCATTATCTCACCATTACGTTGAATCTTGACCTTAACTTTATCGCCAGGACGATACTGGCAAATAACACCAATCAATTGCGAATTAGAGTTAACAGTAATGTTATTTATACTCAATATAACATCATCTTCTTTAATACCAGCTTCCTTTGCGCCGCCTCTTTCTTCAACTGCCATGATATACACACCGGACATTTCAGAAATACCTTTTTCTTCAGCAAGTTCTTCTGTTATCTCAACAATACTTACTCCCAAATAAGCACGCTGCAGTGTTCCATATTGCAAGAAATCTTCAACAACTTTCTTTACGATATTTGAAGGAATAGCAAAAGAATAACCCTCATAACTTCCTGTACGAGAAGCGATAGCTGCATTGATACCAATAAGATTACCATCCATATCTACTAAAGCGCCGCCACTATTACCTGGATTTATTGCCGCATCAGTTTGGATGAATGATTCAATACTACTGCCATCACCCAAAATATTGATATTACGAGCTTTTGCACTTACGATTCCAGCAGTAACTGTTGATGTCAGATTAAATGGATTTCCCACTGCAAGTACCCACTCTCCCACTCTAACTTCATCAGAATCAGCGAAAGTAAGATATTCCAAATTTTCAGCGTCTACTTTAATCAAAGCTAAATCAGTACTCGGATCGTTTCCAATAATGGTTGCTGTTCTTTTATGCTTGTCATTGAAAGTAACTTCAATTTTGCTTGCACCTTCAACAACGTGATTGTTAGTCACTATATATCCGTCGGGAGAAATAACCACTCCTGAACCATATCCTACAGAAACATTATTCGGCACTTCCAATTGTCCGCCATAAAGTTGTTCAAGCATATAACCAAAGAAATCGTAATAACTATTTCCTTTTGTAACAATTTCAGTTCTGATGTGAACAACAGTATTAACTGTTTTCGCTGCAGCATCAACAAAATTATCGCCATTTTCAGAAGGAACATATGACGTTCTTACAACATGATTCTCAACATCGGAAGCATCATTGTAATTCATCTGACCATCAACTGTAATACTTGATTCCGCCAATGATTTCTTCATCTCATTTTGTGACAAATAAAGTTTAATTGTAAATACACTTAATACCAATAACACGGCACTAAGAGTCAAGAATAATACTTTTGTTTTACTCTTCATAATATAATTTAAAATTAGTTAGTTAATAAAATGATGTCTTAATTGTTTTCAAGTTTCATTCGGGTGACATCAACCCGATTTATCTTATGAGTAAAGATTCGTTTCGATATGGTTCGTTTTTAAAAATTTATTATTTTTACAATCAAAATTCTTGCCAAAACATCAGTCACATCTGTAAAACTATATATATGAATAACACTATAAATCAAAGCATTAAATTCAGCAAATTTCATGGTGCAGGCAATGATTTCATCATGATAAACGCAATAAATGAGCAAATATTATTAAGTGAAGAATTAATATATAAAATGTGTGATCGTCGCATAGGAATCGGTGCCGACGGGTTGATAATATTATCTCCATCCGAGCATTATGATTTTAAGATGAGATACTATAATTGTGATGGAAAGGAAAGCACTTTCTGTGGTAATGGCGGGCGTTGTATTGCAGCATTCGCTCATTATCAAAACATTATAAAAGACAACATCACATACGAAGCCGTTGACGGAATCCATACAGCAAAAGTGACAGAAATTTCTCCAAACGAATTTCACGTTAAATTATCCATGCGTGACATTTTGTCGTATAAACTCGATGACGACAGTTTGCTCATAGACACAGGTTCTCCGCATTATGTAAAGAAAGTCGATGATTTGGAAAATCTCGATATTATTAATAAAGGTGCTGAATTCCGTTATGACAAGAATATTTCCAATGATGGTGTAAATGTTGATTTCCTTTTAAATAAAGATGGAAAGATACATATCAGAACTTATGAACGAGGCGTTGAAAACGAGACACTTGCATGCGGGACTGGTGTAACAGCCTCCGCCATTGCTGCCTCTCTCTGGTATGGTGGCGACAATATAGACATTTATACACAAATAGCTATACTTAATGTTAGTTTCAACAAAGAAAATAACACTTTTAAAAATGTAGTTTTGTCAGGTCCGGCAACACATGTTTTTGACGGAATTTATATCTTTGCAAAATAATTATTATCAATGTTTACACAAAACGAAAATATAATCATCAGAGCTGCTGAACCCAATGACGCTCAATTGATTTATAATTGGGAAAACAACCAGGAAATATGGAGAGTCAGCGAAACTTACATGCCATACTCCATGTATCAGATCGAACAATTCTTATTTAACAATGATTTGTTTTCCAATCGTCAGATACGGTTTATTATAGAAATAACCAAAGACTCCATTCCAATAGGATGTATCGATATTTACGACTTCGACCCCATACACTTCAGAGCCGGAATAGGAATATTGATACAAAAGGAATACAGAAAACAAGGTCTCGCCAAAGAATCCTTACAACTCCTACTCGACTATTGTTTCAACGTCTTGATGCTTAAACAAGTATATTGTTTGATAGACGCTCTAAACAACGATAGTCTAAATCTTTTTAAGAATGTTGGCTTCGAGCAATGCGGATACAGAAAAGAATGGATAAGAACCCCTAATGGTTTTATTGACGAAATTGAATTTCAATACATTAACAAAAACTTTAAATGAAGACTTTAAGAACATACTTTAAAGAACACATTGAGAAAACCAGAAAAACAAAACGAATCATCTTCGGAGTTCTAAGTGTTTTGGTTTTAATATCCATATTTATATTTATCAGGATGTATAAGGCAATTCTCAATCCTAACGTAATGATTACCAATAAAGATGAAATTTCATTATACATTTATTCCGATGATGATTTTGAAACAGTAAAACAAAAACTATATTCCGATAACATCATCATAAACCAAAGTTCATTTGAATGGCTTGCCAAGAAACTAGATTATCCTCAATATATTAAATCGGGACATTATATAATCAATGACGGAATGAATAACAACCGCTTACTTAACATGCTCCGTTCGGGCAGTCAAACTCCAGTGGATTTTACCTATAATAATATAAGAACCATCGAACAATTTGCAGGAAAAGTCGATGAACAGTTGGAACTAGATTCCTTATCATTACTTAATGAATTATATAAAAATTCTGAATTAAAAGATATGGGATTTGACAAAGAAAAATATGCGGCACTATTCATTCCAAACACTTACGAATTATATTGGAATATTAGTGCAGAAGATTTTGTTGAAAAAATGATAAGCGAATACAAAAGATTCTGGAATGAATCTAGAATTAAAAAAGCTGAAGATATAAAACTTTCCCCTATAGAAGTCAGCATCTTAGCATCAATAGTTGACAAAGAAACAACAAAGACGTCTGAGATGTCTCGCATTGCGGGTGTTTACTTAAATCGTATTAATAAAAAATGGTTACTTCAAGCAGATCCGACTCTGATATTTGCACTCGGCGACTTTGAAATCAAGAGAGTACTTGACAAGCATAAAGAAATAGAATCACCTTACAACACATATAAGTATGTGGGCTTACCTCCCGGTCCGATTTGCATTCCTTCAATAGCTGCAATTGATGCGGTTTTAAATGCAGAAAAACACAAGTACTTCTATTTTTGCGCAAAAGACGATCTTTCAGGTTATCACGTCTTTGCAAGAAACATTAAGGAACATAACGCCAATGCGGAAAAATATAGAAGAGCGCTGAATAAGAAGAAAATATATAAATAAATTGAAAACTGAAAATTGATTTTTTGAAAATGAAGAAGTTTTTTGCAATATTATTAGTCGGTTTATCTCTTAATACATATGCACAACAATCTGTTGACAGTCTGCAACTAAAAAGGAATCTCAGTATCGTTTTAGGTTCAGAAGCTGTTTTGTATGCAAGTTCAATGACGGGATTATATTATCTATGGTATGCAGGTTACGATCAATCGTCGTTTCATTTTTATAAAAAATATAATGAAGTTCCAGAATGGCGACAATGGCTTCAGATGGATAAAGCAGGTCATGCCACTACTGCATATCATGTCGGACTAATGGGTTACGAAGCTCTTCGTCTGGCAGGATGGGACGAGAAACACTCGATAATATATGGAGGACCTTTAGGATTCTTATTTCTTTCTACCGTCGAGATATTTGACGGACTGTCAACAGGATGGGGATTCTCATGGAGCGACATGATAGCCAATGCATTTGGAACAGGATTATTCATGGGACAACAAGCGCTATGGCACGAACAGAGGATCTCTATGAAATATTCTTATCATAACACACAATTTGCCCAATACCGTCCAGATTTGTTAGGAAGTACACTTCCAGAAAGAATGTTAAAAGATTATAACGGACAAACGATATGGTTGTCGTTTAATATCAAGTCATTGTTTTTAAATAATGAATCAAGGTTTCCTTCGTGGATTAATGTCGCCTTAGGATATAGCGCCGAAGGTATGACCGGAAGTTTTTATAACGCAACAAGTTACAACGGACAAATAATTCCAGAATTTGACAGAGTGAGACAATTCGTAGTTTCTCCTGATATTGATTTGACAAGAATACCTGTCAAGAACAAATTCTTGAAATCTACATTAAAAGTCTTAAGTTTCATTAAGATTCCTATGCCTGCCGTGATGTGCGACTCACAAGGCAAATTCTCATGGCATTGGATTTACTTTTAATTAGTTAACAATTAACAATGTACAATTATTTGGTATGAAATAATTGTACATTGTTAATTAGATTATTTCGTTCTTCCAGGATAAGCCTTAAGAGCTTCTTTAAGTATTGCCATTGCTTCTTTAAGATCTTCTTTCTTAAGGCAGTAGCTGATTCTCACTTCTTGTTTACCGCGTCCTTCTGTTGAATAGAATCCGCTTGCTGGTGCCATCATGACAGTTTTTCCATTGTAGTTATAATCTGTCAGCATCCATTTGCAGAATCTCTCGCTATCATCAATTGGAAGATGAGCAACGATATAAAAAGCACCTTTAGGTACCGGGCAGTAAGCTCCTTCGATATTATTGATACCTTCGATACAAACGTTACGACGTGATTCGTATTCACTAACTATGTCATCATAATACGACTGTGGACTATCAAGAGCTGCCTCACCAGCCACTTGTCCGAATGTTGGAGGCGACAAACGAGCTTGGGCGAATTTCATTGCAGCAGAGAGAAGATCTTTATTTTTTGTTATCATACGACCTATTCGGATGCCACAAGCACTAAACCTCTTTGATGCAGAGTCAATTAATATAACATGGTCTTCTATACCTTCTAATTTCATTGCAGAATAATGTTTTGCATCTTCATAACAAAACTCTCTGTAAACTTCGTCAGAAATAAGGAAGATATCATATTTCAACACTATTTGGCGCAATGTCTCCATCTCTTCTTTTGAATACAGATAACCAGTAGGATTGTTTGGATTACAAATTAAGATAGCTTTCGTTCTTGGAGTGATAGCTTTCTCAAACTCTGCTATATCTGGCAATGCAAAGCCAGTATCAATTGAAGAATAAATCGGTTTTACGTTGACGCCGACATTTTTAGCAAAACCGTTATAATTTGCATAAAACGGTTCTGGTATAATCACTTCATCATCAGGATCCATGATGGTTAAGAATGTCATCAAAAGAGCCTCAGAACCACCTGTCGTAATAATTATCTCATCTGGAGAAATGTTAATGTTATATTTCTCATAATATTCGCATAATTTCTTTCTATAAGAAAGAGTGCCTTGCGACGGACTATATTTAACAACTTTTTCCGTATAATTACGGACAGCTTCAAGCGCAAGGTTTGGTGTTTCAATATCAGGTTGACCTATATTAAGATGGAATACTTCTATTCCTCTTTCTTTGGCGGCATCTGAGAAAGGGACTAACTTTCTGATTGGAGAAGCCGGCATATTCTTAGCTTTTTTTGAAATACTAGGCATAATTAAATAATTTTAAGAATAAAAAAAGAGCTCTCTTAAAAAGAAAGCTCTAGATATAAATTTAATAAGATGTATTATTTACTGGTGACGCATTCATGAAACCATTATCCTTTGTAGGCAGTGCTTCTGATTGTTGTTCCAAAATCTTTCCTTTTATGTAAAGTTTAACTTGATTGTTTACCTTAGCATTAGAAAAAATCGTAACATATTTACTAAAACTTCCCGGACGGTTGGTATTTTTATACGTAACTTTTATCACATCAGTCTCGCCTGGAAGGATTGGTTTCTTTGGCCATTCAGGAACTGTACATCCACAAGATGATTTTGGCTGTGTTAAAATCAAAGGTTCATTACCTGTGTTTTTAAAAACAAATTCATAAGTGCCATTGCCATTGAATGGAATTTCTCCGAATTGGTGTGTTGTTTTTTCGAAAGTAATTTCAGGACCATTTTCTCCAACTACCTGAGCATTAGTAAGTAAATTCACAGAAAACAACATAAAAAAAATTACAAATAACTTTTTCATCGTATTTAATTTAAAATTTAATAATGCATAAAATATTTTTCAAATATACATATTTTTCTTTAAAAACAATGAGATAATATTTTTTTAATTTTTTTTCAAAATATGTTTTTTCTATTAAAAAATTTTATATCTTTGCACACGCAAATGGCGAGGTAGCTCAGTTGGTTAGAGCGTCGGATTCATAACCCGGAGGTCATGAGTTCAATTCTCATCCTCGCTACAGATTTAAACCCTTGAAATTCAGCGACTTAAACCAAGTCGCTGTTTTCTTATCGGGTCAAAATCGGGTCAGAGTTTACAGATTTAACCGTTTATTTTTCCTGCTTCAGCAAGAAAAATAAAAAAAAATGTTTCTAAATCAAAAATCACAAGTCAAGGAAATACTGAGATTTACCGCGCCAAAATACCGCGAGGGTACAGAACCGTGCATCTATTTCTATGCCTACGATCCAAAATCCCAGGCTATGAAACGAAAAAGAATCAAGATCGCTCACCTCGGAAACCTTAAAGAACGGAAAAGACGCGCCCCTATCCTATGCCAGAAGTTCATGGAGCTGCTCTCGTCCGGTTGGTCACCATGGATAGATGACGACTGCCCACATACAGGCTTCAACGAAGCTATCGAGATGTATGTAACATACATCACACGCGAACACCGCAACAAGTCGCTGAAAGAGTCTTCTTTCAAGACTTATAACAGCTACATAAAGATGCTGCGTATCTACAACGACAGCCGCAAGAAACCCATCGTATATATATATGAGATGACAGAGAAGTTTATCACAGACTTTCTCGACTGGATACATTATGAACGAGGCAACACATACCGAACCTATAACAACTACATCAACTTCTTCAATACGCTGTGTATATTCTTAGTGAAAAAGAAGATCCTTTCCGAGAACCCAGCTGAAGACATCCACAAGATGAAACGCACCCAGACGATGAAGACCAGGAACAATTTCACGGAAAAAGACCTCCGCACCTTATTCCAAAGGCTTGAAATGCACGACAAGAAATATCTGCTGGCATGTTATTTCACTTATTACTGCTTCATACGTCCTAACGAGTTGTATCGAATCAAGATAGGCGACATCAATATTGAGCAGCAGACCGTCTTTATTTCCGCCGAGATTTCCAAAAATAGTCTCGACGCTACCGTCACAATCCCGCAAATCGTGATAGAACTTATCAAAGAGCTTGGAATAATGAATAAAAGCAAAGACTGTTATGTCTTCGGACAGCATTTCGAGACATCAAAAACGATTGGCCATAACAAGATGTTCGGCAACTACTGGGACCGTTTTATCAGCAAGGAAGGAGGTTTATGTCCTGAGTTCAAAGGTAAGGGTTATTGTTTCTATTCTCTTAAGGGAACCGGAATAACGACCATGCTGAAGAAAGGCGTTCCTTCAATCATAGTGAGAGACCAGGCACGGCATCAGGATATAACAACGACGGAAATCTACACGAAAGGAAGAAACCTGAAAGCCCCTGCCCTGCTCAAAGATTACTGTAATGATTAAAAAAAAGACCGCCGAAGCGATCTTTTAGTTTATATCATTATTGTTTTACACTATTTTCAAAGTCAACTGGTGGCAGAATAATAGCCGGTATTCCAGCCTTTACAGAAAGGTTTGTTATATGTTCTCTAATGTATGGGAATATGATAGAAGCTCCCTGAATCCTTCCAAATTCTTCATAGCAAGTTATATTATCACATTCAAAAACACCCACCATTTTAACTCTGATTGAAACCTGTTCTTGTTCATTATACTTTTGTATAACAGCAACTGTTTCCATTACGTTGATGAGATTATTGTTAGGATTGCTTATTTCAGTTTCTATCGTAACCTCAGAAACAACATCTTCACCGAACATAACACTACTGATTCTTCTGAAATCACTTTCCAGCAACAAAATACTTTTTACACGAATATTATTTTCCATAATCAAGCGAATTGAATTTCCATTTTTGGCACAGCTATATTTGATGTTATCATATCATAATTCAAACTTTGAATTACAACTTTAACCTTGCTATATGTATTGACAACTTCTCCCGTTGTATATGGAGCATAATCAATTCCTTCAAAAAATTCTTCTGGAAATTCTACTCTCACAGGATCATCGTCAGAAACGAAGCATATTGTCTGATCCGGAAACGATGAGATAAAACGCTGATACATATCTTCCTCCCAATTGATATAATCACTGTTATGCCGAAAGATTTCATTTGGAACTACTTCTACAAAATGTACCAAAGTGCTGCTATCGTATTCGTAGCTTGCTTTTGTTTTGGTAAATTGTTTTATAAACAATGACAATTCATTCTTAATAAATTCTTTTGCATCCATAGTCAATACTTTTTTAATATTTTCAAGATTTCTTTTGACAATAAGATTGACTTATTACTATCGTCAGAATCAAATTCTTCGTTTTTATAATCAGCTTTTACACGGTATCTCTTCAACTGAGGCATTTTGTTTCTAAGTACCCTTGATGCCTCGCTATCTTTTACATGAATAAAACTCGCAACTTCTTTCAAAATAAATTCATGTACCCCAAGTCTTGATTGTATAACACCAGACTCCAAATCTTGTTCAGATTTATCCATTACAAACATATAAATGTTTTTCATTAATTGAAAACAACTATAGTATGCTGCATGAGCGACTCCTGGATATAAATATTTATCATTAAGCAGTTCTGCACTTGTTTCCAAAAATTCAGATTTGTTCTTGAGGTAACTACGTTGCATATCATCAATATTGACTGCAAAGATAACATTATTTTTCAATGGGTTTACCTCTGAAAAGACTTTTTTTTTGCAAAAGGTATTCCTAACAGTCAAACAGTTTGTTCCAATTGTCGTCCGGTGGTGTTGTCAGAACTCCGCCGTCTATATATTTATTGATAAGTCTTCCAATGAAAGATTTTATCTTAACGGAGCCGTCTTTTCTGACTACAGCATGGCAGCTGTCGCCAATTTTATAGACGGTTCCATTGCTTTTTATTCCGTCAATATCATGGACATTCTTTCCAGGAAGCACCTCAAACGTGACACTGCCTTCTTCTGGTTTAGCGTAAATTGGGTTCTTTGAACGATTTTTCACAACTGTCTTGCCTTGGAATATTTGTGCACCAGCTGAAAGTCCTGCGAAGCCTACCGAGGTCGCAAATCCGCCCATCATCATTAGTTTTACCATTTTGTCTTTTTCAAATATTGCTACCAATACAAACAATAATGCTACTACAAGCATAACATCAGTAACGGCATAAAGATTTGCCTTAATGAATGGAGGATGTTTTGTTCTCACGTCTTTTATTATTTCTTTAGCTTTTGTTTTTAACTCTTCCATAACGATGCAATTTAAAATTTATTTTAAAAGTCTCTCAATTAAAGTCTTGATAAGAAGTGCTGCCACGTAAAGCAATACGGCGTAAAGAAGTATGTCGCGCCAGAGCTCGCTGGGCTGCTCGATATGGATCTTCTCTGTGACAATCTCCTTCCGGAATTTCACATTGACGCTGTCGGGAGTGTAAACTACTTTCACTTTTCTTGAAGGCAACAGTGTGATGGCGAAGCAACCGTTATCTGTCAAAACTTCTTCTGTCTGATTTTCACTAACTTCATCAAAAGCAAAAACAACGGAATCAGCAGGTAGTTTTACTGTCAGAACCGTGTCGATTTTCACCGTATCGGGTGTGATCAGTTCCGGATGCTGTTCCGTTATCTTATAGATGCGCTTCTCAGCTCGCTTAGTGGTGTTGCATGAGCTAAAAAGTGAGCCAAAAAGCAAGCTAATAAGTAAGAAGATTATTTTTCTCATTTTCTAAAAATCACACATTATTACATATTTCTGTGATAATTTTGAAAACACAGACTCTGTTACAGCCACACTTTTTTTATTATACCATTTTACACCTCTCTTGTAAGGTATTTTAACATCATTTTGAAGGAATAATGAATAATAGTCTCCATCTATCGAGGTTAATAAAGCATCTGCTTTTTTCTTTGATTTGTCTATTGATGTGTCTTTATATTTTCCTTTTTTGACAGCATCTTTTGTCATTTTAATTGTCGCTGTTTTTGTTGTCATAATATTTGATTTTTAAAATGTTAATAATTAAAAAAGTATTATCCGTTGCAGACGGAACTTTAGCAATTGGCACCACAGGGTTCATCTGTATCTTCCTGCTACCGGCTGTTGTTAAAGTTTTTTTATCTATTAGAGTAGAAACTCTTCAGATTTTCAGATTCTCAATTTCTCACTTTCTATTCATTTTCTCCGCGAGTTCCATTGCGTCTTTGATGTTGTCGCACTTGATGATCTTCTCGGCTATGTCGCCTATCATCTCCGGAACGTGTGATGCAGGGTTCTTGGCTTTGGCGTGGTTCTCGACGACCGACTTGCCCTCTATGAGTATCACCGCAAATGTCACGAAGACACAGCAGTAAGGTATGGCATACCATGGGAAGCACAGCCCCAATATGTCGATGAAGATACCGAAGAAAACCACGGTGAGGTAGCTTATCACCTTGTTGACGGTTCTTCTGAGTATATGCGACTGTATCTTCTCCCTTGTCTTGCGTGCCGCCTGTACGCCAGTGAACAGATCTATCAGCACGGCGAAGATCACGAGCATGAAGCAGACAAACATTATCATCACTCCATGCCCGATGTCTTGTGTTATGTTCAGGTGTAGGTTCATGATTGTGTATTAGTTTCTATTAAATTATTAAGTTCCTGTATTCTTGTCCTCAAAAGACTTATTTCTGTTATCACATCTGCAGCATTCCACACTTTTGTATCACCTTGTGAATTATTACCTACTCTTATTTTATATTCATTATTAAGAGCTGGAATTTCCACAAACTTATATTCATTGACTTGATACAATTTTATACCGTCTTCAACTTCAACATTTTGTACAAAATCATTATCCCCCATAGGGGCAGGATAATATAATACTGTACCTGTGCAATTCTTCCCTATATTACAAAATCTTACATTGTTTAGTATTCCAGCATTTATAGAGTTTGAATTTCTAAATGATATATTTGACGAACCTGCATGTATAGTGTTTCTGCTATAGTTATCCCCGAATGTTATCTTCAAACAGGCGTCTTCTATTATATTTTCTACACAATGGTTTCCAAAAGTTATATACTCACAGTTAGATCCTACCTTATTAAAAGAAGAGTTTTTAACTATTATATTACGACAACCTTCAGATATTATATTATGATAACCATATAAGGATGTGTATAAACTACCATCCCCTATAGTATTATTACCGGATATAGTTACTATACTTTTGCAATAACCTATCTTATTATAGGTTGGATATAACATGAAAATATCCGTCCCTCTACCAACAGTATTATTTTCAATATAATTTCCTGTCATTATAACACGATAAGAGTTTATTCCAATATAATTGTCAACACAAAGAAATTCAGGTGCTGCAATATGAATAAAATTAGAGTCAATCTCTATTTTAAGACCTTCTGGTAAGGATATATTTACCTCTTTTATAACATTATTTTTCCAGCTTCCTTGATAGTAAAATGGTGTAAAAATGGCAGGTACGTCATGCCATGCAAGAGCACTCAAAATAGGTGTAGTAACAGTATTAGCTATATATTCTGCTATAATAGTTATAGTTTCTTCTGGAGAAAAATTACTAATATTTTCTGGAACACTATGTACCCATGAAGCATCCTTCAAAATACAACCAAAATCATAAGAAGCTTCATTACCCCACTTATCTTTAGCATGATAAATATATCCTGTAAAAGTTGTATAATTAAAATAATAAGCACATGGTTCTAATATATTATTCTGCCCAACTTCTGTTGATAACTTTGTAATAATATATGCCATATCATTATTTTTAGGCTGTCTTAATGTATCAGACTGAAGATAATATTTAACATCACCTGAAGCAAATTCCCAAAATCTTTGAGTTGTACCATTCTCTCCTATCTGACCATAGAAATTAACACCAGTATAATTTAGGAATTGTTTAGAACTAATCCTACCAATAGGTGTAGGTATAGTTGAGACTACATATGTATAAAAAACTCCTTGAGCTTCTTTTGTGTTACTATCATAAGCAAATTTGGGTACCCAATTTACTTTACTCTTTGCAAAAGCTGTTTCAGTGTTACAATCCCAGTAAGGATCATATTTAACATCTATCTCTTGTATCTCTGAAAGATACCTAAATTGTTCCTCCAATTCTGGTGTCCATGCTCCATCTACAGGTTTAAACCATCTTATCAATTTTGCGTTCTCACTAAGTTCACTTCCTGAAATAGCTTCTACAATCAATATATTACGAATTTCAAATGGACTTTCTTCTGTTAAAAGAGCTTGTAAACTAAATATTCCTGATTGATTAACTAAAGTGTTGTAATCTGTTATAGCATATAACTGACCAGGTTTAAACGACCCTCTTACTCTATACTGATAAAGATTATTATAGGTTATATATTCAGCAATATCGAGTTTGTTTTGCAATATCATGTGTATATCTCGAAAATCCTCCTCAAAATAGTCCCTAATATAACCTAAAACTTCAGGTTTAAGATTTAATGCTCCTATATATGGAGTTTTAGGTTCTATACTATTAGGATTTAAATATTTATCCAATTCTGACATAATTATAATATTAAATCTGTTAAACTAAACATCTTAACCACTCCTGATGAGTTCTTTCCTATGAAGATCTCATAATTGACATTAAGATTATCAATCTCTAAAAACAAATAAGCACTTGCACTTCCAGACATTCCAGATAAGACATTAAGATTGTTTATTCTATTAGATAAACATACCTCACATTCTTTGTATATAATAATATAGCTACTGCCATTATCGAACTTATTGTATTGACAATAACCTCTATAGTTTGTAGGGTTGTTTATTGAAGTATTGTATTTGCTAAACATTATGTTATTACATTCAGCTCCGAATGTATTGTGCTGGAAGTGGTTTGCAGCCCATATATTATAACAACCATCGCCGAAAACATTATACCATCCATTGTTAGTGAAAGTGATGTTGTAACAAATATTTCCGAATGTATTATGTTGCGACATAGTACCTATTGAGATGTTTTGACAACTATCACCGAAGGTATTATATGAACAACTATCAGCTATTGAAATGTTGTAACAACTATCACCGAAGGTATTACACGAACAACCAACACCTAAGTTTATGTTTGAACATTGGGAGTTAAAAGTATTTCCCGCGCATTTATTACCAATGGTGAAATCAACACATTGCTTTCCTATAATATTATTATTAGCTCCGTTACCAAATGTAATATTTCTACATCCATCTTCTATAATATTGGAGAAGATAGAACCACCACCTACTTCGCTAAATACCGTACCTATAGATTTTACAATATTACCGTAGCAGAATGGTGTTAGTGAAAAATCTGTATCATCGTCAATATTATGAAAGGTGTATTTATTTTTATACTTTATATTCTTAAAGTCAAATCCGCATTCATTATTCTTTTCATCTCTCATATAGTAGATAACACCTTTACCTTCAGGGTCTGCCCAGTCAAATCTTGAAGTGTCGTTTTTAAAGCAGTATTTTATTTCCCACGACTGTAAAGGAACAGTTGCAAAATAAGTATCTCCTTCATGGTGTATTACTGAGGCTTTCTCCATCAATGAAGCTTCAGAGTCTGCCGTAACAATAATATCAAACTGATGTCCTGCTGAAGTGTACAAAGTGTTATCAGAATTTACCGTTGTATTATAGTCAGTAATTCTGTACTGAACACCCGGTTTAAGTTTTGAAGTTTGTATAAGTGTATTCAACTCTTCGTATGTAATTTCAATTTGATTAATTCCAGAAGAGTTTATCAAATCAATCAGGTTTGAATATATAAGATTGTTATTAGAATCTTTCAATATTAAAGTAGTGTGATTTGCACCGAGAGTGAAGTTATCTAAAATAAGTGCCCCTTGTATACCAGCAGCAACATCTAAATACCGTGCAGCTCTTGCACTCGAAGGATTTTCGACTAAATGGAGCGAAATATTAGAGCAATTGTCTCCGAATTTATTATATTGAAAATATGGTGCTGCAGTACCGTCATAAAAAGTAGCTATATTATTACATCCAGTTCCAAACCTATTAGAGACATTATAAGATGCTAACTCTATAGCATAACAACCTTCTTCAAATATGTTGAATTTACATTCTTTTTGCATAAAGATAGTATTCAAACATAAAGCACCATTTCTATAATAACATCCTATCTTGTTGTTTGTACAACCAGCATTAAGACTAAAGGTAAAAATCTCAGATTGTTCAGAATATCTTACAAAGGCTATATTTATAAAATCATAAGGAGCTTCATTGCCATATTCATCTTGCATATAATAGATAACACCTCTACCTTCAGGGTTGTTAGGAACACCGTAAGAAAATTTACTTGAGGTGGCTGTAATATTAGCACCATTTAGTCTATATAGTTTCTTATCTGTAGATGTAGTAGGATCAATAGTGGGAAGATAATATGAAGTAGTACCATTACTATATTCGTAGTAAACGATATTATTATAGGTAACACAGTTACCTGTTGCAAAATATTTGTTTCTTGAATAATAGAAATATGCATTAGTTCTAACAGCAGCAAACTCATATTTTGAAGGATCATTATCTAAATCATATTTTACCTTGAATTTAGATAATCCTTCATAATTATTCCCATCTCTAGGAGCTAACATTGCATCGTGACTTAATGTATATGTATCAGTTGCTTGTATAATAACATCAAAAGGTAAAATATCATAGACTTTTGCGTAATACACTGTATTATTAGCTAAACCTGAAGCATTGCACATAGTGACATAGTCAGTTATTCTATAATAATGTCCAGGTACCAATAGACTCTTGTCTCTTAAAGCACGTAGTTCACTATAAGTGATCTTTGTAAGATGTGCATCTTCAATTTGGGTATAGTCAGTGACGTAGACTCCCGACACGCCAGATTCCAGCTGGCTGTAAATTTTTGTTATACTCCTTTCTTCCATGACAATGCTTAATAACATTTTGACAAATGAGGGAAAAGGGATGTTTTCCCTCATTTGAAATCAATATATTATATACTATACAACAATTCTATATTCTCTATCACGCCATCCGCAATAGGAGCAGTGCTGACATAAGTATCAAAACCATCTATCATACGATATTCCATCGGGATGACGAATCCGTTTGATTTAAGAGCGTGAAAAACCAAATCAGACGTTCTTACAGCTACATGCCCTCCGAGGCTATCCTCCAACCCAGTATGTTCAAGATTTCCTATGAAAATAGTCTCGTATTTTCCGCATTTTGACAACACAATTGCACGGTAAGCATTGAATGTCGACGATCCGTCAGAACTACCAATAGATAACATATCACTGTGATAATTGATGCTGAACTTATGGTCGTGAACCAGTCCTGATTCCAATGTCACGCGGAAGGTGAAGTCGTGTCTTCCGGAAAGTCTTGCGGTGTATGTAGCTTCAGCTATAGATACAAGCTCACCGTCTGTTGTTGTAGCGATGACGTTGCCGTTGCTGTCAAGCACCTGAGTCATACTCACTATGAGAGACGACTGCGATTCGCTGTAGATTTCGTATTCCACTTCGAAGGCGTGTTGTGACATGACTTGAAGTTCACGGTAGTAGAGTCTGACATCTATAGCGGCGGCCTCGTTCTTCGCAAGAACGTTCTGAACTGCGGTCTTGTCAGCCTTGTTGCCCACCGCTGTAGCAAGTTCGTCAGCAATCTCATCTACCTCTGTTTTATTATAGTATCCGCTTAAATCCGTATCCTTACCTACTTGTTCCAACGCTCCGTTTTCACCTACGGCGGTCACATTATACACTCCAGCCGGATATGTAACTCCGTCTATGGTGCTTGGAGCTTTCACTGTTATAACGCTGCCGACGTATGCTGCGGGCTTTGTTCTTACGAATGTCAAAGCCTCTGCGTAACTTTCAAAAATCTTGTTGGCTTCCAAAGAGAATCCCGCAGGTGCCAACTGAAGACCAAAACCTTGTGTGTTTACTGTTGTCATATTTTAATCCTCCTATTGTTAGCCTATTGTTATGTTATCGATAGTAGCTGCGCTGCCTGATGTGTTCTTCCAATAATATTTTGTATAGGTGTGTGTTGACGTACCACCTATAGTGACATTATTGACTGTTTCAGATGTCAAGCTGCCTTTAAAGTCAAGTCCCATCTGTGTAGCTGTCTTCAATGTAAATCCTGAAGGAACTGCAATAACTAAATATTGACCGTCAGGGACAGTCACTGATGCCACGCTGTTAGCGTTTGTGAATTTCCAAGATGTCTCGGTTTTAGAGAATGCGTTGCTTGCGGAAGCGTACGCCATCCATCTGTAATAACCTGTAATCGTATCCGAACTACTTGTAGCGGTTAAGGTCTTGTCTGCCGGTTTTGTATCTGTAACTGTAACCGACACATCAGAAAGGATCTTCTTTGTGTTGGTTGAAGCATACACCGTTGTAGTAGGCAAAGCGTCTACAGAGGCTTTCAATCCTGATTGGGACACGCTCAATGTATTTGTGCCGCTAACTACTTTCAGTTTTGTCGAGTTGGAAGTGATGTTTGTTGCAGTGCCGTTCCATTGGCATGTCAAGACGTTTGTTCCTGAGGTGGTACCAGCTTTGGAGATAACTTTGTTACCGCTGACCCAGCTGCCGTCAAGAGATGTGAAGTGACCTTGTGAAGCTGTCACCGTACAACTTCTTGTATTGCTTGACACGGTATTGTTTACAGCGACTGTCGCTGTGATTTCCGTACCTACTTCCACAGGACCGTTTGAAGACAATGTTGCCGTAGGTTTGCCCATTGTCGGATTCCATGAGATGCTGCCTTTTGATACTGTTCCGTCGACCTCCTTCAGGAAGAGATTTGTAAGAACGTCTTCTAACGTTAATCCCGCAGGAATAACCTTGTTTCCTGCATCGTCTTTCCAATCAGCAGGCCAGTTGTCGCTTGTGTCATCGGCCAAAGGTCCGCCAGCTACAGTGATAGATTCTTTTGTCTTGATGTCGCCTGCCATCTCATCAATCTCTGTCTTATTGTAATAATTGTCAGGATTGAAGACGTCGGCCAGAGGTATTGAAATAGGATCGATACCGTCTTCATTGAAAGTGAAGACCAGATTTCCATTGCTGATGGTAACGCTTTTAAGCATACCGTCCTTGATGAAAGGTTTCGCGTCAATCTCAAAGAGTTTTGTTCCTGCCGCGTTCTTGAACTCGATCTTTGATGTTGTAGAGTTCAGAGCAGCTGAATGCACATCTCCGTCAGTTATAGACTTAGCTATATCTGACAATCCTTTCACAGCATCTTTGTCGACGACATATCCGCCGTTAACTCCGGATTCCAGTTCTCCGAAAATTTTGATTTTGTTTGACATGATCTGATTTTTTTGTTAATAATTAATTGTTATTGAAATGTTCTCTATAAGTCCTTTCTTTAATCCGACAGAACTCACGTATATCATCTTGCCATCCGAAAGGAACGGATCTTCCATCGGTATGACGAATCCGTTAGAACTTATCACCGCTGACGAGAACTCTTCCGGAAGCGATATGACGAGACGTTCCCCGTCTTCATTTATCTCGTAGTCGAATGATCCTCCGTATATGGTGCACTGCATATTGTCGGAGACCGGATCATCCTTGGATGCGGACATGGTAGTGCCTATGCATACCTCGAAGTTGTCGGCGACGTTGTCACCTCCGCCACCGCTTTCCTCGCCGCCTCCTTTTCTCACCAGGTCGAACTCGCCGGTGAGAGGGTTGAATACGTATTCTGTTTCCATCATCAAAAGTATTTATAGTCACAATTTTCCTTTTCCATCCATTTCACCTTCCCTGCCGGTTGGGCGAATCTCGTTTCTATCACCTGACTTCCGTCCTTGCCGTCGATGGAGACAATACGTTTGACGTGCCACACCGGGTCGTCGGGCTTAGCGTCAGGAGTTTTGGGTTTGCCCATATATATCACTTTTCCGTCGGCCGACTTCTCCACCATATTCCAGGTACTCTTATCGAAAGCCATTGCTTCCATACTATTCGCGAAATTCATATCATCTTGCATTTTTTCTGATTAATACTATTGTTATAACTGCCACCAGCAATATCACCGGTAGCGTCAGGAGAAAAAAACCGTTCTTGTACAGGCTCCATTCCGCCGCACGTCGGCGCACCAGTCCTTTAAGCTCTCTGCCTCCTGAGTTCTTCCATTTCTTCCATTCCGTTTCCAAGCCGTCGCGCGCTATGGTGTCGTGCTTCAAAAGTTTGAGGAGTGTCGAGTCCTGGAAGTTGCCAGCCCCGACGTTATAGACGAAACTCACAAGAGCGTCGAACTGGTACTGGTTAAGATCCAAGTTCTGGGCGTTGACGGCATTTTCCGCCGTGCGGAGATCCTGTTTCAGGAACTCGTCAGCTTCGTCACGCGTACAGGTGTCGCCAGGTTCCACGCCATTGGTATGACCGTAGCCTATTGTCCACTTCCCCGCTGGACATAGATAAGCCTCGCTTCTGTAGCCCTCGAAGCTCTTGATAAGCTTTCTACCTATTGCACTCGTCTTCATTTTCAATTTTCAGTTTTCAATTTTCAATTCAAAGAAACGGCGTGACGTGGCGCGGGTCGCAATACGCTGTCATCTGCTTGTACTCACGCGGCTTATTATGCACGCCCGCCGTTCAGATTTATTTAGAGGCTTTCTTCATGGCTTGTTTCCAGCTCATTTTCTTGTGTTTCTTGGAAGCCGCCTTGGCTGCCATGCATACATCTTTCTTGCCTTTCTGAGAAGCGATTTCGGCTTTAAGAAGACGTTGGTATTCCTTTTTATTGTCCTTGAGGATCTTCGACGCCTTTTTGGCGTTCTCTCCCCTGCTGCTGAAATTCATCTTTGTCTGCATAATTTTATATTTTTTAATCCTTTTGTATTTTAATTTGTTGTATATTTGTCAAGTCTTATCAGCGATGGGTTGCAATGGATGGAACAGCCCGACTTTGCAATCAGCTAATTGAGGCGGTTTCCATCACCGCTGACGGTGTGATTCGCTGCCGTCCATCTCAGGGCTCTTTTTTGAATAGTCGAACATCTACGAGGTTCGGCTGTTTTTATTTCCCAGAAGCCTTTCTTTAATGAATAATTCAAACTTATACTCGCCACATACGGCAGCTTGTCGTTATATAGGACTAATAGATATGAGTTGTCATTGCCCTCTCTAATCTGGTTAAATTTATCACAGATATGAACAACAAAATCCAACGCTGTAAAACCTATCCTCTTCAACTCCACATTGTGCCTATTCCAAATATGTCTCAGATAATTTTCCGACACATAAATATCCGCACACTTCAAATGGGCGGCTTTCGCCACACTCATCTTCAGGCGTCCTACCTTGATGTAAGGATGTTGTAATATGTCGGATTTCGATTTCGCCATGACATAATCTCATCATACTATTCCGGAACCATGCTGTTTTATGAACAGGTTATATTGCTGTTCGCTGATCTGGTCGGAGAAGAGAAGAGTTCCTAAACATTTATGGAAAGCTTCCGTGCTTTTGTCACCCCACTTGCCGTCAACTTGGAGCTTGTAGCCGTATTTCTGTGAGCATATCTTCTGAAGGTTAGCTATCTGCTGTCCGTAAGAGCCAGCCGACGGAGAATATGTTCCCGCCTGTGCGTATGATGTGAGCGGATATGACGCCACAGGAAGGGCACCGCC
This sequence comes from Bacteroidales bacterium, assembly GCA_045606705.1. Classification (GTDB taxonomy): domain Bacteria; phylum Bacteroidota; class Bacteroidia; order Bacteroidales; family F082; genus Limimorpha. Next base: position 66,060 of record JAZUSL010000015.1, read on the forward strand.
TGTTACCGGAGTCCCGCCGACAGAAACCGCTCCGTCAGATTTCTCCGCTTTCTTCCTGCGACGTACAACAACAAAGATCACCACTATCACGACAAGCACTGCAAGAGCTATCATGAGCTTCTTGTTTTTTAATATTTCTTTCATTTTAAATCATTTTAGAATGAATATTCAATTCCGTTTTCTTTGAGAATCTCGTTAACCTTTTTATGTTCTCTGGTTGTCATAAGTTCCTGTATTGCCTGTGGAAGCGTCATGGCTTTCTTTTTCTTAAGCCATGAGGAATTAAGTTCACGTGTGCCAAAAGAAAGTTCAAGCTGCATGGCATCGTCCTTGGTTCTGAGCTGCTCCATAATCTCATAGACGCTCTTCTGGTCACATCCTGCAAGACCGCCGTTATTGCCGAAAGACGCGTCAAGTGCAGACGCCAGACTTATAGCCCTGGCCTCATACCAGGCTGGATAATCGTATGAAAGATTATTGGTAGCAATATTACCTGTCAACAATTTAAGATAAGCGTCGTTAGCAGCTTCTGCGGCTGATTTCTTTTTCAGCTTCCTTATTATTATGATGATAACTATAAGGACGACAAGTCCCGCTACGGCGGCTATCAACTTATTCCAGTTAATCTTTTCAACTGCTTTAAATACTAATGGATTCATGATTTTTATTTCTTTTTGGTTTTGATTAAAACAATGAGCAATATTAATACGGCGACCGCGACAGATGCTGCTATGACAACGGTCTTGCCACCTCCCTTACCGGAGTTCCGACGTACAGGAGTGATGTCGGAGAAC
>JAZUSL010000016.1:0-15489 GCA_045606705.1 Bacteroidales bacterium
AGAGTTTATAGTTTAGAGTAGTTGAAAGTGGAGAGTTTAAAGTTGTAAGTTTATTATTCTGTGTTCAAAGTCTTTCAATTTTCAATTTTCAGTTTTCAATTTGAATGGTACATCTCCTCGTAATACTTCTCGTACTCGCCACTCGTGATGTTATCCATCCATTCTTGGTTGTCTAAATACCAGCGGACTGTCTTTTCAATACCCTCTTCAAACTGAAGCGACGGCTCCCAGCCGAGTTCCTTCTGTAGTTTTGTAGAGTCGATGGCGTAGCGTGCATCGTGACCGAGACGGTCTGTTACGTATGTGATTAAATCTAATGATGCGCCTTCCGGGTTACCGAGGATTCTGTCGACAGTCTTAATCATAACCTTAATCAAGTCGATGTTCTTCCATTCGTTGAAACCTCCGATGTTGTATGTCTCAGCAATTTTTCCTTCATGGAAAATCAAGTCAATTGCTCTTGCATGGTCTTCTACATATAACCAGTCACGAACGTTTTCGCCTTTACCATAGACAGGTAATGGTTTACGATGACGTATGTTATTTATAAATAAAGGTATCAATTTTTCAGGGAACTGATAAGGACCGTAGTTGTTAGAGCAGTTTGTCACGATAGTCGGCATTCCGTATGTATCGTGATAAGCTCTTACGAAATGGTCGCTACTTGCCTTAGCTGCTGAATATGGTGAATGAGGATTGTATTTTGTTGTCTCATAGAAGAACTCATCACCGTAAGCTTTGTGACCTTCGGAAGAAGCGACAGTCTTGAATGGAGGTTCAATTCCTTCTGGATGATTCATTGTTAGGGCACCATAGACTTCGTCGGTGGAGATGTGGTAGAATCTCTTACCTTCATATTTCTCAGGTAATGACTCCCAATAAAGTTTCGCTGCTTGAAGAAGCGATAATGTTCCCATTACATTTGTCTTTGCGAAAGTAAACGGGTCTTTTATACTTCTGTCGACATGAGATTCTGCTGCCAAGTGAATTATTCCATCAACTTTTTCATCCTGCATCAATTGATAGAAATTCTCAAAATCGCAGATGTCCATCTTAACGAACTGGTAATTAGGTTTATCTTCTACATCTTTGAGGTTAGCCAAATTACCAGCGTAAGTGAGTTTGTCTAAGTTGATTATATTATATTCTGGATATTTGTTAACGAATAATCTTACAACATGTGAGCCAATGAAACCAGCTCCACCTGTTATTACTATGCTTCTTTTTGACATGATTTATTTGGTTTAAGGTTTAAGGTTTAAAGTTTAAGGTTGAAATCGACAAAAACTTAAAACTTAAACTATTTTATTATACTTTTTTCTATTGATGATGTTAATTTAGAAATACGTTTTGATATTATTTCTATTTGTTTCTCTTTTTCATTTAATTGTTCTTCAGTTATATAACCAAGATCTTTTGCGATTTCAATATGACAAAACGTCTCCATCAAAGAACCAAAAGCAATTTCTAAAAAATGTATTTGTTCTCTCTTTGAACGTCTTCCCATCCCTTCAGCAATATTTGCAGGAACTGAAATTGATGACCTCCTTAATTGGTCACATAGAGCATACTTTTCTTCTTTAGGAAATGTTTGAATCAGATCATAAACGTCTTTCACTAATAATCTAGATTCATTATATACATCTAATTTCCTAAACGAAAACATGACCTTAAACCTTAAGCCTTAAACTTTAAACAATTAGAAACGGTAGTTTATACTCTCTTCAACTCCTCAATAACCTGCAACAGATATTGTCCGTACTGATTCTTAATCATCGGTTGAGCGAGTTCTCTCATCTTTTCTTCTGATATCCAGCCTTTGCGGTAAGCGATACCTTCAAGACATGCTATCTTTAGCCCTTGACGTTTTTCAATAACTTCAACAAATGTTGATGCTTCAGAAAGTGAGTCATGAGTTCCTGTGTCTAACCAAGCGAAACCACGTCCTAAGGTTTGTACCTTAAGTTGCTTGTCTTCCAAGAATCTTTGGTTTACTGTTGTGATTTCAAGTTCGCCACGAGCTGAAGGTTTTATTGTCTTTGCTACTTCAACGACCTTATTTGGATAAAAATACAAACCTGGAACAGCGTAGTTAGATTTTGGATTCTTTGGTTTTTCTTCCAATGAAAGACAATTACCGTCTTTATCAAATTCAGCCACGCCATAGCGTTCAGGGTCGTTAACCCAGTAACCGAAGATTGTAGCTTTGTTTTCTTCTTCAGCAGCCTTGACAGCATCTTTTAACATCTGTGTGAAATAGCTTCCGTAGAATATGTTATCTCCAAGAACTAAGCAAGCACAGTCATCACCGATAAATTCTTCTCCAATGATAAAAGCTTGGGCGAGACCATCTGGAGAAGGCTGCTCAGCATAACTGAAGTTTACACCATAATCAGATCCATCGCCTAACAAGCGTTTGAAACCAGGAAGATCGTATGGAGTAGAGATGATGAGAATATCTCTGATACCAGCCAACATCAATACTGATATTGGGTAATAAACCATTGGTTTGTCGTAGATTGGCAAAAGTTGTTTACTTACACCTTTTGTGATTGGATAAAGGCGAGTACCTGAACCGCCTGCTAAAACGATACCTTTCATGATATATATATTTTTTTAAAGTTTAGAGTTCAGAGTTTAGGGTTTAGAGTAGTTTTAAGTTGAGAGTTTTGAAGTTTTATAGTTTATTTGGTTTAAGGTTTAAAGTTTGAGGATTAAGGGGATTAAGGTGAAGATTCTATAAATTTTCAGTTTTCAATTTTCAATTCTCTCCACTATCCAGCTTTCTAAGTTTCTCTTTTCTCGCGAGACGTTGGCTCCTATCTTTATGACTTCTCTCGCACCTGCGGTGAACGGCAATGAATATTCCTTGTCGTTTATCTGCCTCAACGCTTCTTCCGGTGTGCTGTCTATCTTTATCTCTATCACATAGACGTACTTGTCTGTCGCAATGAGCAGGTCGATGCGTCCGTATGAGGTCTTGTATTCCGCCTGCACGTAGAATCCCATCAGCTTCGTAAGGATGAACATCACGTTCTGATAGTGGTTCTCAAGGTCTTTTATTATCTCGTATGGAGTGTCTGCCATAAGCGACTGCAGACGTTTCATGAAATCGTCCACCTTGCCCGCTCTCACCTCTCTCACAAACTTGCCAACGAATGCCGGCGATTCCGTCTCTGGAATGGGAGAATACATAGGGATGAGAAATCTTATGAAACTTTCCTCTACCTCCTCGTTAGGAAAGTCTAATGTATATAAACCTAAATCATCATCATAGCTGCTGATGGTGAGATAACCGCTCTGATACAATACCGGTATAGGATTATCGACCCTTATCTGTATGCTGTCTAATGCGTCCGCCGTAGTTTCATAACCTGACAAGTCTTGCAGGTCGAAGTCGAAACGTTTCAGCAGTTCCACCAGATATGTCGGTGTGCCTGTGCTGAACCAGTAATTTCTATATACTTTTTTCAGTAATGTATTTAAAATGCTGAAAGGATTGTACATCCCTTTCGAGTCTTCGCTGAAATGATAGCCGTCGTAGCGTCTCTTCAGTTCCTGATATGCTTCTTCTTTTGTCTGATTGTTGTTTTCTGCCAACATCGCGACTTCTTCATCGAAGACTTCATGCAGTTCTTCTTCCGTTATTCCGCAGATGTCGCTATATTCAGCATCCATCGAGATGTCGTTCAGATTATTCAAATCGCTAAAGACGCTTATCTTGCTGAACTTGGTGACTCCCGTAAGAAGCACGAATCTAAGGTATCCGTCTGCGCTCTTCAGTGTACCGTAGAACGCCTTTAACATATTACGGAACTGTATCTGAAGCTCTTCATTGCCTATTGCCTGCAGCATCGGCTTGTCATATTCATCGATGAGAACAACAACGTTACGCCCTGTTTTCTCTTTGGCTGACTTTATCACACCAAGAAAACGTCTTGAAAAACTCTCGTTATTGCTTTCATCTGAACCATATATCTTTTCCCATTCGCGAAGATATGTGTCTATTATATTGCTCAATTCCTCAGTCTTAGCATATCTCTCTGCGTTAAGGTCTATATGCAACACCGGATATTCAATCCAGTCTTTCTCCAACTTCTCTATCGCCAAACCTTCAAAAAGATGTCTCTTTCCTTTGAAATACGCCTCTACCGTCGACATCAGCAGGCTCTTCCCGAAACGTCGAGGACGACTGAGGAAGAAATAGGTGCCTTTTGATGCAATGCGATGAATATGGGCCGTCTTGTCAATATAGACCCAGCCTTCTTCACGTAGCTTCTCAAATTGTTGTATGCCTATAGGGTATTTCATTTTTGTAAAGTTCAGAGTTGAGAGTTTAGAGTAGTTTTAGGTTGAGAGTTTTGAAGTTTTAGAGTTTATTGGTTTAAGGTTTAAAGTTTAAGGGGATGTTCTATAAATTCTTTATAGCTACAGCTTCGCCGTCTCACTCACAGGACTGTATTGTAAACTATTGAAATTAAAGTCAATAGAAACTCCGCGGGCAAGTATTAAATTCTTATTTTCTCAACTCACAAATATAAAGTATTATTCTTTAAATACAAAAGTTTATCTTAAAAAATTTTAGTTTCTCGGAGGGGGGGGGTAAAATTAAATTGAAAATCAGAAATTTAAAGCTTATTCTCTGGTTCAACAGACAACGATCAACAGTCTTTGTCCACTTTATATCCTCAACAACTATTAACTTTAAAACAAATCCTCAGTTCTCAATTTTCAATTTAATCATCTAATCTCTCTTAAAAATATCTCTTGTGTAGACTTTCTCCCTTACATCATCTAAACAGCTATCATAACGATTTGCTATGATGGCTTGACTTTGTTTCTTGAACTTCTCTAAGTCGTTGACAACGACGCTGCCGAAGAAGGTACTGCCGTCTTCTAATGATGGCTCGTATATTATCACTGTCGCTCCTTTTGCCTTCACTCGTTTCATCACTCCTTGTATAGAACTCTGTCTGAAATTGTCGGAATTGGATTTCATAGTGAGTCGATAAACGCCTATGACCGGCAGTTCTGAACTTTGAGTCATGAGCTTTGAACTATAGGTGTTGTTGTCACTATAAGCATACCAACCTGCCATCTTCAGTACTTGGTCGGCGATGAAGTCTTTACGTGTTCTGTTGCTTTCCACGATTGCCGACATCATATTTTGCGGCACGTCTTCGTAATTAGCGAGAAGCTGTTTAGTATCCTTTGGCAAACAATATCCACCGTAACCGAAACTCGGATTGTTATAATGATTTCCAATACGCGGGTCGAGGCATACGCCTTCTATGATTTGTTGGGTATCGAGACCTTTAAGTTCGGAATATGTATCGAGTTCGTTGAAATAGCTTACACGTAAAGCCAAATATGTGTTAGCGAACAATTTGACTGCTTCCGCTTCTGTACTGCCCATAAACAAAACCGGCACGTCTTCTTTTATCGCGCCTTGTTTTATGAGTTGCGCGAACTGACGTGCCGCCTTATCCAATCGTTCGTCGTCTTGTTTGTAGCCGACGATGATTCTTGATGGATATAAGTTGTCGTATAATGCCTTACTTTCTCTCAAAAATTCCGGAGAGAAGATGATGTTGTCACTTCCTGTTTTCTTACGTATGGATTCTGTATAACCAACAGGGATGGTGCTTTTTATCACCATTATCGCGTCGGGATTATATTTCATCACCTTAGAGATGACATCTTCCACCGCAGAAGTGTCGAAGAAGTTCTTCACGCTGTCGTAATTCGTTGGTGCCGCTATCACCACAAAATCTGCGTCTTTATATCCTTCTTCCGCATCTAATGTGGCGCGAAGATTCAACTCCCTATTCGCTAAATATTCTTCTATATAATCATCCTGTATAGGCGATTTCTTATTATTAATCATCTCAACACGCTCCGGAACAATGTCAACGGTAATAACCTCATTGTGCTGCGCCAATAATGTCGCGATTGATAATCCGACGTATCCGGTACCGGCAATGGAAATTTTCATAATTTATAGCTGTCAGCTGTCAGTCTTCAGCTATCAGCGGATGACGCCAACATTTTTAATTAAACAATTATTTGGATGTCAGCTGTCAGTCTTCAGCTATCAGTAAATACTGAAGGCTAACAGCTGACAACTGATAGCTAATTAGTTATTTTCTTAATTAATGCTGTAAGCATCTTTTTTATTTCTAATAATTTGTTGTCAAGATCATTGTATTTTTCTTCCGTGATGAAGTTTAAATCCTTGCATAACAATATTACATATTCAACTTCACAACAAGATCCAAATGATATATTTAGAAAATTTGCAAATTCTTTCTCGGTTCTTCTACCGCAACCTTCCGCAATGTTTAATGCTATTGATGTCGCAGCTCTTCTGATCTGTGAGGTCAATCCATATTTTTCTTCACTAGGAAAATCTTGCGTAATTCTGTATATTTTTAATACAAACTCATGACTTTTCTGCCATGCATATAATGTTTTAAAGTTTCTCATTTATTTAGTTTTTAGCTGTCAGCAATTAGCTTTCAGTTGATTTTGGTTCTCTATATATTACTTCATTTTAGCATCTAATCGCTGACGGCTGATAGCTGACAGCTGACAGCTAAACTGCTTACTTCCACCCAAACGGGTGCTTGCTCAACTCTAATTTCGCTAATGGATGGTAGTCGCCGACAAGTCCTATCGGTTGTGCGTTTCTTATGTCGTAGACCATCTCGATGCAGTTGCGTGCTTCTGATATTCTGAAGCCTTCGCCGTTCAAGATTTTCTTATAACTCTCGGTATGTAACTCTGTAAATCCTTGACTGAACTCGAATTCGCTGCCGTCAATCATGATGGTTCTGTATGTTCGTTTTTCTCCTTGCACAGCGTTCTCCGGCAAAGTATCCGCATTGATACTTAAGAAATAACGTACTCTTGCTTTCTCAAGTTCTAAATATCCTGCCACTCTATCGTGACTTGAAACGTGAACCACACTTTTTCTAACGCTACCGAAAATCCATTGGAGCATATCGTAGAAATGTATTCCGATGTTAGTCGCCACGCCGCCGCTTTTGTTGATGTCGCCTTTCCAGGAAGTATAATACCAATTACCGCGAGCAGTGATATATGTAAGGTCTACATCGTAAATCTTATCTTTCGGACCTTCGTCAATTTTCTTTTTCAACGCCACGATAGATTCATGTAGACGGAGTTGTAAAATCGTATATGCCTTTTGTCCTGTCGATTTCTCCACAGATTCTAAAGCATCGATGTTCCAGGGATTTAACACTACAGGTTTCTCGCATATCACGTCGCAACCTAATCTGAGTCCGTAGCGTGTATGTGCGTCGTGCAGATAATTCGGGGTACAAACGGAGATGTAATCTATCTTCTGACCTTTTTCTATTAAACGTGTGTTGTGACGGTCGAATAATTCTTGTTCCGTGAAAAAAGAAGCCTGCGGGAAATAACTGTCCATTATCCCGACGCTGTCGTTTTTATCGTAAGCAGAAACCAAATTGTTTCCTGTATCTTTTATCGCTTTTAGATGTCGTGGTGCGATATAACCGCCGACACCGATGATGGAAAAATTCATAATTTATTAAATTGAAAGTTGAAAATGGAATTTTCAATTTACTGCATCATCCATTTCCATGCAGGAATGATGTTAATCATTTTTTCTTCTATTTGAATTGTTCGTTCTTCTTCTATTGTTATAATATTAAGATTATCACAATTAGTAATTTTTGATGCTTCCAGTAACCCTCGGATTTCTCTTTTAAGAGTTTCCTTTTCTGATATATCCCAACAAACTTGTATCAATTCAACAACATCTTCCATTCTTTGAACAACAAAATCGCATTCATAATTTCCTTGGAAATATGTGATCTTGTCATCAAGATGTTTATTCCTATTCAGATGAAGAAGAACACTGTTCTCTAAATATTTACCATTATCATTACTTTGAGGCAACAAGACCGCAGAACGTAATCCATTATCAATACAATAATATTTATTTAACGATTTCTGTTCTTTTGACAATGAACGTTCATATTTAGGAATCCTTATGAAAAGGAAAATATTACAAACATAGTTTGCCCACAAATACAAATCGTCTTTTGATACTTTTGCGCCTTGTGACTTAATATCATTATAAATACTATTGATCGATGTAGGCTTACTCAGATTTTCCATTATCCTTTTAACAAAATATCTCAGCAAACTTATATTGTATATCTTATAATGTTCTGCTACATCTTTCAACAACATTGTATCAAAATATCCGTGAAGCAATTTCAATTGTTCCGATTTAGATTTGGCAAGTACAATCTCCGGGAAGGAACTCTCGGTATTATATTTTAGGAACGCATTTTTTAAACGAGCGACATCCTGTTCAAGATACGATTGTGTTTTTATGCTATTAAATTGACAATATTCATAAAAAGACAAAGGATATACTTTATACTCAACAGGATAACCTCTAAGAGCAGAACTTAATTCCGTGGATAACATAGTGGCATTACTTCCACATATAAATATGTTTTTACAATAATTTTTGTAAAGTCTTAATATGAAATATTCCCAATTTTTAATAAGTTGAATCTCATCAAAAAACATATAAACATCATTAAGAGATATATCAGGATACATCTCCATATATGATTCTATTATTTGATTCAACTCATCCGAATCCATGTTAACAAGACGTTCATCATCAAATCCCAACCACAATATCTGCTCCGCTTTAACACCATTTTTTATCAAATCATTAATGGCAATTTCCATCATTGTTGATTTTCCGCAACGACGTACTCCCGGAATAGTAATTATTTTCTTACTATCAATAGGCAATTTCTCCTTCCTGACAATTACATCAAAAGGAATCTCACTCTGCTTAATTGCAATCAAAGATTTTATGACGTCTTTTTTTATCATCTGATTCTTTTGTGCAAAATTACAATTATTTCCTTTATTTTAGGAAACTATTTAAAATATTTTCACTAATTTAAGGAAATAACTACTCGTTATTATTACTTATCAGTTTTCCATTTTCAATTTGAGAACTACTTCCGCGTTCATCTACCCAGCCGATTTGTCGAGCGGGAACGCCTGCCATCAATGCGTGATCAGGAACGTCTTTCGTCACGACGGCTCCTGCTGCTATCATGGCGTTTCTTCCTATGGTAACACCACAGACTATAGTGCAGTTGGCTCCCAACGATGCGCCTTCCTTCACGAGTGTCTTTTTATAAACACCATGCACAGGATATTTCGCCCGCGGAACAGTAACATTGGTAAAAACGCAACTTGGTCCACAGAAGACATAGTCCTCCAACTCGACGCCTTCATAGATAGAGACGTTGTTCTGTACTTTCACACCATCACCAATCTTGACATTATTCCCGACATTGACATTCTGCCCGAAAGAACAATTCTTGCCGATTACAGCACCCGACTGCACATGACAGAAATGCCATATCTTCGTGCCTTCGCCAATAGTTACATTCTCGTCAATATATGAAGACTCATGGACGAAATATTTATTAGACGCCACAGGAGTGACGTCTCTACCGTCCGTTGACTGTTGACTGTTGTCTGTTGACATTATTAAAGGTTGTCTTTTTCTATATCCTTAAAATAATTGACAGTGCCGACTTTCAACTCGTATGTTGCGAGGTCGTCGCAGACGATGATTCCTTTAGGATGCATCTGCAATGCGCTAACCGTCCACATGTGGTTGACGCTGCCTTCGATGACTTGTGCTATTGCTCTTGCTTTGCCGTGACCGTTTGCAAGAATCATGACTTCTTTTGCGTCCATCACTGTGCCGACACCAACAGTCAAAGCCGTCTTCGGAACTAAGTTGATGTCGTTGTTGAAAAATCTCGAATTAGCGATGATGGTATCTGTTGTCAAAGATTTCACTCTTGTTCTTGATGTCAAGGAAGAACCTGGCTCGTTGAAAGCGATGTGACCGTCAGGACCGATGCCGCCCATAAACAAATGAATGCCGCCGTATGACTTAATCTTGTCTTCATAACGTTGGCATTCTGCTTCCAAATCTTCGGCATTGCCGTTAAGGATATTGACGTTTTCTTTCTTCACATCGACATGATTGAAGAAATTGTTCCACATAAATGAATGATAACTTTCAGGATGGTCTTCCGCGATACCTACATATTCGTCCATATTGAAAGTGACGACATTCTTGAAAGAGACCTTGCCTTGTTTGTAAAGTTCTATCAAAGCTTTATATGTACCGATTGGTGTAGAGCCTGTTGGCAGTCCCAATACGAAAGGGTTATCTTCTGTTGGATTAAATTCATTTATTCTTTTTACGATATGATTAGCTGCCCACTGTGACATCTTATCATAATTAGGTTGGATAATAACTCTCATATTTTTGTGTTTTACTATGACTATTGGCTATGACTATTAACTATGACTATGGCTAATTAATCATTGAAATAATTTTATTTATTCTTGTGTTATATTCTTCTGTTTCTTTTCTTATCTGTTTAACAAAGCTATTGTCGTCGATGTTTCCTACTACGGCATTTTTTTCTTCTTCGTTGCGGAAGGTGCAACTTCTTATCTTATTGTCATAGTCTTTTTTGCGGGATTGATATACTTCCTCACATACATAATTCTGGATGTTAACAGATTTTAACAAAAGTTCCTTAAACATCTCTTTCGTTATCTCTTTATTCTGAAGCACGAAATATAACGACAAACAAGCGTGTTTGATTTTATCTTTTGGATAGCGTTGCCATATCTCGTTATAACGATTGTGAATCTCTTCCCATGAATTAAGGACACCTTTATTAATATCATCACGTAGTTGGTCAACGTCTTCTTGCGTCATCATCTGTCCGCCGAGATTAATCCAGACTTTCCTTCTCAGTCCGTTAAACTCTTTATATATAGAGTCGTTGTCGAAGATGTTTTCATTGACCATATATTTTGTTATGGCATCCATCGCATATATGATTATCATGTCGTGATAAGCATGATACGCTTTATATGCTTTTAATATGACGACCTTACGACTGCTTTTCTCAATATTCTCTCCTAAGATTTCAAGTTTATTGACAATCTCAGGTTTCGTCATCAAGTCGCGACCTAAAGTTCTAAGTTCATGATATTCGTATTTATCTATATCTTCATTTTTGGAACGGAGATAAGCCTTTGCTGTCCATACTTCAAGCATCTTGCAAGCAGCGATAATCTCTTCTATCGTATCAGGTGCCAGTGTCTCGAATTCTATATTCTGTATTCTGCGTTTACGTGTGTCGCGTTTGTGATATTTTGAAGTGTTACGGGCTATGGCGTACATATTATACATCCACCAATAAGCCGGCATTATCTCAAGCTGGTCTTTACTGACATTGTTGTTTACCAAACTGAAAGGCAGACTTATATTCATCTCGCATGGATAATCTCCTTTTGAAAGAAGAGTAAACGAAGCGAATCTTGATGAGTGTTTTATGCTCGAACATAATCCCGGCCAGAAACCACGACTTGCCACAATCTCGCCGTCCGTTGCACGACTGTTATGATTAGAACCTAAGGTGGCTCCGGCAGCCATATTGCTTTGTCCCATGATACAAGCGGAGATAAGGAACGAGTTGTTATGATGTTGCTCGTGTGCCGGGAAGATCAGGTTATTCAAGACCTCGCAACATGAGATAGTGGAGTTGTCACCAAGGATAGAATTGATGATTCTCGCTCCGTATTTGAGATTACATTTGTCGCCGATAACGAAACGTGTCGCCACTGCAGAATAAAATATTCTACATCCGTAACCGACAATTCCGTTTACCAAGATGACGCCCTCGCCTATCTGCGACGGTTCCTCCTCCGAAGAATTTATCGTGATATTCTTAAGCTTGCTTGCACCTTTGATATATGTGTAAGGACCGATTTTGGCATCCTTCAAAATCCAGGAGTTCTTGATAACCGTCGACTCTCCTATCGTTCCATAATAACCTCTTCTCGAATCGAATGAATTTTGTGTTATATCAAAGAGACGTTGCTGAAGTTGTTTGTCGTCGACATATTTCGCCCAGAGATAAGCGTCGGCAGTTATCATACCATCGAAAGGAAGTATCTTACGTCCGCCAGCTTCATTCATCACTTCCAACCAGACACGCACGTCTTCATCTTCGCCTTCTTTAAGGATACCGTTACCGAACTTGGAGTGGTCGGTCGTTGAAATCTCGTTAACATTAAAAAGTATACATCTGTCGTTGATGATATAATTGGCGAGATAATGAACATTATGTATCGCCACGTCATTACCGATGTCGCAAGAGACGATGCTACTGTCTGTTATTCCGACAGGAATTCTCAAGTCGTGATATTCGAGAATCTCCCTTTTAATTCTTCCGATTCTGACAAGCCCGAAGAAACTATTACGTTTCACCATGCTAGGATCGAATTCATCAGTAACCAAGATGTCGTCCCAGTTTGTGGCTACATTCTTATTATTAACCAAGCGTTCTATCTCATCAGCGCGGAGATGACGCCATTTCTCTTTCGGGAACGTAGTCTGTTCATTTCGAAGATAATACTCATCTTTTCCTTCAGGAATAAATTTAGGATCAATGAAATTTTTGTAAATCCTATCGTATTGAAGGATTCTAACTTTATCGTCGTTTGCCATCTTTGTAAAGTTTATAGTTTTTAGTCCATAGTTAATAGTAGTTTACAAGTTTAAAGTTTTTAAGTTTATAAAGTCATAGTTCATAGTCATAGTCATAGTTCATAGTTCATAGTTCATGGTCATAGTTCATTAATAGCTTCGCCCTCTGAGTCACAATTGAGCTATCAGCTGTCAGTTTTCAGCTATCAGCACTGAACGCTGACAGATAACCGCTGATGGTATTATGACCAGTTAGCGTACATAATGTTAACCCGCAAATTTACTTAATATTTTTTATATTAAAAAAAATAATAAGGATTAAATTTTTAACTTTGCAAAAAATATTAACGATGATACTTTGTATAGAAACTTCCACTGCTGTATGCTCGGTGGCACTTGTAGAGAACGGTAATGTCATTGCCTTGAGAGAGAGTATAGACGGTCAGAATCATGCCGAGAAAATAACGATTTTCATTGATGAGATAATGAAAGAAGCTAATGTAGTTTACAAAGATCTAGACGCTATTGCAGTAAGCATGGGACCAGGTTCTTATACAGGATTACGTATCGGCGTAAGCACTGCCAAAGGTTTCTGCTACGCATTAGAAAAACCACTCATCGCAGTTGATACTCTTGCCGCGATGGCATATGGATTTATTAGCAGTCAGCTATCAGCTATCAGCTATCAGCCAACAGCTATTTTATGTCCGATGATTGATGCTCGACGTATGGAGGTTTATTCTGCTTTCTTCAATGAGAAATTAGAAAGAACTTCTGAGACTGAGGCACTCGTCATTGACGAGAATTCTTTCATGGAATTGAAACAAAACAATCATTTGTATTTATTTGGTGATGGTGCCGACAAACTCGCGACACTTTTTGAAAACGATAAAAATATCACAGTCGTTGAGAAATTCCATTGCTCGGCAGCATATATGTCGACATTAGCTGAAGAAGCATTCAAGAACAAAGACTTCGTCGACGTGGCATATTTCGAGCCATTCTATCTCAAGAATTTCGTCCCTGGAATACCGAAAGTTAAAGGATTAAACTAAGCGACATTATTTTTTAAATGTATTTGTTATCCTAAATTAATTTCATATTTTTGCAAAGTTTTAGAATTTACAAACCAATAAAATCATACAATTATGGCATTCAACTTAAGAAACAGAAGCTTTTTGAAGTTATTAGACTTCACTCCAAAAGAAATTCAATACTTCTTAGATTTAGCTCGCGACCTCAAACGCGCTAAATATGCAGGTACTGAACAACAAAGATTAAAAGGCAAAAATATCGCTTTGATTTTCGAAAAGACTTCAACACGTACACGTTGTGCTTTTGAAGTAGCAGCTTACGATCAAGGCGCTCACGCAACATATTTAGGACCTTCTGGATCACAAATCGGTGTTAAAGAATCGATGAAAGATTCAGCTCGCGTTTTAGGTCGTATGTACGATGCTATCGAATATCGTGGTTTCGACCAAGCAACAGTTGAAGAGTTAGCAAAATATGCTGGCGTACCAGTATGGAATGGTCTTACAAACGAATTCCACCCAACACAAATCTTAGCTGACTTCTTGACAATGTCAGAACACACAGACAAACCATTAAACAAAGTTACTTTCGCTTACGTTGGCGACGCTCGTTTCAACATGGGTAACTCTTTGATGGTTGGTGGTGCTAAGATGGGTATGGACGTAAGAATCGTAGCTCCAAAAGAATTACAACCAGACGCAGAACTCGTTGCAACATGTAAAGAAATCGCTAAAGAAACAGGTGCTACAGTTACAGTTACCGACAACGTTGAAGAAGGCGTTAAAGGCTGCGACTTCATCTACACAGACGTTTGGGTATCAATGGGCGAACCAGCAGAAGTATGGGCTCAACGTATCAGCATGTTGAAACCATACCAAGTAAACGCTGAAATGATGAAGATGACTGGCAATCCAAAATGCAAGTTCATGCACTGCTTACCAGCATACCACAACTTGGAAACACAAGTCGGCCGCGACGTTCATAAACAATTCGGTCTCGATGGCATCGAAGTAACTGAAGAAGTTTTCGAATCAGAAAACTCAATCGTATTCGACGAAGCAGAAAACAGAATGCACACCATCAAAGCTGTTATGGTTGCTACATTAGGTGACTAATTGACAATGACTAATTGACAATTAAAATATCTTAGGGGCGTATATAATACGCCTCTATTTTTTATATCTTTGCGAAGAAAAATTTATAAATCATGTCACTTATCACAATAGAAAACATGGAGTTCTACGCCTATCATGGTCACTTCGAAGAAGAACAGAAGATAGGCACTTGGTTCAGTTTAGACTTAATTATGGAAGTCGATACCAGCAAGGCTGAACATTCCGACGAATTAGAAGACACAGTAGATTATTCAGCGGTATATCAAGTTGTTAAAGAACAGATGATGATACCTTCCAAATTGTTGGAACATGTCGGCAGACGTATCTTAGACACTATAAAAAAACGCTTTCCTGATGTTAAAAGCGCCAAGTTAAAGGTAAGAAAAATGAATCCTCCTTTAGGTGGAAAAATGGCGTTTGTAGCGTTAGAATTAGAAAGTTGTTAAAATTTTTAAAATAACGTTTGCAGATTAAAAAAAAGTTGTATCTTTGCACACGCAAAAGGTATCATGGCCGAGTGGCTAGGCAGAGGTCTGCAAAACCTTGTACGGCGGTTCGACTCCGTCTGGTACCTCAAACAAAAAGAGGCCGTCTAACAACAAAAGTTAGGCGGTTTCTTTTTTTTGTAAAAATCACGAGGAAGGAAGATGGTTTCTTACGAGATTGTTTTTAAAGGTACTGAGACATGTTAAAGAACGTATAATTATGTATATATCGACA
>JAZUSL010000017.1:0-3125 GCA_045606705.1 Bacteroidales bacterium
ATTCATGATTTTTATTTCTTTTTGGTTTTGATTAAAACAATGAGCAATATTAATACGGCGACCGCGACAGATGCTGCTATGACAACGGTCTTGCCACCTCCCTTACCGGAGTTCCGACGTACAGGAGTGATGTCGGAGAACCCGAATCCGTACTGTTCTTCATATTTTGTAATCAATGGTCTTACAACGGAAGAGTTGTTAGAATACCATCCGGCGTACGACTGTTCCTTCTTACGTGCGATATACGGCTGCATCTTCGACCAGAAGATGTCTCTTGCACTCCGGGTGTCGGTGTAAAGACTTTCTTCAAAAGCTTCCGCCAGAAAACCGTCGACTAACAGATTCTGATCCGCCTCCGACAAGGAGTAATAACCGGAGTTTCGTTTGTTATTGGCGGCTGTCCCTAATTTGGTTCCCGCTCCGATAACAGCACTTACCAACGTCCCTATCAGGACCGCAGCTCCAGATATGACTATATTGCTCTTACCGTAATCGTTGGAACTCGCGACGAACCTCACCCGCTCAAGGCGTTCCTTCTCCGATTTAGCTTTGGAAAGGAATATCTCGTCGGTGATGCGGTTGCATTCAGCCTCATCCTGAACATTATACAGCAGATGCACACACTCATGTATCCAGACATATTCCTGATACATCGGAGAGAGTTTGAAGAACTCCCTCCTGTTCAGCTCTATCTCGTTCGTCGAATGATCGCAGCGTGCCAACCAATGTCCGGTATCCGTAAACCTGTATGTTATTTGCTTTTCATCCATACAAACAGACCTATTACAACAACCGCCATCACAGCTGCGATGATTATTACCGTGGTATTGGAATTTCCTCCTGAAACATCTACGTCATCCTGTGATGTGGAAGAAGAAAATGATGATGAAGATGATGATGAAGATGATGAGTTCTTTACTTCAATAATTTTGTTCTTGAAGTATTCCGCTTCCTCCTTTGAACCAAATTTATAAGTAAAATCCTTATAACTGACACCTTTGTTTAAATCTTCATAACCAGAAGCCATCAGATATGAAGCATTGTTAGAAATGGCTTCTGCTACAGTTTTACCCTCGTTTCTATCCTTACAAATTATCTTTACCTTTTTCTTATTCTGTTCCACAGAAAGAATAAGTTTTATAGTATCTCTATCCGTACTGTTCATATATCCTATTTTCTACGTAATAATAAAACCAATATCAATGCTACGCTTACGAACCAGTATTTTCCGAAGTATTCTTCAATGTACTGTACTAACAATGGACGTTTATCCGGATTCTCCGGAACTTCAGGAATATCCATACGCTTCTCCGGATCTCCGCCTCCGGAAGGTCCCGTCAAACCTGGATTCATCAGACCATCCGCCTCTTTCACTCCAGATACATGGTCGGATGACTTATGCGAGTATTCAGGTTCCGGCGAAACAAATTTTCCGCTTCCATACATAACTCTGCTCATGTCCGTCACTTTTTAAGAAGCACAACCAACAGCAATACCACAACCGCTCCCGCCGCGACATACAGCAATGTATTATTGTTGTTATTGTTGTTATTGTTATTATTGTTGTTAGTTGGAGGTGTGACCGTCGGTGTCGGAGCCTGTTTAGAATCGATAAACTTTCCGCCAATTGAGCTTCCTGCGTTTATAAGATCACTGATCAGGCTGCCCCACCAGGGAGCTGCTCCGCTAACAGTATCATTGGCGTTGTGGCTCACGCTTCTTTTTATTTTTTTAGATTCAGTATACATATATTTCAGTTTTTTTTTAATGTTTTACAAAAAAGGCGGCGTTTGTTTCGCCGCCTGACAATAGATTCCTGATTCTCCAGCAAATCAACCTAATGTAAAGTCGATTTGGAATTTTGCCTTTGAAGGGATACGCAAGAACACGAGTGTCGTTTCATCCAACAGCAGGTTGTGCTGGCTGAGATCAATATCGATGAATCTCTGGATGAAGTTTGTAGGATCTACGTGAGCTGACAACTGGATGAAGTCTGATCCCGCTTTCGCGCCTATAGCAGACGCTGTCACTTCAAGTTCCTGATTGAAGATCTCATGGTCGCTGTTTGGTACGAGGTCGGTGATACGCATCTTAGACACGCGCAGACCTGAGAACTTGATATAGTTCAAAAACTCGCGGTAACGGGTGCGGGCACTTGTCTTTGTAATTTTGATGGCGTACTCGCCTGAATCCTTTATCTCGGAAAGTTGAGTGCTGAAGTCATCGGCGACCTGGTCGCATACATAACCCGCATCGACGAGTGCTTTAGGATTCGAGTGTACCAATATTACTCCTTCATCATTAGTCTTGACGATTTCAGTGGTGTCGAAGTGTCCAGGAAAAAGACACAAAACTTTCTCGACATCCGCAATGTTTTCGAAAACAAAAGAAGCTACCGGCTTCATTGATTTTTTCAATTCATTCATTTTATCTGATTTTTTAAGTTAATAAATTTAATTTTTTGCTTTTTATTTGCCCAAAGACTCAAGTTCGCCTTCAAAGCTCTTGTATTGGTCCTTGGTAATTAATCCTGCTGTGGCGTACATCTGCCATAAGGCTGATAACACTACTTGTTGCGAATAGGTGATATCATTCTCTTTGGCTTTGTTTTGCATGCCATTCCTACTCCATCCGTTTGTTCCCGATGCAACAGCTTTGTTAATATGTTTAACCCAGTCTTTCGCCTTGCTATTGAGACTTCCGGCAAGAGAAAGCGAATCGATGATGCTGTCGGTATCGTTAAGATCCAAGAGTTTCTTCGACGATGCGTCACCAAGATCGTCTACGGATGGGAGCGCAACATCTTTCTTCTTCAGAAAGTAGTATGCAGCAGCCGCTGCAAGCAGAAGCCCTATTAATAAAGGTAAGATCCTTTTCATCTTCAATCCTCCTTTCCGTTATTCGGCAGCTGGTGCTGGTATCGTCTCTGTTTCACTTTTCTCTTTGCGGTTCTGGAAATACATCACTGCAACCAACGCCAATGTAGCGACGGCTACGATGCCCATGATTTTGTCATTTTTAAAGATTTTGTCCATTTCTTCAATTTTTTAATTCGTTAATAAATATGTAATTCAGACCGCAAATATATCACGGCGCATCTCGGAGGGTTACGGTTCAGATAGGAT
>JAZUSL010000018.1:0-52303 GCA_045606705.1 Bacteroidales bacterium
CAATTACGCAGTTTTGGAAGGACTTCTTACAACATTATTCAAGGAGAAGATTATCATTAACAGACTCTTGGAAAGCGAGAGCAATCAGGAAGATGAACTCGACAAATACAACCGTGTCGATATTCTTGCGGAGAACAGCAAGGGAGAGCTGTTCATCATCGAGGTGCAGAACAACGATGAATACGCCTATTTTCAGAGGATGCTGTTCGGAGTTTCTAAGTTGGTGACGGAGTATATTAATAGAGGTGAAGGTTATCAGAACATCAAGAAGATATACAGTGTCAACATCGTCTATTTCGATTTGGGACAGGGCAAGGATTATCTATATCACGGCAAGACTGAGTTTTTGGGAGTGAACACGGGCGAGATTCTGAAACTCAGTCCATTCCAGCAGCAGAAGTTCAAGGTTGATATCGTCAGTGAGTTATATCCCGAATATTATATTCTGAAGGTCAACGATTTTGAAGGCAATCCGAGTTCACCATTAGAAGAATGGATATATTATCTCAATACCGGAGATATTACTCAAGACTCAACCGCACCTGGCTTGGAAGAGGCGAGGAAGAAGTTGGAACTCGCCATGATGAGCAAGGATGAGTTGTCGGCATATTATCGTCATTTGGATAACACGGTGATATTGAAAGACAACATCTACACCTCCCGAGGCGAAGGTTTGCTTGAAGGCAGAGCGATGGGAAGAAAAGAAGGAATGAGAGAAGGCTTGGAAAAAGGCATCAAGAAAGGTCGAAAAGAAGGTATAGAAGAAGGTATTAAGAAAGGACGTGAAGAAGGAATTAAGAAAGGACGTGAAGAAGGAATAGAAGAAGGTATGAAGAGAGGACGTGAGGAAGGTGTAAAAGAAGGGGCGCAGCAGACCTTGTTACAGATAGTTAAGAATCTTGAGTTGGCAGGAGCAAGTATGGAGTTGATGACAAGTATTACAGGCATGACGCGGGAAGAGATTGAGAATCTGAAAACCTGAGAAATGGTTTTCACGTAGTTTTCTCTCGCAGAGTCGCAGAGTTATTCTGCGTTCTTTGCGTCTCTGCGAGAATATATCATTGAAACGTCCCTCCCGTAGAGGCACACGGACGTGTGTCTTTGAAATTGAAAATTGAAAGTTGATAATTGAAAATTATGGTAGAGACGTCACCCTCTCCCAATGTGGCGTCTTTTCTGTTGATATTTATTTAAAACTGCAGATTTTATAGATGTCTCTTATATGATGGCAGTCCTTTGCGTTAGGGATTGGAGCGGCATCCTTTGGGAGCGGGAATTTTTAGTGCGGGAGCGGGATGCGGGGACGGGAATTTAGTGCGGGGACGGGAATTTTTAGAGCGGGAGGGAGTGAGCAAAGATATAGCGGAAAGCCCGACGGCGTTAGCCGGAACGCCCAAATTAATTAACAATTGACAATATTGACAATTAACAATTTATTTTGAGTCTTTTACTGTTCCTTCGTCACATTTAAGAATCCTATGTGGATATTTCTTGATGAGACTATAATTGTGAGTCGCCATAAGAATTGACTTTCCTTTTGAACTTATTTTTTCAAGTAAATCAACGATATCGTTTGTCGTATCAGGATCTAAGTTGCCTGTCGGTTCATCAGCGAGAATCACTTTCGGGTCGTTGAGTAGGGCTCTTGCGATGGCGATTCTCTGTTGTTCTCCACCAGAAAGTTGATGTGGCATCGACTTACGTTTGTTCTCTAAGTTTACTTGTCTCAGTACTTCGTTAATTCTTTTTGAGATGAGAGTCTTGTCTTTCCAGCCTGTCGCCTCTAGAACGAAAGAGAGGTTGCTTTCAACATCGCGGTCAAATAATAGTTGAAAGTCTTGGAATACAATACCAATCTTTCTTCTCAGCATAGGAATCTCACGTTTCTTTATTTTTAGTAAGTTGAAATCAGCAATGTTTAGTTCACCTTCTTTAGCGGGGAGGTCGGCATATAAAGTCTTTAACAATGATGACTTTCCGCTACCTGTCTTACCGATAAGATAAACGAATTCGCCTTCTCCAATCTCGAAGTTGACGTCTTTTAAGATACATCTTTCATGCTGATATATAGCAGCGTTTTTAAGTGATATTGTGTTCATTTTTATTTAAATCTGAGAATCTGAAAATCTGAGAATCTGAAAGTTTTGACGAAAGTCTAAATTCAATGTCAAATCTTTTCAGTTTTTCAGATTCTAAAGTTTTCAATTTTTATAACGTTACCAGCTTCCTCCGGCACCGCCGCCACCGAAGTGACCACCGCCGAAACCGCCGAAACTACCACCGCCACCGAAACCTCCTGAACCTCCAGAGAATCCTCCCCAATGGTCGTGATGGTTATGACGATTGCCATTAGAAAACACACTTGCCCAAAACAATGCTTTCCATATAGAAGAGTCGTCATGTTTGGTTGAGTAGGTCTTCCCGACTTTACTTGCAATATTAATAAAAAATATCATTGCAACCATCATAACGATGAAGAATACTAAAATAAAAATTTCATCGTCTGATGAAGAATATTCTTCAGCGGAGAAAGCTCCTGATGCTAATCCTATTATGATGTCAACAGCATTACTGACACCTGAATAATAGTCGTCGCTTTTGAATGCCGGAATCATCTCGTTTTCAATGATTCTCTTTGCTATCGCATCTGGAACGTATGGCTCCAACCCGTAACCTACACTGATGAAGACTTCTCCTTTGGTATTGGTTTTCGGTTTGACTAAGATGACAACGCCGTTGTTGTCTTTTGTTCCTACGCCCCATTTCTCTCCGAGCTGATATGCGAAGTCGGCGGCTGTTGTGCCTTGTAAGTCGTTGACAAACACGACGGCAATCTGAGTCGATGTGGTGTCGTTATACGCGACTAACTTCTGCTCAAGATTATATTGCTGCGACTTTGTCAAGGTATTCGTGAAGTCGTTGACAAGTCGCGGTGGAGTAGGACGATTAGGAATCTGCTGAGCGTGGCAGAATGAAACCACGAAAAGAAATAATAATAGTCCGCTAATCTTGCTAACTATTTGTCTCCACGAATCACACGTATCTACACGTATCATAATTGTAAATTGTTAATTGTAAATTGTTCATTGAAAAGAAATCTCATCGCTCAACTCATTGACGTCGTCTTCCTGATATGGGAAATATTGTTTTAATTTATTTCCGCATTTCAAAATTCCGGAGACTAATCCTTCCGTAAATTGTCCTTCTTTGAACTTGGATGTCATCTCGTCTTTGATGTCGTTCCAGAAGTCGTGTTCAACGTTTTTGTTTATACCTTCGTCGCCGATGATAGCGAACTTGCGGTCTTTCACTGCGAGGTAGAAGAGGATGCCGTTGCGCGCGGCAGTATGATCCATCTTCAATTCGTAAAACAACTCCGCCGCGCGCTCAAGTGACTCTCCTTTACAATGATTCTCGATATGAACTCGTATCTCACCAGAGGTGTTAAGCTCCGCCTCCTTGATGGCAGCTACAATCTTCTGCTGTTCTTCCTTACTGAAAAATAATCTCGCTGACATCTTAATATTTTTTTAGAATTCAACTTTTGGAGCTACCTCAGAACCTGCTGCCGACTCGAAATATGCTTTCTTCTCGAAACCAAACATATTGGCAACGATATTTGTAGGGAATCTACGTAAGCCTGTGTTGTAATCTTTTACGGCTTCGTTGAAATTCTTACGTTCTACGGAGATGCGATTTTCGGTTCCTTCCAACTGTGCTTGTAATTCCATGAAATTCTGGTTTGCCTTTAAATCGGGATATTTCTCTACAGTGACAAGTAATCTCGATAATGCTCCTGACAATTGATCTTGTGCTGCCTGAAAAGCTTGGATGTTTTCCTCAGTCAAATTGTCAGCATTGAAATTGACTGATGTCGCTTTTGAACGTGCGGCGATGACATCTGTCAAGACTTGCTGCTCGTGTTCGGCATAACCTTTTACTGTAGCTACGAGATTCGGGATAAGGTTGGCGCGACGTTGATATACGTTCTCAACCTGAGCCCATTTTGAATTTACATTCTCTTCTTTGTTGACCAAGCCGTTGTATTTGCCAATAAACCAGAAAGCAATCAATACAACAACGCCAACGATTAAAATAATGGTGTTAGTCTTTTTGTTTTTCATATTACGATGTTTTAGTTATGATTTTAATTTTCTTTTTTTTAAGTCGCAAGGTCGCAGGGTTTGGTCTCTGCGACTCTATGACTCTGCGACCTTACGACTCTGTGACCTTAAATTTCATTAAAACTTCTCTTGACAAACTCGTTCAAGTCTTTACCTTTTAAGAGGTTTTTCGACAAGCGTGCTAAGTCGTATAAATGTTTGATTATGTTAGCTCGTTCTTCTTCGCTCTTGTCGGCGAGACCTGCTATGATTGGATTGTTTGTGTTGAGCATGAGGATGTAATTGTCAGGCATCGAGCCCCACATCTGCATTCCGCCGCCCATGGCACTCATGTCTTTCATACGACGCATGAACTCGTTTTGTATGATTTCAACAGGAACATCGTTCTCGCCAAGGTTGCTAAATTCTACATTGAATGTGACTTTGTCGATGACGTTTTCAAAAGCTTTCTTGATATTTTCTTTTTGTTCGTCGTTGAGTTTTGATTCGTTGCTGTCGCC
This sequence comes from Bacteroidales bacterium, assembly GCA_045606705.1. Lineage (GTDB taxonomy): Bacteria > Bacteroidota > Bacteroidia > Bacteroidales > F082 > Limimorpha. The sequence goes on from JAZUSL010000018.1 coordinate 4,625, forward strand.
TTCTTTTTCAATGAGTTTGTCGATAGAAGCTGAGTCGACGCGAGCGAAATGGCAGTCGCCGTATTTTTGTTCGTAAGTGCTGATGAAATGTGAATCCAAGATGCCGTCCATCAAAAGAACGTTGTAGCCTTTGTTCTTTGCATTCTCGATGTTGCTGTATTGCTCGTCAGCATCGGTAGCGTAGAGATAAACGAGACGGTTGTCTTTGTTTTTCTGATTCTCTTCGATGAGTTTCTTGTATTCTTCTATTGTGTAATATTTGCCTTCAGTGTCTTTGAACAACATGAATTTCTCTGCTCTCTCGAAGAACTTAGGATCTGCTATCATACCGTATTCGATGAAGACGCTGATGTCGTCCCATTTCTTTTCGTAGTCTTCGCGGTCTTTCTTGAAGAGCTCTTCAAGTTTCTCGGCTACTTTCTTTGTGATATAACCGGAAATCTTCTTGACGTTCTGGTCGTTTTGCAAGAAAGAGCGGCTTACGTTCAACGGAATATCAGGTGAGTCGATGACGCCGTGGAGCATACTGAGGAATTCTGGTAAGATGCCTTCAACAGAATCTGTTACGAAGACTTCGTTGCAATAGAGTTGAATCTTATTACGTTGGAATTCGTATCTGTTCTTGATTTTTGGGAAATATAAAATACCTGTCAGGTTGAAAGGATAATCTACGTTGAGATGAATGTGGAAGAGCGGAGTCTCGAAGTTCATCGGATATAAGACATGATAGAAGTCGTCGTATTCTTTATCTTCTATTGATGAAGGAGATTTCTTCCAGAGTGGAGCTACGTCGTTGATAATCCATGGTTTCTCTACGGATTTTGTCTTAGGGTTTCCGTTTTCGTCGGTCTCGCCTTCTATAGGCTCGTTGACTGTTTTCATTCCGAATTGGATTGGCACCGAGAGGAACTTGCAATATTTATTTAAGAGTTCGCGTATCTTGCTTTCTTCCAAGAAGTCGGCACAGTCGTCGGCGATATAAAGTATCACGTCGGTTCCGCGAGTGCCTTTGGCAATCTCGTTCATTGTATATTCCGGGCTGCCGTCGCATTCCCAGATGACGCCTTTCTCGTCGTCTGCTTGTCTGAATGATTTTGTGATGAGAGCCACTTTGTTAGAGACCATGAAGGAAGAGTAGAATCCTAATCCGAAGTGACCTATGATGTTAGCGGCTTCTGCTTCTGTCTGTGTCTTGAATTTCTCCACGAATTCTGTCGCACCGGAGAAAGCAATTTGGTTTATGTATTTATCGACTTCTTCGCTTGTCATTCCTATGCCGTTGTCGCGAATTGTCAGAGTTTTCTTTTGTTTGTCAATCTCGACCTTTATGGTGAGGTCGCCGAGTTCGCCTTTAAATTCGCCTGCTGATGCAAGAGTCTTTAATTTGTTTGTCGCATCGACGGCGTTACTTACGATTTCACGTAGAAATATTTCATTTTCAGAATATAAGAACTTTTTGATTACAGGGAAAATGTTTTCCGTTTTTACACCTATTGAACCTGTTTGCATATCTATATGATTTTAAATTGTTGATTTTTCTGCCGCGACGTTTGTCAAACAATATGCCATGACGGTGTCACTGACAAAATTTCATGCACGCGTTTTTTTCTTGGTAGCCTCTATGCGTTAGGGATTGGAGCGGCATCCTTTTGGAGCGTCAGCGGAAAAAGATATAGCGGAAAGCCCGACGGCGATAGCCGGAACGCCCAGAGTTAATTCATAATTTATAAATGAAGGTTGATAATAAAAAATAGCGGCCCAACAGAGTCGCTATCTTTCTGATAATTATAATTTTGATTATATTTTAGAATGTGTAGATGAGACCAAATTGAACAGGAACACGGTTGTTGACGCCGATGCCGAAATTGCTTGTCTTGTTGTATGAATCTTCAGTAACATTTACGCCACCTAATTCATATTCGTTTGATGTAGAGACTTTTTTCTGGTTCCATCCAAGGCTCAAAAGACCGAGTTCAGCATTGAAAGAGACATGGTCGTTGAGCTGATACGAGAAAGAAGGGACGATGTTGAAACCGATTTCAAACAATTTAGGACCTTTGTCTTTTACCATGTTGTCTCCAACAATGTGTTCATACTTTCTGCTTCCGAAAACGAGAGGAAGTTTAGCGTCGGCGTATAATTTGATTTTTCCGAAGTCGCCGAATACATAGCGGAAGAACGGAGCGAAACCAAAACCTGAATCGGTGGTTTTTTCATTAAATTCCTTGTTTTCGACGTTAGTACATTCTTTTGTGGTAGTACTTTCGTAACCTACAGTAACACCGAAACCGATGGCGTCAGACATCATGTATCCTACCATTGGTCGGATGTCGAAATTTGAAACACGAGGACTGTAGCCAGTCTCGATGACAGTAGTGTTACCTGCTACTGTGGTAGTCTCTGAGTTGCCACCTGTGCGATTAAAGCCTAAATAGCCGCCGACAAATAATTGAGCTTGTGATGCAACTGCCATAGTTACAAACACCAATACAAATAATAGTTTTTTCATAGTGTTAAATTTAAAATTCATGCAAATTTAAGTTTTTTTCGAATGTTTAAACGGATTATTATAATTTTCTTCTAATTCGAACTCCCTCATTGAGTGACGAAAATTTAAAAATCAAGCACTCATTGAGGGATTTTTTGTATATCTATTTTCTGAATATAGAACAATTTGGTACATGAAAATTATCTTATCCTCGAAAAAGTGTAATAAATAGTTGTTTTTATCCTCGAAAAAGTGTGATAAATTGCTTGTTTTATCCTCGAAAAAGTGTAATTTTGCAGAATAATACTATTGCTTTATGAAGAGAGATATATACAATAAATTGTTGCAATGGAAAAATGATTCTAATCGTAAGCCTTTGATTATTACTGGAGCAAGGCAGGTCGGTAAGACATGGATAATGCGCGAGTTCGGCAAAAATGAGTATGCGAATGTAGTATATATTAATTGCGATAATGAAAAAAGAATAGAGACTCTTTTGTCTGAAGATTACAATATTGATAGGATTCTGTTAGGATTACAGGCTATTTCTGGAGTTAACATAAAATCAGATAAAACACTTATCGTCTTTGATGAGATTCAACAGATTCCTCGAGGATTACATCTGTTGAAATATTTTTATGAAGAAAATCCTGAGTATCACGTTATGGTGGCTGGTTCTCTTTTGGGAATAACTTTAAATCAAGGAGTGTCGTTTCCAGTTGGTAAAGTCGATATTATGGAAATGAACCCGATGAACTTCAATGAGTTTCTTGAGGCAATGGGACAAGAACAGTTGCTTAAAGTTCTAAACACTAACGACTGGAAACTTATAGATTCATTAAGTACAAAATATATAGAATTACTCAGACAATATTATTATGTGGGAGGCATGCCGGAAGCAGTTTATTCTTATTGTAAGGATAAGAATCTCGCTCAGGTACGTAACATTCAAAATAATATATTGAAAGCATATCGTAATGATATTTCAAAACATGCGACGAAATCGGAGTCTGTTAAGATAGGTCAGGTGCTTGATTCTTTGCCGTCACAACTGTCTAAGGAAAACAAAAAGTTTATTTATGGCGTTATTAAAACCGGTGCACGAGCCGCTGAATATGAGTTGGCGATACAATGGCTTATCGATGCCGGCATAGTTCATAAAGTGAATAGGATAAAAGAAGCGAAAATGCCTTTGAAATTTTATGAAGATATATCTGCTTTTAAACTGTTTCTCCTTGATATGGGACTATTTGCATGTATGTGTGACGTGCCAGCATCGGAAATGCTTGTTGGCAATAACGTATTTGTTGAATATAAAGGTGCTTTCGCAGAACAATATGTCTTGCAGCAACTTGTGTGTCAAAATGTAAAACCATACTATTGGAGCAGCGAGAAAACACCATCTGAAATTGATTTTGTGATACAGAAAGATAATAAGATTATTCCTATTGAAGTCAAAGCGGAAGTAAATGTAAAAGCACGTTCTTTAAGACAATTTATCACAAACAATCCAGAATTGAAAGCTGTCAGATTTTCAATGTTAGGATATGCTGAGCAAGATTGGATGACAAATATTCCGCTATATTATACATCAGCAATTGATACGATATGATAATATTCTCCCTCATTGAGTGACGAAAATTTAAAAATCAAGCACTCATTGAGGGATTTTTTTTGTATATTTGCAAAAAATTAAAATATGGTTGACGTTTCGTTATATTCATACATGGATTCGATGCTTAAACAGACTCCTTTGGGTTTTAAGCGTTATATGTATGATAAAATCGCGTGGAACAACAGACTCGTCGGTGTTGTCGGACCTCGTGGTGTCGGGAAATCTACAATGTTGCTGCAATATATTAAAGAGAATGGAAATGACAAAGAATACCTTTATGTCTCTACAGATCATACGTATTTCACAAATCATAGTCTCATCGATTTGATTGATGATTTCGTAAAATATGGTGGAACACGTCTTTTCGTTGATGAGGTTCATAAATACAAGACTTGGTCGAGGGAATTGAAGCAGGCGTATGATGTTTATCCTAATCTAAAGATTGTTTTTACAGGCTCTTCGGTTTTGGATATTATTGAAGGCGAGGCTGATTTGAGTAGAAGAGCTCTGATGTATTCTATGCAGGGATTATCGTTCCGCGAATATCTCGGATTGTTCCATAATATAAATGTTCCATCATTCGATTTGCCTCATCTGCTTGAACATAAGATCGAATTGAAAGAGTTGGAGCATCCGTTGCCTCTTTTCCAGGAATATCTGAAGACGGGATATTACCCTTTTTCTAAGGAAGATGGTTTTCAAATCCGAATGGAGAATATCATAGATCAGACGGTTGGAATGGATATTCCTCAGTATGCTGATATGAAGGCTTCTACAGCGAGAAAGTTGAAACGTATGCTTGTCGTGATTTCACAATTGGCTCCGTATAAACCTAATGCCGAGAGTTTGGCGACAGAAATTGGAGTTAGTAAAAATAATATCTCCGACTATTTGGTGTATTTGGAAAAAGCCGGGATGATTGGTATGTTGAGAGATGAAACTGGAGGATTGAGAGGATTGGGTAAAGTTGAGAAAGTATATGTTGATAATCCGAATCTGATGAATGTTCTTTCGGGAGGAAATCCTGATACTGGAAATGTCAGAGAGACGTTTTTCTACAATCAGATGCGAGTGATGAATGATGTTATATCATCAAAAAAAGCTGATTTTGTAATAGATAATTTTACTTTCGAAGTTGGAGGCAAGAATAAGAAACAAAAACAAATAACTGATATTTCAGACTCATTTATCGTAAAAGACGATATTGAATTGGGTCACGGCAATGTTATTCCGTTATGGTATTTCGGAATGAACTATTGATATTTTATTTGACTAATGGCAAAAGACTAAAGACTAAAGGAAATGCAAAAATTCATAAATAAATTAGAATCATCATTGAAGGACGGAAGTTTCGTAAAACTGACGCTTTCTAAACCTCGCGTAGAGGCGCACGGACGTGCGTCTTCCGATGAATATAAAGATCTTCGTAACGTTTACGTAAAACCAATAATCCTTCGTAATGAGAAAATGTATTCTTTTACATATCGTTATGAAAGAAGAGACGAAACCAAGAATTATGATGCCAAACAGTCTTTGGAAGTAATCACAAAACTTATTTCAGAAATATTTTTAAACGCTTCATTGTTCACCTTGACGGAAGATGTGACGCTTCTCATAAGTAAAAAAGGTAAGGCTACTGTCATGACGAAAGCTGTCAAGGAACAGCGAGAACAGAATGTTGAACACGACAAGATTAAAAATCGTCTGATAAATCCGGAAAATCCTTGGTGGTTTAAACTCGGTCTTACGACTCGCGACGGAAAAGTCACTGCTGATATGCAGCATAAGTTCAAGCAGATCTGTAAATATGTTGAGATTGTAGATGGCGTGATGAAAAATGTGAAGTTCGACGGCAAGATTCGTATCGCTGATATGGGCGCAGGGAAGGGTTATCTCACTTTCGCCTTGTATGAATATCTCACCCAGAAATGCAAATACGACATTCAGATGGAAGGCGTCGAGATTCGTCCCGACTTGGTGATGAAAATCAATGAGATTATCAAAGAGTCTGAAATGAAAGACTTCCGTTTCGTTGAAAGCAGTATTGAAGATTATAAGACGCAATGTCACAATGTCACAATGTCACAAAGTGATAAAGACTCTGCGACTTTACGACTTTGCGACTCTGCGACCTTAGATATCCTCATCGCTCTTCATGCCTGCAACACAGCCACCGACGACGCTATTATAAAAGGTATAGAATCGGGTGCTAAGTTGATAATCTGCGCTCCATGTTGTCACAAGCAGATTCGTCAGGAGATGGAGAAGTCGAAAGTCGTTGACTCGATAACACGCTACGGCATTTTCATGGAACGTCAGGCAGTGATGATTACAGATACGATACGAGCTTTGATAATGGAATATTTCGGATATAAGACTCAGGTGATGGAATTTATTGAGATGGAACATACTCCGAAGAACGTGCTTCTCGTAGGAAGAAAAGTAGGAGAACCATCAACTGAAGATAAAGAAAGAATCCTGAATGAGATAAAGTCTCTTAAAGAAAGATACGGAATAGAGAGACATTATCTGGAGAAGATTTTTAGATGTCCCCTTTAATTCCTCAGATTCTAACTAATGTGGTCAAACCATGTTCCCTGCCGACGATATAAACTTTTGACTTGATGTCTTGTCTGCATGAGACGCCATGCAATGACGTCTCTACATTTGTCTGTTGACAGAATTTATTCATCTGTAATTCTTTGCCCAAGACAAATTGCGAGCATACGAAAGTGTCGTCTTCTTTGATGGTGGCATTTTCGCAATGTTCAGCAACGAACTTGTCATCACCGAGATAGCGAGCCTCGCATATTCTGTCGGGCAACCAACCGAAACGTATTCTGTCGCCGACATTTAAGTCTTTGGAGAAAATCATCTCGGTATTCAAAACCTCCGATTCTATCTTGTTTTCTTTCCTTAACAACTCGCAGAAGTTCTCCCAATTAACATTACAAGCATATTTCGCTAAGACATCGAGAGTCCTGACGGAAACACTGTCGTAACCTCTTGTGGAATAACTCCAGACACGTTCCAATGTCGTCTCTGAAATATGCTGGCGTAACTCCATCTCGATGATGGTCATAAGTTCAACGAAATCGGCATGAACGTATAATGTCTTGCCAAATTTGTTTTCTACTCTTTCGCGTAATGCGTGAATCTGTGGTATGTCGCTTTTTATTGCCATGATTTTTAAGTCAACGGACAACAGACTACGGTCAACAGTCTTTGTCCATGATTGTTTTAAATTTTTATTTCCCGTTGCAAAAATATAATTATTTTTGACAGAAAAATCACACACTATGGCTGACGAAAGCGGATTGTTCGATATTGATTATGTTTCTGAAGAGAAAAATGATTCTTTTCACGATTATAAGTTGTTGAAAGCCACGGCTTATTCTAAGTTGTGGCGTGCCAGTCGTGATGGGAAATACTTGATTGTTATTGTGATTCTATTAGTCGCGGCATTTCCGACATATCTTTATCTTTCAGAAGAATATGCTGAGAAAAAGGAAATCGCGGTTAAAGAATCTCAGATTGAAAAGATAAGGAAAGATGTCAGAACGTTTTTTGAATATTACAAAAACGAGTTGGATTTGCATGCCGACGCTGACGGTTATATACCATATTTAAAATATTACGACCTGATGACTGAATTTACAGAAGAATATACCAAATATCTGAATGACAGTATCTATAGTCTAACCGATGACGATCTCAAACAAAGAGCGATTTTAGAAACGACGCTTCTTTATAATGAATATTTCAATATGATTGACGACGACTACAAGGTCAAGGTTGATTAGTTGAAAGATGAAATACTGAGTTTTTTCTTTTTATGAATTTGCGGGAAATCGGGGAAATAGCGGTTTTGAATTTGCGGGAAATCGGGAAAATAGCGATTTTGAATTTGCGGGAAAAATAAAAAAGTATTATTTTTGCAGTATAAATAGCATTTAAAGTCATGGAAAAGAGAGTCTTTAAGAGGAAAATATACGACAGAATACTTAAATGGAAACAAGAGTCGAATGGAAATACTGCATTAATGATACAAGGTGCAAGACGTATTGGTAAATCTACCATTGCTGAAGAATTTGCAAAGAACGAATATTCATCGTATCTGATTATAGATTTCAATATGGCTTCATCAACAGTAAAATCACTGTTTGACGACTTGATGGATTTGGATTTCATATTCCTTCAATTGCAGACTATCTATAATGTCGTTATAGAAGAACGCAAATCAGTTATAATATTTGATGAGGTGCAGAAATGTCCTAATGCAAGACAGGCTATAAAATATCTCGTACAAGATGGCAGATATGATTATATCGAGACTGGATCACTCATCAGCATAAAGCAGAACACGCATGGAATAACCATCCCTAGTGAGGAGGAGCGTGTTGATATGTATCCGATGGACTTTGAAGAGTTTCGTTGGGCTTTAGGTGATACGGCATCTATTCCTCTTATTAAGACATTCTATGAAAAAAAGATTCCGTTGGGAGCAGCTCACAGAATTAAACAAAGAGATTTAAGACTATATATGCTTGTAGGAGGAATGCCTCAAGCAGTAAATGAATACATTAATACCAATAATTTAGCGAAAGTTGATGCGGTAAAGCGAAGAATCATCAAATTATACTCAGATGACTTCTTAAAGATTGATGCGACAGGAAAGTTGAGCAAATTGTTTATGGCAATTCCATCGCAACTAAGCAAGAAATCAACACGATTCTACACAAATTCTATCGTTGGCGAAGTAGAAAAGACTGCAGAGGCAGAAATGCTTATCAAGCTTGAGGACAGCAAAACCGTTCTTGTTTCTTACCACTCTGATGACCCCAACGTTGGTATGTCTTTGACTCAGGATATTTCTAAATACAAATTGTTTGTCAGCGATACCGGGTTGTTTGTAACTATGGTGTTTTGGGATAAAGATTTCGCAGAAAATATTATATATCAAAAGTTATTAGCAGACAAGTTAGAAGCAAATCTTGGATATATATATGAGAATCTTATGGCTCAGATGCTTACAGCTGCTGGAAACAGGTTATTCTACTACACTTTCGAGAAAGATGAGAAACACTCATACGAGGTTGACTTCTTATTGTCACGAGGTAATAAGATATGTCCGATTGAGGTTAAATCATCTGGATATAAGAGCCATGCCTCCTTAGATGCTTTCAGAGCAAAATATTCTTCAAGAATCAAGAACAGTTATTTGTTTTACACAAAAGATTTTATGGTTGGAGATAACGAAATGATATATATGCCCTTTTATATGGCGGGTTTGATTTAGAACAATTATTTCCTGCAAAAAATAAACAAACATTGAAGCGTCTCTCTCGTAGAGGCACACGGACGTGTGACTTGAATTTAAAATTGAAATTTACAAGGTCTTAAAGTCGCAAGGCGACTGTCTTTCTGACTTTGAGACCTTGAGGCTTTAATTCCCAAACCTTAAACCTTAAACAAAAAAATCCAAAGTCTGTTGTCCGTTGACATTTTAATATTTATTACTTTTTTCTTTTATAGACGAAAAAAATGTTATATTTGTAAAAATTTTCGAGTATGGACGAAAAAATCAAAAGTGTAGAAAAGTATAATTTATGGAATAGTAATGACATCTTTGTTGGTTATGTTAGAAGTACATATATCAACAAGATAGAGGATTATGTCGGAAATAGACTGGTGAAAGTGCTTGTCGGACAAAGGCGTGTGGGAAAGAGTTATATAATGAGGCAACTCGCGAAAAACCTGGTACTAAAAGGTGTTAGACCTGAAAATATATTGATGATTAACAAAGAGTTTGAATCATATTCGTTTATAGAAACTCATAAAGATTTAGATATGTTTATCTCTGCTTATGAGGAAAAGTTTAATCCTAATGGCAGAGTTTATATTTTTATTGATGAGATTCAGGAAATTGAAGGATGGGAAAAGATGGTTAATTCGTATTCCCAAGATTATAGTAAAGAATATGAATTGTTCATAAGCGGTTCAAACTCAAAGATGTTATCAAGTGAATTATCGACTTTGTTGTCTGGACGTTATGTTGAGTTTAAGATTTTCCCATTTTCATATAGTGAATTCTGTGATGTTAACAATGTCGCAGGTGGTAAGCAGTCGTATCTTTCCTATATGCAGACAGGCGGACTTCCGGAACTTGTAAATCTAAACGGTGATGAGACGAAAAGGAATTACGTATCAGCGTTGAAAGATACCATTTTGTTAAAAGACATCATTCATCGTCATCAGATAAAAGATGTTCGTCTGCTTGAAGATATTTTTGTTTATCTTGTAAACAATGCGTCAAATTTGATTTCAATAACCAGTATAACAAATTGGTTTAAAAGTAAGGGCAGAAAGACATCTTACGACACTATTGCCAATTATATAGAATATATAGAAAATGCTTATTTGATACATAAGACAGAGCGGTATAACATAAAGGGGAAAGAGATAGTATCAGGCAATTACAAGTTTTATGTAAATGATTTGTCTTTTAAGAATTACCTTTATAAAGGTTTTGGATATGGCGTTGGTTATATGTTGGAAAACCTTGTTTATTTAGAACTTTTACGTTCTGGTTATGATGTCTATGTGGGAAATGTCAAAGATAAAGAGGTTGATTTTGTTGCGCTTAAGGATGACGATGTGCTTTATGTTCAATCAACGTATATGCTGATAGACGAACAAACCATAACGCGAGAATATTCGGCTTTGAAGGCTATTAATGACAATTATCGTAAGATTGTCGTCTCGCTTGATGATGTTAAATTGCCGTCACAAGAAGGCATAGAACATGTTCTTGCATGGGAGTTTTTTTTAACCTTAAAACTTTAGAATCTGAAAACCTGAGAAGTTTTTTTTTTGAAAATTATTTTTTACGGATGTAAACGTAAAAAATATTGTATTTGCAAGTTTTACGTTTTAATCCTTAAAATTATAGATATGATAAATAGAGGTTCTTACATTAATAAACTTATAAAATTAAGGGATAAACAAATAATAAAGGTTATAACAGGAATACGCCGTTCTGGTAAATCGACATTATTATTGCAATATATTGATTATCTCAAATCTGATGGCGTAAATGATGACAAGATAATTTATCTTAATTTGGAGTCGGCAAAATATGATTTTATCACAAATTATCTTGATTTGTATAACTATATAAACCAAAGGATTGATTCGAAAGAATTACACTATGTGATAATAGATGAAATTCAGAATATAAGTGAATTTGAGAAGGCTGTAAATAGTTTAGTAATAGATTTTAATGTAGATCTATATCTTACAGGAAGCAATGCTAATATGTTGTCATCAGAATTAGCGACATTGCTTTCTGGGAGATACGTGAAAATAAGAATGTTGCCTTTGGCTTTTTGCGAATATATCCAGGCTCATGAGGATATTTCTAAGGAAGATGCTTTCTATAAGTATATGAAGTATGGAGGTTTTCCTTTTTTGGTTGAAGAAAATGACGATGATATTATAACAACATATCTGGAGGGTATTTATAATACAATTATTCTTAAAGATGTTGTGAAGAGGAATTCTGTAAAAGATATATCATTGATGGAAAAAATATTAAAGATGATATTGTCATCCATAGGTAGTCCCATTTCTTCGTCTTCAATTGTTAAGGTATTGAAAAATGAACAACGGAAAGTTTCTAATGAAACAGTAGATAAGTATTTACAAATGTTTGAATCAGCATATATTATAGACAAAACAGTAAGATACGACGTTAAAGGTAAAGATTATCTAAAGACTCTTGGTAAGTGTTATGTTGCTGATATAGGTCTTCGTAATAACGTCTTAGGTTATAGACAGATAGAACCATCACAAGCAATTGAGAATATTGTCTATATGGAACTGTTGCGAAGAGGGTACAAGGTTGACACAGGTAAGATAGGTGATAATGAAATAGATTTTGTAGCTCGTAAGAATGATACTATAGAGTATTATCAGGTTTCGTATACAGTCAATAGTTCAAAAGAAACTTTGATGAGAGAGATTCGACCTTTTAATTTGGTTTATGATCATTATCCTTGTTATTTCCTAACGATGGACAAAGATTTTGTATCTGATATTGAAGGTGTGAGAAAGGTATATGTTGTAGATTGGCTGTTGAATGTATCTTAATTATATTAATATTATACTCTATTGTCAAAAAATTCTCAGGTTTTCAGTTTTTTAAATTCTCAGATTTTTTTATAAAAAAGTCTCTTTCATTTAAATAAAAATTATTATTTTAGCGAACTAAATATTTTTGGAATTAATTAACTTTTAAAAAAATAAATATCATGCAAAACATTGAATGGTCAAAACTCCCATTTGGTTATTTTCCAACAAATTACAATGTTCGTTGTTATTACAGAAACGGACAATGGGGAGAATTAGAAGTCAGTTCAGAAACAACAGTTAACATCCACATGGCTGCAACATGTTTGCACTATGGTCAAGAAGCATTCGAAGGTTTGAAGGCTTTCCGCGGTGTTGACGGTAAAGTCCGTATCTTCCGTTTGGATGAAAACGCAAAACGTTTGCAATCATCATGCGACGGCATCATGATGCCTCAATTCCCAATCGAGAAGTTCGAAGAAGCTATGAAGAAATGTGTTCAACTCAATGCTGAATTCATTCCTCCATTTGAAAGCGGCGCATCATTATACCTCCGTCCATTGATCATCGGTACAGGTATCCGCGTCGGTGTTAGCCCAGCTGACGAATATTTATTCTTAGTATTTGCAACACCAGTAGGTCCTTACTTCAAAGGTGGTTTCCAAGCTAACCCATACGTCATCACACGTAAATACGACCGCGCTGCTCCTCTCGGAACAGGTACTTATAAAGTCGGCGGCAACTACGCAGCAAGTATGCGCCCTCACGTAGAAGCATGCCACGGCGGTAAATACGCTTGCGAATTCTACTTAGACGCTAAAGAAAAATGTTATATCGACGAAGCCGGTGCAGCTAACTTCTTCGCTATTAAAGACAACACATACATCACTCCATTGTCAACATCAATCCTTCCTTCAATCACAAATAAGAGTTTGATGTTCTTGGCAGAAAAAATGGGTATGAAAGTAGAACGTCGTCCAATCCACGTCGACGAACTCGCTACATTTGAAGAAGCAGGCGCATGCGGTACAGCAGCTGTTATCAGCCCAATCTCACGCATCGACGACTTAGACAACGACAAATCATACGTATTCGGTGACGGCAATCCTGGTCCAATGAGCGAAAAATTATACAACAAGCTCCGTGGCATCCAAACAGGTGCTGAACCAGACGAATACGGCTGGATCACAGAAGTTGAAATTTGAAAATTAATGTAGAGACGCGTCAATGTCACTATTATAATATATATGACATTGACACGTCTTTTCGGATAATATAATAACAAACTTATAAATTAAATTAGAAAACAAATGAAAAAATTATCTTTACTAGCAGGTGCTTTGTTAGCTTGTTTCATGCAAGTTAACGCACAGGATTTCGTTTCTACAGATCCAACTAACAGAAACGTTATCATCGAAGAGTTCACAGGAAGAAACTGTGGATACTGTCCAGACGGACACAAAATCGCTAACCAAATTTGCCATGACAATCCAGGCAGAGTATGGGCAGTTAACGTTCATGCTGGTGGTTATGCTCCAACTTCATTCCCGAACTTCAATACACCAGAAAGTAACACAATCCTTAATGGATTTAATGTTACAGGTTTCCCATCAGGTGCAGTGAACCGTTCAGATTACACAGCTTTAAACAGAGGTCAATGGGCATCAGTAGCAGCACAACAAATGGGACAAGTAGCTGAATGTAACGTAGCAGGTCAAGCTGTTATTAATCCAGCTACACGTATGGCTAAGATTACTGTAGAAGTTTATTACACAGGTAATAGCACAGTTGACGCAAACTATCTTACAGTTATGATGTTGCAAGATAGTATCATGGGTTCACAAGCAGGTGGTTCTTCAAACCCAGAGCAAATGATCAACGGAGATTACTGCCACATGCATATCCTTCGTTCAACAGTTACTCCAACTTGGGGAGAAGAAATTACTCCTACTACAGCAGGTACATTGATCACAAGAGAATATATGTATGAAATCCCAGCTTCAATTGGTACTCCAAATGGTGTTGAAGTTGATTTAGATAACATTATTTTCCTCGCATTCGTTTCAGAAAGCGTTAAAACTCCAGGTAACGCAACACGTCCAATCCTTAATGCCTGTGAATTAACATCAGTACAAGGTACAGAAGAAGCCATCTATCCTTTCATCGCAACAGTTGCTTCAGCATCAGGTATCTCATGTTCAGAAACAAGAACATTCAACATCGGTGTTACAAACGGTGGTTTGGATGAACTTACATCACTCAAATTCGAAGCTTACGTAGACGGTGAATTGGCAAAAGAACAAACATGGGAAGGCAGCATCGCTTCATACGCAGGTGCAAATGTTGAAATGGAATTAGAAGTTTCAGGTGGTACTCACACTGTTGAAGTTAAAATCGTTGAAGCTAACGGCACTGCATTCGAATTCACAAAATCAACAAATGTTAAATTTGACGAATGGGCAGAAGTCCTTATCGAAGGTGAATCAGAAGAATTCACAATCGACATCATGCAAGATAAATATGGTAACCAAATCACATGGGAACTCCTCGCTTCAGACTTGTCAGTTCTCGCTTCAGGCGGTCCTTACACAATGTTGGTAGGCGGTTCATCAGCAACACAATTACACCAAGAAAAAGTTACTGTTGCTAAGGGTGAATGCGTTAAATTCGTTATCAAAGACGCTGTAGGTAACGGTATCTGCTGCCAATACGGTGAAGGTTACTACCAAGTTAAAGATAGCAACGGCAACATATTAATTGACGGTGACGGTGACTTCGGTTCAGAAGCTAGCGTATTGTTATCAGTAACAGGCGGTGAATCAGTCGCTGAAACAGTAACTGAAGTTTACAACATCTTCCCTAACCCGGTTAAAGACGTTCTCACAATTAAAGGTGAAAACATGAGCAAAGTTGTTATCTACAACTCATTAGGTCAAATGGTTGAAACAATCAACGCTGACGCAGAAGAAGTTAAAGTTAACGTAAGCGCATACAATAACGGTATGTACTTCATCAACGTTATCGATAATAATGGTGCAATGACAACAAGCAAAGTTTCAGTTTTACATTGATATAAGATAAACGTAACAAATATTGCGTGTTAATTTGTACTTTTCATGGTTGAGGCATCACTTGTGATGCCTCTTTTTTTATTTTTATTGTTTTTTATTAGCGATTAAAGTGTATTTTTGTATCATAGAAAAAGTGATAAATAATTATAATAAAATAATAATCAGATGAAGAAATTTACATTATTAATGTGTGCAGTGATGTTGTGTCTGTTGAATGGCAATGCCCAACAATATGTTTCAACAGCAGCATCATACAAAAATGTACTTATCGAAGAATTTACAGGAAGAAATTGTCCGAATTGTCCTGCAGGTCACATCATTTCAAATGGAATAACACATGACAATCCAGGAAGAGCATGGAGCATCGGAATACATTCCGGTTATTTTGCCGTTACAACATATCCTAATTTCAATACAGACATCAGTGCTGTATTAACAGACCCTTACGATGATGTTAGCGGCGGTCTCGGTTATCCTGCCGCTGTAATTAACCGTTCGACGGAACAGGCTCTAAGCCGCGGACAATGGGAGGCAGAAGCTAATACACAATTGCAACAAATGGCTGATTGTAATGTCGCCGGTCATGTTGTCATAAATCCTATAACACGTATGGCATCAATTACAACAGAGGTGTATTATACCGAAGATGCCACTCAAGATGCAAATTATCTTACAATATTAATGGTTCAAGATAGCATTGCCGGACAACAGGCGTATGCGCAGACAAACCCTGAGCAACATTTGGGCGATGATATGTATTGCCACATGCACGTGCTTCGTGATGTTGTAACAGCAGATTGGGGTGATGAAATCGCTCCTACAACAGAAGGTTCTTTGATTACAAAGACTTACGAATATGAGATCCCGGAAATTATTGGCGACCCTAACGGTGTAGTCGTAGATATTGATAATATTTACTTCATCGCTTTTGTAACTGAGAAATATCAAGGTGTGCCGACTCGTCCTGTTATCAATGTGAATAAACTTACTCAAGAACAATCATCAGGATTGGCAGTTTCTCCTTTCATTGCCGATGTATTAGTTGATAACGCGATTTATTGTACCAACGAAAGAACATTCAAGACTTACGTAAAAAATATAGGTTCAGAAGAACTTACATCTTTGAAATTTGACATTGAATTTGAAGGAAGTGAAAGCGTTGAATATAATTGGACCGGAAATATAACTCCTGATGCAACAGAACGTATCGATATTACTTTTGATATCCCGGCAGGAAATAATGAATTGACATTTAATATTGTTGAAGCTAACGGACAAACTCACGATTACTCAAAATCATTTATGCAGCTTTGTGACGAGTGGGCAGTTTATGAAACCGGTGAAGAAGAGGTTAATCTAACAATTGAAGTTCTTCAAGATAAATATGGTAATCATACAACATGGGAGTTCATGTCTTCAGACAATACGGTTTTGATTTCGGATGGACCGTATATGTATCTGCCAAACGCAACGACGGAATTACATACATATAATGTGACAGTTCCGGCAAACGATTGTTACAAATTCGTGATTTATGACAGTTACGGAAACGGCATCTGTTGTGAAGACGGCGACGGATATTATAGAATCACCGATGAATCTGGAAATGTTCTTATCGATGAGTTAGGACAATTCACTACAGAGAAATATAGTATTCTTTCTGTAGTACAAGGTGAATCGGTAGAAGAGACAAGTACACCTTTATATAATATATATCCAAATCCGGTTAAGGATGTCTTGACAATCAAGGGAAAGAATATGAGTCTGATTAAGATTTACAATTCTTTAGGACAGATTGTTAAGATGTTGGAATGTAATGAAGATGTTGTTGAAATAAACTTTGAGGATCTCCATGACGGTATCTATTTCATTAATATCGTTGATGTTAATGGAGCGATGAAAGTAGAGAAGGTAATGAAATAAGATACCATCATTCTGAATCTGAAAATATTAAAACCTGAGAGTAAGAATATTCTCAGGTTTTTTCATTACCTATCGGATAATAAAAACGTATCGTTGACAGAATTGTTAATTTTCATTGTCAACGATACGTATAAATTGTTAATTGTCAATTATAAAAACGCTGCCATTTGTTCTTGCAGTTTTCTTGCTTCTTCAGCTGCTTTTTCTGCGAAGTCTTTTTCTTTTGAAGCGTAGATGATGCCTCTCGATGAGTTGACGATCAAACCGCAGTCTTTGTTCAATCCGAATTTCGCTACTGCTGCCAAGTCGCCGCCTTGTGCGCCAACGCCTGGAACTAACAGGAAGTGGTTTGGTAACATCTTTCTTATCTCGCCTAATTCTTCCGGATGTGTAGCTCCAACAACATACATCATCTTGTTATCGTCAGCCCATGTGCTTGATTTAGCGAGAACTTCTTTGTAAAGTTCGTGGTCTTCTATGTTAAGATATTGGAAGTCTTTTGAACCTTTGTTTGAAGTGAGTGCTAATAATATAACCCATTTGTCTTCGAAACCTAAGAATGGTTCAACTGAATCCAATCCCATATAAGGTGCTACTGTGATAGCGTCGCTATTCATTGTCTCGAAGAATGCTCTTGCGTAGTTGGCGGATGTGTTTCCGATGTCGCCTCTCTTGGCGTCGGCGATGACGAAAATCTCCGGATAGTTAGCCTTGATGTATTTTATTGTCTTGTCTAAACTTTCCCAACCTTTTGCACCATATACTTCATAGAAAGCGGTGTTTGGTTTGTAAGCTATTGTGTATTGCGCTGTGGCGTCGATGATTTGTTTGTTGAATTCAAAGACAGGGTCTTCACATTCCAAAAGATGTTGTGGAATCTTGTTGATGTCGGTGTCTAAACCAACGCAAAGGAAAGATTTCTTTGCAAAGATTTGCTTTACTAATTCTTGCTTTTTCATATTTATATTTTTTTATTTTGTTTTAAGTTTAAGGTTTATTTTGTCAACGGACTTGTTTAGTTTAAAGTTTATTTATTTTGTCAACAGACAACAGTCAACAGACAACAGTCTTTGTCCTTATTTTATTACTTAATAATTTTCAACTTTCAGATTCTCAATTTCTCGGATTTTCAGATTTTCAGATTCTCAAATTCAATCATCCCTCATTCTTAAGTCTTTCGGCATTCTCCGCCATCTGCAGTTTCTCGATAATCTCGTTGATGTCGCCGTCTATAATCGACTGCAGATTATAAATCGTCAGGTTGATACGATGGTCGGTGACGCGACCTTGAGGATAGTTGTATGTTCTGATCTTGGCTGAGCGGTCGCCTGTCGAAACCATTGTCTTTCTTTGCGAGGCGATGCTTTCCAAATATTTGTTGTATTCTCTTTCGTAGAGACGTGTTCTCAGAACTTTCATAGCAGTGGCGAGATTCTTAATCTGTGACTTCTCATCCTGACAAGAAACCACGATGCCACTTGGGATGTGAGTAAGACGTACAGCGGAATATGTTGTGTTAACCGATTGTCCGCCAGGTCCTGAAGCGCAGAATGTCTCTTTGCGGATGTCTTTCTCGTTGAGTTCAACGTCGAATTCTTCCGCTTCAGGGAGAACAACGACAGACGCGGCTGACGTGTGGATTCTGCCTTGTGTCTCAGTCTTAGGGACACGTTGTACGCGATGCACTCCAGACTCGAATTTCAATAATCCGTAAGCTCCGTCGCCAATCACGTTGAATACTATCTCCTTGAAACCGCCGGCTGTACCTTCGTTCATCTCGACGAGTTCTATCTTCCAGCCTTTTGTCTCGCAATATCTTATATACATTCTGTAGAGGTCGCCTGCGAAGATTGAAGCTTCGTCGCCACCTGTACCTGCACGTATTTCCATAACGGCGTTTTTGTCGTCGGTCGGGTCTTTAGGGATGAGCATGAGACGTATGTCTTCTTCCACACTCTCACGTCTTTGTTCTGCCGACTCCAATTCTTCTTGTGCCATCTCGCGCATATCTTCATCTTTCTCGTTCTTCAAGATTTCGCGGGCTTCTTCGATATTGGACAGAAGTTCTTTATATTCTTTGAAAGCAACGACGATAGGTTCCAAGTCTTTATAATCCTTGTTGACCTTGACGAAACGTTTCATATCTCCGATGATCTCAGGGTCGTTGAGTTGTTCGCCGAGTGCTTCCCATTTAGTCTTAATAGCTTCTAACTTATCAATGATTTCCATCTTTGGTAGGTTAATTTTTTTTAATATTCAAATGTGCCGAATTCGCTCTTGATGGTAAGTTGTTTCTTTTCTGAGTCTTCGACATGACCTACAATCTGAGCCTCGATATTGAATTCTTTCGCTATTTGAATCATTTCTTCAGCGGCTTTCTCGTTGGTATAAATCTCGAGACGATGTCCCATGTTGAACACCTTATACATTTCTTTCCAGTCGGTTCCCGATGACTCTTGAATCATGCGGAAGAGTGGAGGAAGAGCGAACATATTGTCTTTCACGATGTGGTATTTGTTTGTGAAATGCAAAACTTTTGTCTGTGCGCCGCCGCTGCAATGTATGATGCCGTTGATTTGTTTTCTGAAGTTATCTAAGATTGGAACCATCATCGGGAGATAAGTACGGGTAGGGGAGAGGATGAGTTTACCAACATCTACGCCTTCAATCTCTGTCGGTTCTGTCAGTGTATGTGGACCTGAGTAAATCAAGTCTTCCGGAATTGAATGGTCGTAACTCTCTTCGTATTTTTCTGCGAGATAGTGACCTAAAACGTCGTGACGTGCTGATGTCAATCCGTTGCTGCCCATACCGCCATTATAGTTGTCTTCGTAAGTTGCCTTACCTGATGAGGCGAAACCAACTATAACATCGCCTGGTTGTATGTTGTTTTCAATAACTTCGTCTCTTCTCATGCGAGCTGTCACTGTGCTGTCGACGATTACTGTTCTTACCAAGTCGCCTACGTCGGCTGTCTCGCCGCCTGTGAGATAAATGCCGCAACCGAGAGAGCGTAACTTAGCGAGGAATTCTTCTGTTCCGTTGATGATGGCAGAGATGACTTCGCCAGGAATGAGGTTCTTGTTACGACCTATTGTTGATGATAACAGCATCTTATCTGTCGCGCCGATACATAAGAGGTCGTCGGTGTTCATGACGATAGCGTCTTGAGCTATGCCCGCCCAAACCGACAAGTCGCCTGTCTCTTTCCAATAAAGATAAGCTAATGATGACTTGGTGCCTGCACCGTCGGCATGCATGATATTACAATATTCATTGTCGCCGCCTAACACATCAGGGATTATTTTACAAAATGCATTAGGATACAATCCTTTGTCTAAGTTCTTTATTGCATTGTGGATGTCTTCTTTCTCTGCTGAGACGCCACGAAGTTGATAACGCTTTTCTACTGACATAGCTTTTCTTTATTTAAAAATGAGTTTCATGGTATCGGTGTCGAAGGTGAATTCTCCAAATTGTTTGAGAGTCTTTTCACCGATGAGCCAGTCTGTCTTCAAATTATTATATACTCTTACTTTAATATTTTTTACTGAACGGTTTGCGATCCACATCTCCTTGATGTAGAATTCTGCGCGGTCGGCGACGGCACCTACTGTGATGATTCTGTCTATATTGTCGCCAATGAAATCGTCTTTGCCGATGATTCCGTCATTTAATAATTCCATTACTTTTCTTTGAGAGACGCCGAATTCAAAATTCTGGTCGTAGGTTACATTTTCAGTGTATGCATTAATGATAGCCTTGAATGAGATAAATCCTTGCTTGTCTGTCACAAAGGCAACAGTGTTGTCCTGATGTTTCATATCGACAACTGCCATCTGGTCGTCGCTGATATTTTCTCTCGGTATGTAGTCTTTGCTGATGACACGGAATTCAGACCTACGGTTCAATTGGTGAGCGTATTCTCTTATCTCATCGTTAGGTAATCCTTTGATATAATCTTCAGTTAATGTTGTTCCCGACTTGAATGTGAAGTCGTTGAATGTGTAGTCTTTTTGTAATGTTCTTGGAACTCTTTCGCCGTAGCCTTTAGCTGTGAGACGGAACGGGTCGATACCTCTTATGACGAGATAGTCGCAAACCGACTGAGCACGTTTCTGAGAGAGGATGTCGTTTTTCTCGTGAGTGTCGCGGTTGTCGGTGTGAGAACCTAACTCAATGGTAATGTTAGGATTTACTTGTAACATCTCGATGAGACCTCTCAATGAGTCTTCAAACTGAGGACGTAATTCCCATTTCGACAATTCATATAAGATGTCAGGTAACACAACAGGAAGATCAGGAATCACACTTATTTGATACTCTTCGTTAAAGTCACGACTAAACTCAAGACCTTCAGTGCTTATTGTATCTGTGAATGAGAAATAGTTTTTCTTGTCGATTGTCAAGATATAAGTTGTATTTGATTTCACTTGTGAATTGGTGAACAGGAATGCTCCCGTTTCGCTACTGTTTGTAGTATAATTGGAACCGTCTGAGCCTTCTAATTTTACTGTCGCTCCTTCTACGAATTGTAAGCTGTTGACGTTTTTGATTGTGCCGCTTATTGTGAACAAGACAGGAGGTTCTATGAAGTAATAGATGTCATCGTCGAGTCCGTTTCTTACGTCTCTGTTACTGATAAAGAAGCCTCTTTCTTCCGTTGGATGGAATGTTATAGCATAGTCGTTGCCTATTGAGTTGATAGGAGATTTGAGGTTTACAGGTGTTGTCCATTCTCCGAGAGAGTCTAACGTTGTTACGAAGATGTCCAATCCGCCCATTCCGCCGTGACCGTCAGAGGCGAAGTAAAGTGTACTGTCGTTTCTCATGAATGGATAAAGTTCGTCGCCTTCAGTGTTGATGATTGCACTTAAGTTTCTCGGACGACCGAATTCTTCTGAGGTGCTTTCTCTTTCAGAAATCCATAAGTCTTTGCCGCCTATGCCGTTTCTTCTTTCAGAAGCGAAGATGAGAGTCAGTTCGTCGCTCGATAGAGTAGGGTGGCCAACAACATCAAGGCTGTCTATTGTCTTAATCTCAACGGCGATAGGGTCGCTGAATGCGCTGCCTGTACGTGATGCTTTCATAATTTGACATCCCGACTCACGTTTCTTGTGATTAGGACATCTAGTGAAATATAATGTTGAGAAATTCTTGTTCATGAAAGGCGTGCCTTCGCTACCTGCTGAGTTTAAGATGTCTTCGTCGATAAGTTCTGGTTCTTCCCATTCGCCTTGTTTGTTAAGACGTGCTGTATAGAAGTCAGGGAAGTGTTGTCCTGTTATGGCGTCTTTTTCTTTTGACACGCCGTCTTCTCTAGATGAAGAAAAGATGACTTCATTATAATTATTTGAAATCCATGAAATGCCGAAATCTGCCGATCTGGAGTTGAGTTTCTTGAGACGTGTCACTTCATATTTTGATGGGAATTCAATCCATTCTTGAATGTATTGCATATCTTCCAATGCGGCGAAACCTCTTGGGTCGTCTGGCATTAGTTCGTTGTAAATATTGTAGTATTCTGCTGCGAGTTCATACTTTTGGTTTCTTTTCAAGACGTTGGCGTAGTTGAGATATACTTCAGGATTTTCTTTTGGAAATTCCGTACGCATCAGTCTTTTGTATTGAGCTTCAGCTAACTTTGTAGCTTCCGTCAGTCTATAGCATTCCGCGAGTTGATGGGTGATGTAAGTACGTTCTTCCTCGTATTTTTTCTTGCCTGTTTTCTTGTATGCTTTTTTATAGCGTTCGATGGCAACGTTATATTGTTTGCGTTCGAAAGCGATGTCGGCAGATTTGCTCGGGTTACGCTTCTGAGCATTAGCCGGAGCTATGCCTAAAATAGTGACAATGAGTATGAGAATGACTTTCTTTATCATAAATAAACCTTTTGTAAAGGATAACGTTAATTAACTTACAAAAGTATAAAAAAAAATGATTTGTCCTGAAACAAATTTACATTACCTAAACTTATTTCAGGACAAGTTTCCTTCGACTGTCAACAGACAACAGACTTTGTCCACGTTTTTTTTTGCTGTGAGCATTGAGCTGATAGCTGACGACTGACAGCTGATAGCTAATTTTCAATTTTCAATTTCTCTGTCGCACCTACGGCGCTATGATGGAATCTGGTTGTTTTTTAGCAGGCGTTCCGTGCCGTCGCACTTCACACCTGCCTATTATCTTACGCCCTTACAGGGCTATTTAACCCATTTCCCGCTCTCCAAAATCCCGTTCCCGTTCCCAGTCCCCAGCTCCCAAACATAAGTTCCATTTGTCCAATTTGAAGCATCTACACTCGTTACATCATCTGTAATTTCTTGTTGATAAACCATTCTTCCTTGCATGTCATAAACCTGCAAGGTGCAGTTGCGTAATGATGTTCTTATGTTCATCACATCTCCGCCCGGATTAGGATAAGCTACAGCGACTTTCAAATTATGAGCGTGAGCTTCCTCGATGGTGACAAATGCCGATGCAGGGAATTTGGAAACCTTTGACCATCTATCGTTATGATTGTACATATCGTATGAATATGAAACAAGTAAAAGTCCATCATCTTTTGTTGTTGTAACACATGTGGCCATATTAAATACACCCACCTCGTCATAGAAAAACGTTGCTATTGTATCAAAATCGGTGTCTAACTTTTCTATCATTATCCATGAATCTTCATCATTATCTAAAGCACAATTCAATGTGTACGTAAAATAGATGTCTCCATCTTTTGTCATATCCATTGAACGTGTAGATGTACGGTCATGTTCAGGTGTCTTTCTTTCTATGTAATTAAGCACTGGTAACGGTTCGGTAGAATTATTTAAATCATCGTCTATTTCGTATAGTCTTATCTCATCATTAATACCATTTCCAGGGCCTTTAAAATCTGAGCAAACATACGTAGTATTATGATCACTACGCATTACGGAGAATTGATCCAACATGCCATCATCCAATATCGGGCTATAATCTCCTGGTAGTAAAACATCCCGTGTGGCCATATAATTAAAGTCATCATCATAATATTCCACTATGCCATGATAGTCTGGGCATCCCCTATAGTAAACTGCATATCCGTTCTCATTTTTTACCATTTGCTGACGTTTGCAAGCCATGATACTGGTCCCGCATCCAGCCTCGTATCCTTTTCTAAGTAAAAAATCACCATTAAAATCCATCTTGAAGAAGAAAACCGAGTCATGTCTTTCTTCATGAGATACGCTGCTCATCTTTGAATAAACACCTGTTATATAGCCATCATCTTCAAAAGCGGAATATATATGTATGTAGCCGCTATACACATTACGGTACATATACCATTCTTCATTTCTTATCTCAAAAGTATCAATAGGATAGGTGTACTCATACGCTTCTGTCACATTGAGCATTTCGTCCAATTTATAAAGGCCAATTATTGATTCGGTAGGAATACTGTCATAATTTTTGAAATAATTTTTTGATTCAAAATCATGATCTGGACTATACGAAGTAAGAAAATACATTTCACCATTTTTTTCAAAAAGGTACGGCGTTGTAGTCTCGCAGAGACCATGCTTAAAATATACTTTTCTATATAATTCTTCTCCGTCTGGTGAAATTAGAGATAATGTAGGTTGAGTTGAATGTATTGCATTCGTTAAATTCACTGGAGAAGTAAATACATCTAATGGGTAGTTTAATGAAGAAACCAACACATAGCCATTTGATAATTCCATCGCTTCTAAATAGTCGCACCCAGAAACTATTTCATCGCTATGATACACGGCTTCCCATTCTTGAGAGAAAACACTATTAACTCCGCAAAATAGCAGAATCAACGTCAAAAAGATTAGGATAACTTTTTTCATATTTTTTAATTTTAAAGTGTCATATTTGAGCTGTGAGCCGTGATCCATGATCCATGAGCTGACTGC
Organism: Bacteroidales bacterium; assembly: GCA_045606705.1. GTDB lineage: Bacteria > Bacteroidota > Bacteroidia > Bacteroidales > F082 > Limimorpha. Next base: position 29,768 of record JAZUSL010000018.1, read on the forward strand.
TGATAGCTGACAGCTAATTTTCCATTCAATTGAGACGCTTCAATGTTCGTTTATATTTTATAGGAAACATTGAAACGTCTCTACCTTAATTTTCAATTTAAGACACACGTCCGTGTGCCTCTACGAGAGAACCCAAATAATTCTCATAAAAAACTTCTCAGATTCTCAGATTTCCAGAATTCCAAATTTCCAGAGTTCCAGAATTCCAGAATTCTACTTAACCCACTTTCCTTCCTCAACTTTCAACTTTCCATTTTCAGTTTTCAACTTCCAGATGTAAGTTCCCGAGTTCCATTTCGAAGCATCAACGCTCGTAACATCATCTGTAATCTCTTGTTGATGAACCATTCTTCCTTGCATATCATAAACCTGCAATGTGCAGTCTCGCAATGAAGTTCTTATGTTCATCACATCACCACCAGGATTAGGATAAGCTACAGCGACTTTCAAATTATGTGCGTGAGCTTCTTCGATGGTGAGTGCGGAGGCTGGGAATTTGGAAACCGCAGACCATCTCTTATAAATATTAAAATTATCACCTACAAAATACGAATGTGTTACCAACAACAATCCGTCATCGTTTGTAGCTTGTATGCTTACGACTTCTGTATGTATATCTTCTCCGTCATCATAGAAAAGTGTCGATATGGTATCGAAATCAGAATCAAGTCTTTCTATCATCACCCATGAATCGCCCCTTCTCATAGAACCATAGTTTAGTGTGTATGCAAATAATATATCACCTTTACTTGTCATATCAAGTCCGCGCATGGATGGCATGTCGAGGTCATTTGTCTCTCTCTCAAAATAACGCAGAATAGGTAGTACTTCGGTAGAATTATTCAGATCGTCATTAAACTCATATAATCTCACATTCTCATCAAACCATGATAAAGTTAAAGAACGAGAACCTGTTGAGACGTATGTCGTATTATGATTGCTACGCATGACGCAATGATCTCTGAAACTGGCAAGCAGGCTATTTGGACTATGTCCAGGCATGCGGACCTCTCTTGTATCGATGAGATTGAAGTCATTATCATAATATTCCACTCTACTATGACAATCTGGTCTTAAAGTTCCACTATAATAAACAATATAACCATTTTCGCTTTTTACCATCTGCTGGCGGTAGCAATTACCGGCGTTTTCATTTACTAAAGTCTTATACCCTTTATTTAATAGTAAATTTCCATCAAAATCCATTTTGAAGAAAAAAACTGAATCATTTCCTCTTGGTTTCTCAGAATAACTAACTTCCTTGGTATAAGAACCAGTTATGATTCCATTGTCCTCAAAAGCAGAATATATATAAATTTTTCCACAAAGATGATTTGTATAATGTAGCCAGTATTCATTCTCAAGATCTTCAAATGTGTCAATTGGAAAGGGATGCTCATAGCTTTCCACTATATTAAGTGAAGAATCTAACTTATATAAACCAATGATAGCTTCAGTAGGAGGATTATTACTATTCTTAAAATAATTATCGGAATTTGTATCATGATCGGGACTGTATGTCGTTAGGAAATACACCTTTTCATCCTTTTCAAACAAATACAGACGTGACATCTCTTGATACCATGGTCTGAAATATTCATTTCTACATATTTCTTTCCCGTCAGAAGAAATAAGGGATAATCCTGGATGATATGATGCAATTTTTCCTACATGATTTCTATGGTTAAAGTAGCCACACGCTATGATGTTTCCATTCGATAATTCAAACGTTTCATAATAATGAAAACTAATAGAGTCCTCACCCCACATAGTAGGCTCAACTATTCTCCACTCTTGGGAAAAAACTCTATCAATTCCGCTAAAAAGCAGAATCAACGTCAAAAAGATTAGGATAACTTTTTTCATATTTTTTAATTTTAAAGTGTCATATTTGAGCTGTGAGCCGTGATCCATGATCCATGAGCTGATAGCTGATAGCTGACGACTGACAGCTAATTTCAAATTCAATTGCAAAATTATCCTAATAAAATATGTGTGTCAAGTATTTGAGAATAATATAAAAATCGCTAAGATTTTAATAATCTATGTCTTACTTAAATTTTGTCGATAAAAAATAGTTGAGTTTCTTATCGCTTATGCCTAATATTTCACAGATCTTGTTTCTTCTTACCCTGATTGAGTTGTACGCCACGCCGAACAATGATGAAATCTGCTTGTCGCTAAGTTCAATCGTTACGAGACATAGATAATATAAATCTTCTTTTTTCAGTCTCGGATAACACTCCGACAATTCAACGAAGACATTGTTCAGATGTTTGTTCGCAGTGTCAAGCAACGTGACGAGATCATCTTGAGTCAACTTATGACTTTCCATAGACAGAACCTTTGTGCATATCTCCGACCTGCAATATGCCTCCACATCGTATGGAGAATCTTCTTTCCCGATCTTGGCATTGACATCTGCCATCTCTCTTTCCATTTTCTTCACATGGTCAGTCAGTTTCTGAATCTCGGCGTTTTTCTTTTTTATCTTTCCTTCTATTATCGAGTTCTTGAACTTGACATCCGTTATGAAGTCGTCTTTTTCCTTGAGATGTTCTTCCATCACGTTGATTGCCGATTCCTTATCATCGATTATGCTCATCAGATTTTTGTTCTTCTTCTTGTTTTTATGCGTAAAGAAAATGACAAGAGACGTTATTAATATGATTATAGGTGCTGTTACAAACAATACAATCTTGATGATTCTGGTTTTTCTTATCTCGTGCATACGGTTCAGATGCTCGTTGTATAAATCCATGATGTTGGCACGTTCCATTTCACCGTCAACTCTGTCGAACGCCAATTTCGACAAGATGCTTTCGTAGTATGCTTTTTTCTCCTGATCGCCAATAGAGTCGTATAATATCGTCAATGAATTAATTGCATCTAATCGAACCCAGAACTCGGAACTTTCCGTACTTTTTTCTAAATGATAAAGCGCAGAGTCATATTCCTTTCTGTCGATGAATATACCTCCCAAAAACGCATGATATGCTTCCCTTACGTTGTCGTGTTCTATTTCGTCTAAGTTGTTTCTTAAGATTGCGAAAGCGCTGTCTTTATAATCTTCGATGTAATATAACATATAGGCTATAGCTTTATCGACATCATATTTGTGAAAACGATTGGTCGGATCCAATTCGAGACATCTGTTCAGATAATACTTCGCGGTATCAATAGCAGTTCCCATATAAGCCAAGCCAACGAACTTATTGGTATGAGCCAAGACGCTGTCGTTTTCGAATTTCTCGAAATAATATAAGGCTTTCTTCTGGAACATCAGACCTAAATTACGATAATTCTCGTTGATAAAAATATCAGCAATGCAATAATGCGCATGAGCCAAAGGTTTGTAGAAACTCTTATCTAACTCACGCTTCTTTACATCTCTCTCAATAAATTCAATTACCTTGAAACAGTTCTCACAAGCATCAACGATATGACCTGAATTCCACGAGTTCTGAGCCTGCATATATAAGTCTTTGGCATATTGTGATTTCGACAATTGAGCAATCGTATCTTCCATGCACGAAGTCTGTTGTCCGTTGACGGCTGATAGCTGACAGCTGATAGCTAAAAACAATATTAAAATCCAGATTTTTCTCATAATTGCAAAGATACATATTTACTATGAACTATGGACTATGAGCGATGAACTTTTTTTGAAACTGAAAAATTGAGAATATGGAACGGGGAACGGGGACGAGGGACGAAAGAGACGCTTCAATGTTCGTTTATTTTTTAAGGAATCATTGAAACGTCTCTACGAATTTTCATTATTTTGTGCTGACTGCTGATAGCTGACAGCAAAAAAAAAGGAACTCCTATTTCTAAGAGCTCCTTTCCTTTAGACTTTGCGACCTTGCGTCATTGAGACTATTGGTCTTAGCCTAATTATTTTCTTTTCTTATCAGCTACTTGTTCTAATTGTGCATCATATTCTTTTCCTTTGAATAAGGTGTATGCCAATGGAGAAGCGATGAACAATGATGAGAATGTACCTGCTAACATACCTACTAACAATGCGAAGACGAAACCGCGGATTGTTTCACCACCGAAGATGAAGATAGCTAACAATACGACGATTGTTGTACCTGATGTGTTGATTGTACGTAACAATGTGCTGTTGTTTGCACTGTTGAAACGTTCTTTCCAACCTTTCTTAGGGAACAATGTGACGTTTTCACGTACACGGTCGAAGATAACCACTGTGTTGTTGATAGAATAACCGATAACTGTCAAGACAGCAGCGATGAATGATTGGTTGACTTCCATTGTGAATGGCAATACATTATTGAATAATGAGTACATACCGAGAACGAGTAATGTATCGTGTGCCAAACAAATAACGCTCGACAAACCATATTGCCATCTTCTGAAACGGATAGCGATGTATGCGAACATAACAACCAATGAGATGACAACAGCGATGATAGCCTTACGTGTTACGTCGTCAGCTACTGTAGCACCAACTTTTTGTGAGCTCAAGATACCGAGCAATACGTTGCTCTTGTCTGAGTCTGTTGTGAATTGGTCGTATGACATTTCTGTGTTGTAGAGACCTTTAAGTGCGTCGTAGATAAGACCTTGGATTTCTTGGTCTATTTCAGGATGGTTGTCGTTGATCTTATAATCTGTTGTTATCTTAACTTGACGGCTTGGTCCGTATGTCTTTACTTCAGGAACGTTTTCAAATTCTTCAACGTTAGCTAAAGCGTTACGTACTTCGTTAACTGTGACGTCTTTATCGAAACGTACTACATAGTTACGTCCGCCTTTGAAGTCGATACCTAAGTTCAAACCGCGAACTGCCAAAGAACCGACGCTGATTACGATGAATACACCAGCGATGATAGCAGCTGTCTTGCCGAAGTTGATGAAGTCGATAGAAGTATTCTTCAAGAAATTGCGTGTAGCGTTGCTTGAGAAGTTGATGTTCTTGTCTTTCTTCAACCAGCCTTCGAATATCAAACGTGTGATAAATAATGATGTGAACAATGATGTTGCGATACCGATCATCAATGTTGTTGCGAAACCTTGGACAGGACCTGTACCGAATTGGAACAATACGAATGCTGTCAAGAATGTTGTGATGTTACCGTCGAGGATAGCTGAGTAAGCTGCTTTGTAACCGTCGGCGATAGCTGTTCTTAAACCTTTACCTGCGCGGATTTCTTCTTTGATACGTTCGAAGATGATGACGTTGGAGTCAACAGCCATACCGAGTGTCAATACGATACCGGCGAGACCTGGCAATGTCAATACTGTTCCGAATGATGCTAATACACCGAACATGAAGAAGATGTTAACTATCAAAGCGAGGTCTGATGCGATACCAGCTTTGTTGTAGAAGAACATCATATAAATAAGTACGAGGATGAAAGCGATGATGAGTGACCAGAGACCTGATTGAATAGCTTCTTGACCCAATGAAGGACCAACGACGTTTTCTTCGAGGATTCTTGCTGGAGCTGGCAATTTACCTGCTTTGAGGATGTTAGCCAAGTCTTGTGCTTCTTCCAATGTCATGTCGCCGCCTGAGATTGATGAACGACCGCTTGGGATTTCGTCGTTAACAACAGGATAAGAATATACATAGTCGTCGAGAACGATAGCCACTTGTCTGCCGATGTTTTCACCTGTGAGGCGTTTCCATGCTTTAGCTCCTTCGCTGTTCATTTGGATTGTAACTTCAACGCGACCGTTTTGGTCATAGTCTTGACGAGCGTCAACGATGACTTCACCGCCGAGAGCTGCTGTGTTTTCGCGTGATGTCTTCAATGCTACGAGGTCGATGTATTCTGCGCCTGTTGTAGCGTCAACGTTAGGTTTTACGCACCATGCGAATTTAACGTTACGAGGGAACACGTTCTTGACTTGTTTGAGCATTCTGTTGATGTTAGCTGTATCTTTTACTAAAGCCATACCAACGCGTGCTGTTTGAGCAGGATATGTCTGACCTGCTTCGTTTTGATAGTAAGAAGGTGTAAGGTAGTTGTAGATTGGGAAGTTTGATCTCATTTCTTCTAAAGCTTCTTCTTGAGCTTTCAATGAGTCGTTTGCCAAAAGAGCTGGTTCGTCGTCGCTCTTTGTTTCTTCTTTTTCTTCAGTTGTGCCTTCGAGAGCTTTGTTTATTTCTGCAAGACGTGCGTTAGCTTCGTCGAAATAGTTGTAAAGTTCTGTGAAGTTGTATGTTTCCCAGAATTCCAATTGTGCTGTACCTTGTAAAAGTTTACGTACACGTTTAGGATCTTTGATACCTGGGAGTTCGACGAGGATACGTCCTGAGTTCTCTAATTTTTGGATGTTTGGTTGAGCAACGCCGAAACGGTCGATACGAGTTCTTAAGATTTGGTATGAACGGTCGATTGCGCTGTTTGTTTCTTCTCTGATAACGTCTAAGACTTCAGCGTTTGTTGAGTTTACTGTGATGCCTTTGTCTTTGAATTCGAACAAGAAGATAGGAGCTAATTTAGCGTTAGGATCCAATTGTTGGAAAGCGTCACCGAACAAATCGACGTAATCTCTTTGTGAGTTGAGATGTTGTTCGTTAGCTATTTTTATAGCTTCGACGAATGTTGGGTCTGTGCTGTGACCTGAGAGGACGTTGATGATATCTGGAACTGAGACTTCCATCATGACGTTCATACCGCCTTTGAGGTCGAGACCTAAGTTAATTTCCATTTCTTTTGCTTGACGATAGGTTTGTCCGAAGATTGGATAAACTTTCACGGTGCTCATTGAGTCTAAGTAATAAGTCTCTCTCGCACCTTGAATTGAATCTAATAAGTAATCGTAAGCATTTTGATCACCTTTGGCAAGAATTTCTGCCATTTCCACTGATTCTGCACTAGTAGCATATTCAGCTGCCTTTTTCTCGACGTTTCTTGTCACTACTGAGAATGACAATTGGTACAATGAGAACACAGCCAAGATAACTGCTAAAAGTTTGATAACTCCTTTGTTTTGCATTGTAAATCTATTTTTTATAATTATTTAATTTTTAATTCTTTTGTTAGAACACATTTTTTGGGGTGCAAAAATACGATTTTTTTATTTCAGATACAAGTGTTTTTTATATAAAAACTGAAAATCTGAAAACTTTAAAATCTGAGAAAGGGTATGAGCAGCGAGCCATGAGCAATGAGCAGAAATCTCAAAATGCTCAAAGCTCGTAACTCGAAGCTCAAAGTTCTTCTCAGATATCTTCTGTACCAATCAGTGAAATCTGCGGTTTCTTTTTCTTTCCCACAAATTCCACTGATGTTCACTGATTTCTCAACTTTCAGGTTCTCAGATTCTCAATTTCTCAGATTTTATTTAATCCATTTCCCTTCCTCAACTGTCAATTGTTCATTGTTAACTGTTAACTTCCAGATGTATGTTCCCGAGTTCCATTTAGAGGCGTCTATGCTTGTGACTTCATCTGTAATAATTTGCTGGTGAACGATTCTTCCTTGCATATCATAGACTTGAAGTGTGGCGTTACGCAAGCCGGTTCTTATATTCATGACTTCTCCTCCCGGATTAGGATAGGCGACAGCAAGATGCAGGTTATGAACGTGAGCTTCCTCGATGTTTTCGAAACCAAAGGCTGAGGCGGGGAATTTAGTGATATGTGTACTTGAATTAACAAGTAGATCTCCATCATTTGTAGATTTTATTGACATGATCAAATCATTGTAGAATAATGTCGAAATTGTATCCATATCTTTGTCGAGATGCTCTATTGAACTATAGGGATTGCCTTCCCAATCATAATTACAAGCGAAATACAATGAACTGTCGGGTGCGATATCAATCGCTCTTATTGTTGGCGAAAAGTCGTATGTAGATATAGATCCTCTAAGTATATAATTATTGGATGTTAAATATTCTGATGGATTTTCTATATTGTCATCCAATTTATACAATCTGACATCATCATGTTCATATGAATTTGGCAATTGAATATTACGGGCCGTTGTTGACAAATACGTAATATCGTCATCTGTCTTGACAACAGAAATATCCATTAATGGGAAAGGGTCTATGGTTGGATTATCATAATCAGGATGCCTTATATATTTTGTAGCAACATGATTGAATTCTTTGTTAAAATATAAAACCCTGCCATGTTTACCTAGTTTATTACATAGTTCATATAGAATATAATGGGAGTCTGTTTTTACTATCTGATTTCTTCGATAAGCAGATTGAATCCAAATACCTTGGTGTTCGTATTCAAAACCTTTTAGATTCAGCAATTCTCCATCAAAGTTCATTCTGAATAAGAAAAGAGAATCGTGTCCTCGTGGATTATAATAATCTGCGCTAACCATTTTAAAATACGCTCCAATTATATCTCCATCATCTTCAAAGGCAGAAAATAGATATATGTTACCGCTATGCTGGTTTGGAAGATATTCCCATGCTAGATCTCTCACCTCAAAAGTATCTATAGGAAAACTATGTTCATGAATTTCCAACAAATTGAGATCATAATCTAGTTTTGACAATACCAATTTGGCATCTGTGGGAGGATTGTCATAATTCAAAAAATAATTAGGACATGTGAAATCATGTTCAGGACTATATGTCGAGAGAGCATATAAATATCCATTGTTTTCAAATAGATACGGAGCGTATGACATTGAAGTATAGCTTTCACGAAAGAAACTATTACGAGCCAATTCTTCACCATCTGGCGACAACATTACTACAGCAGGATTTGCAGAATAAAAATCCCCGTAACCGCTTCTATATTTATAGTATGCAGATGAAACACAAATATTTCCGTTAGACAATTCTAATGGATGGTAAAAACTAAAACGCTCATTATCTGCTGAATTGTATTGTAATGAATATTCCCATTCTTGAGAATAAACATCATTAACTCCGCAGAAGAGCAGAGTTAATGTAATTAGAGTTATCTTAAATTTCATATTTAATATTATAAGAATATTATTCCTCATTTTCAATAGAATCGGCAGTTTGTCACCTTCGTTTTTCTTAACCGATAAATCTGCGGCGTTCATGTTCATCCCGAACACGAAGACCATAATCGTAAGCAATAATTTTTTCATAAAAATTAAATTTGAAATTCTCCGCAAAAGTAGGGCATATAATAATGTACTTAGAGACGCCTACATGCCGTTTCCAAGTTTATTTGATGCTGATGAAAAGTTTCTTGCTTTAAATACTTTGCTTATCAATGGTTTATGATGAGAGATGGAGGGGAGGGATTTCTAAGTTTTTGTGGGTCGCAAGGTCACAGGGTCGCAGGGTCGCAGGGTACTTTGCGACTTTGTGACCTTACGACTTTGCGACCTTACTATAGTATCTCTCCAAAATGAAATCGCCGATGTCGCTTCCGTAGCCTTCGGCTCCTATTTTCTTTCTGATGTTGGTGCGTGACTTGGCGACGGAGCTTTCGCCTAAGTCCATCAGATTGGCGATGTCGCGGCTGCTGAGCGGAAGCAACGACAATAGGAATACATTATATTCGGTCTCGTTTAAGCTGCCGTAATTCTTCTTGATCATTGCGGGCAGTTTCGGATATGTGTTCTCAACCAAATCGACGGCGGCTTTAAGTCCAGTCTTGTTGAAGGAACCAAAAACAAGGCTCTTCAGCTCGTTGATGACACTCTTGTCGTCGTCTTTATGCTTCTTCTCCGCATTATGGACTTTTACAATAAGTTTGGCTCTTTGTTTCAGTATGTTATCGACAGACGACTTGATGCCGCTGTTCAGATCTTCAAGAAGATGGAATTCGTTTTTCAGATTGTTCATCTCTATGGCAATCTGCTCGTTCTTTCTTATAAGATATATCTCGTTTTTCTTCTTGCGTATGATGAGTAATGAAATCGTGATTATGAGAACGATGACAATAGTCAACATCATTATTATCAGTTTGAACTGGCTGTTGAGTTTTTTATGGTAATTGTTGCTGAGACGTTCGTAATCGTATTTCTTTTCAACTTCGTATATGTTCTGCTTCATATTGTCTTCCCTAATCTTGTCGATGATTCTCGTGAGCTTGTCCTGATAATATAAGGCGCTGTCGTTCATGTTGACCGATGAATAATAATCTGAAAGAAAACCATACGAGCTCGCCAAGAATGCCTTGTCGTTCACATTATCTGTTTTATTTATTAGTAGGTGTGTATATCTTTTTGTAGAATCTTGTTCGCCTGTTTCAAGATATAATTCAGCTAAGTTCAGATAATATAATGATGTTGCCGATGAATCTTCATTTGTTTCCATTGACAGTCTCAGAAAATCCTTTGCTTCATCATATTTTTTACATTCTTTATAAATTACGTGTGCGATTTGATATACGTATGATAATAATTGTTTATTGTCGGTATCAGCAACAACATCCATGGCTTTGTCAATATAATAGATGGAACTGTCGTTGTTGAGAGAAATGAGATGTATTCTTGAGATGTTGGCGTAAGAACCGGCTAACTTTTCTTTGTCGTCTTTGTTTATATAGTTGATAGATTGCAGTTGTTTTTCTAAAGCCTTGTCGTAATAATCTTCTTTGCTGTATATGTTTGCTATGTAAGAGATGCTTCTGAACATCAAGAGAGAATCCTGTATTAGTTCAGCCGCATGGAAAGCATGGTTATATTCGTTTATAGCTTTGTCGTATTCCTGTTTTTCGTCATAAACGCAGCCGCTGTAGAGATAGCTATAGGCAATGAGCTTTGAGTTATGAGCCTTTCCTGTAAAATAGCGTTTTGCTTCAAAGATGATGGTGTCGTCTTTGATGTCTTTGTGGTTTTTATGTTTGGCTTGTACGTTGGTTATGATATATTCCATATAGTTTTCTTTGCTGAGGAATTTCTCTGCCAAGAAGATGGAGTCTAAATACGACAATGCGCTGTCGGGTGCTGTCTCGACGCAGTTCTGCGCCTTCTCCAACAGACGCAAAGTTTCATTCCTGTGACCGCATGATACAGTCAGCAGTAATATTAGAATTGATAATATTTTTAATGGTTTGTGCATTGAGTTTTTTAGCAATCAGCAATCAGCAATCAGCCGTCAGCGGGCAATAGACTTCGTCCATTTTTTTAGTTTAAAGTTTAAGGTTTAAAGTTTAAAGTAGTTTTATAGTTAAGAGTTTTTAAGTTTAATAGTTTATCTAAATCCAACCTTAAACCTTAAGCATTAAACCTTAAACCAATTTTTCAGATTCTCAGATTCTCAGTTTCAATACCTGAGCCACTTCCAAATCTCTTTCAAATTTGGTTTCTTGCCGTACATCAGGATGCCGGTTCTGTAGATCTTGGCGGCAATCCAGGTGATGAAGACGAAGGTCAATACCAATATCAATAATGACACCACAACCTGCCAATATGGTACGCCGAAAGGTATTCTTATCATCATGGAGACAGGGGAGGTGAACGGTATCATTGAGAGCCATATTCCTAATCCGCTGTCGGGGTTGTTTATCATGGCTGTCGAGCATACGATGGCGACAATCAACGGCATTGAGAGTATAGTTACGAATTGATTGCTGTCGGTCTCGTTGTCAACCATGCCGCCTACTGCTGCGAAGAGTGCCGCGTATAATAAGAATCCGAATACGAAGTAGAATAAGAAAGTTATCAATATAGCCTTGAAGTTGATTGATTCTATCATACTTACGACTTCAAGCATGATGTCTTGTCCTTGTGTTGTATCCATAATCTGACTTATCTCTTCCGTCATGACAGTTCCCGATGGTGACATGATTTCAGGTCCTAAGATGATTCCGTTTGCCACGAGATATATTCCTATCGTCAGGACTATCCATAATAAAAATTGCGTGAGACCTACCAATGCGATACCTATGATTTTTCCCATCATCAACTCAAATGGTTTCACCGAGCTGATGATGACTTCTATGATACGGTTGCTCTTCTCTTCGATGACGCCTCTCAAAACCTGATTGCTGAAGAGGAATATCACGAAATAAACAATTACAGCGAGTACAAGCCCGATTATAGATTCTAACTCGGCGTAACTTGTTTTCTCTCCTTCTTCTTCGTCCATGCGAATGGTAGATATGTTGATGCTTGTGTTCACCGATTTTACTATCTTAGGGTCGATGCCGTGGGCGAGGAGTTTCCTATGTTCTACTTCCTGCTTCATCTCACTCTTGATGTATGAACTCAACGACATAGGAATCTGCTTGTTGCTGTACAACTTGGCATTTGTAGGGACGTTCAGTTCTGTTGCCGGAATGTATAAGGCAGCATCATAAACTCCTTCTAAAATCAACTTCTTGAGAGTGTCGATATTCTCGTCAGTGTTTGTATATAAGAATGTGTTTATGTCGGTGTTTTCAAACTTGCCGTCGAACCAGCCGGTCTCATCTAAAACAGCGATGGTTTTCTTAGCTTCCATGCTGTCAGACTTCATCATCATCAAGGATGGAGCTATCATCAATGCGGCAAAGAATAAAGGTCCTAAGAATGTTATGATTAGGAAACTGCGTTTTTTTACTCTCGATAAATATTCGCGTTTTAATATTACACTAAAATTACTCATACCTTTTTATTTAAGTCAACAGACAACAGTCAACGGTCAACAGAATTTTAAATCTGAAAAACTGAAAAACTGAAAATCTGAAATTTTTTTATTATGGATTTTATTAACTTTTAAACTAAAAAACTATAAACTTTCAACTACTCTACACTCTACACTCTAAACCATTAACTTTATTAATAAAAATTTCATTCATAGAAGGAAGCAATTCTCTATATGAAATGATTGTTCCTTTTTCTGAAAGATAATTAATCAAGACATTCGGATTTATGTCATTCTCGGCTTTTATGTTCAGAGTCATCTCGCCGTTAGAATCGATATTACTATTAATTAACGTGAAACCTTCTGGTATAGATAATGTCTCTGCGACCATGAGACCTTGCGACTCTGCGACCTTAATCTTGACTTCGAAGCTGTTATCCTTGAAATCTTGTTTTATCTGATAGACGCTGCCTTCGAGTATTTTATTTCCTTTGTTGATAAGCATGATGTTGTCGCAGAGTTCTTCTACCGACGCCATGTTATGTGTGGAGAAGATTATCGTTGCGCCATTGTCGCGTAACTCTAATATTTCTTTTTTGAGGAGATTAACGTTGATAGGGTCGAAGCCTGAGAACGGTTCGTCGAAGATGAGAAGCTGCGGATTGTGAATCACCGTGACGATGAACTGTATCTTCTGCTGCATACCTTTGCTCAGTTCTTCGACTTTCTTGTCCCACCAATTTAAGATGTCGAATTTCTTGAACCATTGTTTGAGGCGTTTCTCGGCTTCTTTCTGACTTACGCCTTTGAGTTGTGCGAGATATATCGCCTGTTCCCCGACTTTCATCGATTTGTACAGACCGCGTTCTTCAGGGAGATAACCTATTTGGGAGATGTGGCTTCGGTTTAGTTTTTCTCCGTTAAAGATTATCTCGCCTTCGTCGGGAGCGGTTATCTGATTAAGCATTCTTATCAATGTGGTTTTGCCCGCACCGTTAGGACCGAGAAGTCCGTAGATGCTCTGTTTCGGCACTCTGATACTTATGTTGTTCAGTGCTTTGTAGTTGCCGTATGTCTTACTGACGTTGTTTATCTCGATGAAGTTGGTCATGATTTTGATTTTGTAGCTATCAGCAATCAGTCTTCAGCAATCAGTCTTATCCTGATGGCTGACTGCTGACAGCTGATGGCTTAATAATTAACTAAAGAATTTCTTAAATCTCTTGAACGGGTTTTTGTCGTTATCGGAAGATGGATTCATATTCTCGCTTTCGAGTAACGATTTCATTATTTTCTCTTCTTCTTTGTTGAGTTTCTTAGGAGTCCAAACGTTGACATTGATGAGTATGTCGCCTCTGCCATAACCGTTGAGTTCTGGTAATCCTTTTCCTCTGAGTCTTATGACTTCGCCGCTTTGAGTTCCAGCAGGGATCTTGACTTCTGCTGTTCCGTTTATGATAGGGACTTCTATTGTTGCGCCCAATGCAGCCTGTGGGAAACTTATGAAAAGTTCATGTATGAGGTCGTTGCCGTCTCTTTCGAAGTTCTTGTCTTTTTCTTCTTCTATGAGTATGATGAGGTCGCCTGGCACGCCGTTTCTTGCGCCTGCGTTACCTTGTCCTCTGACTGACAACTGCATTCCGTCGGCGACACCGGCTGGGATGTTGAGTTCAATAATTTCTTCACTCTTTACAACGCCGTTGCCTTGACATTCAGGGCATTTGTTCTTTATGATTTTTCCTTCGCCGCCGCAGTTAGGACAAGTCGTCACTGTCTGCATCTGACCGAAGATGGAGTTCTGTATTTTTACGGTCTGACCTCTTCCGTTACAAGTAGGGCAGGTCTCGAAGCTGTTGTCTTTGGCTCCGCTGCCGCCGCAATGCTGGCAAGGAACGAATTTGTTTACTTTTACTTTTTTCTTTACGCCTTCGTTAATCTCGCTGAGGTTTAATTTCACTCTGAGACGAAGGTTGCCGCCTCTGTTGACGTGACGCTGTGCCTGACGTCCGCCGCCGAATCCGCTGCTGAAGCCAAATCCTCCGCCACCGAAGAGGTCGCTGAAGATGTCGCCGAAATGACTGAAGATGTCGTCCATTCCGCTGAAGCCTTGTTGTCCGTTCAAGCCAGCATGACCGAACTGGTCGTAACGCTGACGTTTCTCCGGATTGCTTAAAACTTCGTATGCTTCTGCTGCTTCCTTGAATTTTTCCTCGGCTTCTTTGTTGTCAGGGTTTTTGTCAGGGTGATATTTTATAGCCATCTTACGATAGGCTTTCTTGATTTCATCGGCGGTGGCGTTTTTCGACACCTCTAATACTTCGTAATAATCCCTTTTCTCCATTGCTTTTTATTTTAATATCAACCTCCTACAACGACGCGTGCGTAACGGATGACTTTGCCGTTGAGTTTATAACCTTTTTGAATTACATCCAAGACTTTGCCTTTCTGACTTTCGTCAGTGACAGGAACATTTGTCAGTGCTTCATGTTCGTCAGTGTCGAAGACTGCGTCTTTGGCGTTTATTTCTTCTAAGCCTTTTTGTTCTAAAGTACGTTTGAATTTGTTGTAAATCAACATCACGCCTTCGTAATTGGCGTCGGTTTCTTTATTTTCCATTGTCTGAAGAGCGCGTTCGAAATCATCGAGAATTGGGAGTAGATCGACCATGATGCTTTCTGACGCTGTCTTCGACAATTCTATTTTTTCCTTGGCTGTACGTTTACGGTAGTTGTCGAATTCTGAGAAGAGACGTAAATATTTGTCGTTCAATTCGTCGTATTTCTCTTTTAATTCTTCAACCTGCTTGTCGTTTTTGTTTCTCTTGTTTCTTCTGCCTTTTGGTTCTTCTTCATGAACTTCGTTTTTCACATTAACATCTTCTTGGTTTTCATTGATGTTAACATTTTCTTTCATATTTTCTTCCATGGATATATAATATTAATTTTTATTAACAAAAAGAAATTTCATCGCGGCTTTATCAAATAATCTGCCACGAAATAATAAACTTACAATTTGACAAAATGTCATGGTTTTTTTGAACTATGGCTATGAACTATGGCTATGAACTATGACTATGACTATGAACTATGACTATGAACTATGACTATGAACTATGACTATGACTATGAACTGTTAATTGATTCTATAAATCTCCGCTCCTAAATCACTTAATCTTTGGTCAATATTCTGGTAGCCTCTGTCTATTTGTTCTATGTTTTCAATTATGCTTGTTCCGTTGGCTGATAATGCGGCTATCAGCAATGCGACGCCGGCTCTGATGTCGGGAGAGACCATCGTAACTGCATGTAACTGTTGCGCTCTGTCTAAACCAACGACTGTAGCTCGGTGTGGGTCGCATAATATGATTTGCGCTCCCATGTCGATGAGTTTATCGACGAAGAAGAGTCGGCTTTCGAACATCTTCTGATGGATGAGTACCGTTCCTTTCGCTTGTGTCGCGACGACTAATACGATACTTATCAAGTCGGGAGTGAAGCCTGGCCATGGTGCATCGGCTACTGTCAGTATGCTTCCGTCCATGAAACATTCAACTTCGTAATGTTCTTGTGCTGGGATATAGATGTCGTCGCCTCTGAATTCCATCTTGATGCCGAGACGGCGGAATACGTCGGGAATCATGCCGAGGTCTTTGATGCCGGCGTTCTTTATAGTGAGTTCTGAGCCTGTCATCGCTGCCATTCCGATGAAACTGCCTACTTCAATCATGTCGGCGAGAAGTCGGTGTGTTGTTCCGTTTAATCTTGAAACTCCTTCTATCTTGAGGAGGTTGGAACCAACGCCTTCAATTTTGGCTCCCATGGAAATCAACATCCTGCATAGTTGTACGATATAAGGTTCGCAGGCTGCGTTGAATATTGTAGTCTCGCCTTTTGCCATCACGGCTGCCATTATGATGTTGGCGGTGCCTGTCACTGAGGCTTCGTCGAGGAGCATATATGTTCCTTTCAGTCCGTCGGATGGTGCGGAGGCTTTTTGATAGTTGTTGCAGTTCTCGAATGTCGCGCCTAACTTCTGCATTCCGATGATATGAGTGTCGAGACGGCGGCGTCCTATCTTGTCGCCTCCTGGCTTAGGTAAAAATCCTTTCCCGAAACGGGCGAGCATCGGACCTAATATCATCACGCTGCCTCTGAGACGTGTGGCTTTGTTGGAGAATTCTTCTGTCTCGAAATATGAGAAGTCGATGTCTTTGGCTTGTATCTCAACAGTATCTGTAGATGTTCTGTTGACTTCAACGCCCATTTCCTCCAACAAAGTGAGGAGATTGTTGATATCGACAATATCAGGCAAATTGGTGATGGTAACTTTCTCTTCAGTGAGAAGACAAGCGCAGATTATCTGCATCGCTTCATTCTTAGCTCCTTGCGGAACAATACTGCCCTGCAATTTGTTACCGCCAACAATTTTGAATTTTCCCATTTATTAAAGTTTAAAGTTTAAGGTTTAAAGTTTAAAGTAGTTTTACAGTTGAAAGTTTTAAGTTTTAAAGTTTATCATATAGATGTCATATAACGGAGTTTTTAAACAAAAAAATCCTGCAAAACCATTAGCCTTTTGTCTTTAGCCATTAGCCATACAAAGCACCGCAAAAGTAATGAATTTTTCAATACGAATCTGATACGAAGTTGTTACGAATGAGGTACGAATTGGATAAGATGAAAAAATATCAAAAGTCCTTCTGAGCTTGTCGAAGATACAAGCTTGTGCAAAGAACAGTAGCTTTTATTATACAACTGGTAAAATTATAGATAATCAATGATTTACCCCCCCCCGAAAATTTTATAAAACACTTGCTTTTTTGAAATAAAATTATAAACTTTGCGGAGAGAATTAGGAGTGTTGTAGAGACGCGCGTCAATGTAACCATAAAAATGAACACACATTGACACGTCTCAAGAATGAAGAATGAACTCTGCGTTCCTCTCGTCTATGCGAGAGAAATAAAGCCATGAAAGGGCGTAACATATATAGGATAAGGAAACGTATTATTAATTAGGAGTAGGGACTCGGAGTCAGTAGCTCCCAATGCGTTAGGGATTGAAGCGGCATCCTTTTGGAGCGTAGCGGAAAAAGATATAGCGGAAAGCCCGACGGCGGAGCCGGAACGCCCATATAAAGAAAAGTGTAGAGTTGAGAGAGTAGAGTTTATAGTTGTTGAAATCTGAAAGATGAAAATATGACAATAAAATTGATGGAAAAATATGGAAAAATTATATCCAAAATAATTATAAATTGCTATTTGTCAATGTTATATACTTTGTGGAATTGCAAAGTTATATATGCATAAAAATGCATAGCTTATTGTCTTGACTAATTTTGGTCTTTTCGATAATTTTGAGTGAAAATTTAATCTTTAAAAATTTAAACGATATGAAAAAAGTAATTCTATTTCTTGGTTTGTTCTTAATGATGGCAGCAACATCGAATGCGCAAGCCGATTTTTCATTTGGACCAAAGTTGGGATATAAAGCAAACAGTCTCTCTATTAATAGAGGTGATTTGATGCTTTACCCCAAAGGACATGTCACATTAGGAGTTTTCGGCAGGATAATGATAAAAGACTTTATCATCCAGCCAGAACTGATGTATAATTATTCTGAACTTAATGAGGGCGGCGTTACGTTCGATCCAGTTAACATTATTAATTTAAATGGTGTAGTATCAATAAACCATTCTATAGCATTGCCTATATATTTAGGTTATCAATTTGTCGGACGTAACAATTTCAACATGAGAGCTAATGTAGGTCCTATAGTGCATTTCAATATCGACGATTTTATAGAAAGCATGTATCAAGAATGGAATTACAGATTCATGAACTTGGGAGCGGCGTTAAATATTGGAGTTGATATCTACAGATTCACATTCGACATCTGTTATAGTATGGGTCTCACAAATGCTATCAAAGGCGGAGTTGTACTTAATAGCAACATACATCCAGGAGAAAGACACAATGCTGATACTGACAGGTTAAATACGTTTTCAATTACATTAGGATATAGATTCGGAAAATAAATATTATTAACAAATAAAAATATCATTATGAAACAGACTGCATTATTCCTTTCGCTTTTGATGATTGTATTCTCATCATGCAAGAAAGAAGACATCGACGGTGTTTATGATCCTAAGAAAAAGATTGACAGGATATACAAAGAAAACCTCAATGGCGAGAAATATCTCGTTGAACTCTGGAACTGGGACAAGAAACAGCTGAAAAGCATAGACCAATACGACTCTGACGGAAAAGTTTATAACACAGAGACATATTCTTATAATGACAACGGTCAGATAGAATCGGTTAGCGGTGACAAACATGATTGGACTGCATATTATCATTATAAAGATGATGTACTTGATTATGTTGAGACATATTTTACTGATTTTGTTATGCAGAATGAGAATGGTGATGTGGTTGATACATTGAAAAACATCCTTGCTTTTAGAGTTGACTGTTTCTATGACGGAGAATGTCTTTCTAAAGTTGAATTTACTGAATTTTCTTTGTTTGACAATCGTGGGATTATAACTGATGCTTCCTTTAATCCTTTGCGTTTCGTTTTGCCAGAGCGTACACTTGAAGCTGTAAAGACTGTCATGAAAAAAACATCCGAACGTTCATCATCCAAAGAAGACAGGGTTACGGTTTTAGAATTTGAATGGGAAGGCGAAAATATCAAGACACAGAAATCATATACAAAAGGCAGCGAGACTGTAGAATATACTGAGACATATAAGTATGACGACAAAATAAATCCTTATTATAATTTATATGACAGTTGGTCTGCAAGCATTTATAAAAAATTCTCTAATAAAAATAACCTGACATATTCTTCATATAAATGGGAAAATGATTCGTCATCAGGTGAAACCCATCATCAATATGAATATAAGGGCGATTATCCTATAAAGAGAACTACCGGAGGTGAAGTGCATCCTCCTATCGGAGTAGAGGTCGTTTTCAGTGGAACATATCATTATGAGTATAAATGATTAAACGGGATTCGGGAACGGGAACGGGATTCGGGAACGGGAAATGGGTTAAATAGAATTGAAAGTTGAAAATTAGCTGTCAGCCATCAGCCATCAGCAGTCAGCTCAATGCTCATAACTCAATGCTCACGGCAAAGGAAATCGTGGACAAAGTCTGTTGACCGTTGTCTGTTGTCTGTTGACATTAAAAAAATAGTGGACAAAGTCTGTTGTCTGTTGACTGTTGTCTGTTGACTTAAAAAAATAAAACATCATGAAAAAACTGCTTTTAATAATCATCTTCTTGAATTGTTGCGTTGCTTTTTCGCAGAAGACTGTCGATGTCGAAATAAAACTCGTCAATGACAACGACGAGCCTTTGCAAAATGTAAGTGTCCGTACTGACGACGGTTATCTTATGGGTGTGTCGGATTGGCGAGGAGAACTGAAGCTGCGTTCAGTGAAAACCGGCGATGTCATGAATTTCAGTCATGTGGCTTATCACGAGATGGAATATAAGATTACGGAAGAAGATATTAAAGACAAGTATTTTACGATCAAGATGTACATGAAGTTTTATGAACTTCCGGAAGTGACGATAGTGGAAAACGTCCCTCATGTGGCGTATGATAATAAGGTGGTTAGCATCGCCGATTATGAGATGAATGAGCAGGGTATCTATCTGCTCGCTCATAGAATGCGAAATTATTCTCTTCTTCATCTGTCGTATGATTTCGACACTCTTGCGGAGATAGAGCTTCCTCGTAAGTTCGACCGTTTTTATAAAGATGTCTATGACCAGATTCATGTTTTGAGTCAGGATTCCGCTTATTGGGTAGGCACGATGAAACGTGGTGATGAATATGTCGGCATGGTTCTCACGATGGGAATCAGAATAGAACAATTCGATTATATCCACGCTCATGTCTCGGCAGCTACCGACCAGGTCATCATCACGCATCTATATACGAATAGGGGACAGGAACTTTTCTATTTCGATATCGGTGAAAACGAAGAGAAGAAGATTGACACTACCGTTCTCGAACATATCAGATGGGAAGAAGGCTGTATGTTGATGGAGAACGTGAGGAAATTCGGTCCGATGGGATGGAGGGGCGAGGCGCAGGCACTTTTTGAAAAACCTATCTATGACCCTGTGTTTAATATGAATAACGAGATTTTCGTTTTTAATTTTGAAGATAATATCATCAACCATTATGACAACAGAGCTGAGAAACTTAACACGTTTCCGCTCACATTCCATAAACATAACAGCTGGAACAACAAGGTGCGTCTCGTGGAAGGATGGAATAAGAAAGTGCTTATGGATGAGCATAATTCCGCATTCTATGCTGTTTTTTTGAATCAAGGTGTCACGACGCTGAAGAAGATTGACGTGGCTCATGGAACGGTGAGCAACTCGGCTGTCTTCGGCGGATTCCCTTTCATAGAAAATCTGAAGATATACAATGGTAAGGCATATTTCTTATATGCCAACGATTATACGAATAACAAAAGATTGTACGAAGTAGCGATAGAATGAACTATGAGCTATGAACGATGAACTATGAGCAATGAGCCTTTCAGAAAAGCTCGCTGCTCATAGCTCACAGCAAAATAATATGTGGACAAAGTCTGTTGACTGTTGTCCGTTGACATTAAAAAAATAGTGGACAAAGTCTGTTGTCTGTTGACTGTTGTCCGTTGACATAAAAAAATAAAACATCATGAAAAAACTACTCCTAATAATCATCCTCTTGAATTGTTGCGTCGCTTTTTCGCAACAGAATTACTCCGTCGTTAAAGGAAATGTCGGAGAGAAGAATGTTAACATCTCTATTATTAATACAAGCTTCGGAGTAAGTTCTGACAGCAATGGCGATTTCATGATGGCGTTGCCTAAGACTGAAAAGCAAGTCGGTTTGCTGTTTTCTTGTATCGGTTATGAAGATACTTTGGTTAGCGTTGTTCCGAATCGTGATACGATAAATCTTAACTTCAAGATGAAAGAAACGACGTATATGCTTGAAGCTGTCGGCGTGAGTGCGGATAAGATAATAGTGAAAAGTGACCCTAAATACGTGATGTTTGACTTCGAGATTTTTGACGACAAGGTTTTTGTTCTTCAGAGAAAAGGTAACACCTTGAAAGAATGCAGGATTTTAGTTCAGGATTTATGGCTCGACCCGATAGATACGATTTCTGTCCCGAAGCATATTGAACCTGAAAAGATAGTAGTGGATTGTACGGAAAGTTGTCAGCTGATAGGAACGGATTCTGTTTATCAAGTGGTAAAGATGAACGATACTTACGAGCTTATGTTTCCGACGGATAAAGAACGTTATGATAAGGTGTTGAAGGATATAATTTTCTTTACTGATAAATATATTTATTTCAATAAGTTGAAGATTGACGGATATTATTCAGAATTTTTCAGGATTGGAAAAGAAACGAAGGAAAAGGAGATGATGTTTGTTTGTGATGATACGAAATCTTATCGTAATATTGGAGAGGAAAAACAATGGCATAAAGAATATCTTGAGCAACTTCCTCCAACTTTTTGTGGTGCATTTCCAACACCAGAAGAATGGGCTGTGTTTGTGAAAGTTGCATGGTTCCATACCAAAGACAATCATCTTGATGTAATTGATGATACTTTGTACTATTTCGATCATTTTAACGGCAAGATTCTTACATACGATGAAGGCATGAATCTTCTCAATGAATGTGAAATTACTTATCCTACTGAAGAAGATTTCTGGCAGCATAAGGTATATAAAGACAAAGCATTTGGAAAATTCTATACGATATTTGGTTCTGCGGTAAATGAGATTGATGTCAAGACAGGAAAGACAAGTACAGTCACCAATGCAAATCAATGGATGACAGAAAAGATAATCATATATAAAGGTAGTCTTTATGCCGTCACCAAGAAAAGAAACGCATTGAATGTATTTGAATCGTATATTGAAAGGATTGAATTGTAAATGGAATCTGAAAATCTGAGAAATTGAAAATCTGAGAATTTGGTTTAAGGTTGGA
>JAZUSL010000019.1:0-33324 GCA_045606705.1 Bacteroidales bacterium
AATCAGTCACGACCGTTGGTTCCTTGACCGTATATGTACCCACATCATCGCATTCGAGGGTGACGGTAATGTCTTCAGCTTTGAGGGCTCTTACTCTGACTACGAGGAGAACAAGATGCGTCGTTTGGGTATTGAGGAGCCGAAGAAGGTGAGGTATCGTAAATTGATGGAAGATTAATACTTTATTGTCTAAAAGATCACTGACTGCGTTATGCTCGTTTCTGTAGTTAGTCATTTAGGTTTACTAAACTCCTAACTACAGAAACTTCTCAAGCCTTGTCATTGAACCTTTTATACAACAAAGATGATGCTGGTGCCGGTTGCATTACGCTTGTTTCCGCAGTTGGTCATTCAGGTTCACAAAACTCCTGACTGTAAAAACTTCGCAGGCCTTGTCATTGAACCTTTTAGACAACAAAGATGCTGTTGGTGCCGATTTCGTTACGCTTATTGAACACTTCTGAGATTATGAGTATCATTTCACCCGAAATAATCGATTCCATAGTAAAGGAACTTGAGATAGATGACGTTGGCAGTGCGTCAATACGTCAGTTAGGGGCCATTGTGCGTGCTGCCGAAGCGCGTACGGGATGCGAGTTCATACACTTCGAAATGGGTGTGCCCGGACTGCCGCCTTCGGCTGTTGGCGTAAAGGCTGAGTGCGAGGCCTTGCAGAGGGGCGTTGCATCGGTCTATCCTATAATCGACGGAATACCGGAGGTGAAGGAACAGGCTTCACGCTTCATGAAGGCTTTTGTAAACGCCGACATTGCTCCGCAGTGCTGCATACCGACAGTTGGTTCAATGCAGGCTTCGTTCGCCTCGCTGATGCTTGCCTCTCAGCTTGACAGCAAGCGCGATACAGTCCTTTACATAGACCCCGGCTTCCCTGTTCAGAAGATGCAGGCCAACGTGATAGGCGTGAAAATCGCTTCATTCGACATTGCAGAGTACCGCGGAAAACTGCTTGAAGAGAAGCTCGAAAGCTATTTCAGGCAAGGGAATATATGCGCTGTTATCTATTCAAGCCCCAACAATCCGACCTGGATGTGCCTGAACGATGAGGAACTTGAAATCATAGGACGCCTTGCAACCGAATATGATGTACTGGTGATTGAGGACCTTGCTTACATGACCATGGACTTCCGAAGCGACATGAGCCGTCCGTTCGAACCGCCGTACCAGCCCAGCGTGTCACGATATACCGGCAACTACATCATTCTGATGAGCGCGTCGAAGATATTCAGCTATGCCGGCCAGAGGATTGCAATGGCATGCATAAGCGACAAGCTGTACGGGCGGCATTACGACACTCTCAAAGAAAGATACGGTATTCCGCGTTTCGGTGCTGCCTTTGCGTATGTGTTCCTCTATTCATTCTCTTCGGGAGTATCGCATTCGGCGCAATGTGCAATGGCAGCCATGCTTAAGGCTGCATGCGACGGTGAATACAATTTTGTGGAGGATATAAAGGAGTATGCACTGCGCACCGCGCGCATTAAGGAGATTCTCCAGCGCAACGGCTTCAATGTCGTATATGACAAGGACGACAACAAAGTTGTCAGCGACGGTTTCTTCTTTACGATAGGATACAAGAATATGCCGGGAGGCGAGCTGCTGAAGGAACTGCTTTGTTATGGCATCAGCGGCATAGACCTTGCTACCACCGGAGGATTGAGAAACGGAATAAGAGCATGTTCTTCGAACATCAAGCCACATCATTACGAATTACTCGAAGAGAGATTACGCAGATTCAATGAAGATCATTCAATCATCAAACCATTAATATGAAAAAGATTCTATTTGCATTGCTTTGTCTGTTCGTATTTACAGGCTCAGCACAAGAAATTTCAATTATTCCTCGCCCTGCAGAGATGTCAGTGAATGAGGGTGAGTTCCTTTTTACAGGAAGAGTTGTTGTCTGTTATCCCGAACTTGCAGACAAGGAGATTAAGAATGTAACGGACAATTTTGTCGAGGAGTTCAAGAGAACAACGGGTATCAAACTCAAGAAATCTACTCCTAAAAAAGAGAGATTGCAGGGTTTGGAAGTTACGAAGTATAGCAAGAAAGCCGACGGGCACATTGTGCTGCACGTTGACGATTCCATGAACGACGAAGAATACAAGCTCTCTGTTGCCCCGAAAAGAATAGAGATCGCCGCATCAAAGCCGGCAGGCTTCTTCTATGCGTTCCAGACTTTGAAGCAACTTATGCCACGCAATGTCATGGCAGGCGTACCTGACAACGAAATAAAGGAGTGGAGCGTACCGGCCGTGTCAATAATGGACAAGCCACGCTTCGACTGGCGCGGTTTCATGCTCGATGAAGGCCGCCACTTCTACGGCAAGGAGGAAATAAAGAAAATTATTGACGTAATGGCAGCATACAAGATGAACCGATTCCACTGGCATTTGACCGAAGACCAGGGATGGCGCATCGAAATAAAGAAATACCCTAAGCTCACTGAGATTGGTGCATGGCGCGACAGCAAGGTGTGTGCATGGGGCGAGGTGAAGCCCGATGGGCAACGTTACGGCGGCTACTACACACACAAGGATATAAAGGAAGTTGTGGCGTATGCAAAGGAGCGTCTCATTGAAATTGTTCCCGAAGTTGACATACCGGGACATTCGCAGGCTGCAGTGGCATCTTATCCGGAATTCCTTTCATGTGACCCGGAGAACAAGCATGAGGTATGGCTGTGGCAAGGTGTATCGGCCGATGTCATCAATGTATCGAACCCGTTGGCAGTACAGTTTGCAAAGGATGTAATTGACGAACTTATCGAGCTTTTCCCGTTCGGTTACATACATCTTGGCGGTGACGAGTGCCCGACACAGAAATGGGAACGCAACAGCGACTGCCAGGCATTGCTCAAGGAGATTGGATCTACGAACTACCGCGACCTTCAGATACACTTCTACAAGCAGCTGAAGGAGCACATTGCACAGAAGCCTGCCGACAAGCAGCGCAAGCTCATATTCTGGAACGAAGTGCTGCATGGCAATACAGAGCCGCTCGGCAACGATATTACAATCATGGCATGGATTGGCGCAGACAACGCAGCGAAGGATGCTGCAATGCGCGGAATGAACACTATCCTCTCTCCGCAGATACCGTATTACATTAACCGCAAACAGTCCAAGCTTGAAACTGAGCCGCGTTCGCAGGGGTATGGAGACGAGACTGTTGAGCGTGTCTATAACTACAAGCCAATGAACAATGCAGGCCCCGAACTGCAATCAAAATATATGGGTGTACAGGCCAATTTCTGGACCGAATGGGTAGAGGAGCCCGAAGTGGTACAGTACCTCATGTTGCCGCGCCTTGTAGCTGTGGCAGAGGCCGGATGGACACCTCAGGAAAAGCGCGATTACGAAGATTTCCTTAAAAGACTGCAGGGAGAAAAGAAGTATTACCAGTTGAAAGGTGTCGATTTCGGCAAGCATGTCTTCAAATGACAATGAAAGAAAAACAAGGTAATAATAATTTACAACAACGGCGACATTCATTTGTTGCCGTTGTTTTTTTATTACAACCGCAGCACATTAATGCAATTTATTGAATTAACTATATATATTCCGAATTATCAACAATATAAACACTATTATTGACAATATTGTTGTCTCGGAAACAATTCTGCCAACAGCCTTTTCCAATCTGTTTTTACTTATTTCCAACCGGTACAAAATATTTATTAGCTAAAGGCGTATAGCCATTGATATTTCGCCTCCTGTTGTTTCGGAATGTTAAATTTATAGCTCTTGTTATTATATATATATAATTTTTTTGTTATATCTTTGTAGATTTTTATTTAAAACCTCGCTGGAGGAACCCGATTAGAAAAGCATAGAACAATATATGGAAAAGATAAGGAATTTTTGCATAATCGCCCACATCGACCACGGTAAATCGACATTGGCCGACCGTCTTTTGGAAACCACAAAGACAATAAACATTACCGAGGGCCAGATGCTGGACAACATGGATTTGGAGAAAGAGCGCGGCATTACAATCAAGAGCCATGCGATACAGATGGAGTACATGCATAACGGCGAGAAATATATTCTCAACCTGATTGACACTCCGGGACACGTTGACTTCTCGTATGAGGTATCACGTTCTATCGCTGCTTGCGAAGGAGCTTTGCTTGTGGTGGATGCGACACAGGGTGTACAGGCGCAGACAATCTCAAACCTTTACATGGCAGTTGACCAGGGCCTGGAGATTATTCCGGTCATAAACAAGTGCGACATGATAAACGCTATGCCCGAAGAGGTAAAGGACGAGATTATCGACCTTCTGGGATGCGACCGCGAAGAGATAATCGAGGCATCGGGAAAGACCGGAATGGGTGTAGAAGAGATACTGCAGGCAGTAGTGGAGAGAATACCGGCACCTGAAGGCGATGAAGAAGCACCGCTGCAGGCTCTCATCTTCGACTCGGTATTCAACTCATATAGAGGCATCATCGCCTACTTCCGTATCATCAACGGAACAATAAAGACCAACGAACTCGTAAAATTCTTCGCTACGAAAATGGAATATCATGCCGACGAAATCGGTGTGTTACAACTCAAGCAAGTTCCTAAAGACGAGCTCTCAGCTGGTAACGTAGGTTATATCATCTCCGGTATCAAGACATCTTCTGAAGTAAAGGTCGGTGATACCATCACACACGTCGATCGTCCTTGCGACAAGCCTATCGAAGGCTTTGAAAACGTGAAGCCTATGGTTTTCGCTGGTGTATATCCTGTCAGTGCCGATGACTATGAAGAGTTACGTTCTTCATTAGAAAAGTTGCAACTCAACGACGCCTCTTTAGTTTGGGAACCGGAGTCATCAGCAGCATTAGGATTCGGATTCCGTTGCGGTTTCTTGGGACTTCTCCACATGGAAATCGTTCAGGAACGTCTCGACCGCGAATTCAACATGGACGTAATCACAACTGTTCCTAACGTTTCTTTCAAGGCTTATCTCACCGATGGAGAAATGCTCGACGTTCACAACCCGAGCGGACTTCCTGAAGTGACGAAATTAGATCACATCGATGAACCTTTCATCATAGCTGAAATCATTACAAAGAATGAATTCGTAGGTTCCATCATGAAACTATGCATCGACAAGCGCGGCGTTCTCATGAATCAGACTTATCTCACCACAGACCGCGTCGAGTTGAAATTCCAGATGCCGTTGAGCGAAATCGTCTTCGATTTTTATGATAAATTAAAATCAATATCAAAAGGTTATGCTTCCTTCGACTATCACATCGCAGGTTATCAGCAAGCCAACTTGGTAAAACTAGATATAATGTTAAACGGTGAAGTGGTCGATGCTTTGTCAACATTGATACATCGCGACAACGCATACGCCTTCGGACGTAAGATGTGCGAGAAGTTGAAGGAACTCATCCCACGTCATCAGTTCGACATCGCCATCCAGGCTTCTATCGGCGCTAAGATCATCGCGAGAGAAACAGTACGTCAAGTTCGTAAAGATGTCACTGCAAAATGTTACGGTGGCGACGTGAGCCGTAAGAGAAAACTTCTCGAGAAACAGAAAGCCGGTAAGAAGAGAATGCGTCAGATAGGTAGCGTAGAAGTGCCTCAGTCAGCGTTCTTAGCGGTTTTGAAATTAGATTAAATAAAAAAAGCGACTTAAAGTCGCTTTTTTTATGAGTATCAATTCAACATCTGGAAGTTGAACTTGACATTTTTCTTTTTCTTATCATCTTTTTCAGGTTCAAAGACTATTGTTTGTGTAGCATTTGGAAGTATGCAGAAGAAGTTGTCGGAGAAACTTCCTGGCACTGATGCTGTAACATAAACATCCTTTACAAAAACATCGGAACTGAATGTGAGATGATATTTTCCGTCATTGAATGTAATATTAGGATTAAGTTCTGTCTTGATAAGTTTCATATCTTTTGGATAAGTAAAGAAATGTAAACGTTCACTAAGTATTGTATCGTCTTCCATGAAAATGATACGTGCATAACATTCAGATTTATCTTTACCTAAAGCACTTATATAGACATCGTTAGGGAAGCGGTAACAGCTATTAGCGTTCACATTCACTAATTCGGAGAAGGCAAATATCTGATTTCCATACA
Source organism: Bacteroidales bacterium (assembly GCA_045606705.1). Taxonomy (GTDB): domain Bacteria; phylum Bacteroidota; class Bacteroidia; order Bacteroidales; family F082; genus Limimorpha. The sequence continues at coordinate 6,116 of JAZUSL010000019.1, forward strand.
TGTCTTCTATAATGATACGAATACGTCCGTCTATATCGTGTTGTAGATCATTACTTATCCAAAGCTCGTATTTATCTTCACCTCTGTCGTTAAGACCTAACAAGATAGGAGAATAAATCTCATCGAGTTTATAGTGTAGCGCTTTTTTATTTCCAAGATAATCTATTGAAGACCATGATATTGAAGTCCATGCGTCGTTGAGTTGCCAATATAGAGAACCCATGCTACGAGGACGGGAACTGCGCTGTGCCGATATCGCTATATCCATTCCGTATGCCTGAGAAAGTTGACTCTTATATACGTAATCTTCGAAGTCTTTAGGCTCGCCGAAATATCTCACAACATGATCCATGATAAGTTTCTCTCCCCTATTATGTTTCTGGTGTGCTTGAATTATTTCGTTACCGAAGTCAGGGTTAGGGTCAATCATTCTTAAAGTTGCCATTGAAGGATAAGACTGATATCCGAATTCGCTGTTGAAACGACCTACTTTCTCGATATACATTTCATAAGGAAGTTCGCCCCACCAGACGCCCCAGTAGTGTACGTCGCCTTCTGTAAGACTAGCGGCTCTACCCCATCCGTTTTTAGGAGAACTTGGCCAATAAGGTCTTGACTTGTCATATGTATTAACGACTTCATCGAGCATCTCTTCGAAAAGTTTGTCGTATCCGTCTTTCATTTCCTTATAATCTTCGTCAGACCAGTTCATCGAATTTTGCCATCCCCAGTTATAGTAACCCTCGCTTATCTCGTTGTTGCCGCACCATAATGCCAGTGATGGATGGTTTTTATATCTTATGACCTGTTTCTTAGCTTCTTCTCTTACGTTACCGATAAACTCATCGCTATAAGGATATGTTGATCCTGCGAACATGAAGTCTTGCCATACCAAGATTCCGAGACTGTCGCATATTTCGTAGAAATAATCTGGTGGATAGATACCGCCGCCCCATATACGAAGCATGTTCATGTGAGCGTCACCGACACATTGTTCCAAAAGTTTCTTGGTTTTCTCTCTTGACATCCAAGAGGTTATCATCTCTTCAGGAATATAGTTCGCACCTTTCATATATAAAGGAATGCCATTTACTTTGAAGTAGAATGCCGTTCCGATGCTATCAGGTTCTTCAACCATTTCAACGGTACGGATACCCATCGTGATATTTCTTTCCTCAATGATTTTCTCTTTATCATTATCAACCATCTTAAGATTGAAAGAATAGAAATTCTGTTCGCCTAATTCATTAGGATACCATAATTTAGGATTTGAAACCTCAAATGGGAACGAATAATAGTTTTTACCTACTTTAAGATCGATATTTTTATCCAGAATTTTTTCATTTTCCTGGAAAAGTTGCAAAGTAATATCATGTTCAACATCAGCATTGATACATGCTTCGAAGAACAAGTCTGCTTTATCATCATGAATTTCATTTGTTATCACTGAAGCCGAACATATTGTTGAGCGAGTCCATGCTTTAAGATAAACAGGTTGCCAAATACCCATATTCATATAACGAGGAGCCCAGTCCCAACCATTTTGATATGCAGCCTTACGCATCACAGCATATTTTTCAGGGAAACGAAGAGGATAAGTTTCAATGAGGCTGTCTCTTTCTTTGTCGAAAGGATAGAATTTAATTTTTATGTTATTGGTTTCTTTGATTATGTCTTTAACATCATAGCAATATGTTCTGAACATATTGTCAGCATGCAAGATTTTCTTTCCATTCATCCAGACATCTGCGTAAGTGTCGAGACCTTCAAAAACCAGTTCTATCACATCTTCTCTTAAAATATAGTCTTCGGCTTTAAAGTCGAGAGAATATTCCCATTCATGCTGAGGAATCCAATGCAATTGCGACTCTATATTGCTTTTATATGGATGAGGAATCAAACCGTTTTCATACATATCGGCTTGAATAACAGAAGGAATATCGACTTCCATTTTAATGTTAAGAGTGTCGGTAGTGACAATCCAAGACTTATCTAAATTTTGGATTAATGGGTTAGTACGTTTTTCAGCGCAAGAAAACAGCATTAAAAAAGCCGCCATCACTAATAAATTACGAATCTTCATAATTATTTCGTATTAAAAATCTGTTGGTTATAATTTGTGTTTTAGTTATTTTTCAATTTGTAAATTTATTCCAAAAAAAATTCAAAAACAATATCATTAACTATTTTTGACAATATTTAACATTTCCTTAATAATTGAAGGAGATGATACTTTCCAAACCATTGACGCTCCAGTATTATCTACTTTTTCAGGATATAGTTTTTGGTTATAATTATCTACTTCAACTGTTAAAGATGCATGGCAGTTTGAAACTCCGGTCTCGTTGATTATTGTCGACACATTATTAATATTAACGCCGCCTCCTGCCATGATTTTTATTTTATCACCGAATTTTTCCTGCATCTGACGGATCATGTCGATTCCGTCAATTGCTTTTGGTTTACAACCTGATGTCAATACTTTGTCAAAACCTAATTCAACTAATGTTGACAATGCCTCTAATGGATTGTTACAAGCGTCGATAGCTCTGTGGAAAGTAAATTTCATTCCTTCGCCAGCTTTCATCATGGTTTTGATTTTCTCCACGTCGAGGTCGCCGTTTTCATCAAGTGCTCCAATCACAACACCTTCGTAACCAAGTTCTTTGATAAGTTTTATATCAAGACACATCATTTCCAACTCTGAATCATTGTAGATATAGTTTCCCGAGCGAGGACGTATCAAGACTCTTACCGGAATCTTCATGTCGTTGGCAACTTTTTTCAATGTTCCGTATGAAGGAGTAACGCCACCAACTTCCAACGATTCACATAACTCAGCGCAATGAGCTCCGTTTTCCTGAGCGTTTATTACTGACTGATAACCATTTGTACAAATTTCTATTCTAATCATTATTGATATATATAAATATGTATATTATCATTTAAAATCGGAACAAAAATAACACTAATTATTCAATTACGACACAAAAAAATCAAGTTATCGGGAATATTTTTTAAGATATCGGAAAGTAATTATAAGTCAACGGACAATAGAGAGCGGAGAACGGGAGCGGGTGCGGGAACGGGTGCGGGGTTAAGGTTTTGATAAACTTAAAACTAAAAAACTTTCAACTTTAAAACTACTATAAACTATAAACTATGAACTAAAATAAACTTCCGTCTTTTGTCTTTTGACTTTTGACTTTTCTTATCTTTGCAGAAACAAAAAAATAAAGACGTGATTTATCCTAAAGATTTCGAGAATAAGATTGGTTTCAAGTCTGTTAAAAACAGACTTACAGAATTGTGTATCAGCGAGATGGGAAAAGAATTTGTTGAGAAGATGCGATTCTGTTCCGACATCAACAAAATCAAGACCCGTTTGTCGCAAATCGAAGACTTCCTTTCGTTATTACAAAACGGTGTCCCCTTCCCTGTCAGAGACTATAACGACCTGCGTGAAGATTTCCATCTCTTAAGCATCGAAGGAACCGTAATCAGTGTGGAAAGTCTGTTCGCCCTGAAACCTACTCTCACCGCATTATCTTACGTCTTGAATTTCTTTAAGTCGGAAGCATCCGATAAAGTCGAATCGCTTAAGGCATTAGCGGAAGGCATTGATATAGATAGACATATTTTCTCTGAGATAACACGTCTCATCGACGACAAGGGCGAGATTCCTGATAGTGCTTCCGCCGATTTGGCAGAGATACGCCGCGAGATACGTCGCAAACAAAGTTCCATCGACCGCCGTATGCGTAAGATTCTCACCGAAGCGAAGGCAGCAGGATGGACCGACAGCAGTGCCGAACTAACAATCCGTGACGGTCGTCCCGTTATTCCGGTAAAAGCCGCTGATAAAAGAGCATTGCGCGGTTTCATTCACGACGAATCCGCCACAGGTCAGACAGTATATATCGAGCCAGCTGAGATATTCGACACCAACAACGAAATCAGAGAGTTGGAATATGCCGAACGCCGCGAGATAAACAAAATCCTCCTCGCTTTCACACAACTCTTACGTCCAGAATTACCCAACCTCATCAAAGCTTGGAACCTGTTAGGTCTCCTCGATTTCATCCGTGCCAAGTCATTGCTCAGCAACGAATATAAATGCGTCGTCCCTGAAATAACCGACGAACCAACGTTCCTCTGGCGTCAGGCACGTCATCCTCTGTTGGAACAGAAACTGAAATCACAAAACAAACATATCACACCTTTAGACTTAAGTCTCGACAAAGACAACAGAATCCTTGTCATCTCAGGACCTAATGCCGGCGGTAAGTCAGTCTGTCTCAAAACAATAGGTCTCGTACAATATATGCTGCAATGCGGTCTCGCCGTACCAATGGAAATCGACTCTCGATGCGGAATATTCCACGATATGTTTATCGACATCGGCGACTCGCAGTCACTCGAAAACGACTTGAGCACTTATAGTTCACACCTTATTAATATGAAGGAACTTTTGTCTCATGCCAACAAACGCACTTTATTTTTAATAGACGAATTCGGAACAGGAACAGAGCCGCAATTAGGTGGCGCCATCGCAGAAGCTATTCTTTTAAAACTTAACGGAAAGAAATCATTTGGAGTGGTGACGACTCACTATGCCAACCTGAAACTTCTTGCCGATAATCACAAAGGTATCGTCAATGGAGCAATGTTGTTCGACACCCGTTATCTGCAGCCACTTTATGTTATGATGACAGGCAAACCAGGAAGTTCGTTCGCTTTCGAAATTGCAAAAAAAATCGGTTTCCCGGAAGAGATTCTCAACGACGCTGCTGAAATCGGAGGCAAAGAACATCTTAACTTCGACCAACAACTGCAACAACTTGAAATAGAAAAGAAAGAAGTACGTAAGAAAGAATACGAATTAAAAGTAGCCGACAATCTTCTCAATGAAGTCGTTACAAAATATAAGAACCTTCTCAGCGATTTGGAGAAGAAGAAAAACACTCTCTTGAAAGAAGCTAACAAAGAAGCACAATCTTTAATAGACAAAGCAAATGCTAAGATTGAGAGAACGATACGTGAAATCAAAGAAGCTCAGGCTGAGAAAGAACGCACAAAGGAACTACGTCAGGATTTGAAAGGCATGAAACAGCAACTTGAAGAAGACGCTAAAGTCATTTCTAAAAATCTTAAGATTGAAGAAAAAGAAAAAAAAGACAACCAAGATCTTCAAGTTGGAAATATGGTTAGAATTAACGAGATGGAAATAGTCGGAGAAATCGTAGCTATGACCGACACCGACATCACCATAGAATTCGGCAGTGTAAAACTCAGAACCACAGCAGATAAAGTCGTTAAGATCAGTAAGAAAGAAGCTAAAAAATCCATAAGCAATCCGACATATCTCCGTAAGGCAATCATGGAAGACCTCAACGAGAAATCAGCAAATTTCAATCTCACCTTAGACGTAAGAGGAATGCGCGGAGAAGAAGCAATAGAAGCTGTTGCAAAATACATCGATGACGCATCGCTATTGTGTATCAAGAATGTCAACATTCTGCACGGAAAAGGCAACGGAATCTTACGTCAGATGATACGACAATATCTTAGCAAACAATCGTGCGTACGACAGATGCAAGACGCGAGTTTAGAAACTGGTGGTCATGGAATTACGAGAGTGGAGTTGAAATAGAAAAAAAGTTCATCGTTCAGTGTTCATCGTTCATAGTTTTTAGTATATTTGCGTTTGAATAAAACATCATTAAGAAATCCTTAACACATTGCGTTATGTATAATAAATTTCAACAATATTTACAAAAGGAATTAGCTCAGATTGAAGCTGATGGTCTTTACAAAAACGAACGTATTATTGAAAGTCCACAAGGTGCGGAAATCATGGTTAAAGGCAAGAAATGTCTTAACTTCTGCGCTAACAACTATCTCGGTTTAGCCGACAATCCGGAACTTATAGAAGCTGCCAAGAAAGGCATGGACGCCCGCGGTTTCGGTATGGCATCTGTACGTTTCATCTGCGGTTGCCAAGACTTACACAAACAATTAGAACAAAAAATCGCTGAGTTCTTCGGCACAGAAGACACTATTTTATATGCAGCATGTTTCGACGCTAACGGCGGTGTATTCGAACCATTGTTAGGACCAGAAGACGCCATCATCTCCGACGCCCTGAACCACGCTTCCATCATCGACGGTGTACGTCTCTGCAAGGCACAACGTTTCCGTTATGCTAATGCCGACATGGCAGACCTCGAAGCACAACTTCAAGCAGCAAAAGACTGCCGCTTCAAACTCATCGTCACTGACGGTGTTTTCTCAATGGACGGCAACGTATGTCCTTTAGACAAGATTTATGAACTCGCACAGAAATATGACGCTATGGTCATGGTCGACGAAAGTCACTCAGCAGGCGTTGTAGGCACAACAGGTCGCGGCGTAACAGAACGCTTCAACCTCAAAGGCGAAATCGAAATCATCACCGGCACACTCGGCAAGGCATTCGGAGGCGCCATGGGTGGTTTCACAACAGGTAAGAAAGAAATCATCGATATGTTACGTCAACGCTCACGTCCTTATCTCTTCTCTAACTCAATGGCACCTGGCTTAGTAGCAGCAGGCATCCGTATGTTCGAGATGATGAGCGAGACTAACGAACTCCAAGACAAATTACACGCCAACACCGATTACTTCATCAAGGAAATGTTGGCAAAAGGCTTCGACTGCAAACCATCAGAGTCAGCAATCTGCGCAGTTATGTTGTATGACGCTCCTCTCTCACAAAAGTTCGCAGCACGTATGCAAGACGAAGGCATCTTCGTGACAGGCTTCTACTACCCTGTAGTTCCTAAAGGACAAGCACGTATCAGAGTACAAATCTCAGCAGCACACGAAAAAGAACATCTCGACAAGTGCATCGGAGCTTTCGTAAAAATCGGTCAAGAATTAGGAGTTATAAAATAAATTAACATAAGGTGGGAATTTTAGTATTCCTGCCTTTTATTTTGATTAGCTATGAAAAAGATATTAATCATTGGTTCCGGCGGACAAATCGGAACAGAGTTGGTAAAGAAACTTCGCGGCATATACGGCAATGAAAACGTCGTTGCCAGCGACTTACGTCAACTCACAGGCGAGATAGCCGAAAACGGTCCTTTCGAAAGAATCGACTCTACCAATATGATGCAGATCGTCGAGGTAGTGAGAAAATATAATATCGACACCATCTACAACCTCGCCGCTATCCTTTCAGCGACAGCAGAGTTGAACCCTATGTTAGGTTGGAATGTCGGTATCGGTAGTTTAGTCAACTGCTTAGAAGTGGCACGCGTATTCGGATGCGCAGTCTTCACACCTTCTTCAATAGGTGCCTTCGGTCCTAACACTCCGAAAGACATGACGCCACAGGACACTATCCAACGTCCTAACACAATATACGGCGTCACTAAAGTCACAGGCGAGTTGTTGAGCGACTACTACTTCACACGTTTCGGCGTCGACACACGTTCCGTCCGTTTCCCTGGCTTGATTTCAAACCTCACATTGCCAGGCGGCGGCACTACAGACTACGCTGTGGAGATTTATTATTCAGCAGTGAAAGGCGAGAAATTTATCTGCCCATTGGAGAAAGGCACTTTCATGGATATGATGTACATGCCTGACGCATTAGACGCCATGGTCGACATCATGGAAGCAGACCCAAGCAAACTCATCCACCGCAACTCATTCAACGTTACAGCGATGAGTTTCGACCCAGAGATTCTCTATAACACCATCAAGAAATATATTCCTACTTTCGAGATGGAATATAAGCCAGAACCTATCAAGCAAGCTATCGCCAACTCATGGCCTAACAGCTTAGACGACAGCTGCGCACGCAACGAATGGGGATGGAATCCAAAATACGACTTAGACAAGATGTCTGTCGATATGATAGAGACATTAAAAATAAAATTGGGGCTTTAAAGCTCCAATTTTATTTTTAACAGATTAGCGAACCCACGTCTGTGATCTTCCTATCCAGCCGCGTTTGTCGAGAGAGCCACGCAATGTTATGGTGTTGTCTTCTTTGTTGTAATAGATTTTTCCATAATAGTCTTTCTTTCCTTCCGGTTCGTAGATGATACCGTTTTTCAGCATTCCATCATGCTCTTCCATATCTTTGATGACGACCATATTTTCGAATCCGGTGTCTTTCAGTTCCTGACCTTTCCAGAATACTTTAAGAATCTTTCCGTAATAAAGACCGTTATCGCCTTGATAAAATTCCACAATACCTTTGGTCTCGCCCGTCACGTCATCGACGGTACGCCATTCTCCTAAAATTTTTTCCACCTGCGCCGATGCCATCATCGAGCAGAAAAATAATGCTAATAATATAATAAGGTGTTTTTTCATTTTTTTAGTCAACAGACAATAGACTACAGTCAACAGTCTTTGTCCATAATTGTTAATTGTTAACTGTTAATTGATTAAAAGTTCTGTTCTCTAATAATAATGTTTGATTCATAACTTTCTTAGACAAACGCGCTCTATCCAAGTCGTATTGTTTCTGTATCTCATAAAAAAAATCATCGTCAATACATAGAGCTCTACCGATAAGAATCGATTGTTCTGCTGTAATATTTCTCTTGCTTTTTATAATATCATTTAAGATTGGTGCTGCTATTCCTGTCAACAACGACAGTTCTTTCTGCGACATCTTTCTTGCATCCAACTCATCTTTGATATATTCCCCTACATGGATAGCCTTAAAAGGAGTAATATTATTTAGGTCAAAGTTTTTCATAATGATTAGTTATTTCAATAAGTTCTACTTCTGTTATCAACATATCGTTTCCTAATAAACTACTTATAAATAGCAACCTATATTTAGAGTCGCATCTAACACTTTCATATTCTCGCAAGTCACCTTTAAGTCGCTTATAATTCAAACCTTTATGCTGAAACAAATCTTCTACTCTATCAACTTTTAACATTATGTTATAAGCCTTAAGCAATCCATTAACAGCACTCTTCGGTAATGATCTATATCTTTTATCCTGCGATTTCCCTACAGTCAGCAACTCGAATATCGCTTCGTTATTTGTAAATATTCGCATTAAATTTCGATTTTCAATTCAGTGCAAATATAAACAAAAAATTATCAAATTTGATAATTTTTTTTAAATATTTTTCTTTAATGTCAACGGACAACAGACTACAGTCAACAGACTTTGTCCACGATTTTTTTTGCTATGAGCATTGAGCTATCAGCTGATAGCTGATGGCTGACAGCTAATTTTCAATTGTCAATTTCTCAATAACTTCCGGATAGTGTTTATATTCCAAAGTATGAATCTTTGCTGCGAGACTGTCAGGCGTCTCTCCTTCTTCTAAGGCGACTTGAGCTTGGAAGATAATATCGCCACTGTCGTAATGTTCGTTCACATAATGAATCGTGATACCAGAATATTCTTCTTTAGCAGCTACGACAGCTTCATGTACATGCTCACCATAAAAACCTTTGCCACCATATTTAGGTAACAAGGCTGGATGAATATTGATGATCTTATTAGGAAAAGCATCGATGAGATGTTTTGGCAGTAGCCATAAGAAACCAGCGAGCACAATAAGGTCTATGTTTTGATTTAGAAGCTCTTTGGTAAAATCTTCGCTTTTAAATTCAGTTCTGTTAATGATTTTGCATGGTATTCCAAGATTCTTTGCTCTTTCTATAGCGTATGCATTAGGATTATTACAAATTACATTTGCTATCTCAACTTCAGGATTATTAGCGAAATATTCCGCTATTCTTTGTAAATTAGTGCCGCCACCTGAGACAAATATCGACAATCTTTTCATATTTTATTAAAATGTTATCCTTTCTCAACTATAATTTCTAAGTTCAGTCTTACCTTCTAGAATTTGTAAGACATTGTGAATCATCGCTTCGAAAGTATAATCTTCGGGATATGTCACTATCGGAGCGAGTCGTTCAATTCGTTTTGAAAGATACTTAAAAAATCGATTGAGAGAGAATATTTTTCCAGACAAAATTATCACGTCAATTTTACCGTCGAGAGACACATAATGAGAAGCTATTTCTTTTGCTATCTGATAAACCATCGCTTCCAAAAACAATTTACATTTTTTATTATTATCAGCAAAACCCTTAAATATTTCGTCTAAGGAATTTGTTCCCAGATAAGATATTGCAGACCCTTTATTAATAAGGTTTAAGATTTCATTCTTAGAATAACATTTTTTATATATCATATCAACAATATCAGAAGAAGGCAACGTTCCCGTTTCGCAAAATCCCATCGGTCCGTATCCCATAAACTCCTGATTAACATCAATCACCTTACCTTTCATATGTGCGGCGACAGAGACCGACCTTTCATTAACATCACAGAATATGATATTAAGGTCTTCATATTTTTTTTGAATAGAAGATGCATATTTCTTCGAAAGATATTTATGTGTCATGACATGAAATAGCGATTTCTTTTTAAGGGAGATATGCGGAGAAAAAGATGCCAATTCTGAGCGTTCGTCAACAGAAACTGGATCGACAACGAAAGATTTTATTCTGAGATTATTTGCTATCGTAAAAGCGAGGAGTCCTCCCAGATTAATGACATCTTCACCGGCGATTCCTTCTATAAGGTCGCCAACCATCCTCTTATCAATAACATAGACTCCCGACTTGCATGGGCGCAACAATCCTCCTTCAGCCACCACATATTGTATCTCCTTTATATCAATATTATCTTTTCTAAGTTGATACATAATAGCGTCACGACGCAAAGGCAGTTGATCCATTATATTCTCGCATAAGACAAAATCCTCAACGGCATGAGTAATTCTGTATTGATATATAATTTTAGCATTGTCTGATTGCAAATTACTGACTGCTATTTTTGTGGAATACAATTCTGGTATTATTGACAAGACTATTGTTTTCATGTTATGAGATTTTAACATTTAAACAACATTTGGCTGATTTTGTTTTATGGGACTATGAATTATGAACTATGACTATGAACTATGACTATGAACTATGACTATGAACTATGGCTATGAACTATGGCTATGAACTATGACTATGACTATGAACTATGACTATGAACTATGACTATGACTATGAACTATGACTATGAACTATGACTATGAACTATGACTATGACTATGAACTATGGCTATATTTAATAAAAAAGAGACATCTTTTATTAAAAATGACGTCTCTTAACCATTAGTCTTTTGTCTTTAGACATTAATCTACATTATCGTGAAGGAAGGAGTTATTCTCGCTTATTCCTTTTCCTTTGTTAAATGTATAGTTGGAAATTTCCTGTTCATTATCATCTTTCACTGTCGTTCCTCTACGCATATATGCCGGTTGATTCTCTAGTCGTTCAATGTCAGACATTGTAAAGTTGGTAAGTGAAGCAAGTCTTTGTCGTCGAACTATCTCTTGTTGCGACAATTGTTTTTGTTCTTTTTTCACTTCATGTTTCACCATAGTCTGTGTGTCGGCAACATCTTTGAGGTATGTTTTTATTCCGCCCAAATCTTCTTCGTCGTCATTATTATTAAACGGGTTGTTATAGACGCGAGATGTTTGAGTTGCTGTTTCTATCCTTTTTTCCGGTTCTATATGATGAACTGTGATACCGTTATTTTTTGTCACTTTATATTCTGTTTCAACAACATCATCGGCGACATCGTCATTATCTGTGACCGGGTTATCATTCACCGGATTATCATAGAGAGTGTAAACCTTCTTGGTTTCCTTTTCTTCCGGTTTCACTACAGCAGGTTTCTCTTCTTCTTTCTTTTTATTTATAACGACGATTTCTTCCTGTTGTGGCAGAGGTTGAGGTTCGACTTGATTATCCGGTAAAGTCACTATATCGTCTTTTCGACATGTTGCTTCTTCGAACATATCATGAACCTTTCTTGCCTGAGGATCTTCGCCACGACTTTCATAAGCGTCGTGATCGAAACCAGTAGCGATAAGTGTTACATTAAGACCATCACCGAGGGAGGCATCTTCGCCGTTACCCCAAATCACCTCAGAACAGTTACCTGTTGCATTTTGTACATATTCTTGTATTTCAAGTGTTTCATCAAGAGAGACCTCATCATTACCTGACGTAATGTAAATAAGAATATTTTTAGCGCCTCTAATATCTGCATCATCAAGCAAAGGAGAATGCACAGCGGCTTCTATAGCTTTCAAGGCTCTGTCTTCGCCTTCGGCATATCCGGAACCCATAATAGCCTTTCCGCTATTTCTCATAACGGTATTAACATCTTGGAAGTCGACATTTACATATCCTGTCACGGTAATAATTTCAGCGATACCTTTAGCGGCGGTCTTGAGCACATCGTCAGCTTTTTTAAATGCCTGGGTCAATTTCATATCGCCGTATTCGGTACGTAGTTTATCGTTACTTATCACCAACAATGTGTCAACATGTTTACGTAGTTCAGCAATACCATCGAGAGCTTGCTGACGGCGACGTTTTCCTTCCTGGATAAAAGGCATAGTCACAATACCGACGGTAAGGATGTCGAGTTCGCGAGCTATTGATGCCACCACCGGTGCTGCACCTGTACCAGTTCCGCCGCCCATACCAGCTGTGATAAAGAGCATCTTAGTATCTTTGCTTAATATTTCACGTAACTCGTCTACTGTTTCGAGAGCGGCATCACGTCCTTCTGCAGGAATATTACCAGCTCCAAGTGCTCTCTTGCCAAGATGCACTTTCATGGCGACAGGACTTTTTTCAAGTGCCTGACGGTCTGTATTACAAAGTATAAAGTCGACACCTTGAATACCTTCTGTAAACATGTGCGTAACAGCATTACTACCGCCACCACCAACACCTATAACCTTAATGATATTAGGCATTTCCTCCAAAGGGTCGAATTTTATCAAATCTGTCATGTTAGTATTTTTTATTCTGTTATGTCTTTATCGATGTCTGGTTTAAAAAAATTGGTGAATGATGTCACTATATTAGTCAGTCTGTTTTTAGCTCTCTTCTTATTTACAGACTCTGTTTCATCTGTTTGAGTTTCTTCAATTTCAGGTTCCTCTATCTTAGTTTCTTCAACAATTTGAATTATCTCAGATTCCTCTATAACAGATTCTTTCTCTTTTTTATTCTTAGCGTCTACCAATTTACCTCTGAGTTTATCTGTCTCATATTTTGCTATACCTTCTATTACAAGACCTATACCTGTCGCATACATTGGTGATGCAAGATCTTCTGAAGTTTCGTTAGACAAATATTCATTAGGATATCCGATACGTACTTCCATACCTGTCTTAAACTCTGCGAGTTGACGTATATGTTTCATCATTGCGCCGCCTCCGGTAAGTACTATACCTGCAATGAGTTTATTTTCTGCATTAACTTTTTGTATCTCAGAATTTACGAAGTCGAATATCTCTTCGAGACGAGCTTGAATAATACCGGCCAAATTCTTAAAAGATATTTCTTTCGGGTCACGTCCTCTAATTCCAGGTATTGAAACGACCTCGTCGTCACTGTTTTCGCTTGCCACTGCAGAACCGAATTTCACCTTTATTTCTTCTGCATGTTTCTTTATGATAGAACAACCTTGACGGATATCTTCAGTAATGATATTACCTCCGAGAGGAATAACTGCTGTATGATAAATTATTGAGTCATAGAACACTGCAATATCTGTTGTACCACCTCCGATATCTACCAAAGCTACACCTGCTTCCTTTTCGTCTTCACCCAGCACTGATGCTGCCGATGCTATCGGTTCGAGAATCATATTTTCCATTTCGAGTCCTGCGTGTTCTATACACAGAATGATATTCTTCACTGCGGATGTCTGTCCAACAATGATATGGAAATTAGCCTCCAGGGTACTTCCTAGCATACCTTTCGGACGACGGCTACCAACAGCCTCTCCATCGACGAAATATTCTTGAGGTATGACATTAACTATTTCCTCACCTGGAGCGGTACGTAACTTGAACATATCAAGACGTAACTTATCGAGTTCTTTATCTGATATTTCGATATCCGAATTCTCGCGAATTAAAGTACCTCTATGTTGAATACTCTTAATATGATGACCTGCTATACCTACACTAACGCTTTTAATATCAACTTTTGACTGTTCTGAAGCTTGTGCCACAGCACTTTTAATAGCATCAACAGTTTCTTCGATATTGACAACGATACCTCTCTTAACACCAGTAGAGTCTGTTTTTCCGTATCCACGAATCTCTATTTTGCCATTTGGCATCTTCTCTCCTACTATGCATGCTATTTTTGTAGTTCCAATATCAAGACCGACTATGTAAACAGGTTCACTCATATTCTTTTATTTTTTTTGGTACAAACAACTTGGTTAAAATAATTTAAGTTAATTTCTTTATAGTTGTCTAACTCAGGATTGCCTTGCATTTTGTTAAAAAAATGTCGCATTTTAGACAACTTTTCTTCGATATTATTAACATCGCCAAAGATAACAATAATATCTGTGTTATTCAAGGAAAAAATATAATTTTTCTTCTTATCTACAAACACTTGTTTCACACAATTTCTAGCATAATCATCCGTCAATATTCCGCTCATAACATTAAACAAATCAGGAAGTTCTGTATTTATATAAACAGAATCATTGACATTACCGAGGTCATTGACCGAAAAATCCACATTGCCACTTCCGACCAAGAGATGAGGCACATGATTTTGTCTTGTCGGAAAGATATTTCCTTCTTTGTCAAGATAAACCGACTTACCATTTTTGTTATAAATTCTCATCACTGGTTCACATTCAACAATTTCTACGTCGAGATAAGTCTTTAGATTAATATTTGCATCAACATCAACAACCCAAGGAATAGCATTCAATGTTGCCACCACAGAATCAAGCGGTATCATACCAACTTGCATATTGTTAGCTGTGTCACATATTTCCATCACCATATTATGTGTTTCTTCATAATCGATGAAGCCTTTGTCGGTTGCTCTTGTTATTGTAAGGTTTAAGCCTTTAAGATTATCATGATAATAATCATAGGCGAAATATACCCCCAATGCAATCATAGCACTGAGTGTCATTACCAGCAACAATATGTTAAGAATTTTTTTCATGATTTCAATAATGTTTCGATTTGAGGTACAAACCTATCTATATCACCGGCGCCCATTGTAACGAGCAATTCCGGTTTAATATTTTTTATGGTTTCTATAAGTTCATTTTTCTGACAAATTTGTTTTTGCTTACAGGTGACTTTTTCAAGCAACACCGATGAGGTGATTCCTGACAACGGTAGTTCACGAGCAGGATATATTTCCATTAAAAGAAGTCTGTCGGCAAACGACAATGTTTCCGCGAAACTATCCATAAAATCGCGTGTCCTTGTAAAGAGATGTGGTTGAAATATCAGGGTCAACTCTTTATCAGGAAACACATTACGAACAGCCTTCAAGGTTGCTGCTATCTCCTCCGGATGATGTGCGTAATCATCTATATAACACACTTTCTCATCTTTATAACGTATATCAAAACGACGCAAGACACCTTGGAATGTAGCAAGACCTTCTTTTATCACAGACAAATCCAGATGAAGTTGAAGACAAGCTATTATTGCAGCAAGAGCGTTCATTACGTTATGACGGCCAAAGAGTTGCATTTCATAATCACCAAAACACAAACCTTCTTTGGTCACGACGGAAAATTTAGTCTTACCGTCTTCTATTCTCACATTCTTTGCCATCACATCAGCCGAATCGAATCCATAGGTAAGTTTCCTTCTTTCTGTTTCAAGAGCAACATATTCGCTATGAATCACAACACCATCATTCATTGTTTTATTAGCGAATTGACTGAATGCGTCTACAAGTTGATGTTCGTCACCATAAATATCCAGATGGTCTGCATCGATTGAAGTCACTATGCTGATATAAGGTGTCAGTTGCAAGAAGGAGCGGTCAAACTCGTCAGCTTCCATCACCACAATTTCGTCATTCTCGTCACCGATTATAACGTTACTATTGATATTCTTAGCTATACCGCCAATGAATGCCGACATTTTTTTACCGGCGTAATTCAGCATATGTGTTGTCAATGCCGTCACCGTTGTCTTGCCATGAGTTCCACCAACAGCCACACTCTTACAATGACGAGAGATCTCACCCAGCACTTCAGATCGTTTTACTATCTTGACATTCTTATCGCGGAGATAATTAAGTTCGAGAGAGTCTTTTGGTATGGCTGGTGTAAGAACAACAAAATCCACATTCTCTGGTATGAGATTAGGATTATCTTCATAATGAATAAGAATACCTTCCTCCTCTAATTTTTTAGTAAGAGGCGATGGTGTTTTGTCGTAACCCGACACCATATTTCCTTTGCTGTGGAAATAACGCGCCAAAGCACTCATGCCGATGCCGCCGATTCCGAGAAAATAAATATTCAGTTTCTTACTCATTATCTTTTTACTATTTAATTATTATTAAGAATCATTTCTATTTGGTCAACGATATCCTCTGCCGCATTAGGTTTAGCGAATATCGCAATATTATTTCTCATCTGACGCTGTTTCTCTTCATCGTTCATAAGATTGAAGACAACAGGCAGCAGTTCTTTTTCAGTCTCATCATTTCTGACAATGAGCGCGGCATTTGCCTCGACCAAACGCATAGCGTTTTTTGTCTGGTGATCTTCTGCAGCAGTAGGTAGAGGCACGAAAACCACAGCCTTATTCAACAATGAGAGTTCTGATATTGACATAGCACCGGCACGCGATATAACCACATCGGCGGCTGCATAGGCGAGATCCATTCTTTCAATAAAGACAGTACATTTGACCCTGTCTTGAAGTCCGGCTTTTTTAACTTCTTCTGAAGCTTTTTCGTAATAGAATTTACCAGTCTGCCAAATCATATGATAGTCATTATCTTTAAAAGTATCTAGTTGAGCAGATATTCCCTTATTGATACCCAAAGCCCCCTGACTTCCACCCACAAGGAGTATTGTTTTTTTCTCAGGACAGAGTTCAAAGAATCTTACGCCTTCGTCTCTCATGTTATCGAGAGGTTTGATATTATTTCTCAGAGGGTTACCCGTAAGGACTATTTTATCTTTAGGAAACCACTTATCCATATTATCGTATGCCACACAGATTTTAGTGGCTTTGTTAGCTACCAACTTATTTGTTATACCAGGATATGAGTTCTGTTCTTGTATCACAATTGGTATTCCCATTGAAGATGCTGTTTTCATGGTAGGACCGCTTGCGAAGCCGCCAACACCAATTACCACGTTTGGTTTGAATTTCTTTATGATTCTTCTGGCGTTTATCATGCTGCTCAGAAGTTTGAGAGGGAAACTAAGATTATCGAGAGACAGTTCTCTCTTAAACCCACTAATCCACAATCCCTCAATAGGATAACCAGCCTTTGGCACTCTATCCATTTCCATTCTGTTCTTTGCACCGATGAAAAGTATATCTGACTGCGGAAAACGTTTCTTCAAGGCATCAGCAATTGCAATGGCAGGAAAGATATGACCTCCTGTACCTCCTCCACTAATTATTATTTTGGGTTGTTTCGAGTTCATTTCTTTTCATTTTATTATTATTAACATCTCTTGAAACACTTAGTATCATTCCGAACGCGCATCCGGTAAACATCAGCGACGTACCACCCATACTGACGAAAGGCAGCGGCTGACCAGTAACAGGCACAATACCGACAGCTACGCCCATATTTATCATTGCCTGAAGCACCAGCATAAACGACAATCCGAAAGAGAGGAATCCTCCAAACGACTTTGGCACTTCCACCGTTATCTTAATAGCTCTAAAGAATAATATTAGATAAAGCAACACCACGAAAGCGCCGCCGACAAGACCATACTCCTCAACTATTATGGCAAAGATAAAGTCAGAATATGGATGGGGCAAGAAATTACGTTGCGTGCTTTTTCCGGGCAATTTGCCAAAGACACCACCACCAGCGATAGCTATCTTCGCTTGTATTTCCTGGAAGTCCTCTTCGTTTTCAGCTCTGGCTTTCTCTTCCGCACTGAGTTCGCTATCTGACCTGAAGAAACTTTCAATACGTCTTTCCCACGTACCGAGACGACCATTATCGCTATCTTTATCATTGATTATAATCAAGATATAAATACTCATAACGAACAGAGCTACAGCAAAGAATATCAAAAGATATTTAAAGTTTATTCTACCCACGAACAGAAGTACGATACTACTCATGAACAGAATCGCCGCCGTGGAGAAATTTTCCGGAAATATCAGACCTACCACAACGAGAACCGGAAGCATCAAAGGGATGAACGCATTCTTAAAGTCTTTTATATCGTCTTGCTTGAGAGTCAACATACGAGCGAGATATCCTATGAGTGCTATCTTTGCGAAGTCACTACTTTGGAACGAAATACCAAAGAGATGCACGACACGTTGAGCTTCATTAAGGTCAGCACCAAAGAACATAGTATAAATCAACAATGGTATAGACACCCAGAAAGCTATCTGAAAAAAGACAGAATAATAAGTATATTTCACACGATGAACTCCATATAGGACTACAAGGCCGAGCAACAATTTTTTAGCATGACTCAATAACACATAAGCATTGTCGCCATCGAATTTAGAATTAGCATATGTTCCTGTCGCACTATAAACAGCCAGCAACGACATGAAGGCCAGCATCAGCAGAACCATCCATATCACTCTGTCACCTTGAAAAAACCTATTAAAAGTCCTCATCTCAATTTATTTTAAAGATTGAACACATTGTTTAAAATATTCGCCTCTCTCTGAGTGTGACGAGAAGTTGTCTTTCACTTTTATAGCAGGAGTAAACATCACGTTATTATTATCTTTTGCCAGAGAATGCGCTACACCAACAGCTTCTTTAATATTGCTGCATTTATAAATCTTACCGTCGACGACATCATCAAAAACATAATGAAATTTCTCAGCATTTTTTCCTATACACACTATCGCCTTCACGTATTTCTTCACCTGAGGGACAAGTTCGTCAGAATACGGGTTATCGGAATATGTAATCCATATAAATCCCTGACGCATATTATCGAAAGAAAACCATGCAGACTCATTAGAACAAGCTCCTGAATCGTCGTAATAATTCACGCCATCAATAGTAGCAACATATTCATATCTATGCTTGATGCTATTGAAATCGCAGAATGCCTGTTTTATGCTTTCTTTTCTGATTAAACTTGTTTTAGATGTTATGGTTGCAGCTGTCGTCATCGACGCAGTTCTTCTTCCCTGTTTTGCCAATTGTTCTAAAGTCATAACTAATGATTTTTGCTATAATACTATAATTATCTTATTTTCAATGTTAATATTGCAAATGCTGCGAGCATGATACTAATAATCCAGAAACGGAATGTTATCTTCGATTCATGGTATAACTGTGAAGATCCTTTGAATTTCACCTTACATCCAGGGTCATTCTTTTCTACCAATGCCAAAGATGTCCTATAATGATCATGTACAGGTGTTCTCTTCCATAGACGTTGGTGCACTCCTTTTCTCTTACCTAATTTATAGTAAATTCTTTGTAAGATAACGGAAACACTCTCCCAAAGGAATACACCGCAAATAATAGGGATAAGAAGTTCCTTATGCATTACGACTGCTGCAACCGCAATGATACCGCCTATTGTCAAGCTGCCGGTGTCACCCATAAATATCTGTGCAGGATATGAGTTATACCACAAGAATCCTATCAAAGCACCGACAAAGGCACAAAGGAATACCACTACTTCTTCACTACCCGGAATAAACATAATATTCAGATAATCTGCCATTACGACATTACCAGAAACATACGCCAATATCGCCAGTGCCACACCCATTATAGCACTATTACCTGCCGCCATTCCGTCCATACCATCGTTTAGATTAGAGCCATTAGACACAGCCGTAACGACAAATACCGTGAGTATCACGAAGAAAAACCAACCTGCCCAATATTTGTATGGTTCACCGAGGAAATCAAAGAAATCGGCATAGTTAAGGTTATTATTTTTCACAAAAGGAATAGTGGTACGTGTTGATTTTACATCTGGCGACTTTATCACTACTTCTTTATTATTTTCTATTCTAATATCAACGGTTTCATTCATCACCACTGCAGGACTAAAACGCAAAGTCAATCCGACGATAAGTCCGAGAGAAACTTGTGCGAGCACTTTCCACCAGCCTTTCAATCCTTCCTTATTCTTCTTGAATGTCTTGATATAATCATCAGCAAAACCAACTACACCGAGTATAACCGTGGTGACCAACATCAGAATCATATAGACATTCTTTATTTTTCCGATGAGAAGACAAGGTACCAATATAGAGATTATGATGATGATACCGCCCATCGTTGGCACGCCTTTTTTCTGCGTATTAAACGGATCTATCGACTCATCTCTTTGTGTTTCTGATATTTGATACTTCTTCAAGAGTTTAATAAAATACTTACCAAACCATATTGACACTAATAATGCTACTATTATTGCAAAGATTGCACGGAAGGTAACATAATTAAACATGCCTGCCCCTGGCACATTACAACAATCTTCAAGATATTCGAACAAATAGTATAACATGATTAATAATTTTTATGATTAAAATTTCATTTTTCGTTTAATGCTTTTGTCAATTCTTCCACATCATCAAAATGATGTTTCACACCTTTTATCTCTTGATAATTCTCATGACCTTTACCGGCAACGAGTATGATATCGCCTTTATTTGCAAGTGCAACAGCAGTTCTTATTGCTTCTCTTCTATCGGTTATACACAACACCTTATTATAATATTCGCCACCGACACCTGCTCGCATTTGTCTTATTATCTCTTCGGGATCTTCGTTTCGAGGGTTGTCGCTTGTAATGATAAGTCTGTCGCTTCTTGTAACAGCAGCATCCGCCATCTCCGGTCTTTTAGCAGCATCTCTATTACCGCCAGCGCCAGCCACAGTTATAAGTTTTTCATTATGAGTTCTTATATCGTTGATTGTATCGAGAACATTTTTCAATGCGTCAGGAGTATGAGCATAGTCAACGATGCCGATTATGCCTGCTTCAGAATGTATCATTTGGAAACGTCCTGATGCGCTTTGCAGTTTACTGATCTCCTTTAACAATTCGTCATCATTCATGCCGAGCAAAGAAGCCGCTCCATAAATCGCCAATATGTTGCTAGCATTGAATCGACCGACCAATAAGGTAAAGATATTTCTTCCGTTGACTTTCATCTCCATACCATCGAAATAACTTTCCATGACAACACCTTTAAAGTCGGCATCAGTTCTTAATGAATATAACTTCTTAATGGCTTTGGTATTCTGCAACATCACCATTCCGTTTTTATCGTCCAAATTAGTGAGAGCAAATGCCCTAGATGGGAGATTATCAAAGAATTTCTTCTTGGCATCACGATATGCAGCAACGGTCTTATGATAATCGAGATGATCATGAGTCAGATTGGTAAATATACCGCCTTCGAAACAAAGTCCTGCTATTCTTTCTTGATCTATAGCATGAGAGCTAACTTCCATGAAAGCATATTCACATCCAGCATCAACCATACGGCTCAACATCTCATTGATTTGTAATTGATCACCTGTTGTATGTGTTGATGGAACTACAATATCATTTATTCTATTTTCTATCGTTGAGAGCAAACCGCAAGGATATCCCGCATTATAAAAGAGTCTGTACAACAAAGTCGCTATCGTTGTCTTACCGTTTGTTCCTGTAACACCGACGAGACGTAATTTCTCAGAAGGTCTGCCATAGAATTCAGAAGCTGCATAACCCAAAGATTTAGCAGTATTTTCAACGACATAATAAGTAACATCATCATTTTGTATTGATGGAACTTGTTCACATACGACTATTCTACAACCTTGGTCTATGACCTTAGCAATAAATTCGTGACCATCGACTTGAGTACCTCTTATTGCGAAGAACGCCATTCCTTCGGTACACTTTCTAGAATCGAAGGCTAAACCAGAAACCAATCGGTTGTCGTCACCGATAATTTCCTTGATGTCACATTGTTTTAATATGTCGTTGATTTTTCTCATTTTGAACTTAACACTAAATTAATTAAACTTCCTTTTTTCAATTCTGTTCCAGCTTTTACCGACTGAGATTTCACTTTTCCGTAACCTCCGAAAGTGACTTTCCAACCCATACCTTCCAAGAGACATACCGCATCTGTTACGTTCATTCCTTTCACGTCAGGCACCTTGTTATCATCCAATTCCACGGGACTTACATAAGTCACGTCATCATTAATATTAACCGTAACCCATTCTCCATTATCCACATTATCGACAAAAGAGATATCCTCTTGATTACAATAATTCAAGAAGTCTTCATACGACACCATTGTTGGTTTTGTAAATGTTTCACAACCTGGCTTGAATTCCTCTTCTTCATTTACTAGACCGAGACGTGTAGCATAAACTTTCTCGGCAAGTTCTTTGAACACAGGAGCCGATACGGAGCTACCATAATATTTTCCTGTGCTAGGATCGCTAATCACTATGATACACGAATATTTAGGTTCTTCAGCAGGGAAATATCCGACAAAAGTTGCCGTATAGTTTTTCTTGTTATATCCTCCACCTTGAGATATCTGCGCCGTTCCGGTCTTGCCAGCAACAGAGAATCCCAACTTACTAAGATTCTTAGCAGTACCATTAACCACCACGCCTTTCAACAATTCCTGTAAGTTAGATACTGTCCTTGGCGACGCTATGCTTTCATTGATGACGATAGTATCAAAAGTCTTTATCACTTCATTATTATGACGTATCTCTCTCACGAACTGAGGTTTCACCATAACACCGTCATTAGCTATCGCATTATAATATGTCAATATCTGCATAGGTGTAAGCAACACTTCATAACCTATCGACATCCATGGCAAAGACAACTTAGACCAATATTTATCTTTTGTATCTTTGATGTAAGGATTTGCTGCTCCCTTAATATCGAGATTAAGAGGTTCATTGATTTTGGTGCTATAGATTAGTTCTATAAATCTGTCAGGGTTACTTTTAAATGTTTCGTCGACCATAGTAGCGAAAGCTATATTTGACGACTGTTCGAAAGCGTTGCGTATTGTTGTGTAACCGTTTTCATCAGTAACCAAATGAGAATCCTGTAACTTTCTGCCATAGAACATTTTGAAATCCTTAGTACCGAGATACATTCTATCATCAATGCTGAGATCAGGGTTATTCTCGAGCAGTGTAAGCATCGTCACCGCTTTAAATGTTGATCCAGGTTCCACATTATGACGCAGAGCGAAGTTATATGATTCCTCATACTTAGATGTTTTCTCATTATAGCGAAGTGATGCCATAACTTCCACAAAGCCAGACTTAACATCCATCATGATCACACAACCTTGCATCGCCTTGTTTTCTATAAGACATTTCTTCAGCGCATTTTCAGCGACATCTTGTATCTCAATATCTATAGAAGTATAAATATCATCACCGTTGACAGGATCGGTATTAGCAGGATCCGGCATTGGCATCCAGAAATTATTATTGATACGTCTTACCAGTTGAATTCCTTCTGTCCCTTTAAGATACTCATTATATGCGCCTTCCAAACCTACATAGATACTATCTGTTTCATTCTCGCGAGTGTAACCAATAGTTCTTGCAGCCAACTCACCATAAGGCAAAGTTCTCACGTAAGTTCTTTCAACTATGAAACCTCCTCTATTCTGTCCTTTGCAGAAGATAGGGAATTTGCACATTCTCTTATATTTATCCATCGAAAGCTTATTAGCAATCTTAACATAACGTTTACCTTGCGAACGCATTTTCTTAAGATGACTTGCATATTGTGCTTTTGACTTATCCTTAAGCATACTGCTAAGACTGTCGGCGAGTTTATCAATATCTTCATCAAAGAGTTCCTCTTTCACCGCCATCGGATCGAAATAAATGCTATAAACAGGTACTGAAGTAGCCAACAATGTTTCATTCTTTGAAAAGACATTACCTCTATGCGCGACTTCCTTTCTGAATCTTATCTCTCTCTCCTCTGCCATACGAAGCAACTCGTCTTTCTCAACGACTTGTATGCGTATGATCTGAATTATTATAAGTAGTGCGAAAAACACTATCCCAGAATAGACAGCATACACTCTCCACAAGATGTCGGTACGGACGTCAATATTATTATCATTTTTTGCCGATGGTTTATTTTTCATCGCCGCCTCCTTCCTCTCTCACAACGATTTTCCTCAACGGTTCTACCGACTCTTTTATACCTTTGTCTTTCAACATTCTGGCCAGATTAGACTGCATAGTCATCTTCGTAATTTCAGACTCAAGATACACATATTCCACATGAAGATCTTCCGCTCTACGATTCAACTTATCGATATCACGACTCACATCCTCAGCGATATAAACATTTGTGATATATAATATCATCAACACGACGACATAAAAAAAGAATGGGAACAACGAAACGAACCTATCCTTAGAGAACATCGTTCCACCCAAGACGTCGGAAACGACTCTAGTCGCCTTTTGAACATTTAGGTTCTTCATTTCGTTCTCCTTTCTGCAACGCGCAATTTAGCGCTTCTCGCCCTGTTATTGTTTTGAATCTCCTCATCGGAAGGCAAAATAGGTTTACTTGATATTAATTTATAAGGAGTAAGCTGATTGCCGAAGAAGTCCTTTTCAAGATTACCATCGGCATTACCTGTTTTCATGAAATTCTTCACAAGTCTGTCTTCAAGAGAATGATAAGAAAGCACCACTAATCTTCCACCCGGATTCAGGACTTCGGCACATTGACTTAAGAATATCTCCAACACTTTCATTTCTTCGTTAACTTCGATTCTAAGAGCCTGGAATATTTGTGCGAGTACTTTGTTTTCTGAACCTTTAGGTAAGAATCTGGAAACAGCTTCCTTTAATTCGTCGGTTGTTTCAATTGGTTTGATTTCTCTTGACATTATTATGGCATCTGCTATAGCCATTGAATTCCTCAGTTCACCATAGCGTGATAATATTGATGCCAACGATGCCACGTCGTAGGTGTTTACTATATTTGCCGCATCCACCGCCGCATTCTGATTCATTCTCATATCAAGACGTCCGTTATAACGTATTGAGAATCCTTTTTCCGGTGTGTCAAATTGATAAGACGATACGCCCAAGTCGGCGAGGATTCCGTCAACTTTTCCACCACAATAAAGCTGAAGGAAGTTTTTCATATAACGGAAATTCTGCTGGATGAATGTGAAACGGCTGTCGTCAATAACATTCTTCGCAGCATCTTCATCTTGGTCAAAAGCATAGAGATGTCCGTTTTCATCAAGACATTCCAGAATACGACGAGAATGACCTCCGCCTCCGAAAGTAACATCGACATATACGCCATCAGGCTTAATATTCAAAGCATCTATGCTCTCATTCAATAAAACTGGAATATGATACATCTCTATTATTTTTATATGTTAACCAATAAAATCCATGTCACCCAATTTAGCGGTAAGCATTTCCGCCAACTCTTTCTCACTCATCTTAGAGTCTTCAATATCCTTTAAAGAGCGGTCCCAAATCTGCATTCTATCAATAACTGATGTCATAACCACTTCTTTTACAAGATTTGTTTTCTCAATCAAATCCTTCGGAATCTGAAGACGACCATTAGCGTCAACCTTCACCATACGTGCGCCCGCATTAAAACGGCGAATCAACATAAGATTCTCAGCTTTAAACGGATTCAACTTTCCTAACTTATCCTGCATCGCACGCCAATCCTTCATTCCAAAAAGCTCAAGACAACCTCCAAAAAGACTAGGACGAAGCACAAATCCCTCTTCAATGGCATCGCCAAGCTGTTCTTTAAAACTGCTCGGAAGAAGGAGACGTCCCTTACTATCTAATTTACAATAATATTCGCCTATCGGATAATTCATTTCAAAATCTAATTTTCAACTTGTAAAATTAGTGCATTTTTTCCCACTTTCAACCACTTTTCTCTATTTTTTTTCAAAAAGTTTTCAACAGACATCAAAAGTATTGTATTTAATAGGAATTCCACCAATTATCCACAAAGCAATCTGTAAAAGTCACCTTAATCATGTGTTGAAAAAAGATTCCAACAAAAATATCTTTCGTACCAATATTTAATTATCTTTGCAATAATTATGAATTATGCATTATGATTTATGCATTAAATTAAGGTATGATGAGTGGAAAAGAGACTTTACAGATAGATATAGAGAAGATTTTCAAGCAGAAACTTCCAAAACTCGCCAACAAACTTCCAGGTTTTGTTTTCAGATATTTAAAGAAGATTTTACATCAAGACGATATAAACGGCCTTTTATTGAGAGCTGACGGCATGTCGGGATTACCTTTTGTGACTGAGACAATGAAGGAGTTCAACACCACCGTCGTCGCGGAAGGATTAGAACACATCAAGGAAGAAGGACGTTATATCGTAGCGGCGAACCATCCTATCGGAGGATTAGACGGCATCGCGCTCATCGACACTGTCGGCAAGATCAGACCGGATGTCATAACTCCCGTCAACGACTTCCTGCTCTTCGTTCCTAACCTGCGACCGCTTTTCATCCCCGTCAACAAATTAGGCAGCAACGCCGACAACATCAAGATCTTCAACGAGACTTTCGCCGGCGAGAGGACGATATGTTACTATCCTTTCGGATTATGTTCAAGAAAACAAAAAGGCAAGATCATCGACCTCGAGTGGAAGAAGACTTTCATCACAAAAGCCAAGACATATCACCGCGACATAATACCGACGCATATCTCCGGAAGAAACAGCGACTTCTTCTACAACCTCTCCAACATACGCAAGAAACTCGGCATCAAAGTCAACATCGAGATGTTGTTCTTAGTCAACGAATTCTATAAACAGAAAAACAAGACACTTACCATTTCCTTCGGAAAACCAATTCCTTGGCAGACTTTCGACAACAGATATACAGACAGCGAATGGGCTATGAAACTCAGGAACTTCTCTTATAACCTTCCAGGAAACTGTGAGCAAGACTTCGACCCTGAAAAAAACTACACAATATAATACCACACAATATAAATATTATGGAAAAAATCATCCACGCCGTACCTACGGAAGACATCATAAAAGAATTAACGGAAGATCGTTTTGTCAGGAAGACC
>JAZUSL010000020.1:0-4148 GCA_045606705.1 Bacteroidales bacterium
GGAAATCGGGGAATTAGGTGTTTTAAATTTGCGGGAGAATGAAAAAAGTATTATTTTTGCACAGGAAACAGCATGTGTAATTATGGAGCATAGAGTATTTAAAAGGAAAATTTATGAAAGAATTCGTCAGTGGAAGCAGGAATCTAATGGCGAAAGTGCTTTGATGATACAAGGTGCCAGGCGTATCGGTAAATCTACTATTGTAGAAGAATTTGCGAGGAACGAGTACTCGTCATATTTGATTATTGATTTCAATAAGGCATCTTCTGTCGTAAAGTCTCTTTTTGATGACCTGATGGATTTGGATTTTATCTTTCTCCAATTGCAAACTATATATAATGTTGTTTTAGAAGAACGTAAATCTGTTATCATTTTTGATGAAGTGCAAAAGTGCCCAAATGCAAGACAGGCAATCAAGTATCTTGTACAAGATGGTCGGTATGACTATATCGAAACAGGGTCGCTCATTAGCATAAAGCAAAATACAAAGGGTATAACTATACCAAGCGAAGAAGAACAGGTTGAAATGTATCCGATGGATTTTGAAGAATTTCGTTGGGCATTAGGAGATGCCGCATCAATCCCGCTAATTAGGACATTCTACGAAAAACGAATGCCTTTGGGAGCGGCGCACCGTACAAAACAAAGAGACTTACGACTTTATATGCTGGTCGGTGGTATGCCTCAAGCAGTAAACGAATATGTTAAAACCAATAATCTTGCAAAAGTAGATGCTGTAAAGCGGAGAATCATCAAATTATATTCCGATGATTTCTTGAAGATTGACTCTACAGGCAAGCTTAGCAAATTGTTTATGTCAATCCCTTCTCAATTAAGTAAGAAGTCAACACGTTTCTATACCAACGCTGTTGTTGGGGAGTTGGAAGTAAATACAGAGGCAGAGATGCTCATCAACCTCGAAGACAGCAAGGCGGTACTTGTATCATATCATTCTGACGACCCCAATATCGGCTTGTCATTGACGCAAGATATATCAAAGTATAAACTTTTTGTTGCAGATACAGGTTTGTTTGTAACAATGGCATTTTGGGATAAGGATTTTACGGAAAATGTTATCTATCAAAAGTTGTTGGCAGACAAGTTGGAAGCCAATCTCGGATACATATATGAAAATCTTGTAGCTCAAATGCTCACTGCTGCAGGTAATAAATTGTTTTACTATACATTTGAGAAAGATGAGAAGCATTCTTATGAGATAGACTTTTTATTGTCACGAGGTAATAAGATTTGTCCGATTGAGGTTAAGTCATCTGGCTATAAGACCCATGCTTCTCTTGACGCATTTAGATTGAAATATTCGGCACGAATCAAGAATAGTTATTTGTTCTACATTAAAGATCTTCAGAAAGGCGACAATGAGTTAATGTACTTGCCTTTTTACATGACTGGAATGATTTAATTTAGGTATGATTCAGAACCCTATCATTTTCGCATGCTAACTGCACCAGTTACGACTCAAAAGTGGCGCAGTTTTAATTCGAAACTGATAGGGTTGTGATAATTATTTATAAATAGTCACCCAATTGGTGCAGTAATCATGTCTCTTTGGATGGAGTTCAATAATATTGTCTTTATCTCTATACCATGCGTGGTTCCAACCGTCTCCCATGTCTATGTAAATTGCATCGGAAATGCCAAATGAAAGTAATCGCTGCTTGAACTCTCCAAAGGTAATTTGCCTATGCGAACTCAATGCTCGCATAGGTAATTATTTTACAGCGTCAATAATTGGACGTATTTTATTATCGTATTCTTCATTTCCAAAATTAATGATAACAAGATTCCGCCTGCATCTGGTTAGTCCTGTATATAGTAGTTCATCAAAAGACAAGTTAAATGATGTCGTGATATCGTATCTCGGTTCCAATATCAGAAATACAACTTCGCTTTCCCATCCCTTAAATGAATTTATGGTTGATACTTTAATGGTACCACTATTCATCCAGAAATGAAGTTTCTTGTTGTCTCGTATATTCTTATAGTTGTGTTTGTAAACATCCTCTCTGAACTTTTCTAACAGCTCGCTATAATGTTCATTGAAAGCAAGAAAAGCGGCTAATGAAATACCACATTTCTCACACTCTTCTTTTAGACGTTTTTCAAAATCTTCTTTGAAACCACTATACAAATCATAGATAGTAAAAAGAATGGCAATGTGCTTTCTGAGCTTTATGATGTTCTGGTCAGAGAGAACAGACCTGTTGGGGAACAACTTCTTCTTAAAATGTTCACTGATATTAATGAACCATTTATTATCATCATCCCCCATATTGTTTTTGCCAATATAGTTTAGATTCGTCATATACATAGACTCTATCGTCTCTAACATGGAATTTACTTTTTCCCTACAAGAATAGCGATAATAAGCATCAAATGTACGTAAGAGACGAGTAGTATAACCTAATACGGTTATATCATTAGGAGCAATATCTGATGCCTTATTCAGAATATTACCACGAATGATATTATATAAAGACTTAATAGGATTTACGTCCTGAAGATACATATAATTGATATAACCATCTTTATCAATGGTTAATCCTAATGAACCTATTTTATTGTTCTCATCAAAATCATCTATTTCATATTTATCCCTGAATACATTGCGTTGGAACGACTGTGCAACATCCCTCACTTTGAAATCAGACCTAAAGCAGTACTTTAGTTCGTTAACACCTCGAACATTAGTAACAACGTCTTTCTGAGAAGTAGGCTGTCCATAGATATTTTGTTTAACATCTCCAAAGAGGACATAATCACCTTGAGGCTCGCGAAAATAATTCTTTATGATTTCCATCCAAGGACGATGATAGTCTTGAATCTCGTCAATCAGCACACCATCATATTTCACAATTTGGGATTTATGCTCATCAAAAAGATTCACATTAGAGTAATAGTTTTGCTCTAAATACTCACCAACCTTTTCTTCTGGATAGTCATCTGGAACAACAACATCTATATTAAGGTTATTTAGTTCTGCATTGATAAAGGAGTGATAGTTAATAATGATAAAACTTTCATCAGGAAATGTCTCATCCACCCGCATCAATTTATCATGGATAAAGTTCTTTAGTGTGATATTGAAGGTTAAAATGAGTATTCTGGGATAATCAGTTCTTTTAAGTGCTCGCTTGTATGCTTGCACAGCACGAGCTGCCAAGACAGTGGTTTTGCCAGAACCAAAGACACCCTTTACACGCTGCTCAAGTTGTATTTTAAGTTCTCCATTTTCCCATCTGCCATAGATAATCTCCTTTTGCTTTGGTGAATAATTATATGGTTCGCCCTCTGCCTTCTGATGGGTAGTAGGTGTTAACAGCCTCTTAAAGTTCTGGTAAATATCATCGGTGAAAAAGATCGATTTCTTTGAAGGGGATAGATAGCGATTATCCAGTATCCTATAAAAGTTGTCATCGTTTAGAGAGTCTTTTCCAATAAGATCAATGTTGTAATTAAGGAATGTCTGGTACTTTTTATCCTCCTTATATGGATTAACCAGAAGATTATCAACCTTCCCCTGACTTGCACAATGAAAATAAACTGCGCAAGCTACAATGTTGAAATGACGTAGGTCTTTTATTTTCT
Organism: Bacteroidales bacterium; assembly: GCA_045606705.1. Lineage (GTDB taxonomy): Bacteria > Bacteroidota > Bacteroidia > Bacteroidales > F082 > Limimorpha. Next base: position 3,607 of record JAZUSL010000020.1, read on the forward strand.
TTTCCAGTAATTGATCTACATGCAAATCGAACAGGTTGTTTTTATATTTCAGGACCTGATCGATGGGCGACTTGACCACAGAGCTATTAGGAGTATAAACCCATTTCTTCTTTTCGTTCAAAGCAAATTTGTCCAAGTTCCAGTCCTTTACTTCGATAACAAGAACACCATTCCCCCTGCGCATAATCAATACGTCAGGACGATCGCCATTCAAATAAGGGTTAAAGTACACCTCATATGAATCGTCCAATACCCTACCCAAAAAATCAAGCAAAGTCCGTTCCCCTTCGGTAGGAGGAACTTTGAACCTTGCTATGTTTTCTAATGATGGATAAAATGTTGCCATATCTCAAATAATAATTTTATTATTCCTTTTTTACGAATTCACAATCCCCAACATCCTGTCAAGATTTTCTTTGTTGTTGGCAGCAACGATGCCACTGGGATGGAGGTATGTGGGGGCGTTGCCGTTGAGGTCGGCAATTACTCCTCCTGCCTCTGTGAGAATCAGCGATGCTGCTGCAAAATCCCATGGACTGAGA
>JAZUSL010000021.1:0-7085 GCA_045606705.1 Bacteroidales bacterium
AACAAGGTGTCATTACCCCTTGAAGGATTGTCATAACTTACGGACTTCCAATACGCTCCAACGATGTTGTCATCTTCCTCAAAGGCTGTAAAGAGAAAAATATTTCCGCTGAATCCATTAGGATATATTTCCCACTCTCCACCGTGGTCTTCGTAAGTATCGACGGGCCAGCTGTGTTCATAACATTCTTCCATATTAAGTTGGTCGTCTAACTTCATCAGTACTAATTTTCCATCTGATGGAGGATTTTCATAATTTTCAAAATGATTGAACGAGCCAGGGGAGTGTTCTGGAGTATATGAAGTTAACAGGTAATAACAATTATTTCTTTCAAATAGATGCACTGAACCTATAGTACAATATCCTGGACGGAAAAAATTATTGCGAGCTAATTCTTCACCTTTTTCAGACAATAAAATGGCTGCAGGGGATACTGAATACCAATACTCTTCTACACTAGCTCTTATAAAATGTTTAGCTGATGTCATTAAATTACCATCAGAAGATTCTTTTACAGCAAAATATTGATAATATTCTAATGGATCTGTTAATAACATCTTATGCTGCCATTCTTGGGAAAAAGTAATGCTTATCCTGCAAAGAAGCAGGATAAGCATTGTGGTTTTAATAATAAACTTATACATGATAATTTTATCTTAGAATGCATCAATTAATTTTCATCATTACCTATTATATTAACGGTATCGCTATTGTAAATAGATGTAACATAAGTCCATGCGCCATCAATAACATGAGAATCGTAAATATTTATTCTCGTCGAGTCATTACCGAAGAAAGATTGATAAATATAAGTGGAATCATTCTGCGCCTTCAGCGAGCCGCCACCTATTATCATAAGCAGCAGGAGAAGGACTTGCTTAGTAATTTTTAAATTTTTCATGTTTTTAAATTTTTATGATACATTTTTTGTCAACGGACAACAGACAACGGTCAACGGTCTTTGTCCAAATTGTTTATTCTTTATTATTTTCAACTTTCAACTCATAAGACGCAACAATTACATATTGTTTATTTTTAAGGTATCATTGGTACGTCTCTACCATAATTTTCAATTTTCAGTTTTCAATTTTCAACTTGAAAGTATCCGTAGTACTGCTCACCGTTACTCAAAGTGATGTCCATTCTGTAGTAGCCGGAATCATTAATAATAAAGGTGGCATGATCAGGTGTAGATAAGACATTGTCGTTGTCGATATATACACCGTTAGAATCCTTGATGACGATATGGGCGATTCCCACATTATCGTTAAAGGTAATTGTTAATAAATTTCCTGTAATGTCGGCGGAGATGGATTCGGAACGGAATTCGGAACCATTGTATGTACTGGAGTAGATTGAATATACATCAACACCTTCTCCGACATTCTTCTGTTTCGCATCTGCGCAAAAAACGATTTGCGAAAGCATAACCAATAGAATTAACCTTTTCATACCTGTATTTTGATACAAAAGTAGATTGATTTTAATTCCTTATCAAGAAAAAAATATGAGAAAAAATGATACTATAATATAATCATATATTTGATTATCAATCTAATCAAATAAGATGTAAAAGGTGATTGTACAGATTTTCTTTTGAGTCTAAACCTAATATAACACAGATTTTATGCTTTCTTTTATTTGAGGCATGGTATGTCACTCCATATAAAGATGAAATTTGATGGTTGTCCAATCCCATAATAACAAGGCATAAATAATACAGATCCTCTTTCTTCAGCTTCGGATATTTGTTCGCCATCTCATTTATCAAATAGTTAAGATGATGGTTGGCAGAATTCAGCAATAAAACTAATTCCGCCTTTGATAATGGCGACAGCATATTACTTTTTAATTTTTTATCTGAAATTTCTTTTATCTCATTCAGTATTTTGGAACAAATATCCGATTGGAGATAATTGTTTAGATTTGAAATATCGACATGATTCCTTTCCGATCTATATTTTAGATTGGAAATTTCAGTAGTATATTTTCTGATAAGTTCCTCTTTTTTCTTCAATTCAGCATTTTGGCTTTTTATTCTACCTTCGGTCAAAGAATTTTTGAATCTTAAATCCTTAATATCTATTTGTACTTGATTTATCTCTGTCTTCAATTTTTCTATTTCATCAAGATGAACAGCTAAGCGTTCTTCTTTGGTTTTATGTTCCTCATTCAGTCTGTCAATCAAAATACAGTTTTCATGAACATTTTTCTGAAGTCTTTTAAGTTCTCTTTCTTTAGCCGACAAATCTTTTTCCATCTTCTTGATGTCGGTTTCTTTGCCCGATATTTCCTGTTCTTTTATAGCTACATCATTCTTGAGGGATTTGATAACCGACCTATGGTCTTCCAACATTTCAACAAGTTCCTTTATCTCAGATTCTTTCCGTTTTATTTCTTCGTTTGTTCTACTGATAACTTCTTCTTTATTTGCTATATATCTATCTTTCTCATTCAGTGATTCTTGATGTAGCCTGTCTTTTCTTTTGGATTTGTGCCATATTAAAATTATAATGACAAATGATATGATTATAAGTAAAGAGAGTGATTTGGCAATAACTTTTGTTCTTGTTCTGCTTTTTATTTTTTCCTTTTCTGCTTTCCTTTCTTTGTATTTGTCATATACATCCTGAATTTTGTTGTTTTTCAGACTCTTATTAACATCATTTATAGATATTTTAGAGATAATTCCATCATAATATGCTTTTTTCTCGTAATCACCTATAGAATCGTATATTGCGGAAAGTTTGATGGCTGAATTGACTTTTATATCCGAAATGTTGCTGTTTATACTTTTAGTAAGATAATAAACAGCAGAATCATATTCTTTGTCATCCATGTACATCTCACCTAATATATTATAATATGAATACCTCACATTTATATTCTCTATTTTGTCAAGATTATTCTTGATAATGATATAGGCATTATTTTTTTCACCTCTCTCAAACAATATCTGAGCAATATTCTTCTCAATGTCCAACTTATTTGTCAAATAAGGATTCGTTTTAAGAGACTTGTTGTAATATGACAATGCACTATCATTTTGTCCATAAAGCTGATAAGAATTGCCTAATTCTTTCAAGACATTAGCTTTGGATGCTGTATCCTTAATTGATTCTACAAATCTCAATGCCTTTTTATATTTTAATATCGCTAAATCACAATAACCTTCATTATAGAACAACCTTCCGAGACGAGTGTAGGTTAATGCTATGAAACGGATTTTTTCGTAATCCTCATTGTTAAGGTCGCAGGGTCGCAGAGTCTCACGGTCACAGAGTATTTGGGTCGCAGAGTCGGAAAGACAATCACTTTGCGACCTTGCGACTTTGCGGTTTTGCGACCTTTTTTCAGATTTTGAGGTTCTCAGATTCTCAGTTTCAAATTCCATTATCTCCAAAGCAGTCAGATAATGCTCGCATGCTCCAACAATGTCGTCACGCTCGGTCAACCCCACGGCGTGGTAGTAGTGCGCCTTAGCAGCTGTCAGCAGTCGGCTTTCAGCTATCAGTATGTTTTCATCAGTATCTTTTTTATCAAACAATCCTCTACGCTGACGGCTGATAGCTGACAGCTGAACGCTATCAAAGAACTCCATTGCTGCTTTCACTTCCTCGAAATTATATTGCGGGAGATAGTTTTTATATAATGAATCAGCAAGACGGATTTGGTTTTCATAGAAGTCATAAGGTCGCAGGGACGCAGAGTCAGAAAGACAATCACTTTGCGACCTTGCGACTTTGTGACCTTGCGACAATATTAAAAATAATATGAAAATCCAAATTCGTCTCATAATCATAATTGCAAAAATAATGAAAAATGCCTAAAGGTGTATGATGAATGTCGGAAGTTTTTATTTAAAAGTTTATTTACCTTTATGATATTTTTATTATTTTTGGAATACAATTTGTTAGAACAGTGAAACGTTATTTTCAATAAAAAACAATAGTAATCATGTCATCTTTAATAGCTATCGCGGCAGTCGCTTTCATCGTTTTTTTTCTCTTTAGAAATGTAAACAAAAACCAAAACACGTCGAATCGTAATAAAACTAATGAACCGAGACCAAACAATCATAGACGCAGAGGTCGTAATTATGGAAAATGGATAGGAGGGGGGCTTGGATGGGCTTTCGGCGGTCCACTTGGTGCTATCATAGGTTTTGCATTAGGTTCTGCCTTTGGAAAGAATTCAAATACAGAAGAATATATCGGCGGTACGACTCAGCAACGTGATTTTAATGTCAGTCTCTTAGTTCTTTCCGCTGCCGTGATGAAAGCTGACGGTTCTGTGAAGAAATCGGAGTTGGATTATGTGAAACGTTTCTTCCTTACAAATTTCGGTCAGGAACGTGCTGAGAAATATATCTTGATGCTCCGTGAAATTTTAAAGCAGGATATTCAGGTTTATGAGGTGAGCCAGCAGGTAGGGCGTTTCATGGATTATTCTTCTAAATTACAACTTTTACATTATTTGTTCGGAATAGCTTCCGCAGATGGAACTACACACGAAAATGAAGTCGATGTGATTTCAGTCATTTCAAAATATATGGGAATTTCAAGTTCTGATTTCCAATCTATTAAAGCGATGTTCGTACAACAAGTAGATAGTGCATATAAAATTCTCGGTATCGATGCTAACGCTACTGACGACGAAGTCAAGAAAGCTTATCGCGAAATGGCTAAGAAATATCACCCTGACAAAGTTGCATATCTCGGCGAAGATGTCAGAAAATCGGCGGAACAGAAACTTCAGGAAGTCAACGAATCTTACGATAAGATCAGAAAGCAAAGAGGTTTCTAATAGTACGGACGTCACATCATTGTGGCGTTTTTTTTATTTGTATAATCTCCATTTTACACCGAAACAGAATCTGCTGTCTCTCATAGGATAATGAGGCGTGGTTATATATCTGTTGTCGCCGGTCAATGAATACATATTGGTGTATTGTACAAAGATATTCGCTTCTTTAACCTTGAATGTTACGCATAAGTCTATATATGGGAAATTACCGACTTTTACTTCATTCTGCAAATAGAAAGTACGTGTCGCAGGCATATATGCATCTGCATAATATTCCGTGAAATAATTAACGGTGACGCTTGGCTGCATCATCGAGACATTCTTTACCAAAGTGATGTTGTATGCCAATTTGATTTTTCCGTGGAAAGTAGGAATATGGATTATATCTTCATTATTTGTGGTCTGTAATGATGCAAATCCGATGAATTCAAATTTGTTTAATTTTACATTGAATGTTGAATATAATGAACTTACGCTTATTGTACCTGAATATTGTTTTGGTTTTGCATCCGTACCGAAATAAATATAATCGTTTATGGTATTTTGTTTTATGCCTATTTTTAGATAAGGTAATTCGTATGAACCTTGGAGTAGGAGGGAAGTAGAAGGATTAAAGTCATTGTCCCATCTGAAATTATTGGAATAATAATAATCTTCAAACCAATCTGCCGATTGTCTGTTAAGATTGATGTCGAAGTTTAAAGCGCCGAAATTTTTCTTGTAAGTACCAAGAAATTGCTTCCATTGACCTTCAATGAAGAAATCTCCTGCATGATATCCGCTTGTGATAATCTGTGCGTTACCGCTGATTCTGGTTGATTTTAATATGTTTATGATGATTCCTGCATTTGCGCGCAGATTAGATAAATTTTGTTTGTTGAAATATTCATCAGTATTGTAGTTGTAATAACCTGCGTGATATGTGAAATTATGTTCTATTCCGAAAGTAAGATAAAATGGTATGTCGTTATTATATTTCTTATAACCTAATGTATTCCAATATAAAACATTCTTTATGTTGTGGAAATATACGCTATCTGCTGTCTTCGTAGAATCTAATACATAGTCGAAATCTTGATAAAAATAGGATAGGGGATTGCTATCTTCGTAGATATATCTGTTTCTTTGATATGCGAAATGATGGTTTATTCTACCTATTTCAATCTTACGATTATTTGTTATACTATCATTTTTTGATTTTACATTTGGTCCAAGAATATTGAAATACTGATCAATAGCGAATCCAGATACTTTAATTAGATTAGTTGCACCTGTAAGATTTACGTCGATTATGGATTTGTCAGATTCAATGTTATTGATGAATATAGAATCGTGTTTAATTCCTCCATTTTCTTGAATGTCAATCTTGTTGTTATAATAATAACCGCTTATGCCATATCTGTTATTTTTTGTATTGTATCTAAGACTTCCATTAAAGAAAGAATTTTGCATCTTGGAGCGTTTATAAACTCCTGGTGAGAAATCAACGTCGTAGTTTAATGTTATGAAAAAGTTTGGTAAAAATTCTCTTGAGAATAAAACTTCAAGATGTTGTTCTTTCTTGTCGCCCATCATATATTTGATCTCTGTAAAAGGTTGATATATAATAGGAAATATTATATTATTACCGTTTCTGATATAAGATTTAAAGGATGCTAATTCTGTATTAAATCCCAAAGTAGTAGGGTAGAAGAAGTCTAATTTTTTATGTGCGAGACCTGAATTGCTTAACGTTTGATATATTGCAAAAGGATTCTCTAAAGGCTCATAGAAGGAAGATGTTATGGTTGTTGTATCAAATGGATGGATAATTCCTAAAGTATGGTTGTTAAGATTACTATTAAAATACTCTACATACGTAGAATCAATTTCCTCAGTAGAATTATTATCTGGTAGATACGAATTTGCATTTAATGATAAATGGCAAATAATCAATAATATAAATAATATGTATCTTGATACTTTCATCCTACAAAAATAATCAAATTTATTCAAAGAATGCATCGAAATGGAAAATGTTAATTTTCAACTTTAATCATTATTAATTGTAAACTGTTAACTGATAACTTTCAACTATAAACTACTCTAAACTATCAACTTTAAACTCTGAACTTTAAAAAGTAGGGCGTCCCGGCTTCGCCGTCGGGCTTTCCGCTGTATCTTTTTCCGCTGCGCTCCCAAAGGATGCCGCTCCAATCCCTGACGCTTTGGGCGACGGCGGACATAAAAGATACTTGCTTATACTAGAGTTACGTGGGGACGCTTATAAAAACAGAAAA
>JAZUSL010000022.1:0-3408 GCA_045606705.1 Bacteroidales bacterium
TGTTCCTATTAACAGCATCTGTACTATAGATCTTTTATATGACCGTCATGACAACAGTTTGATATTACATGTCGGTGGACGCTACTATAACAGCATCACCAGAATCGTGTCTTTACCCGACAAACCAGTCTTCGGTTGCGGCCTCTATTTTGGCGGCAACAGGCGTGCACCACATAACATCATGATTTATGAATATTGAAAATTGAAAGGTGAAAGGTATGAGTAGTAAGAAAGTAGAAATAGGAAAATACGGTCCTATATATGAACAATTTGAAAGGAAGCCGATCGAGGCAATAAAATTTCTTCGCAAGAAAAAGGCAGGAGAATGTAAGAATGTTTTTTATCGGGATGATATTGGTTTTATCAATATTGTATGGGGTGAAATTACAGACAAAGTAAAACACAAAGGTTTCGGTCTTTCGCATATAATTGACAAGCATGAGACTGATATAAATAAACTCGGATATGACATCTCAACATTTATCTCAATAATAATAGAGCATGGCAATTACAATTTGAAGAAGTCGGATTCTCAAAAAAGAGTGTATGAGAGTGATACATTTAGGTTTGTAGTGGCTATTGAAAAGAATAGAAATTGGTTGTTAACGGCTTTTGATATAATAAAAAAGCCCAAATAAATGGGCTTCTTTATTCAGGCATTGTTAAAAACATCGACGCTAACAATCTTTCGTTTCCTACGCTGTATGGAAAACCTCTTGCAAATATACAAATAAATTGATATAAAAGTTTAGAAATCAGTAAAAAAATAATTAACCTTAAACAATAATATTATGACAGACGAAACAAACATCAACAAAAGAGAAGTATGCAAACCATTCTCAATTAAAATGTATCAGGAAGAAATAGACCGCTTCAAGCGTTTAGGATCTGAAATGGACGGCGTTACTTCTGACCGTACCACGCTTACCGCTCTCATGGACTTCTTCGAGAACCCTAAGAAAGTGGTTGTCGATAATCCGGAACTCATTTCCAAAATAAAGGAATTGGAAACGAGAAATGCTGAATCGGAAACAAGAATCGAGTCACAGAATCAGGAAATTGCAACATTGAAGCAGCAGCTTGAAAACACTCTCAACGACGGCAATGAATCGGCTATGTCGGCGCAGCGTCTCCAGATGGAGCTCGACAAGGCTCAGGAACAAATCAAAACTCTTGAAGAAGCAGCCGAACATCAGACAGAGGCTAAAGCCAACCGCCCTGAAAACATCTTCGAGGTGGAGGTGCATCCCGTTCCGTTCTATTTCCTCAAGAAGATGGCCGAACATATCAGCAAGGAGAAGAAAACCGAAATCACACCGGGCTACGTTCTTGTCGATCTCTTCCTGAAAGACCTCCAGAACCCGCGCTCAAACAATCTTCCTTACGTTGTTACGACTTCCGAAATAGAGAAAGTGCTGAACGCATATAAGAAGGAACATCCGGAAGAATATCAACAAAGTTGAAATCGATTATTAAAAGTTTAAAAATCAGTAAAAAAATCAAAATTATGATAGAGCAGATATTAAAAATGGTTCCGTCGTCAATGTTCAAGGCTTTGCCTGAGAAATTGGAGCTTGTCATCTCGCAGAAGCTGGCGGAGGTGGAAGTGAAAGACGGTGAACGCGCCGCGGTACTCCTCATAGAAGGAATCAACGGATATATGGTCAATGTGATACGTCTTGATGAAAGTCTCAACATGACCATAGTAAGCCAGCAGACATTGAAAGATTTTGTCGATAACGTATTAAATTTTGTTAAAGATGGCAACCTTAGATGACTTGACGGGAAAGAAACCCGACGAAAATATGATAACTCTCGACGACATTACAGGACAGTTTGGGACAAAGACACAACGCCAGTCGTATTACGAATTGCAACCTGAGGCGTCATCAGACCTCGACGCGTCACTCATCGATCCTGATCGGGAGACTACATCAGCCGACTTCTCAAGCGTGTGGACTCCTGAAGCGTCGGAGACAAGAACCGTATCGCTGGAACGCGCCCACCGTACAGGTGAACGTATAGCGCGGGTGATCGACACAGGATTTAACTTCGTGGCTTCTAACCTCATCGCCAAAGACAGTGGCAAGGAATACAAAGCCGACGAGAAAGACCTTGAAGACATAGCTGAAGCGTGGGGCGACATAGCCGAAGACAAACAATGGGAGTTCTCTCCAGGATGGCAGCTCGCCATACTCTACGCCATCGTTTACGGTCCTTTGGCTAAAGAGGCCTTCAACGACAGGCGACTCATGGAGATAGAGAAGAAACAGGCATTGCAAGATGAACGAATGAGACAGTTACAAGATGAAATCGCAAGAATCAGAGCTTACGAAGCTGCCGAAGCAGCAAGAAAAGCAACAGCCGAAAAGACCGAAGCAGCAGGAAGAACCGACGCGTGAGGTGTTTAAGATGGTGTTCGTTGGAAAACCTGGAACTGGCAAGACAACAGTCTTGCGCAAGATACTGCGTGCCGCGCTTTCCAACGGACGGCGCGCCCTTATAGTCACGCCGCACGAAAACGAGTGGGAGGACATACCTTTTGTGCATCCCAACTATCCTGAAAGAATCAGGAAGTACAGAGGCGCACGACGCATTATCTGTCACGGAGAAAAGGAGATACTCGAAAACATCAAGAACAATTTCGTCAACGGTTTCCTCATCTTCGACGACTGCAAGGCGTACATCCGTCCAGGCGACCGCGTCTATATGGAGCAGTTCCTTTTAGCCTTGCGTCAGAAAGACGTCGATTTCGCCTGTTGCGGCCATGGCTTCACCACCATACCGCCGGTGTTCTACGCCTTCGCCACCGACTTTGTCGTCTTCGCCACCACCGACAACCCGAAGAAACGCAAAGACGACGTGATGAACTATGAAGCTTTGGAGAAGACAGTGAACGAGGTAAACGCCCAGGCGCAAACCAACAAGCATTATTTTATGATAATAAAGAACATATAACAAGCGATGGAACCAAAAGCAATGACATTGAAAGAACTCGCCGACAGATGGAACGTATCTGTCAGCACGGTGAAGAAATGGCTGAGACCTTTCGAGAAAGAGATAGGACCGCGCATAGGCAACATATACTCGCCGCACCAGGTGAAGATAATATTAGAGAAATTGGAATAATTTTCTTTTCATATAAATAGTTTTTAGTTTATTAATTTTGTTTTAACTTTCTTGAAGTCCCGGAGTTCCCAGCTCTGGGATTTCTTTTTTAATTCATAATACTGCAAAATCGAATAAAATCCTACAAAATCGAGCATGATCCTATCTGAACCGTAACCCTCCGAGATGCGCCGTGATATATTTGCGGTCTGAATTACATATTTATTAACGAATTAAAAAATTGAAGAAATGGACAAAATCTTTAAAAATGACAAAATCATGGGCATCGTAGCCGTCGCT